>CANRBC010000004.1 GCA_947628755.1 uncultured Clostridia bacterium | reverse complement strand
TTCTCCTTTCTTCTTTTTATTTCTATTCTATCAGATTTTTGGGTCTTTTGCGACTGCACTTTTAGTATATCACTCCATATGCTATACAAAAAATTTTTCACTAGCCAAGGAATAAAAGACATATTCCTGAGCCTCCCCTTCAAAGAAGGGCTGCTGTTAGGGTCGACTTTTCGTCATTTCTTTCTCAACCTTATCATCAACCTATATGAGAGTCGATATTTCCTGCGGTTTTCACGGCTCTTTCAATAGCCATTTCAACTACATAAGTAGCCAAAGAGCCTACAACGTTTATATCCGCAGTTATATCCCCCACAGACAGGGCGTAAATACTGTCGCCGTCAGCCATAGTATGTACGGGGAATATACGTCTTGCAAGACCGTTTTGTCCCATAGACGCTATTTTACAGAGCATAGATTTTTCAAAGGCGGCATTTGTTATTACAGCGCCTATTGTGGTATTGCCCGTAAACTGATTTTTGGGTTCAAGATTTTTGTACATTTCCTCTCTGAAATCGAGGAAGGACGTACCCTCCTTATTGGTAAGTCCGGCTATTTTGTTGCCCTTGCTGTCGAATACATCGCCAAAGGCGTTTACTACAACTATTGCGCCTATTTTCAATTCTCCTAATTCCACTGCGTAAATGCCTATACCGGATTTGCTGCATTGCTCCATGCCGTAGAGCTTGCCTACGGTAGCGCCTGTTCCTGCGCCTACATAACCTTCCCCAGGCTGGTTTTTCTCGGAATTTATACAGGCGGCATAGCCCATTTTCTTATCAGGGCGTACCTTGGGATTTCCGTAGCCCAAATCAAATATATCGCTTTGGCATACAAGAGGTACTTTTGCAACGCCTACGTCAAGACCTATTCCTCTTTCCTCTAGGTATTCCATTACTCCTCCCGCTGCGTCAAGACCATAGGCAGAGCCTCCACCAAGCACAAGGGCGTGTATTTTATCTGCCTGCATAAGCGGATTAAGCAGGGGAGTTTCCCTTGAGGCAGGACCTCCGCCCCTTATGTCAATGCCTGCCGCCATACCTTCCTTTGAAATTATGACGGTTAATCCGGTGCCGTTTTCATAGTCCTGAGCATTTCCTATATTTATATTTCCTATGTCGGTTATTCTTATTTCTTTCATATTTAACTCCTTTTAAAGTCGGGATAGTCTCCTCGGCTCATAGATATAGTGTAGCCTATGGAATTTATGCGTCTTTCAAGACAGCCCCTACATTCCGCAGCCTCCTCGCCTGTACATATTTTATTGTCGTAAAGAGAATACTTCTTTCTGACGGAAACGGGGGAAAGGTTTGGCATAAGCACGTTTGCTCCTGCAAGTATACCCTTTTCCCGTCCAAAAGGGTCGGCTGTGCCAAGAGCCGTTGTGGCAGGCAAAAGCACCTTGGGGAACATTATCCTCAGTATGCTTAAAAGCACAAGGGTGGTGTACGTGCTGCCATTTTCAAATTCTGCAAAGGGCGTATCCTTGTGGTGTATGAAAGGACCTATGCCTATCATGTGAGGTTGGAGAGCCTGCATAAACTCCAAATCCTTGTATATGGTGTCCTCGCTTTGCCAGGGAGAGCCTACCATAATGCCGCAGCCCACCTGATAGCCTATATCCTTAAGGTCGTAAAGACACCTCATTCTGTTTTCAAGAGACATTTCCTTGGGGTGCAGCTTTGAATAATGGGCGTTGTCTGCGGTCTCGTGCCTTAATAAATATCTGTCTGCGCCGCTTTCATAATACCGCTTGTAGCTTTCATAGCTTTTCTCGCCCAAGGAAAGCGTAACGGCGCAGTCGTCGTATTTGGATTTTATGCTTTCCACTATGGAGCATATAATATCGTCTGTGTACCTAGTATCCTCGCCGCCTTGGAGTACAAATGTGCGAAAGCCAAGCTCGTGACCCTTATCGGCGCAAAGCAGTATTTCCTCCGGGGTAAGTCGGTATCTCTCGGCGTTTTTGTTGCTGCGCCTTATGCCGCAGTAATAGCAGTCGTTTTTGCAGTAGCAGGATATTTCAATAAGTCCCCTCAGATATATTTTTTTTCCGAATGTGGCAAGGCTTATTTCCCTTGCTCTTTGGCTAAGATATTCCCTGTCCTCCTCGGAAATGTTGAGGAGGGCGTGAAGCTCTTCTTTATTCAGCTTTTGGCTGTTGCAGAAGCTGTCTATAAGCTGTTTCATATACTCATTCCTTTAATAAGCCCCGTCTAAAAACGGGAACTGAATTGTTGGGACAGACTTTAATATTTATCCCATTGTTATTTGTATTATTTTATCATAAACCTTTTTCAATATCAATACAATAAAAGCAAAAAGACTGCCGCAGCAGTCTTAATGAAGCGCTATTCTTCTTTTATTGCGTCTACCGGGCAGCTTTCCACTGCTTCATGGACGGCTTCCTCATTATCGTCGGTCACATCGCCTACGACATGGGAAAGATTATCGTCGCCCATTTCAAATACCGACGGCTCAATGCTTGCGCACAGACCACAGCCTATACACAAATCCTCATCAATATAAACTCTCATAATATCACCTCGTAAATAGTTTGGGCAAATTATGAAAATTTATGCAAAACTTTTCACAGAGCGTTTTTATTCACGTTTTTCCACTTTGCGGCTGTTGCCTTGCCGCCAAGTATATGTCTTTGCGCCTTATGGTAAGCAAGTATCACCTTTACATTTTCCGCCAGTACGGGGTCGATTTTGGGAAGTCTGTCTACCAAATCCTTATGGCAGGTGGATTTGGATATGCCCCATACCTTTGCCGCGGCTCTTATGGTCTTTTTGGTCTCGCATATATATTTCCCTATTTCAAGGGAGCGCTCAGCTATGTCGGCTCTCATTAAAAAAGCCCTCCTTGTTCATACCTAATTGATTATATGAACAAAAAAGGGCGTTTAGACTAAGTATTTCAGCTGTCAAGCCTGTTGAGAGCCTCTGTAAGGGCGAGAGAGATTTGGTCGGGACAGGAGGTGGAGCGGAAGCCACACTTTATACCCTTCATTCTCTTTATAGCGTCCTCTGCCTTCATGCCTACAAGCAGAGAGGATATACCTTGTGTATTTCCCATACAGCCGCCTACTATCTGACAGCTCTTTATAATATGTGTGTTATCGTCTACATCTAATATCGTCTGTGTTGAGCATACGCCCTTGTTGGAATACTGAAGCTGCATATAAGAACCTCCTTGTAATTTATTATATGTAAAAAGGCTTCTCCGAGAGAAGCCGTAGGCTGTCGAAAAAACATTATTTTGACGGTATATATGAATTAAAATAAAGAACAGTCTGAAAAAAGCGTCGCAGACTTTAATCCGCAGGAGGAATTCACTTCCTCCGAGGACAGGAACTTTTCTGTAATTTAGGCATTTATGCCTAAATTGCGGAAAACACGGCTGGTTCCTTCCTTAGATAACTGAAAGAAATGCCAATAAGCATTTCTTTCAAAGTGTCGATTTTATCGACACGCAAAAGGCTTCTCTAGGAGAAGCCCATAAGCGCGAGACGGGATTTGAACCCGCGGCCCTCGCCTTGGCAAGGCGATGCTCTACCACTGAGCCACTCGCGCAAACAGCGGCTGAAAGAATCGAACTCTCAACTTTCGCTTTGGAGGCGAACGTTATACCACTTAACCAAGCCGCTATAATCAACAGAAATATGATAACACATATTACGGTGTTTTGTCAATATATTTTTTATTTATATATTCTGAAATACAATAGCCCACAACGCCGAGAAGAGCGCCTATGACAGCTCCCGCAATAACGTCTGTGGGAAAATGAACGCAGAGATACAGTCGGCTTATGCCTACGAGAAATGCCAGAATAACCATAATTATACCGAGCTTTTTCCTGCAGAGAAGCACGGCTACGGAGGAGGCAAAGCCTGCGGCGGTGTGACCCGATGGAAAGGAGGCGTCTTTGGGCAGGGATATGAGTACCGCTCTCAGAAGAGAGGCATCCGCCTCAAAGGGACGTATCCTGCCTGCAATAGGCTTTATTATAATATTGACTGAAATAAGCATGAGTATAAGAGAAACGGCAGAGGCTATCCCTGCTTTTCTCGTATCCTTAAAGCCAAGCATTACAGCCGTAAGACCTATCCATAATATACCGCCGTTGCCAAGATAGGTAATAAGCACCATCAGCCTGTCCATAAGTCCGCTGTGTATGTTATCCGCTATAAAATTAAGGAAATCTATTTCCCACGCCATGCTCTCACCCTTAATAAATCACGTTTACGCCTGTGTCTGTATCTATTGTATTCATATTGTAGAGAATAAGAACGTCGTCAATGTTATTTTCTTTTACAAAATCGCTGACAGCTCCCTTGTAGCTCCTTGTGTCAAACACGTATATTTTCTTATAGTGCTTTACAAGGAAGGGTATCATAGAATTGGCATAGCTGTCCTTGGCTATGGCAAGAGTTCTTGTGCTGTCGGTTTTATTATTTGTTATTTCCACAAGAGAATGTATGTTGTTGAGGAAAAGAGAATATTTGTCCTTTTTCTCCAGATAGTCGTAGTTGTAGAGAGAATTGCTTTCCACACCGTCGTACAGCACGGTAATGTCGTTGTCCTGGTCGTATACCTTTATTTCCTCACCCTTAAGGGTAATGTCGTTGAGCTTTGAATATACAGTACCCTTGAAATCATCTGTGACTGTCTTAATGTCAAAGGCGCTTTCCGGCTGAGGCTCAATGCCCTTTGCCTTGCAGTAGGCAGTATAGCCCACATAAGCTCCCTCTGTCGTCCAATGGTGGTCAAGGCTGTAGAAGAGCTTTCTGCCTTTTTCCTTTTCAAGCCGCAGAGCGTCATACAGAGAGTCGATATTATTACATTCCACAGAGGAATATATTTTATCCATTGTCTTAAGCTGAGAAAGGGGAGAAGCAAACCTTGGCAGTCTGTCGCCGTAGATTTCTATTGCGGTAGGCACAAGCATAAGGTCTACCTTTTTGCCCTCAAGATTTTTGCAGAATTTATTGAATGTGGCTATAAGCCTGTCTGTATTTTCGGGTCTGTTGTAGTCCTCGATATACATATCGCCGCATATATATATGCCGTTTATAAGCCTGCTGCCCATTATTTTCTCGGCAAAAAGCGTCTTAAGGGTCACAAAGCCGTTGCGCAGGGGGAAATGGTCGCTTATATAGAGGGTAATATCCTCCATATACTCTCCAGATGCAAAGCTCTCAAATGTAAGCTCCGGAAACTCCTGCAGCATTCTGTTTTCGTTTTCGGAAAAGTCGGACTTGGGCATAACAACAAAAGCTATACTCAGCGCCAGTATTAAAATTGTAACAGTAAGTGAAATAAATTTATTCATATCGTGTACCTAAAATCTGAAATAAAGGAAAGGATTGTATGCGGAGCTTACAAGATAAGCTATCGTCACTATAAAAAGCAGTATAAACAATACGCCCTCTGCCGTTTTTAAAATCCCGTTGCTTTCTATACTGCCCTCAAGCCGTTTGTACACAGGCATGGAGAACAGCGCAGCCGCCCCAATAAGGGTGATATTTTCCTTTAGATTGAATATAAAACTGTCGTTTACAAGGATATGGTTGGAGTTGAAAAGCATAACGCCCATGTATTCTCCAAGCTGTGTAAAATCCGTTATGGCAAATATGACAAAGCCTATCACTACGACGCAAAGAGTATATATATGGTTTATAACTCTGCATTTTTTCAATATTTTTTCAAGCCCCAGTCTTTCTATTACGGAAAAAAAGCCGTGCCATATACCCCATATTACAAAATTCCAGCTTGCGCCGTGCCATATACCCGTACACAGAAATACCGCAAGCAGATTGAAATATGTTCTTACATTTCCCTTTCGGCTGCCGCCCAAAGGTATATAGAGATATTCCTTGAACCATGTGGAAAGGGAAATATGCCATCTCCTCCAGAATTCTCTTATACTCCTTGAAATATAGGGATAATTAAAGTTTTCGAGAAAACGGAAGCCGAATATTCTGCCCAAGCCTATTGCCATATCCGAATATCCGGAAAAATCAAAATATATCTGGAGGCTGAAAGCTATTGCGCCAAGCCATGCTCCCGCCACGGACAGGGAGGACATATCGGAATTCAATACAGCTTCCCACAGCGCTCCGGCGTTGTTGGCAATAAGCACCTTTTTGAAAAGACCTATCAGAAATCTTTTGCTGCCTGCCACATAACTATCAAGACTTATCTGACGGTTTTCTATTTGCTCGTCTATATCGTGGTATTTAATAATAGGACCTGCTATAAGCTGGGGGAAAAATGAAATGTAAAGCATCAGATTTGAGAGCTTCTTCTGAACGGGTGTATCTCCTCTGTACACGTCTATTACATAGCTCATAGCCTGGAATGTAAAAAATGAAATGCCTATGGGCAAATGTATTACAGGCACTTCAAAGCTGAGCCCTAAAAGAGAATTAAGGCTCGATACAAAAAAGCCTGTGTATTTATACCAAAATAAAAGCCCAATATTTACAAGTATTGAAGCCGTAAGAAAGAATTTTTTTGCACTTTTGCGTTTTTCTATTAACAGGGCAAGTCCATAGTTCACAACTATGGACACAAGCATAAGCAAAACTGCCTTTGGCTCGCCAAAGGTATAGAAAAACAAACTTGCCAGTATAAGTATGTAATTCCTTATTTTAGTGTTTTTAACAATAAAATAGGGAATACATACTATGGGCAGGAAAAAAAATATAAATTCAAGACTTGAAAATAACATTTAAGCCTCCGTAATTATAAATTGGCTTCTATTGTGGTGAGTATATCCTCTGATGCGAAGGAAATCACTACATATACAAGAGAGCCCTTTTCCTGTATTTTGCTGTCTTTAGCCAGCTGAGCCTGTTCAGGCTGATTATAATTTGTAAGCTCGGTAGCCTTCTGCTTTATGGCATTTTCAACAGCCGTAACATACTGTTCCCTCTTGGCATCGTCTTCACACTTGAACATAATAACGGACTCGGCGGAGTTTGGGTCTTCGCTCTGGGCAAATACATAGCCGTCAAGGTCGGCGGTGTCTATGCCGTAGTAATTGGAAATATATGTGTCGTCAAGAGTGACAAGCTCACCGTCCGTTATTGAAGAAACGGTGTCATATACGGCGTTTACGTCAAAGCTCTCTATTTTGCTTTCGTCAATATTATTGCCGCAGCCTGTGGCAAATATAATAAGGGCAATAACAGCGATTATTTTTTTCATATAAATTCTCCTTTGCTTTTTTAAAAGGCATATACCTTATATATTTTCAGCGGCGATTTTTTCAAGATAAGGTATCCATATTTCCTTAAACGCCTTTGGCTGATGGTGTATACCGTCTCTTGCATACTCGGGAGCAAGCGCCTCACCGAATTCTGCCGAAAAGTCCAGATAGGTGACGCCCCATTCCTCTGCCTTTTCCTCTACGGATTTATTGAATTTCCTTATTGTTTCGTTGTTGAACATATTTGTTTCCTTGGCTGCCGTACAGGGAGTAACGCTCATAATATATATCTTTGATTCGGGAACGGCTGACTTTATATGAGCTATAAGCTCGCCGTACTTGCCGTTGAGCTTTTCCACGGAATAGCCCGGAGAGCCAAGACCGTTCATTTCATTTATTCCCAGATTGATAAATACCTTTGCAGGCTTTATGCTGCTCAATGATACGGCTATATCCTGTGCCTTTCCGCTGTACATAGGACCTGTGCCCTTAAGAGCGTCATCTATGCCCCAGCTTACCGCCGTAATAAAGGTACATTGCTTAAGCCATATAGGCGCATTGTCTGAGGTATTCTGCACAAATGTGGCAAAGCCCGACATAATGCTGTCGCCTGTAAATACGGTATTTTTATAATAGCTTTCGAGCATAGCCTCGTCTACCGTGGAGGTTTCTACGGTCTCGTCGGAGCTGGTTGCCTCTGTATACGCTTCAGACACTTCGGAAACGGCTTGTGTAGTCGTTTCTGTGGTATCGGCAGTATCCTTTGGCGTATTGCCCCTTTTATCGTCTGCCATTATACATACGCCCATTATCAATATCATTATAAGCAAAAGCCAGTAAACTCTGTTAGCTCTTTTATTCATAGTACCCCTTCAATCCTTACTCAACAATGGAAAGCCTGTCTATTATTGCATCCTCCACTCTGAACTGAGGCTTCCAGTCAATGGTTTTTTCCGCAAGCTGTATATTGGCGTAGCTGCCGCCTATATCTCCTATTCTTCTTGGTCCCACTGTTGTAGCTATTTTCTCTCCCGCAATATTTCGGAAGGCTATTAAAAATTCCTTTACGGTAACGTCTATACCGCTGCCTATATTAAGACTTAAATAATTGGTATATTCAGGACCTGCCTTCTTAAAGGCGGAGTCAAAATTAATAAGCGCCTTTACATTAGCCATGGCAAGGTCTGTAATGTGTATATAATCCCTTATGCAAGTGCCGTCACGGGTTTCCCAGTCGTCGCCGTTTATTATAAAGGCTTTTTCCTCGCCCGTATAGACCTTTATTATTTTCTCAAGTATATTTGAGCCGGTCCTTAAGGGGAGCTGGTTTTCTCTCGTGCCGTAATAATGGTCGATGCCTATGGGGTTGAAATTCCTCAATGCTATGCACTTCATATCGTAAGCGTTGCAGAAATCTCTGAGCATCATTTCAAATATATACTTGGAGCGTCCGAAAGGACTTCTGGGCTTCATGGGAGAACGCTCTGTTACCATAAAGCCGGGTACGTCGTCGTATACCGAAGCGGAGCTGGCAAATATTATTTTCTTTATGCCCCTGTCCTTTAAAAGGCTTACGAAAGAAAGCGCTCCGGATACGTTTTGCAAATAGAACTCGTAAGGCTCCTTTACGGAATTGGCAACGGCGGATACCATAGCGGAATGTATCACCGTTTCAATATCACTGTGCTTGTCAAGTATCCTGCTTACGCTTTCAAGGTCTGTAATATCGCATCTGTAAAAGCTGCACAAAGGAAGACTCAAATTCTCCGTACCCTTAACGCTGTCAAGAACTACGGTCTCGATACCGTTGTCGGCAAGAGCGTACACTATGCTTCTGCCTATAAATCCACAGCCTGTTAAAAGAACCTTCATACAAGACACCTCCATAATAATACATGACCAATTTTATTTTAATGCAATTTACATTAAATTTCAACATTTATTTTAAGTTTTGTATAAAAAGAAAAAAATCAAGCTGTTGTAAAAACAATATTCTGACAGCAGATACGAATTAATATAAAGAACTGCTTGCAAAAAGGTTATAATACGATAGATTTATTTGATTTAGGGGTGGATTTTTGTTTAGGTGAGTAGATTCGACCCTACCGCCCGCCAACTCAAGGTTATTTATGCCCAAATGAAATGATTGGGCGGGCACCTCCCCTTCTCTGAAGGGGAGGCTCAGCGTGTCGATAAAATCGACACGCTTGAAAGAAATGCTTATTGGCATTTCTTTCAGTTATCTGCGGTAGGAACCAGCCGTGTTTTCCGCAATTTAGGCATAAATGCCTAAATTACAGAAAAGTTCCTGTCCTCAGGCGGGCAAAGCTCGCCTTGCGGATTAAAGTCTGCGACGCTTTTTTGCAAGCTGTTCTTTATTTTAATTCGTATTTTCTGCCATAATATTGTTTTTTCGACAGTCTGCACCTCCCCTTCTCTGAAGGGGAGGCTTTCGTATAGGCGCTTCACATTTTTTGAGAAAGTGAGAAATGCTGATTTTTTCAACATTATAAGGAAAAGTTGAAGGGCGTATACCTAAGGCTCCCCTTACGAGAAGGGGAGCTGTCAGCGCAGCCAAAGGATTTGGAATAATAAGACTTTGAACTGCGCTGACTGAAGGGTCGATACTCGTCTAAACAAAAAATTCCCCACAACAGTCCCTGAAAATTACTATATATCTCCATCAAAATAATACAGGGACTGCCTTTGAATACTGCAGTCCCTTATATTATGTCAATTATTGTCATTTACGGATTTAGGGAAAATAAGCACCATTGTTGTGCCTACTCCCAGCTCGCTGTATGCTTCTATTCTTCCGCCGTGAGCGTCCATTATCTCCTTGGCTATGGCAAGTCCCAGACCGTTTCCTCCCATAGCTCTGCTCCTTGCCTTGTCAACTCTGTAAAATCTCTCGAATATCCTGCCAAGAGCCTCCTTCGGCATACCTATGCCGTTGTCCGAAATCTCAAGATGATAGGTAGTCTTTTTCTCCTTTATGGATATTTTTATGACTGCGCCCTCGCCGCTGTATTTCATAGCGTTTGACATAATGTTGGTTATGACCTGATTTATTCTGCCAACATCGGCGAATATGAGCATTTCCTTATCCGGCGGAGTAAATTCTATGGTCTGATTCTTGTTTTCGGCAACTATTATATTCTGACGGCAGCAGCCCTTTACTATTTCCACAAGGTCTGCGTCCTTTCGGTTGAGCTTGTTTACCTTGGTATCGAAGCGGGAAAGATCCAGAAGGTCGTCTCTTAACAGCTTCATTCTGTCGGCAGCTACGTTTATTTCCCTTAAGAAATCCATAGCGACGGATTTATCGTCTATGGCGCCGTCCAAAAGCAGCTCCGCATAGCCTTTTATTGTAGTAAGAGGAGTGCCTATTTCGTGGCTTACGTTGGCAACGAATTCCTGACGCATATTGTTGAGCTGAGATTGCTTTGTAATATCGTGAAGAACTACTATTATGCCGTTTGCCTTGCTTTTTATGGCGTAGGGTATAAGAGCTACGGATATATACTTTCCGTTTTCGTCCAGCACAAGATCTGTTATGGAATTGGGTCTTATATCGGATACGTCTAATTTCAACTTTTTAAGAAGCCATTTGAGAGATATGCTTACATCATTTATATCCAGCATTTCATAAGAGGACTTATTTATATGTATAAGATTACCTCTTTCGTCAAAGGCAAGTATACCGTCTGTCATATTGTGAAGCACTATTTCCAGCTTGTTTCTCTGATCCACTACCTCGCCGAGGCTCTTTTTAAGCTCTCTTGCCATGGTGTTGAAGCTGCGCGTCAGCTGACCGATTTCGTCGTTGCTCCTTACGACTGCCCTCTGCTCAAGACGTCCCTTTGCCATCATATCCGCCTTTTTGGTAAGAACGGCTATGGGGGCGGTTATGGTATTGGCAAATATAAAGCCTATCATGGCGGTAAATATAAGAGCCAGTACGGAAGCCACAAGTATGCTTCTTATTGTCTGAGCCACAGTTGAATCTATTGCTTCTGAACTCATCTGCACATAGGCAACATACTGCACGCTGCCGTTTTCGTCCTTACAGGGGTAAGCGTATCCCATAACGCCGTATGTCTGACCGTTTGCGTCGGTCACCCTTATATCATCGGTAAAGCTCTCCTTACCGTTGAGAGCAGATATTACGGCAGAATCGGTAAAATTGCGAAGCTCGTCGGTATCGGCAGAGGAAGAGCTGGCTATGGTCTTGCCCTGGGAGTCCAGTATATGACCGCTTACAGTCCTCTGAGATGAGCTTATAAAGGGCAGATTTACTATACTGTCCTGAAAATATCTGCTGTCATACTGGTCAACGACCTGCTCTTCTATATATATCGCGTACTGTCTTAACTCCTCCGAAGCCTTGCTTTTCTCTCGGTTTTCGGTGCTTGTAATTATTACGGTGCCCGTAAGTATCATTACAATAAAAACAAGTGAAAGATACAGAAATACCAGCTTCCAACGAATACTTTTCATAAAATATCACCTTATGAACTGAAATAATAGCCTATACCTCTCTTGGTAATAATATACCTTGGCTTACCGGGGTCGTCTTCTATCTTTTCTCTTAATCGTCTTATAGTCACATCAACGGCTCTTACATCGCCGAAATATTCGTAGCCCCATACCTTTTCGAGCAGGGTCTCTCTGTTGAATATCTGTGTTTTCTGAGTTGCAAGGAAGGTCAGAAGTTCAAATTCCCTTAATGTAAGGTTAATGACCTCGCCTCTCTTTGTAACCTCATATCTGTCAAAATCAATAGTCATATCGCCAAAGGTCTGTATATTGCCCTTGTTATCGGGCATATCCTTTGCCGCGCTTCTCCTCAGATGAGCCTTTACCCTGGCTATAAGCTCTCTGTTGCCAAAGGGCTTTGTTACATAGTCGTCTGCGCCCATTTCAAGACCTATGACCTTGTCCACCTCGTCGGCTCTTGCCGTAAGCATTATAATAGGCACATTGCTCTTTTCCCTTATTTTGCGGCATACCTCGTATCCATCTATTTTAGGCATCATAATATCCAGTAGTATAAGGTCGGGATTTTCGCTGAGCGCAAGCTCAAGCCCCGCTTCCCCGTCTTCTGCGGTAATGACCTCATAGCCTTCCTTTTTAAGATTATAGGATATTATATTTACAATACTGCTTTCATCGTCTACTACAAGTACCTTTGCCATAAAAAACACCTCCCTGTCAATTTATAAAACCTATATAAATAAATTATAACCAAAATATACAAATTTATCAAGTATTGTATTTGTATGTAACATAAATGTAATGGAAAAAACAAAAAAACGAGGGCGGAGCAGCTGAGCCAAGGCTACTCCGCCCCTTGTGTTATTTTCCCTTGTTTTTCTGTATTAAATAGCATACTCTGAGCATAAGCCTTTCGGGAGCGATATGTGAGAGAAGCGCCGTTATTTTGGCGGTCTTGCCCGGAATTATGGTCATACTGCCCTTAAAGAGCTTATCCACGGCGTAGCTTGCCACATATTTATCCGAAAGGGGCTTTATGCTGAATTTCACTCCTGCTCTTGCATTAAAGCCTGTGTCCACAGGTCCGGGACATAGCACGGATATTTTGACATTGCTTTTTCTTATTCTCAGCTCCTCGTTTATGGCGGTAGTCAGCTTATATACATAGGACTTTGCCGCATAATACGCCGCCATAAGAGGACCTGAGCCAAAGGCGGCGAGAGAAGCCACGTTTAAAATATAGCCCTTGTCTTTTATCACAAAATCTCTGAGATATAGCTTTGTAAGAATATGAAGAGCCTTTACGTCCAAATCTATCATATTCAGCTCGTTTTTAAGCTCGGAGCTTACAAAATATCCCCATGCGCCGAAGCCTGCGTTGTTTACAAGCACATCTATATTTCTTACTCTTTTGTAAAGCTCTATACAGTTTTTTCCGCTGCTGAGATCCATAGCTATAAAGCTGCAGTTTGCTATGCTTTCCGCAGCCTTTCTGAGCCTTTCCTCGTTTCTTGAAACGATACAGACCTCGTAGCCTCTTTCGGAAAGAACCTTTGCTATTTCAAGACCTATGCCGCCGCTGCCTCCGGTTACAAGCGCTTTTGCCATTACACTATCTCCTTTACATATTCCATAAGCTCGTTTCTATTGTTCTTTTCGGGGTATTTCAGCACATAGTCAAGTGCCTTGTCCAGAATATTCCCTACAGCCTTGCCCTTTATACCAAGGGCGGTAATATCGCTGCCCTTTACTGCCAGAGATTTAAGGGAACAGCAATCTTTTTTTACGCTGTTGTAAAGAGCAGTCATTTTGTCGTTATCCTCTTCGGAAAGGGCGCATATAAGCTCGATGAGAAGGGGAGAGCTTTCCTCCGCTATGCTTATGAGCCTTCTCATGGAATATTCGTCCTCTGCCCTTATGCCTGCATTTTTAACGAGAAGAGATGTAAGCGAAATCGTCCTGCCGTCGCTTTTAAGACGAATAAGCATATCCTTTACGTTTTTTTCGCCTATTTGCGCAAATATATATGCAAGCCTTAAAGCAATGCTGGGACTGAGAGTATTCAATCTCTTGTAATCGCAGCTTATGCTGTACAGTTCGGGCAGTACATACTGCGCCACTTTGGATTGCTTAAGTATTTCAAGCCTTTCGTTATGAGAGGACAATATGAGCTTAAAAAGCTCCTCCCTTATTCTTTCTGCGCTTATGTTTTTAATAAGTTTGGCATTTTTCTTTATGGCGTCAAGGGTATTTTTTTCTATTTCAAAGTCCAGTCGGGCAGAAAAGCGAACTGCTCTCATCATTCTGAGAGCGTCCTCCTTAAATCGCTTGTCGGGGTCGCCTACACCTCTTATTATTCTGTTGTTTATATCCTCTATGCCTTGGAATTTATCCACAAAGCCCGTAATGTGATTATAGGCTATGGCGTTTACTGTAAAGTCTCTTCTTGACAAATCTCCCGTCAGCTTGTCTGTAAATATGACCTCCTCAGGATGCCTGTTGTCTTTATACTCTCCGTCTATTCTGTAAGTAGTCACCTCGTAGGTAGTCTTGTTCAGTATTACAGTAACTGTGCCGTGCTTTATGCCTGTGTCTACGGTATGGGGAAATATTTCCTTTACCTGCTTTGGCAAGGCGGAGGTGGTAATATCATAGTCGTGAGGCTCTATGCCCATAATATGGTCTCTTACACAGCCTCCCACTATAAAGGCTTCAAAGCCTGCGCTGTTCAGTTTTTCAAGTATATATTCCACATTGTAAGGAAGCCTCATAGTCTTTTCACCCTTTTCAATACATTACATATATTTTACCATATTTTATCGGAATAAACAAGCTGTGCAAAAAGAAAAACGGATATAGCTTTTGCTGTGTGAATAGGGAGTATCACAGCAAGACTATCTCCGTTTTTCTCTTGGTATAAAATGACAAGCCTTAAGGCTTATTTTAATAATAAAACCTAAAGCAAGCTTTAAGTCAAGCATTTTACACCAAAAAAGTTATTAAGATTATATTAAGCTCCCCTGCGGAAGCCGTTTATCACTCTCTGAAGCTCCGGCAATATCTCATCTTTGCTATATACTGCCGTTATGTTCTCCGGTCCTTTGCCCTTGCAGGTTATGTAGTATCTTTTGTCCTTGGCGGAATAGCCTGTGTGTATCTCCGTGCCGTCGTCGTACAGTATACGGAGCATATTTTCGCCGTTGTCGGATATGGGTATGAGCCTTCCGCCCTTAAGCTCAAGCAGCATATATTTTTTCCACCAGGGCGGGTTAAATATATTTCTGACAGAGGCGACAAGGCGCAAAGCTATAAGCGCCGAGCTGATGGCAAAAGCGGCTTGTGAAATATCTATGAGTGTAGGGGTTGCCTTAAGTATGCCGAACAGCCAATAGAATTCGCCTTTTATTTTGTAGTCGGGCATAGTGATATAGGCTGTCAGATAGGACAGATACAAAAGACAGCTGAGAATATCCCATGTTTTTCCGTTTCTTTTCCACGCAGATACGGATACGCCGTAGAAAAGGGCTGTGTGGAGAATAACGGGTATAAGCATATATACTCTGAACCATCCCATATTTACGGCATAGAATATAACGGCGATTATTATGCACATAAAGGCAGCGCCTCTGCCCGTAATATTTTTAAGCCTTTCCATAAATACACCTCCATATTTATTTTAGCATATATGCTTATCTTTTGCAACGCTATGTAAATTTATTGTGTATTTGCGCATTATGTGATATACTGGATAAAAAGGGAGGTATAACTATGCTCGACACCATGCACGACATTCTTACGTTAATAGTAAACTACGGTATAATCGGTTTTGAATTCATAGGCGTATTAATACTGTTTTTCCATGGTATAAAGGGCGCTTTCGACTACGCTACGGGCAATAAGCTGGCAAGGCTAAACCTTGCAAAGGGCATGGCTATGGGTCTTGAATTCAAGCTGGGCAGCGAAATACTGCGTACCGTTATAGTCCGTGAGATAAAGGAATGTGTTATAGTCGGAATTATAATTTTCTTAAGAGCCGCCCTCAGCTTTCTGATACATTGGGAAATAAAGCAGGAGGAAAAGGAAGGTTTGTGAAATTATTTTGAACCGAAGATAAGTTAGCGACATACCAAAGGAGCTGCCGTTGTGATTTATGAGAAAAAATCATAATGCGACAGCTTTTTTTTGTGAGTTGGAAGGATAAAGTCGCCCCTTCAGTCAACCCAGTTCAATGCCGTGTTATTGTAAAGATTTTGACGTAACTGACAGCTTCATTGTACCGAAGTATCGGACAGTCCCGACCCTTCCGCCAACCTATGGTTGGTCAGCACCTTGCCTATGACTGAATGGCAAAAAATATCCCTCGGCGTTGCCGAGGGATATTTTTTGTCATTATTATATATTATTTATTTTTTTATTTATTTTTATATACTGCGCCCAGAGAGTTTATACCCATAGCGCCCTTTGTTCTGCTCCAGTAGTTTGCGGGGCTTTCAAGGGGAGCTTCGCTTGCGTTGGTATAATCTGTTTCCTGAGTAAGAGTGCCTACTACGTCCGGCTCGCCGCCGTTATAGGATATGATACCCTCTACATCGTAGTTGTACTCGTCCGGCTTAGCGCTGTAAAGTCTTACGTTTGCGCCGGCATTGTCATATACCTGACAATTTACCAGCTTAAGAGCGGGATTTGAGTTGGTAGTGATACCGTTGTTGCCGTTGCCGTATGCCTTACAGTTAATAAGCACGTGCTGAACAGCCACATTTTCACCGCCGCACTTGAAGCCGTTGTTACCGCCTGCGTTATAAGGCGTTTCCGTACCGTCCTCATTGAGCTTCCAGCCGTTTCTGTATGACTGACAGTTTTCAAGAGTGACTGCGCCAATAGCGCCTGTGCCGACCTTGGTATAGAGATCCCAGCCGTCGTCTACATTATGGTGTGACTTACAGCCTATAAATTTATTGCCTTCGCCTACTGTCAGCTTAGCGCCGAAGCCGTCGGCATTTATCATAGACGGGTCACAGTTATTGTAGGATTCGCAGTTGAGTATAGTATTGTATGAAGGCCATTGGTCTTTATTCTGGAGACCGCTTACTCTGCTTATCTGAAGACCCATATCTCTGTTGTCATGGAACTTACAGTTTTCTATGATATTGTGACTTCCGCCTAAGTGGAAGGACTTCTGATTCTCGGCTGAGTTTACGAACTCTATGCCCTTGAAATGCCAATAGTTGCCTGTAACGATGGCGTTGGCGGCAATATTCTGACCGTCTATTATTACCTTGCCTTCTGTTTCGGCTTCAACTGTCTTCATTCTGTCAGGCTCGCCGTTGTCTCCCAATATTACCTCTATGGGCTCTGTTCTCTTGTATACGCCGTTTTTAAGTATAAGCGTCTGACCGGGAGCAAGGAAGCCTATTGCCGTATCCAAATCGTAAGGGTCGTCCTTAGAGCCTGCCGCATTAAAGCGTCCGTCGGGAGAAGCATATATAAACGGCGCATTGGAATTATAGCTCTTGTGGTAAATATCCTCTCTTATGATAAGAGGCTCATAGCTCGTCAGATTAAGAGTATCGTCTGGAGTATATACTGCTACGAGCTTATTTACCTTATTGGTCTCAAGGTTTGCCTTAAATTCGCTTACATCAGATATAGGAGCGTCCTGGGCAACTACCTTATCGTTCATCTTAATTGTAACAGTACCCTTGCTGTCGTCTACATCCAGCTTGAAGGTATATTCGGGAACTGTGGAATAACGGTCGTCTCTGAAATATATAGCGGGAGTTGAAGGCGTGGTTTCATTGCTTACTATGGTCTGGTCAGTAGCCTTTGCTGTTTCGTAGAACTCTACGTTTTCAACATCTATTTCCGCCCATCTTGCGGCAAAGAAGCCTACGTATGCCACATCGGGATTCTGTACAGTAAGGAAGCTGTCGTCATAATAGTAAGTATCGAGAGTTTCCTCTGTCTGATAGTTATAGCACTTAGCGTAAAGTCCGCCGTTCATTCTCTCAAGAGTGATTCTGTATTTATTGCCCTCCTTGGGGAAGTCTGAGCTGACTGCGTAAGGACCTACTCTTGTACCGCCGCCGTCAGTAGCCGTAACGCCCTCTCTTACAAGGAGGTTTATTCTGTTGATATTGGTATTCTTCTCATAGCTGAGGCTTGTGGGGTCTGATGGCCAGCCTGTACCGCTGTATCCGCCCAGTATAGCCATATTGGAGGCAAACACCTTATTGTTGCTTATGGGAACAGTCGCCCCGTTGGAAGCCAGTTTTGCGCCTTTGGGGTCTATTGTAAGAGTGCCGTCTGTACCCTCTAAGGGAACGACGTCTCTTGCCATAATACCGAAGGCTTCCTGACCGTTTCTCTTTGTGTCGTCGTTATTATGCTCAAGATACTTTACAACGGTAATATCTGCGCTGAGCTTGAAATCGCTGTTGCCTGCAATATCCGTAAAGTAATAAGTTATACCGTCATGGTCGTTTGTTATCTTGCCTGCGCCGTCCCACGCTCTTACTGTTATTTTGCCTTGGGCAGTACCCGGGTTCTCGGGTATAGTGCCGACGCTTTCGATACCCTTGTCATAGCCGGAGCTCTGACCGAATGTAGCGCCTCTCCATACATTATTCATATCTGCAACTACGGTAACAGGCAGCTTAATGCTGTCGAAGCCCTCGACGCCTATTGCTACGGAGGTCTCGCCTACAGCGGAGGTATCGAATTCGGACTTGTCTACGGTATAGCTTTCTGTCGGCTCTACATCGCCGTTGTCATAGCTTATTGCTACTACCATATCCGTAGCGTCAAAGTCCTGACCTATAGCGTAGGTAGTTCTTGGGTATTTTGTGATAACTATTTTTTCCGGCTGTCTTTCAAATACATTTACCTTGAACTCGGCGCTTGCCTCGGGATTGGATACAGCCGTTACCTTTACAGTCTTAACGCCTACGGTATCGCTGTCAAAGCCGGAGAGCTTATAATCATCGGACTTCATTATCTCCGTTATGGCGTTGTTGTAGCTGTCGTTGTATGTAGAGTAT
This sequence comes from uncultured Clostridia bacterium, assembly GCA_947628755.1. Lineage (GTDB taxonomy): Bacteria > Bacillota > Clostridia > Lachnospirales > CAG-274 > CANPXH01. The sequence goes on along the minus strand of CANRBC010000004.1, from coordinate 105,375 downwards.
ACCGTCATGCCGGTGGTATCCAGCTCGTCGCCCAAATAGTATATATCCTTTACGGGAGCTTTTACGCTAAGCTGAGATACCTTATTCTTGCTTATGTTTATATAGAAGGTGCCGTTTGTATTGGATACGACGCCTTCCTCCTTTGCTCTGTATACCTTTATCTGCTTGCGTCCTGAGCCCTGGAGAGCCTCTCCGTCCTTTATCTCCCTGCCGTCGCAGGTAAGGTAATACTGCTCAGGCTCAAGTACAACGTGAGAGCCGTCGGAATAATCTGCTGATACCTGTATGCCGCGGGTTCTGAAAAGGTCGCCGAAAGCATAGGCTGTCTTTACGGGAGTGTAGTCTACATTTATGGACTTTACCTCAAGGTTCTTTACCTCTACGGGTATATCCACAGACGCTGCGCCCTTGGACAGAGTAACGGTCTGCTTGCCTACCTTCTTGGCATCATAGCCCTTTACAAGGAAGTCCTTTGTCTTTTCTCTTGTGCCGTTGTCGTATACCACAGTGCCTGTAAGCCCTGAAATATCAAGGGCGTCGCCGTATATATATTCTTTCTTGTAATCGCCGCTTAATTCTATTGAAACAGCCTTTTTGCTGTCAATGGCAATATTCACATCGGAGAAGGTAGCCTTGACATTTCTGGCTATATAAAGGCAGGGATATATTTCGTCCTCAAGGCTTGTCATTTCAACTACCTGTGAGTTATCGCCGCAGGTAAGAGTATATACGCTGCCCTCCTTCTTTATAACAAGGTCATACGTGCCGAGAGCCGAACCCTGATTCTTTATAGGGTCGGAAAGAGGCTCGCCTACGGTTTTCTTTTCGGAAGAGCTTCTGTATATAGCTCTTATGGTCAGATCGTCGGATTTGCTCGGAGCATAAGTACCGACAAAAATACTGTCGTCATAAGAAATATCGTCTGTCTTGTGATAGAGAGAATCCAGCACGCCTATACCCACAGAACCCTGCTGGGGATTGCTGCTTTCAGCCATTGTATTGTATTCGTCAATGGACATGGTAGCCGAGAACACAAAATTATCCTCGTTGGAAAGCTCCTTTGCATAGTATATTATACTGTCCTCGTCGTCGGTAAACTTGCCGTTGTTCACCTTCTGATTTTCCATGACCACCTTGCTGTCCTCAGTAGCGGTCACGGTAAAGCTGGTGCTGCCGTCCTTACCCGTCCAGCCTGAGACCCATGTATTGTCCACAGCCGACATGACGGGCAAAGCGCCTATATTTCCAAGGGCAAGGCTTGCCGCCAGCCCTATTCCGATCAATCTCTTTTTCATGTAGGAAACCTCCTTGCGATTTATAAAAGTCTGTATGTAATCATTATAATATTTATACGGGAAAAATGCAATAAGTGATATAAGCATTTTTTATTAAAAATATGTGAAGACGTCATATCGAAGTACGATTGCCGCCCGTTTTTGCGCATATTATTTCCATGTTTCCTTAAGCTGCTCGTAATCGCAGTTTATCAGCTTTCTGTTGTCAAAGCTGATTATTCTGTCGCACATACTTATGGTTCTGTGCTTATGGGATACAAATATACAGGTCTTGTTTTCAAGAGCCTTTATGTTGTCTATAAGCTCTCTCTCCGTCTTTTCGTCAAGGGCGGAGGTCGCCTCGTCAAGTAGAAGTATGGGCGCATTGCTGAGTATTGCCCTTGCAACGGCTATTCTCTGTATCTGTCCCTCGCTCAGTCCAAGACCTCTTTCGCCTATTTCCGTATCCATGCCCTCGGGCAGAGAGCTTATGAAATCCCATATCATAGCCGTTTTTGCTGCCCTTATTATTTCCTCGTCGGAGGCGTCGGGACGGCAGAAGCCTATATTTTCCCTTATAGTGCCGGAAAGCACCATATTCCCCTGGGGCACGTAGGCAAACAGCTTTCTGTAGCCCCCGTCTGTAATATGCTTACCGTCGCTGAATTTAATATATACGCTGCCCTCCTGTGGTTCTATGAAGCCCAGTATGAGCTTCATAAGAGTGGACTTTCCTATGCCGGAGGGTCCTGCAATAGCTGTGAATTCGCCTTTTTTAAAGGTATTGGAGGCATTTTCAAGAACATTTTCGTTTTTATAGGAAAACGTAACGTTTTCAAAGGATATTTCATTAAAGCTCTCGTACAGTCTGTCGGGAGTCTCCATTATCTCCGTATTGTTCTCGTCCTCAAGAGCTTCAAGCTCCATAAGTCTTTCGGCAGAGGCTATCATTGAATAGAACTGAGGCACAAGACCGCTTATATTGCGCATAGGCGCTTTTATCTGATTGAGAATATCGGCAAAAGCCATAAGTGTACCCGTCGTTATAGAGCCTGCCGCCACCTGAAATGCGCCCCATACTATTGCCGCATAAAAGCTGCCCGTAAAGAGTATATACACTCCCGTATTTGCAATATTGCTCACGGTCTGTCTTTTGTACATAAGCTTAAGAGCCTTAAGCTGTCTGTCCTTTAGTTTTTCGGCAGATATTGTGTGATTGGCAAAGGACTTTATGACTATAAGGTTTTCGACACATTCCTGTATGAATGAACGCACTACGCCGTTTGCATTCTGATATTCCTTATGGAGGTATTTAAAATGCTTGCTGTATATCTTGCTTGCTATCATTACAAATGCACCTACCACAAGCACCGCAAAGGTAAAGCGCCATTCTATGGCAAAGAGCACCGCAAGACCTGCTATAAGCCTTGTACCCAGTGAAATGGCGTTTGGCACAATATCCACAACGCCCCCCACTACTACATCTACATCAGAAGTAAAGCGGTTGAGTATTTCTCCCGAATGGTATTGATTAACGCTTGTCCATTTTTTGTTAAGTATGCTGTTGAATATGCCCTGCTTTATTTTTATATCTATTTTTCCTACGGCTCTTATGAGTATATTGCAGTATATTATGTTAAGCACCGCTTGAAGTATGACTACAGCCGCTATCATAGATATGGCGTATACAACGCTGCCCTCTCTTGCGCCTGTGGCAAAGTCTATAATATCCTTTGCCAAAAGAGCAAGCCAAATAAAGCCCAAGGATATTGCTCCCGTTATTACGGAAAGGAACACTACCCACCACAGCTGCTTGCCTGTGTATTTATATATCCATTTTAAAGCATATTTGGAACGTGTTTTCATAGTTTACTCCTTTGGCAAATCGATATTAAACAGAGCTTTTTTGCGTGTCAATAGAATCGACACGCTTGAAAGGCGGTCTTGCGACCGCCTTTATCTTTTTAATTTAAGCTGATGCCTTTTCCTTATAGAGAATTTCTATATAAGCCAGTACAAGAGGTCCTACGCCCTTTGCGTCGTTTGATACCACAGGCTCGCTCATGTAATAGCCGAAAGTACCGTCTCTGCGTGTGTTGTTCTCAGGACCTAAGCCTGCAACAAGGCATATACCGTCAAGCTGAAGCTCTCCGTCCTTTTCGGAAAGATACTTTTCGCAAACGCCGTTAAATGCCTTTTCGCCATACTTGAAGTAGTTTTCGTCAAGTATGCCCATTCTCACGGACTTCATAATAGCGTAGGCAAATATTGAGCTGCCGCTTGTTTCAAGATAGTTGCCGGGGATACCGCCAAGATTTACTACCTGATACCACATACCGTTGTCGCTTTGATATTTGAGCATTGAATCTATAAGCTCCTTGTATATTTCGGAGAGCTTAGCCTTCTCCTGTGCCATATCCTCCGGCATAACGGATATTGTATCTATAAGAGCCATAGCGTACCAGCCTAACGCTCTCAGCCAGAAGTTGCGTGAAAGACCTGTGACCTTATCGCACCAGAAGGCTTTTCTGGAGCAGTCGTAGCCGTGGTAGTAAAGACCTGTCTTGGGGTCTCTCAGGTTCTTGTATACATTGAGGAACTGCTCATAGCTGTCCTTACAGTTCTTGCAGCTGTTATACTCTACTTCGTACTGCATATAGAAGGGCTGTCCCATATACATACCGTCAAGCCATACCTGGTTGGGATATATCATCTTGTGCCAGAAATTGCCCTCCTCGGTACGGGGCTGATTCTGTACCTGTGAATATATGGTCTCTATTGCCTTCTTGTATTTTTCCTTGCCTGTCAGCTTATAAAGCTCGAATAACGTCTTGCCTGCGTTTACATTGTCGATATTGTATTCCTTGGGGTCGTAGGACTTTATAGAGCCGTCCTCCTGTACGAAATAGTCGATGAAATCATCGGCAAATTTAAGAAACTTCTCGTCGCCCTTTATAGCGTAAAGGTCAAGTATTGCCTTTATCATACAGCCGTCAATGTAATTCCATGTAGAGGGCTTGCCGCTCTTTATCTTTTCGATATTCCATATAGGCGCTTGGGGCGTGCTTTTCTCCAAAAGCTGGTCGATATACTTATCCAATATTTCCATAATATACCTCCTCGTATTATGTATTTATACATTTATTTTAGCATACTTTACAAGGCTTATCAACATAAATTTATACAAAGAAAAAGCGGATATTATATCAGCTAAATACAATATCCGCTTAAATATTAGCCTATAAGCCCCATTATATTTCTTATTATAACGACAGCCTGTACTCTTGTGGTATTAGCCTTTGGCTCGATATTGCCGTTTGAACCGCTTACAACGCCTTGAGCTACCATAACCGCAACGCTGTCTGCAGCGTAAGGAGAAATATCCGCCTTGTCGCCGAATCTGTCAAGTATTTCGCTTTCGCCGCTAAATGTAAGACCGGTATTTATTTCAAATGCCTTTCTCGCAAGTATCATCATATCCTGTCTTGTGATATTGCTTTCCGGTGAGAATGTGCCGTCGCCGTTTCCGTTGGCGATACCCATATCCTTGGCAATGCCTACGGCATTTGCATAATACTTTGAAGAACTTACGTCTGTAAAGTTAGACTTAGGAGCTGCTGTTATGTCGACATTCATACCTCTTAAGAGCATTATTATGAAATCTGCTCTTGTTACGTTGTTGTTAGGTCTGAATGTTGAATCGGGATAGCCGTTTACAATACCCTTGGCAGCCATATCGTATATATATTCCTTGCCCCAGAAGTTGTCGGCTACGTCTGTAAAGCTGAGCTTTGCTGCGCCCTCGGAGGGAGTTGTAACAGAGCCTGATGCTGCTGTAGTCGCTGCTGTAGTAGCTTCCGTAGTCTGCTCTGCCTTTGTGGTTGTCTCTGCTGCAGATGAACCGCCTGATGAGCCGCTGCCGCCACCTGAACCGCTACCACCTGATGAACCGCTGCCGCCGCTTGATGAGCTGCCCGTATTTCCGGAAGGAGCTGCTGTGGTCGTTTCAGTAGGCTGCTCTGAGGACTGACCGCTGCCTACGGTAACATGACCGTTCTGTACATCAAAGTACAGAGGATCTGCCGCGCGGTCCTCGGATACAAAACTGCCCTCGCAGTCTCTCATAACAATATCCGTAGAGCCGTCGCCTACTGCCTTGAACTTAAATCTGGCAAGAGTACCCGTACCCTCGTAATTTAACATACGCTGTTTTCCGTCTACCACTTCTGTGGCACTGAGGAAGCCTACCAGCTTTATTATTCCTATTTCGCCTGCGCTTTTCTTTCCGTCGCCCAGCTTGTTGTAATCCCTGTCGTTAGGTGATGGAACGAAGCTGATTCTGGAATTTACATTTGTAAATGAGAACAAGGACTGAGCAACGCCTCTGTAATCCGTGTATATAATAAGGTCGTCGGGAATATCCGCTACCTGACATTCCACAGGCTGTATAACATTGGGGTCATACTCTACATATAACGTCATGGCATTGTAGCCGGAAGCATTGTCCGTTACCTTAAAGTCGGCATAGAATTCGTCGCCTACTTCTACATGGTTTTCGCTCTGTACGCAGCGAATACCGATAGTTGATGCGGCATAGGAGGATACCGCAGGTATCATCATACAAGCCGCCAATACAATAGCTGTAATCTTCTTTAACATAATAACCTCCCTGTGTTTTTAATAATTATAGAATAATTTTATCATTAAATAATATTTTTTGCAATATGTTTATTCATGGATAAGCACTATTTTAAAAAAATGCTTGACAAAAGAATAAGTATATAGTATCATAACTTAGGTGTAAGGGAAAAATACTTTACAGGTGATAAAATGGACAGGATTTATTACATCACTTTACTTATAGATATATACGGAGAGCTTCTTACAGACAAGCAGAGAGCCGTTATGACGGCATACTACTTCGACGACTACTCCCTTAACGAAATAGGGGAGGAGCTTGGTATCACGCGTCAGTCGGTGCAGGATATGATAAAGAGAACGGAGAAGCTGCTGAACAACTATGAGCAAAAGCTCATGCTTGTGGAGAAGCATATAAAAAGAAAGAGCTGTGTGGATAAGGCTCTTAAGCTCATAGACAGCAATGAACATAAGTCTTCTGTTTTTACGGAGCTTAAAAAACTTTTGTCGGAAATTCCGGATTAGGAGAGAATGTATATGGCTTTTGAAAATTTATCGGGAAAGCTCCAGGAGGTTTTCAATAATCTCAGGGGCAAGGGCAGACTTACGGAAAAGGACGTAAAGGCGGCGTTAAGAGAGGTCAAGCTGGCGCTTCTTGAGGCTGACGTAAACTTCCGTATAGTCAAGGATTTTATAAACAAGGTAAGCGAAAAGGCTGTTGGCGAAGAGGTGCTTACGGGACTTAATCCGGGACAGCAGGTCATAAAGATAGTAAACGACGAGCTTACGGAGCTTATGGGCAGCACTCAGTCCAAGCTGACGTTTAGCTCCAAGTCGCCTACGGTATATATGATGGTAGGCTTACAGGGCGCAGGCAAGACCACTACTGCGGGAAAGCTGGCAGGACAGCTGAGAAGGCAGGGCAAAAGACCCTTGCTTGCGGCAGGCGACGTATACAGACCCGCCGCTATAAAGCAGCTGCAGGTAGTAGGCTCTACCTATAATATACCCGTGTTTGAAATGGGACAGGGCGACCCTGTGGAAATATCCAGAAGAGCCGTAGACTATGCCAAGGAAAACGGTCACGATATTGTTATAATAGATACGGCGGGACGGCTTCACATAAACGAGGAGCTTATGGATGAGCTTATCAATATAAAAAATGAAGTAAGACCCCAGGAGGTACTCCTTGTAATAGACGCAATGACCGGTCAGGACGCCGTAAACGTTGCTCAGACCTTTAACGAAAAGCTGGGCGTAGACGGTGTTATAATCACAAAGACCGACGGCGATACAAGAGGCGGCGCAGCTCTTTCAGTAAGAGCAGTTACAGGCAAGCCTATAAAATACGTAGGTATGGGCGAAAAGCTGGAGGATCTTGAGCCGTTTTATCCCGACAGAATGGCATCCCGTATACTTGGCATGGGCGATGTGCTCAGCCTTATAGAAAAGGCGCAGCAGGCTTATGACGAGAATCAGGCAAGAGAGCTTGAAAAGAAAATGCGTACACAGGAATTCAACCTTGACGATTTTCTTACACAGCTCCAGCAGATAAAGAAAATGGGTCCTCTTAAGGATATTATGAAAATGCTGCCGGGTATGGGCGGCAAAATAAATATAGACGATTTGGACATAGACGACAACGCCACAAAGCATATAGAGGCAATAATACAGTCTATGACAAGGAAGGAAAGGCAGAACCCCGATATTATAAACGGTCCTCGCAAAAGACGTATAGCAAAGGGGTCCGGCAGAAGCATACAGGAGGTAAATAAGCTCCTGAAGCAGTTCGAGGATATGAAAAAGATGATGAAAATGATGTCCGGCATGGGCAGAGGCAAGGGCTTCGGCTTTGGAAAAATGAAGCTCCCCTTTTAAAAGCTGATTAGTTCAATCAGAATTAATATATACAGTCAAATACCAAGGAGGTGAAAGTTGTGGTAAAAATCAGATTAACAAGAATAGGTGCCAAGAAGTCACCTTTCTATAGAATTGTTGTAGCTGATTCAAGAACTCCGAGAGGCGGCAAGTCTATAAAGGAGCTGGGATATTACAATCCCTGTACAGAGCCTGTTGAATTAAAGGTAGATGTAGAAGAAGCTAAGAAATGGTTAGGCAATGGCGCTCAGCCTACTGATACTGCTAAGGCTTTATTAAAGAAGGCCGGAGTTTACGAAAACTAATATCGGGAGGAAACAGCCATGAAGGAATTACTTGAGATTCTTGCTAAGAACCTTGTTGACAATCCCGATCAGGTAGTTGTCAACGAAAGAATGGACGACGACGCTCTTATACTGGAACTTAGCGTTGCCCAGGACGACATAGGCAAGGTTATAGGTAAGCAGGGCAGAATAGCAAAAGCTATCCGCACATTTATCAAATCTGCCGCAGGTCGCGAGGATAAGAAGGTCGTAGTTAAGATTATGTAAAAAAGGGCGCTGAATAGCGCCTTTTTTTGTGACGTAGATAGTTGAGGTAGATAATAGATAATGGAAGAAAAATATTTTACAGTGGGAAACATAGTGAATACTCAGGGTATAAAGGGCGAAATGCGTATTATGCCCACAGTCGACGATGTAAAACGCTTTAAGCTGCTTGAAAAGGTGTATATAGAGCAGAGAGGCAGCATTAAGGAGTACGCCGTAGAGGGAGTGCGCTTTCACAAGCAGTTCGTACTCATAAAGCTAAAGGGCGTAGACGATATGACAGCTGCGGAGAAATTCAAGGGCAGCGTCGTTAAGATAACGGAGGATATGGCTATACCCTGCGAAGAGGACGAATATTATATAAGAGATTTATATGATATGAAGGTTGTCGACGAGAACGGCGCTGAGCTTGGTATAATAGGCGATATTCTTTTTACAGGGGCAAACGACGTGTATGTGGTAAAGCGCAAGGAGGATACCGATATACTTATCCCCGCCATACACCGGTGTATACTCAATGTGGATATTGAAAACAAGGTCATGACTGTAAGGCTTATGGAGGGACTTGTGTAATGAAATTCTATATACTGACACTTTTTCCCGAAATGATAGAGGCAGGCATAAATCATTCCGTAATAAAAAGAGCCTTGGAGGAGGGCATTATAGAGATAGAGGCTATAAATATAAGGGATTTTTCAAAGGACAAGCACAAAAGAGTCGACGACTATCCCTACGGCGGAGGCGCAGGCATGGTAATGCAGCCACAGCCTATATATGACGCCTATATGAGCATAAAGGACAGACTTTCCCAAAGCTGTCCCGTCATATATCTCAGCCCACAGGGGAAGCTCTTTGACCAGAAAAAGGCAGAGAGCCTTTCTCATATTGAGGATATGGTGCTGCTATGCGGTCATTACGAGGGCGTTGACGAAAGAATAATAGAGGAAATAGTCACAGAGGAGCTTTCAATAGGCGATTTTGTGCTGACAGGAGGCGAGCTTCCCGCCATGGCGGTAATAGACGCTGTTTCAAGGCTTATTCCCGGTGTGCTCAACAAGGAGGAAAGCCATATAGACGAGAGCCTTTCGGATAACCTTTTGGAATATCCTCAGTATACAAGACCTCCCGAATTTATGGGCAGAAAGGTACCCGATATACTTCTGAGCGGTCACCATGGCAATATTGAGAAATGGCGCAGAGAGCAGTCTATGGAAAGGACAAGGAGAAAAAGACCCGACCTTCTTAAATTACGGTAAAGCTCTTTGCCGTAATTGCTCTCATTATTCACCCTTTTATTTCATATATTTAAAAGAGGTGATATTATGGACTGTTATATAATAAGAAGCAGTACCGGAGGATATACGGCGCTCTATCACAGAGACGGCAATATATACTATCGCGAAAAGACAGACGATACATGGACATATCCCGAAATCATAGGCTCTGACGCGCGTTCGGACTTTACAATTTCCACAGGCAAAGAGCCGATGGCAATATATCAGACTGTGGGAGGAGATATTGCGGCAGGCGCAAAGAATCACAGTCCCAGAATACTTCTGGAGAGCAGAGAAAACAAAAGCATCGGTATACATTATATTCCCTACGAAGACGGAGCAAGGCTTATTTACAGCTCCTACGGGGCAGAGGGCTGCTGTATTGCCGAGCTTCACAGAGAGGGCAAGGGCTGGAGCTCTCCTTCGGCTCTGGACAGCTATATACCCTCCTCGGCTAAAATAGTAGGCATGGGCAGCAGCAACTGCCTGTTGTTTTATATAAAAAAAGCTCCTGAGTTTCAGCTGGGTTACAGAGAAATAACTCCCATGAATATAGGCGGCTTCAAAATGATATATGCCTCCGTCAGCAGTATTTCCGACTACTCTGTCGCAGTTACGGACGAAGCCGTGCATACGGCTGTGGTAACGGCAGGCAGACGGAGCGGACGTGTGCTTTATATAAGAAAGGACAGCGGCGGAATATCCCGTCCCATTACACTTTGGGAGGGCTTTGCCGAATTTACGGTATGCGGCATTGTCAACAATAAGCTGTATATCCGTTGGAAAAACCCCATAGGCGTTTTCTCCGCTATTTCATACGATATGGGCAAGAGCTTTAAAAAGCCCGAAAGGCTTAACGGCTTAAGCGACTGCCGTAAGGCAGGCTTTATTATGACGGATAACGACCCCGACAATATGGTGTTCAACGATATGCTGGTAAGGAAGGATAAGGTATATGAGCCTATACCGATTTGAATTGCGTAAATTGAATATGCCCTTTGCTTACTTGACTTATAGGGATATATGTAGTATTATAAATACAAGAGGACATAAAGCGGTTGCCTACTGTCAATAGTCAAAATAACTGCTGACTTTTGCAGGGTAGGCAGTTATTTTTTTATGCTTATAATGATAAATAACGTGAGCAGCATTGTGTTATACATAATCATAACAAGCCCTCTTGCATTATATTCAATTTGTCAGTAAAAGGCGGTGTCGTCCATGAAGCTGTGTCCCGAAAATCTTATACTGTATGCCGTTACAGACAGACAATGGCTTAAAGCCATGACTCTTGCCCAATCGGTGGAGCAGGCTATACTCGGCGGCGTTTCATTTGTACAGCTGAGAGAAAAAAATGCCGATTATGAGGAATTCAAGAAAATCGCTTTGGAGGTAAAGGAAATAACCGACAAATACGGCGTTCCCCTTGTGATAAACGACAATGTGGAGCTTTGCAGAGATATAGACGCAGACGGCGTACACGTAGGCGCAGACGATATGTCCGTAAAAAGGGCAAGAGAAATACTTGGCAATGATAAAATAATAGGCGGTACTGCCAGAACACTGGAAAGAGCTATTCTGGCGTATAATGAGGGCGCAGATTATCTGGGAATAGGCGCTGTGTTCGACACAAGCACAAAGTCAGGCACGACCCGTATGACAAAGGACCTTGCTTTGGCTATAAACAGGGCTGTTCCTATACCTACGGTCGCCATAGGCGGCATAAACCAAAGCAATATAGAAGCCCTTAAGGGCTACGGCATAAAGGGCGTAGCTGTGGTATCTGCTCTTTTCGCTTCTCCCGATATAAAAAAAGCAGCCGAAGGGCTGAGAAAAAAGGCTGAAAGTATAGTTGACTAAATTATGATTATGTGATATTATAAGTCTGCAAGAGGAAGCAGCCCACTGCTGCCGCCTTGGAGCAATATGAACGAATTAACCGTCTCGGGACAAGGCGGTTATTTTATTATGACTATCGCCGACCCTCTTGCATATATAACATTACATATTGTATTAAAAACCGACTAAAAGGAGAGATATTATGTACTGCTCAAACTGCGGAAGAGAGCTTCAAGACGGAGAAGTCTGTAATTGTACTCAGAATAAAAGTACAGTGGAAAGCCAAGTTTCCAAAGAAGTTAAAAATGAAAATACTGCCGAAAAAAAGCAAGGCTACGATTTGAATAAGCTGTTTCTTGCCTTTGTATCGGTTTTTACTCTCACTCTTGAGCTTATTAAAAAGCCATGCTCTACCGTTCAGAGCTTTATGAACAGGGATAACGGCAAAATGGGTGTGAAGCTGATGCTTATGAAGGCAGGCATTATGTGTCTTTATATTATTATACTCACGTCCTCCGGCGTATTACGCTCAGCCGTTGTAAAGACAGGGGTTATAATTGCGGCGTTTATGGTCACATTTGCTCTTGATTTTATATATTCATTTGTTATAGGTCTTTGCGCCAAGGCTATTGCCAAGACCGAATTGGATACCGTTACAACTATGGAAATCGTCGGACTTAAGGCGGCGGGAGAAATGGCAGGCATTATAGCGGCAGCTGTTTTTGCCGTATTTTTCTCAATGTCATTTATATTCATAGCCATAGGTATGATTTTCGGTATGGTGCTTTCATATACGGCTGTGCTTCAGCTTGCCGATATAGATAAGGACAAGAGAGTACATATCTATATAGCCTCTCTTGTCCTTATGGGCATTATTTCAGCCGTTGTGCTGACCATAGTAAGCGGAGGACTGTTTATACACGCCGTTAAGAATATCTCAATAGGAAACGCCATGTTCGACCATTATTGATATAAAGCTATATAATATCAAAAAGGCTGCCGCGTTATGACATAAATAGGTCATAATGCGACAGCCTTTATTTTTTGCATAAACAAAAACTTAACGTACAGACATTTTTTAATCTATGCCCTTACATTCTTTTCTCTAGCCGAAAATTAATTTTCGGTTTCTGTTTCGGCTTCATTTTCTTCCTTTGCGCCTACGGGAGCAAGTCCGTAATGCTCTCTTACCTTATTTTCTATTTCCAGACATACATCGGGATTTTCCTCAAGGTATTTCTTGGCGTTGTCACGTCCCTGTCCTATTCTTGTTTCCCCGTAGCTGTACCATGCGCCGCCCTTATGTACTACATCTATTTCAGCCGCAAGGTCAAGCACATCGCCTGTATGACTTATGCCTGTGCCGTACATTATATCGAATTCCGTAGTCTTGAAGGGCGGAGCTACCTTATTTTTAACTACCTTTACCTTTGTTCTGCTGCCTATGGCTTCTGTGCCGGATTTTATAGTCTCTCCCTTTCTTATATCTATTCTGACGGAAGCGCCGTACTTAAGGGCAAGACCGCCTGTTGTTGTTTCGGGATTGCCGTATATTACGCCTATTTTCTGTCTGAGCTGATTTATAAAGAGAATGACACAGTTGCTCTTGCCTGCAACGGAGGCCAGCTTTCTCAGAGCCTTTGACATAAGCCTTGCCTGTAAGCCTACCTGATTTTCTCCCATTTCACCCTCTATTTCAGCCTTTGGCACAAGAGCCGCCACAGAGTCCACAACTACTATATCAATAGCGCCGGAGCGTACCATTGTTTCCGTTATCTCAAGAGCCTGCTCGCCGTCGTCGGGCTGAGATACATAAAGCTCCTCGATATTTACACCGAGATTTCTTGCGTATGTAGGGTCAAGGGCGTGCTCTGCGTCTACAAACGCCGCAATGCCGCCTGCCTTCTGAGCCTCTGCAATTATATGCAGGGCAAGAGTAGTCTTGCCGCTGCTCTCAGGACCGTATACCTCTATTATCCTGCCCCTCGGTACTCCGCCTATACCCAAGGCTATATCCAGAGAAAGAGAGCCTGTGGGTATAGACTCTATGGACATATCCACCATATTGTCGCCCAGCTTCATTATAGAGCCTTCGCCGAAGCTCTTTTCAATATGGGATATTGCCATTTTCAATGATTCCTCTTTACCGTTTGGGGAGGGCGCTATCTTATCTGTTGTCTTTGTCTTTGCCATTTTTATCCTCCTGTATTATCTGCTGTCTGAGCAGCTCTATTGCCGCTGCGGCAGCTGCATTTCTTATTTTGTTTCTTGAGCCTGAAAGCTGTAGCCTTTTGGTAACGGCTTTTCCCTTAAAGTAAACGCCTATATATACAAGTCCCACAGGCTTTTCTGCCGTACCGCCGTCAGGTCCTGCAATACCCGTAGTGCTTATGCCTATGTCCGTGCCGCAGCTTCTTGCTGCGCCAATGCACATTTCCTCTGCGGTCTGAGAGCTGACAGCTCCGTATTTTTCAAGAGTTTCCTCCTTAACGCCCAAAAGCCTTGCCTTGCTTTCGTTGGTATAGGTAACAAGACCCGTCATAAATACTGCCGAAGCTCCGGGGTAGTCTATAAGCCTTGCCGCCACAAGTCCGCCTGTGCAGCTTTCCGCCGCGGCTACGGTAAGTCCTTTTTCCGCAAGCCTTTTCATTACGGCGGATACAAGCGTTTCGTCGTCCTCGCCGTATATATAATCGCCGAGCCTTGAATATATCTCATCGACTACGGGCTTCATTATTTCAAGACATTCGTTTTTGTCCCTTCCCCTTGCCGTAACACGGAATATCATCTCGTTTGTTTTGGCGTAGGGAGCAACTGTGGGATTGGTACTGCTTTGCATAAGCTCTCTTATTTTCTCCGCCGCTGCGGACTCGCCTATTCCCGAAAGGTGGAGCACCTTGCTTACAAGTGTAAAGTCCTGCTGCTTTTCCAGATACGGCTGAACCCCGTTTTCAAACATAGGCTTAAGCTCTGAGGGAGGACCGGGAAGTACCGCCACGGTTTTTGTCCCGTCGGAGATAATGCAGCCCGGAGCAGTACCGTTGTCGTTATTCAGCACAATAGCGCCTTCGGGCATATATATCTGCTTCATATTGGTGGCAGGCATATTCCTGCCCTTGAAATAGGAAAGAAGTCTGTCTTGGCTTTCCTTGTGAAGCACCATTTTTCTGTGGAAATATTTGGCTGCGGTCTCCTTGGTAATATCGTCGTCCGTAGGACCGAGACCGCCGCTTGTTATTACAAGCTCCGCTCTTTTAAAGGCAATATCCAAGGCGTCCATAAGCCTTTGCTCATTGTCGCCGACTACCGTCTGATACTGAAGCGTAATGCCCAGCTCTGCCAGTCTGCGGGCTATGAACTGGGCATCGGAATTGAGAATATCCCCCAGCAGAAGCTCTGTGCCTACTGCTATTATCTCAGCCTTCATATACTATTCTCCCTTCAAAAATATTCTCTTTTGGTTTAGTATATCACAAAATTCGGGTATAATGCAATATAATATTAAAACATTTTTTCGAATATCGCGTATTTTCGATTGAAGTTTCCCATAAAAGTAATGATATTGTAATATTATATATGGATATTTTTTGTTATAATGATATTTGAATTATAATTTATATAATAGGATAAAATAAAACTGAGAGGCTGATAATATGAATAAAAAAGTAAAAATAGGAATTTTTGCAGGCGTGTTTGCGCTTATGATGGCAGCGCCTATGTGCGCAGGCGCAAGAACGGTAAAAGGAACTGCCAATAATTACAAGCCGACAGAGAATACCACAGAGATACAGACAGAGGCAGTTACGGAAAAGGAAAGCGAGACCACTACTCTCAGCAGAACTACCTCCAGCAGAAAAAAGGTAAAGGGCAACGTTACCACAACAGAGGCAGAAACGGAAACATCTACTGTTACCGAGACCACTACGGAAAGAGCAACGATAGATATGAGCCTGTTCGAGGGTTCAGGTGAGATCACCACCATAGAAATGCCCGGTTATTCCGAAAATCCCGTGGATAAAAACGGCAATCCTCTTACGGGAATAGACCTTAAGGCATACAACGCCGTTAAGAAAACCTTCAAGGACAAGTGGACTGCCATAATATCACCGAAAATCAGTGAGGAAACTCTTTATAACGACGCAGACCATACTATAAAGGCAAAGACATTTGCCTTTGACAGCGGAGATATATATACCATAAAGAGATATACCTTTGGAGCAAATTCAGACCAAAGGCTTACGGACAGCCTTACCATAGCAGGCAGCTCAGTGGAGATAAGGTATTTAAACGACGACGGCTGGTATATGTCAGCCAATCCCGAAAATACCGACAAAAAAACAATGTTTATAGATACGGACAAGGCGTCTGTTATGATAAGTGTGCCTGCGGTATATACAAATAATTTTCAGTACAATACCCTCCGGTACAATCCCGATATGGAGGAAAAGGCTGAAATCACATTAAATCCCGACGATACCGTAACAATAAGCTGGTCATTCCCAAAAAATACGGGATTTGTGGGAGAGATATGGTATCTTTGCTCACAGAATAAGCTGGCAGACTGGAACAACGGCAATCACTTTGCCGCTCTTGCTCAAGACCTTGCCGAGGAAAGAAGATTCTCTTGGGACGGATATTATTTCCCGATACCTGCCAACTATATACCCAACGGAGACAATATGCTATACAGACAGCCTTCCGATTACACAGGCGCCAGCTTTGTGAAATACGGCGACTTTCCCGCAGCCTTCGATATGGGCTTTGTTATGACATATACCTGTATGCTCAATCAGAACGAAAAGGGCTACTGGGCAACAGTGCCTAAGTCCGGCTGGCTTTCAGAGGACTTTAATATAGGCGGCGGCTTCTATGATACAAGATTCAATACGGACTTTGCGGAAAGCCTTCTTAACGCCTACAAGAGATACAACAACGACGAATTCCTCTTTGCGGCTTGTAAGTATGCGGAATATTTTAACGAGCACGCCAATACGGAAAGCTACTCTACACAAAACGGCGGCTTGCTTGTGCAGGACTACGGCTATGACTACGACCATATAGATACTCATGTTTCTCTTAATCATCAGCTGGCGGAGCTTAACTATCTCTATAAGCTCTATCAAATCACAAGAGAGGACAGCTACAGATTTTTGGCTGACAAAATGCTTACCGCAATAGACGATACCAAAAATCAATGGGTACTTGCCAACAACAATCTGAACTATGCTCTCTACTATATGGCAGGAACTAATCCTATGGTGGATTATCCATATCTGACATATAACGACCTCTTTGAAACACAGGAGCTTTATACGGCAATATACGGCAAGGAGGACGAAACCGTTAAATATCTTATGAGCTGTAAGCTGGAATGGATGACGGCTAACAGCATAACGGGATATAGAACAAAATAATGAAACGCCGCTTAATGGGTATAAATAAATGCCAGACAAACGGCGCATACTCTCGGAATAATAAAATACAAGGTCGAAGTAAAAAAGAAGCTGTCATGTTATGACATATTAAAAATGTCATAACATAACAGCTTTATTTGGTTTAGGGAAAAATTTTTGTTTGTCGTAGTAAAGTAGACCCTATCGGCAGCCTAATGCAAGATTTTTTTAAATTCAACGAAGTGGTTGGGCTGCCACTTCCCCTTTTTCTGAAGGGGAGTCTTAAAGTGAAAGGCGGTGACTGCGACGCAATTATTGATTTTATTGAATATAGTAAAAGTTGTCGTCTGGAACAGCGCGTCCCACGGAATCTATACTTATATCATACAATATAGTATAGAGCTTATTCAGCTCGGCTTTCATATCCTCGCCTGTGACTATGCCTATGCCGCAGCCGGGTATAGCCTTCTCAACGGCGGTTTTGTTGTCAAAAAGAGCGTACTTTTCGGCAAGCTCAGCCGTTTTGCTCATATTATGCCGCGTTATGGAAACGGAGGCTACATAATCTCTTATAAACAGCTCCGTAATTTCTCTGCTGCTGTCCAGGAATTTACCGGAAATAACAAGGCAGTTTGTGGCAAGAGTACAGTCCGCCGCCTCCTGCCAGTAGTCGTAAAGGTCGGTAATAACGGAAACGCCGCTGCCCGTAAGCTCTGCCTGTGAGCAGAAGGGCTCTTGCAAAAGAGCCAAAGCGCCTGTATTTTCCGTAAGGGCTTTTATAACGGCATCGTTGGTATCCATATATCTGTAGCTGAAGGATATATTGTTGTACTCGGCTATTTTTTCCAGTATAGGCTCTGCCATTTTGTCCGTTTCGTTTATTATTATTTCTCTGCCGTCAAGAGCCTTTATGTCGGAATATGTCTGTGTGCTGCCATTTTCCAGTATGTAATAATTACAGGTAGACGCGATTGCTCCGATACGGCACTTGAAGTCATATTCGTTATAGAGCTTTGCCGCCTTGTCAGGCGGAAGTATTGCCGCATTTACCTCGCCCTTGGCAAGAGCGCCCATAAGCTGATTGGAATCGGGATACAGCTGAACGGAATATTTCTCGTAGGCAGTATTGTCCTCGCTGTTTTCAAGCAGATGAGCTATACTTACAGAGCCTGCGCCCTTAGTTGCGCCTATTTTTATTTCAGTCTTTTCTGTGGGGGGAATATCCTCCTGTGCGTCCGTTTCCTCTGCCGCAGGCGGTACGGCTTCATTGTCCGTAACTTCGACTGCCTTGGCGCAGCCCCCAAGTATAACGGCAGACGCCGAAAGCAAAAGCAATATTTTCTTTATCATATATATATCCTCGTAAATGATTTTAATGTTGTATTCAGATATATTTTAATATTTCCTGAGACTTTTGTCAATATTATCGTATTCCGTGTAATGAAATTTTTTTTGATATTTTAATTTAATTATAATATTTGCTTAAGGATATCTTTATAAAGAGGTGCTATCATATAATTATAAAACAGAGAAGGAGAGATTATATGGTCGCAAAATATTCGCAAAGCAACATAGAGGCTATGATAATATCTGTACATTCCAACAGGGAGATAATAGACAGTATGCTCAAAAGGACTGCCGAAAACGAAAAAAACATAAGCAGGCGGCTTTCGGAGTATTCTCATTCGGGAAACGTTCTGGAAAGCGCAAGCATAGATATGTATAGGGAATATATGGAGGAAAGGGAAAATGCCCATAAAAGCCTTGAGGAATACAAAAACGAATTTTCAGACAGCTTCAGCCGTGTTTCCATAGAGCTGTATAAGGGCGCAAGGGACTATTCCCTTATACACTCCATACTGGACGGCATAAATACGCTGCAGATAAAAATAATGGAAATGCTGTGCTCCCTTATAGGCAGTTCAAATAAGCTGTTGGGCTGCTTATAGCTGCGCCTGCGCCGCTTTACATCAGACCCCCTGCATAAGCAGACGCTCCATTTCTCTTATACCCTTTCTCTGAGAGGATATAATGGCGTGGAGTATTGGCTTTAGCTGGGGGCATATTTCATATTGCAGTACGTTTTCGCTCATTTCAATAGCGCCTCTGTGGTGGGGTATCATCTCTCTCATAAAATCGCCGTTTACATTGTTGTTGGTACGGGCGTTCTCCATGGCGGAAAACATTACCTCCATTATCCTGTCAACTCTTCTCTGATAGAGGTACACATCTCTTTCGGAGTTTATCTTTTGGCTGCAGTCTTCAAGTATATCCAGCATATTTTCAATGCTTTTGGTCTGCTCCTGTATTATTCCCTCGGCTATGCTCTGCAGGGGTATGTTCGTCGTATACCTCAGTATATTGTGTGACATTTCTATGGCGGCTCTGTGGTGAGGTATCATCTGCACTATAAAGTTGTGGGATATGCTGTTGTTCAGCTCTGCCTCAGTCATTCCCTTTATCATATCGTCGAGTATACAATGGAATGTGTTCAGATACTCCTTTGTAACATTGCTCAATCTGTAAATTTCGTTCATGCTATCAGCTCCTTTTGGTAAGTATATGATATTAAATATAAAATTAACACAAAAACCCTTGACAAATACCCTGTGGGGGTATATTATTATGGCATAACCCCTATCTATGGGAAATGAGGTGAATATAATGGAATGCTGCCACAGGACAAAGGAACGCTCTCCCCAAGAGTACAAAAGCCTTATAAACAGGCTTAACAGAATAGAGGGACAGATAAGAGGCATAAAGGGCATGGTAGAGAAAAATATATACTGCGCCGATATTCTCATACAGGTAGCCGCCGTGACCTCGGCGCTTAAGTCCTTTAACAGAGAGCTTCTGGAAAATCACATAAAGAGCTGTGTGGTAAATGATATAAAGAACGGCAAAGACGAAACTGCCGACGAGCTTGTTGATATACTGAAAAAAATAATTAAATAAGGTGGGAATAAAATGGGAAATATAATAGTGATTATAATACTTGCGGCAATAGTTTTGCTTGCCCTGAGACCAACCTTAAGGCATATCGGAGGCAAGGGCGGCTGCTGCGGAGGAGATTGCTGTCATTGTGACAGACACAAGGAGGAAAAATAAATGACGCAATACAATGTAACGGGCATGAGCTGCGCAGCCTGCAGCGCCAGAGTGGAAAAGGCGGTAAATGCCGTTGAGGGAGTGACCTCCTGCTCTGTAAGTCTGCTTACCAATTCCATGGGCGTAGAGGGAAGCGCAAGTCCCGACGCCGTTATTGCGGCTGTTGTAAAGGCAGGCTACGGCGCGGCGTTAAAGGGCGCGGAAAAAAAGGCGAATAGCGATGACGCCCTTGAGGACAGACAAACGCCTATCCTTAAGAAAAGGCTTGTATGGTCGTTGGGATTTCTTATAGTGCTTATGTATTTTTCAATGGGTCATACAATGTGGGGCTGGCGTATACCGCAATTTCTGGAGAGCAATCATATAGCTCAAGGTCTTTTGCAGCTTCTGCTTACCGTAATAATAATGGTAATTAATCAGAAATTTTTCATAAGCGGCTTTAAGGGACTTATACACGGCGCGCCCAATATGGATACTCTTGTGGCTCTTGGCTCTGCCGCATCCTTTGTATACAGTGTGTACGCTCTGTTTGCAATGACCTATGTTGCGGGGGATATGGCTGCGGAAATGAAATATATGCACGAATTCTATTTTGAATCCGCGGCTATGATACTGACACTTATTACAGTTGGAAAAATGCTTGAGGCAAGGTCTAAGGGAAAGACTACCGACGCCATAAAGGGACTTATGAATTTAGCGCCCAAGACAGCTGTTATAATATCCGGGGGAAGGGAAAGGACAGTTCCCATAGAGCAGGTAAAAAAAGGAGATATATTTGCGGTACGTCCGGGAGAAAGCATACCCGTAGACGGTATAGTGCTTGAAGGTACAAGCGCAGTTGACGAATCCGCCCTTACGGGAGAAAGCATACCCGTAGACAAGGCAGAGGGAGATAAGGTATCTGCGGCGACGGTCAATCAGTCCGGCTATATTCGCTGTGAGGCAACGAGAGTAGGCGAGGATACCACTCTTTCTCAGATAATAAAAATGGTAAGCGACGCCGCGGCTACAAAAGCTCCCATTGCCAAAATAGCCGACAGGGTATCGGGAGTATTTGTGCCTACGGTAATTACAATAGCCATAATAACAATAGCCCTATGGCTTATAGTGGGGGAGAGCTTCGGCTTTGCTCTGGCAAGGGGAATTTCGGTGCTTGTAATAAGCTGTCCCTGCGCCCTTGGTCTGGCAACGCCTGTTGCCATTATGGTAGGCAGCGGCGTAGGCGCAAGACACGGCATACTTTTCAAGACGGCTCTTTCTCTGGAGGAAACAGGCAGAGTAAATGTTGTGGCGCTGGATAAAACAGGCACTATAACAAAGGGCGAGCCTGTGGTAACGGATATAATACCCTCTGAGGGCGTTGACAGAGGCAGGCTTATGGATATTGCCTGCGCTCTTGAGCAAAAAAGCGAGCATCCTCTGGCAAAGGCAGTTATACAAAGAGGACAGGAAGAGGGTATTGCGCCTTCGGAGGTAACGAATTTCAAGGCTCTGCCGGGCAGCGGACTTACGGCGGCTCTTGGCAATAAAACGCTTTCGGGGGGAAATATGAAATTTATAGGCGGTATTGCAGACATACCCCAAGATATGGCAGATATGTGTGAAAAGCTCTCCGCCGAGGGCAAAACTCCCCTTCTGTTTGCCGAGGACAGCTTATTCAAAGGCATTATAGCCGTTGCAGACGTTATAAAGGAAGACAGTCCCTCTGCCATAAAGGAGCTTAAAAATATGGGCATACAGGTGGTAATGATAACTGGCGATAATGAAAAAACAGCCGCCGCCATAGGAAGGCAGTCGGGAGTTGACAGCGTGCTTGCAGGAGTGCTGCCCGACGGCAAGGAAAAGGCAATAGCCTCACTTAAGAGCAAGGGCAAGGTGGCTATGACAGGCGACGGTATAAACGACGCTCCTGCCCTTACGGCTGCAGATACGGGCATAGCCATAGGCGCAGGCACGGATATTGCCATAGACGCCGCAGACCTTGTGCTTATGAACAGCAGATTAAGCGATGTGCCTGCCGCCATAAGGCTGAGCAGAGCTACCCTAAGGAATATACACGAAAATCTTTTCTGGGCATTTTTCTACAATATAATAGGCATACCTATTGCCGCAGGAGTGCTTATACCTCTGTTCGGCATAGGGCTTAACCCTATGTTTGCCGCAGCGGCAATGAGCCTTTCCAGCTTTTGCGTGGTATCAAACGCCCTAAGACTTAATTTTGTCAATATTTATTCCTCCAAAAAGGATAAAAAAATAAAAGAAAAAAAGGAGACTGAAGCTATGGAAAAAACAATTAAAATCGAAGGTATGATGTGTCCTCACTGTGAGGCAGCCGTTAAGAAGTGCCTTGAAGCCTTTCCCCAGGTAGACAGCGCCGTTGCAAGCCACGAAAAGGGTACTGCCGTTGTTACGCTTAACAGCGACGTGGATATGTCCGCCCTTTCAAAGGCTATTGAGGAGCAGGGCTATAAGGTAGTCGGATAATTTAGTATTAAAAACGGTCGGTCGGGAAGCGTTTTCCTGCCGACTGTTTTTAATGTCGAATATATGCCCTCTCCCTCTCCCAAGAGTCTCCTTTTTTTACAAATTAATTACATAATCCCTAATTCGTTGAAATTTAATAAATATAGTTGTATAATCATACTGTATAAATGTGTTCAGATTGGAGATTTGTATATGAAAAAGGTAATGAAAGGTTTAAGCAGTATAGGCATGGCTGTTTCAATAGTCCTGTCCTCATTGGGACTTGTTAATGTATCGGCTGCAAACGGCGTGCTTTATGAGAAAAAGGACATACAGGAAATTGCAAAGGGTCTTACCTACGAAAAGAGCAGAAGACTGTATCCCGCAGGCTGGATGGATATTTATGTGCTGACTGTCGACGCAAAGGAAACAAATCTTGCTCTCGACGTAATAGAAAGCGTAGACGGTCTTGGCTTTAAGGCTTCTGTGGACAAGCTGGCAAAGGACAACGGCGTTATAGCCGCGGTAAACGGCGACTTTTTCGGCTCAGGCAGCAGAATGTCCAGCATGGGACAGGTTGCAGGCAACGGTCAGATGGTAGCCGCGCAGAATTATTACAACGGCAACGAAAACAGATACGCAGGCTTTTTTATAGACAACGAGGGCATACCCTTTATAGACTATGTGAAAAGCTCAATGGGATTTTACGGACCATCCGACAGCTCAATAGTATTGGGCGCAAAGAATAAGGTCACGGATTTTTCAAAGCCCGTGTACTTTGACAGAAACGTTATGAGCGATACGTCGTCACTGGACAAAACATTTACAAAGCTGACGAAAATAGTAGTGGAGGGTAATGTTATAACGAGCATTACAGACCCGGGTGTAACGGTGACGATACCTGAGAACGGTTATATAATAGCAGTACCAAATTCCCAAAGGGATGCGGTATTGTCCAAGTTCTCAACGGGTATGGAGGTGCGCTTTGCCGAGGATGAAAAATTCGTTTTCAGAGAGGCTAAGAGCATATCCTCAATAGAGCTGGGCTTAAGCGGAGGCGGCGAGCTTCTGAGAAACGGCGAGAATGTGGCAAGCGGACTTATAATAGGTCAGAATGTCAGAAATCCCCGTACAATGATAGGCGTAAACAAGGATAAAACCAAAATATACATAGTGTGTATAGACGGCAGAAGAAACGGCATAGGCGCTACCCATACGGAGGCTGCCAACATTATGCGTGAATACGGCTGCTATGACGCTATACACTTTGACGGCGGCGGCTCTACTACAATGGCTGTGCAGACAGAGGATTCCGACGGCACTAAGGTGGTAAACGTACCAAGCGAAGGCTCTCTGCGCTCCGTTGCCAACGGTCTTGGCATAAAGGCAGTAGGCGAGGCGGGAAAGCCCTCCTTCCTTAAGCCCTACATAGCCGAGGACGAGAACAACTATATGTTCAAGGACTTTCCAAGTACGGTAAATATAAGGCTTTACGACGGCACTATGAAGGAAATAGAGCCGGATCTTGGCAAGCTGCAGTTCAGCTCCTCCTTTGACGGTACATGGGATGAAAATAAATTCACACCAAGCGTTGAGGGCAAGGGCAGAATCACCGTTACTTACGGGGATATTTCAGGCTCTGTGGACGTTACCATACTTAAGGGCGCGGCGGCTTTGCAGGCAACTGCCGACGTATACGCCCTTGGCGTAGGCGAGAAAACAAAGCTCAGCGCAGTTTTACTTAACAGAGACGGTTATTCTCTTGATATAGACCAGAACAATATAAGATGGAGCGTAGACGACGAAAGTATAGGTACTGTGGAAAACGGCTATTTCGTAGCCAAAAGCGAGGGTACTGCCACTGTTACGGCGTCAGGCTATGACGTAAGCTCCTCTCTTAAAATAGCCGTAGGCAAAAAGCATATTGCCATTAACAGCTTTGAGTCCCGCAGAAATATGAATATGCTTTTCTACCCTGCGGATTCGGGACTTACAGGCTCTGCAAGTATAGAAAAGGGCGTAGGCTCAGACGGAAACAGCTGTCTTAAAATAGACTACGGCTTTGTTGACAATATGACCACGACACAGGCGGTATATGCAGGCTTTGACGAAAAGCCTATAATGCTTCCTGCCGATACCTCCGACCTTATGCTGTGGTATAAGGGCGACGGAAGTAAATATCTGCTGAATGTGCGCTTTACGGACAACGACGGTCACGAGGAAAATATACTTGTGGCTGACAGTCTGCTCAATACACAGTGGCAGCAGGCAAAAATATCTGTGCCTACCAATCTTTCAACACCGGTAAAGCTGGATAAAATATATGTATCCTGCCTTAATACAGACGATATTGACGGACTTAGCGGAACGGTATATGTAGATAACCTTGTGGCGTTTGCTCCCTTAAATATGGGCAGCGGCGCAAGAAGTGACGTAAACGACTATATGAACAGAGATCTCAGCTCCGTTATAGGCGACTATGAGGAAATCTCCGTATTCGGATATTCAGACGGCATAAGTACGGCGGCGTCAAATCAGCTTATTTCCGCCATGGCTAAAAACGCCTCTGCTCTCGTGCTTAAGAGTGGTATTACAAACAATTCCGGCGTTACTACCGTGGCATGGCAGAATAAATATGCCACTAACAGCAGTCAAAGATTTTCATTTGTGTCAATAGGTATAGCAGGCGGAAGCGTCAAATCTGCAGGCACAGACCAGTGGAGATATTTGCAGGACTATATTTCCAATTTGAGCAAAAACAATATAGTGGTAATGATGGACAGCTATCTGTGGTCGGGCATAAAGGATTACAGAGAAAGGGACGCTCTTCACGATATATTCAAAACAGCCGTACACGACAATGGCAAGAATGTAATAGTTCTTTCATCCGTAGGAGAAAGCAGCTATTCCGAGCTTAAGGACGGCGTAAGATATATAAATATCCCGGGCATAAGAGGAAGCTCTCTTCAGTATTTAAGGCTCAAGGGCAACGAAAACGATATGTATTATGAATTCAGCAATATAGGCTAAGCGAGGTCACTATGTCGGAAACAGCAAAAAAGGCTACAATGGGCAAGGAAACAATTATATATATGATAGCCAAGGCAATAGAGGGCATTGTGGGTATTGTCACAATGTCCGCCATGACCTATCTCTATATAGACAGTCAGATGGGTCTTTACAACAATGCCAACATTATTATAACGACTGTGGGCATGGTCGCCATACAATGGCTCGTACAGTCTGTGCTGAGATATATAAACAAATACGATATAGAGGGCAGACATCAGGACTTTTATTCAACGGTATTTTCGGCATGGCTTAAGGTAAATGTAATTTCCGTTGCAATAGCGGTAGCGCTGTATGCCATTGCAATAATATTTTTCAGAGGCACTCCCATAGTTCAGAAATTTATGAGTATATACAGCGGAAGGCTTCTTGTATGCTGCGTGCTGTGGCTTGTAACATATAATACGGCGCAGCTTATGATTTCAATGCTTGCCGCCATAAGAGAGGCAAAGCTGAATCTGCTTCTTTCAATAATAACCGTATGCGGAAGACTTGTGCTTATGGTAGCCTTCTGTATGCTGTGGGGCAATAAGGTGGAGTGGATATTCTTAAGCTATTTCCTTACAGACCTTGCGGTATCCGTAATAGGCGCAAAGCGTCTTAAAATTTTCAGCTATATAAAGGGCAAGGCGGACAAGGCTATTTTAAAGGAGCTTAAGGGCTACGGTATGCCTCTTATGGGCAATCAGCTTGCAACCTCCTGTCTTACACGTTCAGACGCTCTTATAGTTACGGCGGCACTGGGCTTAGGCGCTTCGGGAGTTTATCAGACAAACTATTCCCTTATATCCACAGCCTTTACTCTGCTTAACGCCTCAGTAATGCGAGGCTGCTATCCTACTATATTAAGAGCATGGTCAGAGGGTAGAAAAGACGACGTAAAGACGCTTTTAAATCAAGCGGTCAGAATGTATATGCTAGTGGCTATTCCCGCTGTGGCAGGTGTATTTGCAGTAAGCGACGCTGCCGCAAGAGCCCTTTTTGAGAAAAGCTATTTTGAGGGACATATAGTTATGTTCTGGGTAGCCTTGGGCATGATGTTTTTGGGACTTACGGAGTATTCCATAAAGCACTGGGAGCTTAATTCCAACACAAGCGCCATATTCAAGAGAAGTCTTATAAGCGGTATAATGAAGGTAGCGCTGTTCTATATAGTGATAAAGCTGACGGACAGCTACGCAATAGCGGCAGTCACCACTTTCATAGGCTTCTTTGCTTACTTCCTTATGGCAAGGTGGGGCACAAGAAAGTATCTTAAGTGGACAATAGAGCCAAAGCGCCTTTTCAGAATACTGTTTTCCGCAGCTGTAATGGTAGCTGTTATAGAAATACTTAAGCTCATACTTCCCGACAATAAATTATGTTTGGCAATATTTGTGATTTGTGGTATTATAGTATATGGTATTGTACTTTGCGTTACAGGCGAGATAAAAGACGAGCTTGCCGTAATTAAAGCGAGAATAAAATAAATTTTATATAACGAAAGGAAGAAATCAATATGAAAAGCATCTGTGTTATAGGTATAGGATACGTTGGCTTGCCTACTGCAGCAATGTTTGCCTCAAAGGGTCATAGGGTCGTAGGCTACGACCTTAACGAAAAGGCTGTAAATGCTCTTAACAAGGGCGAAATAATAATCGAAGAGCCCGGTCTCGGCGACCTTGTAAAGGATGTTGTGGCTAAGGGTCAGCTTACCGCGCAGACCACCTGTCCCGACGACTGCGACGTATATATCATAGCCGTTCCTACTCCTATCAATGAGGACAAGACTGCGGATATGAGATATGTGGAATCCGCTACAAAGGCTATTGTTCCCCATGTAAGAAAGGGCAATATAGTTATACTGGAGTCCACATCACCTCCGAGAACAGTAGTAGACCTTATGCTTCCCATACTTAAGGAAACGGGTCTTGAATTAGGCGAGGAGCTTCTTGTGGCTCATTCTCCCGAGAGAATACTTCCGGGCAGGGTACTGGAGGAGTTAAGGACAAACAGCCGTATAGTAGGCGGTATCAACGAAAAGTCAAGCCTTGAGGTAAAGAAGGTATATGAAAGCATTGTAGAGGGCGAGATATTTATAACTACATCTACTACTGCCGAAATGTGCAAGCTCATGGAAAATACCTTCAGAGATGTAAATATAGCTCTTGCCAACGAGCTTGCCAAAATGAGCGAGGAGCTGGGCGTAAACTGCTGGGACGTTATAAGAATGGCAAATCAGCACCCAAGAGTAAATATTCTCTCTCCGGGTCCGGGCGTAGGCGGTCACTGTATAGCTCTTGACCCATGGTTCTTGGTAGAAAAGAGCAAAAACGCCAAGCTCATTCATCAGGGCAGACTTAACAACGACTCTATGCCTGAGTTCGTAGAGAACAAAATTGCAGGACTTATAGGCGGTCTTGAGGGCAAGACAGTTGCTCTTTACGGCGTTACCTATAAGCCAAATATAGACGATGTAAGAGAATCTCCCGTTATGCACCTTGCAAACAGCTTAAAGGCAAAGGGCGTAAATGTAAGGATATGCGACCCGCACGCAGGGGAAAAGCTCAGCGAGGATTTCGATATATACGAAGCTCCAAAGGGAGCTGATATAGCTGTTCTTGGCGTAAATCACGACGAATTCAAGGACGTGGATTTTGCCAAGCTCACAGAAGTCATGAACAGCAAGATAATACTCGATACCAGAAACTTCTGGAGCAGGGCTGCTGTTGAAAAGGCAGGCGCAAAATACGTGCTTCTGGGCGACGGTACAATATAATTTTCCCGTGACCTTGCCACGGTAAAATCGGTTGTTTATATGATACGGATTATATATAATAGGTAATTAAATTGGCTAATAAACAAATGAAAGATACTATTCATGCCAACGGCTATGAAATAAGTATATATACAGAGGATTTTAAAAATGAATATATTTCGCTGACGGATATTGCCCGCTACAAAAGCGATGAGCCTAATGATGTGATAAGAAACTGGCTTCGCAGCAGAGATACCATTGAGTTTTTAGGACTTTGGGAAATGCTTCACAATGAAAATTTTAAACCCGTCGAATTCGACGGGTTTAGAAAGCAGGCAGGATTAAATGCCTTTACAATGTCGCCTACAAAATGGATAGAAGGCGTCAATGCAATCCTGATTGAACAGGGTGTACCTCAGAGCGAAAGGATACAAATTTTGAGGACGTATGCCGTTAAGCAGCTTAATACCTTGTCAAGGCTTAGTATTGAAACCATAAAAGCATTGGAACAAAAATAATTTTTCCGTGACCTTGTCACAGGAAATCGGTTGTTTTTATATATTACTGATAATAAGGAATAGGCAATTATGAGAAAAGTATTGATAATAGCAAATCAGTTTCCGCCTATGGGCGGTTCGGGCGTACAAAGAAGCGTCAAGTTTGTAAAGCATCTCAGGAGCTTCGGCTATGAGCCCGTGGTATTTACAAGAGAAGTGGGCAATATGCCTCTTAAGGACGAAACCCTTTTAAACGACGTTCCGAAGGGCGTAAAAATATACAGAACAAAGCCTTGGGAGCTTCCCGAAATGAAGGGCATATTCAGAATACCCGGAAAGGTACTGGGCAAATTTATAATACCCGATACCGCCCGCTTCTGGATGGAGTTTTCAAAGAAAAAGGCGCTTGATGTAATAAAAAGCGAGGGTATAGACCTTATATACACTACATCTGCGCCTTACAGCGACCATCTTCTTGGTCTTTATATCAAGAAAAAAATGCCCAATATAAAATGGGCGGTGGATTTTCGCGACGAGTGGACAAACAATCCCTATATTCTCGACAATCCCTATAACGCTCTGAGGACTAAAAAGGAAAAGGCTATGGAGCATAAGGTGGTCACAACAGCCGATATGCTTATTACCAATACTCCCGTAATGCGTGAAAATTTCATAAGAAACAACAGAATAAAGGGGGACAACTTCTTTGTAATACCCAACGGCTATGACGTTGAGGATTTCAAGGATATGGACGTAAACAACAAACCCCGTAACGACAAAATGACAATGGTATATACAGGGGCGCTCTACGGCAGAAGAAAGCCCGATACTTTCTTCGAGGCTCTCAGACAGCTTAAGGAAGAGGGCAAAATAGACGGCGGCAGAATACTTGTAAAGCTGATAGGCAATTATCACAAGGATAAGCTGCAGGCGCAAATAGACAGCTATGGACTTACAGAAAGCTTTGAAATAGTTGGCTATGTTCCCCATAACGTATGTATAGCCCATCAGACAGGGGCGGATGTTCTTGTGCTTATAGAGGGCAGCGGCAGAGGCGCAGACGCCTTCTATACAGGCAAGATATTTGAATATATGAATACAAACAGACCCGTTCTGGCAATACTTCCAAAGGGCTGCGCCGCAGACCTTGTAAGGCAGAGCAGAATAGGTATAGTGGCGGATACCGACGATGTAAACGCCATTAAGGAAAATATTAAGCTCTATTATGACAGCTGGTGTAACGGCACACTTGACTTTGACCCTGACCGCGCCGTTATAGAGGGCTTTGAAAGAAAACGTCTGACAGAAAAGCTGGCTGACGTGTTTAACAGAATGTAAAGAGGTTTTGAAATGAAGGTACTTCACTTTATAAGCGGAGGAGATACGGGAGGCGCAAAAACTCATGTGCTTACGCTCCTTTCCAATCTTAGAAAACTGAATATAGATGCGGAGCTTCTCTGTATTATGGAGGGTATCTTCACAGAGGAGGCAAGGGCGCTGGGTATTCCCGTTACCATAATACCTCAGAAAAAGAGGTACGATATATCGGTGCTGAGCAAGATATGTAATTATATGAACACCTGCGGCTGCGATATAGTACACTGTCACGGCGCAAGGGCAAACTACATTTCCCTTTTCATTATGAAAAAGGTAAAGGTGCCTATGGTCACTACCCTTCACAGCGATTATAAGCTGGATTTCAAGGACAATATCAGAAAGCAGATGATATATACCCCTATCAATTCCCTTGCTCTCAGACGGTTCAAGCATATTTTCACCGTTACAAGGGCATTTAAGGATATGCTTGTTAAAAGAGGCTTTAAAGCCGAAAGGCTCAATGTCATATACAACGGTATAGAATTTGACTGCGAGCTGCCCCTTATGGAAAAGGAGAGCTTTTTTGAAAGAATAAAAGTGCCCTACTCTCCCGAAAAGAAGTATGTAGGCATTGCCGCAAGGCTCTATGCGGTAAAGGGTGTAGACGTATTTTTAAAGGCGGCAAAGGCAATAGCCGAAAAGCAGAACGATATAGACTTTGTTCTTCTGGGCAACGGAGAAATGTGGGATAAATGCAAGGCGTTTATAGAGGACAACGGACTTGCTGACAGGGTATATATGGCAGGTCAGATAACAGAACCCACAGTAATGAACAGCTTCTATAAATATATGGATATAAATACATTGAGCTCCTATTCCGAGAGCTTCCCCTACGCGCTTCTGGAGGGCGCAAGAATGTCGGCGGCCACAGTGGCTACGGCAGTAGGCGGCATACCTGAAATGATAGAGGAAGGCAGAAGCGGTTATCTTGTACCCTCAGGGGACTACAACGCCCTTGCAGACAGGATAAAGAGGCTTTGCAAAAACGACGATATGAGAATAAAAATGGGAAGGACCTTCCACGACAGAGCAGAAAAGCTGTTCTCCTGTGAAAAAATGGCTCAGACCCATGTTGATATATATAATAAAATAGCAAAGGAGAAATAAAAATGAAGCTCATAGACGAAAAGGGTAAAATATTCGGCAAGCTGAATATTATCGATTTAATAGTAGTCCTTGTCATTATAGCGGTAATAGCCGTAATTGGCATAAGGCTTACATCAAGCAAGAGAAATATAGACGGACTTAACCCTCTTGACGAGGATAAGTATTGCTATATCACCGTGTTCTCAAGCCTCCAGGTTCCCGAGGTAGGCGAAAATCTCAAAATAGGCGAGCACGTTGCCGCAGGGGGCAAGCTCACCGACGCCGAGATAGTTGATGTAAAGACAGAGCCTGCTGCCTATGTAGGCACAGACGCCACAGGCAAGGCGGTATTGAGCGAGCATCCTCTCTGGAAGGATGTTACAGTAGTGATAAAGGAAAAAATAGACCCTTCAACAGTTGTGCTTAAGGTAGGCGGACAGGAGGCAAGAGTAGGCTATAACTACATTATAAAGACTCAGTCCGTAGAGGCTAACGGCAGAATAAGGAATATTGAGTGGAAAGACGAGTAATATCCATTTGTTCCGAAACGGAGTTGTTTTTATGAGATATGTTAATAACAGCGTGTTTTGCAGATTCATTATCAATATTGTAAAATTCGTGCTTAACGCATATAAAAGCAGCGGACTTAAAAGGTGCGCCGACGCAGTAGGCAGATGCTGGCAGAACAGTATTGTACACCGTATACTCCACGGGTATATATACAAAAAGCCTTGGTTCAGATACAGTCTTGTATACAGGCTTGTATGCTTCATCGCCCATATTGTGGATATTATATGCGGCTTTTTGCACAGGCTTATTGCTCCTGCCATAAAGGGCAGTATGCTCTATGCCCTTGTAAATAAAATAAAGGCGTTGGGTACGGGAAATATTGCCTATCTCTTTGGCATACTCCTTATGAGCATACCTATAGGCAGCATTGTTTCAATGATAATTACAGACAGCGTTACGCTTACAAATATGATATTGTGCTGGGGCATATTTGCTCTCGGTATGTTTGTGGTGCTTTGCGGTATATACTGCGCAGCCTTTGGCAGAAGCCTTGTGGTAAGGCTTGTCAAGTGGCTTACGGATATTGTGTTGGGGTGATTTTTTGAATAACAGACTTGTTGCTTTTGTTGTAATAATAGGAATACTTCTGGGACTTGGCTGCGGAAGCGCAGGACCCTTGGCTGCTCTTGGAGCAATAGCCGTTGTAACGGCTGTGGCTATGATGATATTCAATTACGACATAGCGGTGTTTTTTCTGGCAGGCTATGGCGTACTTGACGTGGCCATAAGAGCCTTTGCCGGAGGAATATCAAGCGTATGGGACGAGCTTTTCCTTATAGGTCTTGTGTGCCTGTGGGGAGTAAAGTGGATAAGAAGCAGAAATGAGGACAATTTCAAAACAACGCCTATTGATTTCCCTCTTTTCCTGTTTATATCGGCTATGCTTATATGTCTTATACTCAATTCTACGGACTTTTCCGTAGGCGTAGAGGGCTTCAGAGCCATTGTACAGTATATGCTGTGGTACTTTGTGGTAATACAGCTTATTAAGGGCGAAAGCTCCGCAAAGTCAATAACACTTTGCTTTGTGCTTATAGTAGGCGTACTGGCGCTTTACGGCGTGTATCAGTATGCCATTGGCGTTGAAATGCCTGCAGGCTGGGTAGACCAGAACGAGGCGGGAGTAAGGACAAGAGTATTCTCCATATTCACAAGTCCGAATATATTCGGCTCTCTCCTTACCATGGCGATACCTATGGCGGTATCTCTTGCCCTTGTGAGCAAAAAGACGCTTAGCAGGATATTTTTCTTACTGGTCGCTTTTGTGATGCTTGCAAGCCTTGTGTTTACATTCTCAAGAGGCGCATGGATAGGCTTTATGCTTGCGGCAGGCATATATATACTTCTAAAGGACAAGCGCTTTATTATCCCTGCCCTTATACTGGCGGTGCTTGTGGTAGTGGCTGTGCCAAGCGTAGGCGACAGAATAGGCTATATGCTCAGTCCCGAATATATAGAGTCCTCTCTGAGAGGCGGAAGGCTTGTGCGCTGGCTTACGGGACTTGAAATACTTAAGAACAATCTGCTTTTAGGCGTGGGTTTGGGTCACTTCGGCGGCGCAGTAGCCATGAACAACGGTATGAAATACCTTGTGGGCTATACCTGGACAGACACCTTCTATATGGATAACAATATGCTTAAAATGGCTGTGGAATCGGGACTTCTGGGCTTCGGCGCATTTGCTGTCCTGCTTTACAGCGTGGTTATAAATTCCTTCAGGACCATAAGGCTGTCCTCCACTAAAACGTCTAAGGAGCTTTCAACGGGCATTATGGCAGGCTTGTGCGGTGTTATCGCCCACAATTTCTTTGAAAACGTATTTGAAACTCCTATGATGACAAGTCTTTTCTGGCTGTTTACGGCAGTTATAATGGGTATATGGTATGAGGAAAACAAGAGAATAAGCTCTGAAAAAGAGTAAGAGGTGAAAACCTATGATAAATCTGTTGATAGCAGGCTACCATGGCTATGGTAACTGCGGCGACGAGGCAATATTACAGGCGATGACCACCAATATAAGAAAAATGGCGGCAGACGTCAATATTACTGCCTTGAGTTACAGACCCGATTTTACAAAAACCGAATATGGAATAAACTCTGTTCAGCGCTTTAATATACCGCAGGTACTTTCCGCTATCAGACAAAGCGATATTATACTGAGCGGAGGCGGTACTCTCCTGCAGAACGGCACAAGCACCCGTTCCCTTTTGTACTACCTCAGTATAATAAAGGCGGCAAAGCATTTTAAAAAGAGAGTTATGCTTTACGCCAACGGCATAGGTCCGGTTATGGGCAGACTGAACAGACGCCTTGTAAAAAGCGTTGTGGATACAGTAGATGTAATCACTCTGAGAGAAAAGCTCTCCGAACAGGATCTTAGGAGCATAGGCGTTACCAATCCCAATGTTACCGTTACTGCCGACCCTGCCTTTAAGCTAGAGTCCATAGCTTCCGTTGAGGCGGAGGAGCTTCTTAAGGCGGAGGGCATACCAAGCGACGGACAGAGAGTTGCCGTATGCGTAAGGGCGTGGTCTAAGGCTCAGTACGGCGACGACTATGTTGTGAAAATTGCCAGGGTATGCGACGATATAGTAAAAAGCGGTAAGAACGTAGTGCTTTTGCCTATGGAGTTCCCCAAGGATATAGAAATATCCGGGAGAGTATGCTCCGCTATGAAACAGAAAAGCTATATGCTTGAAAAACGCTATACTCCCGAGCAAATACTGGGAATAATAGGGCGCTTTGACCTTATGATAAGCATGAGGCTTCATTCTCTTATATTTGCTGCGGTACAGAACGTGCCCATGGTAGGCATAATATACGACCCTAAAATAGAATACTATCTCAGAGAGCTGGATATGCCCGAGGGCGGAGATGTGCGCAGCGAAAGACTTGACAGCGTCAAAATATATTCCCAGGTATGCGAAATATTCGACAATATGGAAAAATATAAGGCTTGCCTTAAGGCAAAGGCGGATACTATGATAAAAAAGGCTGATGAAAACGACAGGCTTCTGTCGGCTCAGCTCAGTCTTATAAGAAATAAAAGGGAGAGCTTAATATGAAAAGGTTTATAATGGGCTTTATAAGCGTTGTGCTTATAATGGGTACAATATTTGCCACAGGCGGCAGCTATGTTCCCGTATCCATTGCTGCAGGCAAGACTATTATAGGCGGTTCTCCTATATTTGCCGCGGTACAGAACGTGCCCATGGTAGGCATAATATACGACCCTAAAATCGCATACTGTTTCAGGGCGCTGAATATGTCCGATAATGGAGATGTGCGAAACGAAATATATTCGCAGGTGTGCGAAATATTCGACAATATGGAAAAATATAAGGCTTGCCTTAAGGCAAAGGCGGATACTATGATAAAAAAGGCTGATGAAAACGACAGGCTTCTGTCGGCTCAGCTCAGTCTTATAAGAAATAAAAAGGAGAGTTTAATATGAAAAGATTTATAATAGGCTTTATAAGCGTTGTGGCAAGCGTTGTGCTTGTAATGGGTACTGTATTTGCCGCAGATGCAGGCTCAGAGGCAGACCCTCTTGTTTCCAAAAGCTATGTGGACGACAAAATCAATCAGGTAATGAATATGATAGGCACTTCTGCTGACAGCAGCGGAAATATTGCCGCGGGCGGCAGCTATGTTCCCGTATCCGTTGCCGTAGGCAAGACTATTATAGGCGGCGAGGGTACGGAGATGATACTCAGAGCAGGCAAGGGCGATATAGTAATAAGCGGCAAAGAGGGCATAGTAGACGCAACTACGGGACAGGCTCTCTACAACGGTCATAAGGCGGCTATGAATCATATAATGATAGTGCCCAGAAACGACGGCAGAGGAGTAAAGGTAACGGAGGCGGCGTGGTTTCTCGTAAAGGGAAGCTATACCGTAAAATAAAAGGGAAATAATATGAGTATATGCAGAATTTTGGGAGTACCCTTCAACAATATAAGTCCCTCCGAGGCTGTGGACAAAATGATATATTTGCTTAACGGCAGCGGAAAGAGCATGGTATTTACCCCTAATCCCGAAATGGTAATGAGGGCAAGGAAAGACAGGGAATTTATGGAAATACTTAATTCCGGCACTATGAACGTTCCCGACGGCATAGGCATAGTTTATGCCTCCCGCTTTACCAAAGAGCCCATTAAGGAAAGGGTAGCAGGCTACGATATGCTCTTGTCCGTGTTCGACAGAATAAAGGATAAGGATAAGACAGTGTATTTTTTCGGCTCTGCTCCCGGTATTGCCGAAAGAGCAAGGGCAGCCATTGAGGAGAGATTCCCCGGTATAAAAATAGTAGGCTGCGCAGACGGATATTTTGACAGGGAAAAGGAAAAGAAAATAATAGCGGATATTAATGAAAAAAGACCCGATTTGCTTCTGGTAGGCATAGGCTTTCCCAGACAGGAAAAATGGATATACGACAATATAGGAAATCTTAATATCAGAACGGCGGTGGGAGTAGGCGGCAGCTTTGACGGCTGGTGCGGAAATGTGCCGAGAGCGCCTCAATTTTTTGTAGACCACGGACTTGAATGGTTTTACAGACTTATGAAGCAGCCAAGCAGAATTGGCAGAATGATGCAGCTGCCCTTATTTATGCTCACCGTTATAAAGGAGAAGCTGACAGGCGGTATGAGGCAGTAGTTAGGCAGGGAGTGTTGGCTATGAAGAAAATATTGTTTGCGCTTGCGCTTGCGGTATTGCTTGCAGGCTGCGGTACAGGCGGCTATGTTGTTAAAATAGGCAATGACAAAATAAGCAAGGGCGAATATATGGTATACCTTAAGGAGCAGAAGAAGAACTTCGAGCAGCAGGGCGGTACGGATATATGGCAGGCGGATTTTGACGGAGTAAGCGCAGAGGAGGTCGCCAAGCAGAATGCGGTCAATTCCATACTTATGGTAAAGACTGCCGTAAAGGAAGCGCCTTCACTTAATATTTCAGTAACCGAGGAGGACAAGGCTATAATAGAAGAGCAGACAGACGCTCTTATGACCGAGTTTACACCTGAGGAGCTGGAGGAGCTGGAGCTGGACAGAGACCAGATATACTCCATTATGGAGGAGGGCGTAATACAGCAGAAGGTTTACGGCTATGTAACGGACAGCTATGTTGTGAACGAAGAGGAATTCGACGAATATCTCAATCAGTATTATGAGGAAAACAAGGCTCTTTTTATGGACTATATCATAAAGGAGATATTCCTCCAGGCAGACAGCACAGGCAGCGAAAATGCGGATAAAATTCACGATGCCTACGACAAAATAAGCAAGGGCGCAGACTTCGACAGCGTGCTTGCCCGTACTACGCCAAAGGGCAACAGGGATTCCTTTGTTTTAGACCCCAGTCTTTACACAGAGGATACTCTTGACAAGATATATGCTCTTAAAAAGGGTCAATGCACTCTTGCGGAGGATGCCGACGGCTATCATATATTTAAGGTAATAGATATAAAGAACAAGGGCAACGACCTTAAAGAGCAGATAAGGACAGACTATATAAACGAAAAGAAGCAGGAAATATATCAGGCGCAGAACGACAGCTGGGCAGGAGATACAGAGGTCGTAAGAAACGACGATATATGGAATGAAATACACATACAATAAGGAGATAGCTATGAAATTTACTAAGATGCACGGCTGTGGCAACGACTATATATATGTAAACTGTTTTGAGGAAAAGGTTGAAAACCCCTCCCAGGTGGCAAAAAAAATAAGCGACAGGCATTTCGGAGTAGGCTCTGACGGACTTGTGCTTATATGCCCCAGCGATAAGGCGGATGTCAGAATGAGAATGTTCAACTCCGACGGCTCAGAGGCGGAAATGTGCGGCAACGCTTCACGCTGCGTAGGAAGATATGTATACGACAGAAATATAGTAAGGAAAAATCCAATCATACTAGAAACCCTTGCAGGCATAAAGGTAATAGAAATACATGAAAGTGAAAGCGGAAAGGCTGAGCTTATGACAGTAGATATGGGCGAGCCTGTGCTAAAGCCTGAGGAAGTGCCTGTCAAGGCGGAGGGCGAGCCTGTTGTGGATTTGCCAATATACTCAAACGACAGGGAATTTGCCTTTACCTGCGTATCAATGGGCAATCCCCATGCAGTTACATTTATAGACGAGAGCGTAAGGGACTTTGATGTTGAAAAATACGGCTCTGTTGTAGAAACAGACGAGCATTTTCCCAGAAAGACAAATGTGGAATTTGTAGAAAAGGTAGACGATACCCACCTTAATATGCGAGTGTGGGAAAGAGGCGCAGGAGAAACATGGGCTTGCGGCACGGGTACCTGCGCCACAGTCGTAGCAGCCAATATAAAGGGTATATGCCCCAGAGTTCCCGTAGCAGTCAAGCTCTTGGGCGGCACTCTTACAATACACTGGAAGGAAGAGGACAACCATGTTTATATGACCGGTCCTGCCGAGTTTATATGCGACGGTACGTGGGAAGAATAATGAACAGAAGGCTTTTTCACAAGATATACGGCTTTGCCTGCAGCAATAAATATCTTGAAAAAACGGCAGTTTTTGTTACAAGGCTGTCTAGACTTGTCTATATGTTTTTTTTCGGACTTGGTTTTTTGCTGCTGCTCGTTAATAAGGATATTATTAATATACCGAGTTATGTTATTGTACCTTTTACGGT
Organism: uncultured Clostridia bacterium; assembly: GCA_947628755.1. Taxonomy (GTDB): domain Bacteria; phylum Bacillota; class Clostridia; order Lachnospirales; family CAG-274; genus CANPXH01. The sequence continues at coordinate 66,960 of CANRBC010000004.1, read as the reverse complement.
GCTTGCCGTAAATACCATACTCAGAAGGCTTCTGAACAGACCGCGCCCCTTTGTGCGGGAGAATATAGAAAGCCTTGTGCCCCATGAGGCAAACGGCTCTCTGCCCAGCAATCATGCGGCTTCCGCTATGATAATAGCCTTCAGCTGGCTTTGTGTAGAGCCTGCCGTGGCAGTACCGCTTATGATACTTGCGTTTTTCACAGGCATTTCAAGAGTTATGACGGGTCTTCACTATCCTATGGATATAGTGTGCGGCTGGATAATTGCCCTTATAGGCGGTATTATTGGTTTTGTATTATAGACTTATTACTGCAAAATATAAATAACAAAGAGCCGAGTTTCCTCGGCTCTTTGTTATTGTTAAGACTTTGACTATGCTGCTGTGATGCGGCAGCTTTATAAAGTATATTTATTTAAGAGAAACGTTATAGGTGCTTTCCTTGCCGTATTCTCCCGTTACGGCAACGGAGTGGAAGCCTCTGTTTTTGGTGAGATTCTTTATTTCGTCGGCAGAGTTTAATATATACCCCTTTGTTCTGAAGGAGATAGAGGTCTTGCCCTTGTTAAGGCTGTCGTTTATAAATTCCTCCAGCTCCTCGGCAGAGCCTACGATATAGTTGTTGTATACATGATAGTTGTACTTTTCCGCAGTACATTCGGGATAGCTCGCCCTGTCCCATTTATGGCTTGAGGATATGTATTCGTCCGTTACGTTAAAATAGTCGTAGCGTTCCCTGTATTCCACATCGGGAGCAGGGTCGTCGCTTGTAACATCTACATGATAGTAGTCGCCGTCAAGATTTATCATTGTCCATATATGACCTATTCCATTTGCCTCGCCTGTTACGAACTGTACGTCCAGGTTTGCCATTTTGCACATCATGTAGAAGAGATTGGCGTATGCCTCGCATATACCCTCCTTGTCCATTACTATACCCGTAATTGTATGAGCTCTCCTTGGCACGTCCGTTGTGCCTACCGGACCGTATTTATAGTTGTCTGTTATGAAATTATGTATGGCAAGCTCTCTGTCAAATTCCGTTGAGCAGTCCTTAATAATATTGGCAGTAGTGTTCTTTACGGCGGTATATACCTGCTTTTCCTCAAGATTCAGCTTGTTGTAGAGCTTTTCGTCAGCCATTACCCTTATCATTTTGTAATTGGGATTGTACTCAAAGGAATATGTTATCCTTGCTCTGCCGGAGTTTACATTTCCCTTTGCCGTTGTAGAAACGTCGTAGCTCTTAAGCTGAGAAAGGTCGTATTCCTGAGAGCTGAATTCCGGTATGCTAAGCGTTATGGAATCCTCAAGATTCATATTGGCTTTTTTTATTTCCGCAAGCCATTCCTCCTTGGTGTCCACTCTGCCTGCGTTTACCTCCCCGTAGGAGGCTCCCTTAATTCCGGAATAAAGATTCCTCCAGGCGGAAATAACATCCTCCATATTGTCTGCCGCAACTGTCTGGGACATTATTATAGCGGCTATTATAATAAGCAATATTTTTTTCATAGGTCATGACCTCCCTCCGATATTGCCCTGGCATAGGCTCTTTCCTTTTGGTCAAAGGGTCTGTACTCTCCCTCTTTAAGCCCTTCGTCAAGGTGTATGCTGCCAAAGTCTGTCCTTTTGAGATACACTACCTTACAGCCTACTGCCTCAAACATTCTCTTTATCTGATGAAATTTTCCTTCGCCTATGACGATCTCCGTTATCGTAAAGTCGTCCTTTCTTTCCTTTATTATAAGCTCTGCTTCCTTTGTTGTAAAGTCTTTTAATTCAATTCCCTCTCTGAATTTTCTCACAGCAAATTCGTTTATACTGCCTGTAACATGGGCAATATACCTTTTTTTGACGTGCTTTGTAGGAGAAAGGGAGTTGTGGGCAAAGTCCCCGTCGTTGGTAAGTATTACAAGTCCCCTGGTGTCCTTATCCAGTCTTCCTGCGGGAAACAGCTTATAGCCTTTGTATTCGTCGCCTAAAATATTAATTACTGTCCTGTCATTTTTGTCCTTTGTTGCGCAAATAACGCCGGAGGGCTTGTTCATCATAACATACACGTATTTTTCACTGTCTATGGGAGCGCCGTCAACGGTAACGGTATCCTCCTCATTTATTTTATATTCGGGCTCCTTTACGCTTATGCCGTTTACATTTACTCTGCCTGCTCTTATAATGCTCTTTATTTCCGAGCGAGTGCCTTTTCCCCTGTTGGCAATAAATTTGTCCAGTCTTTCTTTTGGCAATATGTTCACCTCAAATTAATGAATTTGTAATGAAAATATATATATACAAATCCAAAGGAATTTGATATAATTATATTAAATATAATAAAAATTGTCAAAAAAAATTTATATCAGGAGGAAAAGGAAATGGCAATTATTAAGGAAATAATATGTACAGAGGCAGACGGTTCTTTGAGCTTCGGCAATTATCTGGTAGCCGAAAAGCAGAAGCTGGAGGGCTTTAAGGTTGGGGAGGATACCTATAAGGTAAGAACTCATAAGGACGTTACCCGTCTTTCCAAAAACGGCAATCTTGTGCTTGAAACTGTTCCCGGCGCTGCTGTACACAGCCTTAAAATAAGCGGAAACGGCGCTGTGTTCTCAATAGAGGGCAAGGGCAGTACAATGGTGACAACAGAGCTTGAAAAGGATACAAACTATTCAATATATATAGATGATGTAAATGTAGATAAAATTAAGAGCAATCTTTCCGGCAAGGTGAGCTTCAGCATAGAGCTAAGCGACAGTCCTCAGTCCGTTAAGATAATAAAGCATTGATATGGCTAAGAGCAAGACCAAATATGTTTGTCAGAACTGCGGATATGAAACAATAAAATGGCTTGGCAAATGCCCCGGCTGCGGCAGCTTCGGCACTATACAGGAGGAAATTGTTACTGCTGTCAAAAGCAAAGGCGTAGGCATATCCTCGTCCTTTAAGCCTCAAAGACTTGCCGAAATAACGGCAGAGAGGGAGGACAGAGTGCTTACGGGACTTTCTGAGCTGGACAGAGTGCTGGGAGGCGGCCTTGTGGCAGGCTCTCTTACTCTTGTAGGCGGCTATCCGGGTATAGGCAAGTCAACTCTTCTGCTTCAGATATGTCAGCAGCTTGGCGAGCAGGGCAAGAAAATTCTCTATGTATCCGGCGAGGAATCTCCCCGTCAAATCAAAATGCGCGCCGACAGGCTCAATATAAATACGGAAATGCTAAAGCTCCTTTCGGAGACCAATATGACTGCTATTGAGAGTGTAATAAATTCGGAAAGCCCCGACTATGTTATAATAGACTCCATACAGACAATGTATCTGGAGGAGGCGACTTCTGCTCCGGGCTCTGTTACTCAGATAAGGGAAACTACGTCAAGGCTTATGAACATAAGCAAGGGCAGGGGGATAACCGTAATAATAGTGGGTCATGTTACAAAGGACGGCAGTATTGCAGGTCCGAGAGTGCTGGAGCATATAGTTGATACAGTGCTGTATTTCGAGGGTGACAAAACCGCAAGCTACAGACTTCTGAGAGCTGTAAAGAACCGTTTTGGCAGTACAAACGAAATAGGCGTTTTTGAAATGACAAACGAGGGACTTAAGGAAATACTCAATCCCTCTGCGTATATGCTAAGCGACAGACCTCTTAACGTATCGGGTACGGCAGTTACCTGCGCCATAGAGGGTACGCGTCCTTTGCTCATAGAGGTGCAGTCTTTGGTCAGCTTCACCAGCTTCAATATGCCCAGAAGAATGTCAACGGGCATGGATTTCAATAGAGTGACTATACTTATAGCCGTGCTTGAAAAAAGAGCGGGACTACAGCTGGGCAGCTATGACGCGTATATAAATATCACAGGAGGAATGAGGATTACAGAGCCTTCTCTGGACGCTGCCGTTGCTGCGGCAATAGCCTCAAGCTACAGGGACAACCCCATTCCTGCTGATACCGTAATTTTCGGCGAAATAGGTCTTACGGGAGAGCTGAGAGCAGTCGCCATGGCGGAAAAGAGAGTGTCCGAGGCGGCAAGGCTCGGCTTCAAGCGCTGTATAATGCCAAAATCCAATCTCAGCAAGACCATGGACATAAAGGGCATAGAGGTAACGGGCGTTTCCAACGTATCGGAGCTTCTTGACGCCATACTATAAAATACTTGATATATTATTACTTTTGTTGTAAAATATGATGATAAAGTAAAAATCCAAAATCCATAAACCCCAGGAGGAAAAATCAATATGACATTGTGTGAACAATGGCTTTCATCAGCCTACTACAAGGACGGAAGGACCAATCAGGTGCTCTGGAAGGACTATCTTCCCAAGGAGCAGAAAATATATGAGGACATTATCGGGAATAAAAAAACATCGGTAAAGGGTACTGTAAAGGAGCTTGCCGAGCAGTATAATATGCCCGCTTCATATATCGTAGGCTTTGTAGACGGTATAAACGAAACTCAGGACCCTCAGATAGATATAGAAAAGCTGGAGGAGGATTCAGAAATAGCTTTAAAAATAGATTTTACGGCTCTTTACAAGAAAATGGTCGAATACAAGGCGGATCATCTCTACTCTCTGCCCCAGTGGGATAATATATTCACAGCAGAGGAAAGAGAAGTGCTCTATAAGGAGCAGAAGCGCTCAACTACTGTTGTAAACGAAGGACCGAAAATAGGCAGAAACGACCCCTGCCCCTGCGGCAGCGGCAAGAAATACAAAAAATGCTGCGGAGCAAATAAATAACGCAGTCCGAATGTGGTGCGATACAAGTGGAAACTATTATACTAAAGGCAGATAACGAAAATATAAAAGCTGTTACGGAAAAGGCCGCCGAGATAATAAAGCAAGGTGGTCTTGTAGCGTTTCCTACGGAAACCGTATACGGTCTGGGAGGCAACGGTCTTGATTCAAAGGCAGCAGAGAAAATATATGAGGCAAAGGGACGTCCCTCGGACAATCCTCTTATACTCCATATTTCAGAGCTTTCTCAGCTAAGACCCCTCGTAAGGGAGGTGCCTAAAAGCGCCGAAATGCTTATATCTCATTTCTGGCCCGGACCGCTTACTCTTATATTCAAAAAGACGGATATAGTGCCCTATAAAACAACAGGCGGGCTTGATACCGTCGCCATACGTTTTCCTGAAAACAAGGTTGCAAGACAGTTTATTTCCGCCTGTAATGTGCCCATAGCCGCCCCAAGTGCCAATTCTTCGGGACGTCCAAGTCCCACCAGAGCCTCCCACGTGGAGTTTGACCTTAAGGGCAGAATAGATATGATAATAGACGGAGGACGCTGTGAGTTTGGTCTGGAATCCACTATTGTAGACGTATCCGGAGACAGGCCTTGTCTTTTAAGACCGGGCAGCATTACAGTAGAGATGCTTGAAGAGGTGCTTGGAAAAATAGATATAGACAAGGCTGTGCTTTCAAGGCTCGAAAAGGGCGAAAGACCCAAAGCGCCGGGTATGAAATACACTCACTATTCTCCCTCTGCAAGGGTGGTAATAGTAAGAGGCGGCGAAGAACAGGTAATAGCCAAGATAAACGAGCTTATTTCTTCTGCGGACAAGGGACTTAAGACGGGTGTTATAGCCTCCGAGGAAACAAAGGACAGATATAAGGCAGACGAGGTGCTTGTAATAGGCAGCAGGAAGGATTCTGCGGAAATAGCCTCCAACCTCTTTAAAATGCTGAGAAAATGCGATTATCACAATATAGCTCTTGTATTTGCAGAGGGACTGCCCGAAAACGAGCTTGGACTTGCTATTATGAACAGATTGAAAAAAGCGGCAGGCTATGAAATTTACGACGTATAGAAAGGATGTGTTTATATGATAGGATTAGGATGCGACCACGGCGGCTATGAGCTTAAAAATTTAATAAAGGCGTATCTTGCAGACCACGATATAGAGTGCAGGGACTACGGCACATATTCAAGCGAAAGCTGTGATTATCCCATATTTGCCAAGGCTGTGGCAAAGGCTGTGGCAAGCGGAGAGTGTGACAGGGGCATACTTATATGCGGCACGGGTATAGGAATGTGCATTACGGCAAATAAAATAAAGGGAATAAGAGCGGCGCTTTGCCACGACGTATTTTCAGCAAAGGCAACAAGAGAGCATAATGATTCCAATGTGCTTTGCATGGGCGCAAGGGTAATAGGTCCCGGACCTGCCCTTGAAATAGTAAGAGCCTTTTTGCAAACGGATTTTTCCAATGATATAAGACACATTCGCAGAATAAAAATGATAGAGGATTAGGAGGTATTTTTATGAGCAATTTATATATAGCAGAGCATCCTCTGGTTCAGAGTAAGCTGGCAAGGCTTAGAAATGCTGATACTAACAACAAGGAATTCAGAGAGCTTATAAGTGAAATTTCCGCTCTTCTCTGCTATGAGGCTACAAGAGATATGGCGGTCAGAGATATAGATGTGACTACGCCTCTCGGAGAGGCAAAGTGCAAGACCCTTGATTTGGATATAGGCATAGTGCCTATATTAAGAGGCGGTCTGGGTATGGTAGACGGCATAGTAAGTCTTGTACCCAACGCTAAGATAGGTCACATAGGTCTTTACAGAGACCCCAATACATTCCAGCCCATAGAGTATTATTGTAAGCTGCCCGATGTGGAGCATCTTGAGGTGTTCGTTCTTGAGCCTATGATGGCCACAGGCGGTACTGCAAGCGCCGCCATACAGTTCCTTAAGGAGAGAAGGGCAAAGAATATAAAGTATATCTGCCTTATCTGTACGCCCGACGGCGTATCAAAGCTCCAGAAGGACCATCCCGATGTAGATGTATATACGGCAGCTCTGGACAGAGCCATAAATGAAAACGGATATATCGTGCCGGGCTTGGGAGACGCAGGCAACAGAATGTTCGGCACTAAGTAAGCCTTCGGGGAGGAATTTGTATGTCACAGACATGGCTTTTATGTCTGACAGCCTTTGCTGTTTCATTTGCTATATCCCTGCTTACCACACCTATGGCAAAGGACCTTGCATACCGCTTTAAGGCAGTTGACTTTCCTCGCTCCAGAGGTATGAACAACGAGCCTGTTCCCCGTATGGGTGGACTTGCCATAGTGCTGGGCTTTACAGGCTCTATTGTACTTATGTCCTTTTTTATGAGGGATTTTATTACGGTACAGTTTTTAGGCTTTACAATAGGCGCTGTTATTATAGTGGTAGTGGGTATGCTTGACGATATATATGAGCTGAGCGCCAAGTTCAAGCTGGCGGTGCAGATAATTGTTGCCGTAATAGTTGTGTCAACAGGCACTAAGCTGGACTTTATAATGTGGCCCTTTTGGCAGTATCTTAAGCCGTTTTCAGCTATTATCACTGTTATTTGGATAGTCGGACTTATAAATGCCGTAAACCTTATAGACGGACTTGACGGTCTGGCAAGCGGCGTTACCACAATAGCGGCAGTATGCCTTACTATACTGTGCGCCCTCAGAGGAAACAATGTGCTGGCAGTAGTAATAAGCGCATCTCTGGCAGGCTCTTCTCTTGGCTTTCTGCCGAGGAATTTTGCTCCTGCCGAGGTATATATGGGAGATACAGGCTCTACCTTTCTTGGCTATGTACTGGCGGTTTGCTCATGTATAGGAGTGTTCAAGGGATATGCCATACTTTCACTTCTCCTTTCCACTCTTGCTATGGCGCTGCCTATGATAGATACCGCCTTTGCCATGATAAGGCGTGCTGTACATCATCAGCCTATTATGGCGCCGGATAGGGGGCATCTCCACCATAGACTTGTGGATTCGGGACTTACAAGCCAGCAGGCAGTCATAGTGCTTTATGCTCTGAGCTCCGTAAGCTGCCTTATAGCCGTTGCCATAGCCTTTGACGACTATAGGTTTACTCTTTCGCTTATGCTTGCGCTGCTTGTGGTAATATTGATGATAATGGTATACAGTAAGAGAACATAAAAAGCGCCGATGGATTCGGCGCTTTTTACTTTTAAAGAATATAGAATAGGGTTTTGTATTAAATTTTTGTTTATATGCATATCGACCCTTCAGTCAGGCACGTTCAAAAATATCTTAATTTGGAATTTTTGACGTGCCTGACAGCTCCCCTTCACGTAAGGGGAGCCTTAGGTGTACGCTGCCTAAGGGCTTTAATTCTGTTGAAAAATTAACTTTATTACTAACTGAGAAATGAGAAGAATGTGCTCCTGAGCTTCCCCTTCAGAGAAGGGGAAGTGGCAGCCCAACCATTTCTATGAGTTAAAAATACCTTTGCATTGGGCTGCCGATAGGGTCGACTTTATTGCAATAAACAAAAATTTAATCCTACAAACATTTCCCCATATTTTTGCATAAAATAAAAGGCTGTGTTGTCACAGCCTTTTATAATACCAATATTATTTATTCTTTAAGTTGAACCAAGCGTCAAGTCCAAGATACTGAGCAGCTTCGCCAAGCTCCTCCTCAAGTCTTAACAGCTGATTGTACTTGGCAACTCTGTCTGTTCTGGCAGGAGCGCCTGTCTTGATCTGACCTGCGTTTACAGCTACAACTATATCGGCAATAGTAGTATCCTCAGTCTCGCCGGATCTGTGTGATACAACTGCTGTCATATTGTTTCTGTTAGCCAGCTTAATAGCGTCGAAGGTCTCTGTAAGAGTACCTATCTGATTAACCTTGATAAGTATTGAGTTAGCTACGCCAAGGTCGATACCCTTCTGTAATCTCTTTGTATTTGTAACGAATAAGTCGTCGCCTACAAGCTGAACCTTGTCGCCAAGTCTTTCTGTAAGCATCTTCCAGCCTTCCCAGTCCTCTTCTGCAAGACCGTCTTCAATAGAGATAATGGGGTACTTATCGCAAAGAGCCGCATAGTATTCAACCATTTCTGCAGATGTTCTTGTGATTTCCTCAGCAGCGCCTGTAGCCTCTGTCTCACCGGGGAAGTGATAAAGACCGTCTTCCTTATATAACTCTGATGAAGCGGGATCCATAGCTATTCTGATTTGCTCGCCCGGCTTATAGCCTGCCTTTTCAACAGCCTCAAGGATATTGTCTATAACCTCGTCTGCTGTAGCGCAGTCGGGAGCAAAGCCGCCCTCGTCGCCTACGCCCGTAGCAAGACCCTTGCCCTTTAATACCTTCTTAAGAGCATGATAAATCTCACAGCACATCTGTAATGCTTCGCTGAAGGACTTAGCGCCTACGGGCATTATCATGAATTCCTGTAAGTCAACAGTGTTGTCTGCGTGCTTACCGCCGTTCATTATATTCATCATAGGAACGGGAAGAGTCTTGGCATTGAAGCCGCCAAGGTACTGGTATAAAGGCATATTGAGAGCCTCTGCCGCAGCCTTTGCAACAGCCATTGAAACGCCTAATATAGCGTTAGCGCCCAGCTTAGCCTTGTTGGGAGTACCGTCAAGCTCTATCATAGCCTTGTCTACTGCTACCTGGTCAAGAGCGTTCATACCGATAATCTCGTCAGCTATCTTTTCATTTACATTGTTTACAGCATTGAGTACGCCTGAACCGCAGTATCTGTCGCCGCCGTCTCTCATCTCAACAGCCTCGAACTGACCTGTTGAAGCGCCTGAGGGTACTGCTGCTCTGCCCATTACCTGATTGCCGTCGCCTGTATCTACAACTACCTCTACCTCTACGGTAGGATTAGCTCTGGAGTCCAGGACTTCTCTTGCATAAACATCAACTATTTCCAAATAACCTTTCATTTCTTTTTCTCCTTTCGGTTTATAAAATCTACTGTATCCTTAATTTTAAGTATACACAATTTATTCATACTTGTCAATCGGATTGACAATATTTAGCACCTATTTAACAAGCAGAGAATGACCTGTCATTTCTTTGGGCTGCTCAATATCCATCATATCCAACAGCGTAGGCGCTATGTCGCAGAGCTTGCCGCCCTCTGCAAGTCCCTTTGCCTTATGGCAGTTCACAAGTATAAAGGGCACGGGATTGGTGGTATGAGCAGTAAAGGGCTTGCCTGTATCATAGTCTATAAGCTGGTCGCTGTTTCCGTGGTCGGCGCATATAAACATCTGACCGTCGACCTTCATAATGGCGTCAACTACTCTTCCCACACAGGTATCCACAGTTTCAACAGCCTTAATAGCCGCCTCCATAACTCCTGTGTGACCTACCATATCGGGATTTGCATAGTTTATTATTATAACATCGTACTTACGGCTTTCAATAGCCTTTACAAGCTCATCGGTCACCTGAGGCGCGCTCATTTCCGGCTGAAGGTCGTATGTAGCGACCTTGGGTGAAGGCACAAGGTATCTGTCCTCATTTTTATAGGGCTGCTCTATGCCGCCGTTAAAGAAAAACGTAACATGGGCATATTTTTCCGTTTCGGCTATTCTTGCCTGAGTAAGTCCGAGAGATGAAATATATTCGCCAAAGGTATTGTTTATGGATTCCTTCTTAAAGGCAACCTCTTTATTCTCTATTGTTGCATCATAGTCCGTAAAGCATACGTACTTAACGGGGAAATATCCCTTCGGTCTTTCAAAGCCCTTAAAGTCTACATCACAGAAGGCTCTTGTAATCTCTCTTGCTCTGTCGGGTCTGAAATTAAAGAATATAATAGAGTCGTTTTCCTGTATGGTAGCCGTAGGCTTGCCGTTTTCAAGTATAACGGTAGGTATTACGAACTCGTCAAACACCTCGGCTTCATAGGACTTAGCCATACACTCGTCGGCGGAATTTGCAGTATTTCCCTTGCCCATTACAAGGGCGTCATAAGCCTTTTCTACTCTGTCCCATCTGTTATCTCTGTCCATAGCGTAGTAACGTCCTGAAATAACTGCTACCTTGCCTACGCCTATTTCCTTCATTTTGGCTTCAAGCTCGGCAATATAGCCTCTTGCAGAGGCGGGAGGGGTATCCCTGCCGTCTAAGAAGCAGTCTACATATACCTTTTCAAGACCGTTCATCTTAGCCATTTTAAGCAGCGCGTACACGTGCTCTATATGACTGTGAACGCCGCCGGGAGAAAGCAGACCGTAGAGATGAAGAGATGAGTTGTTTTCCTTACAGTTGTTTATAGTGTCCATAAGAACGGGATTTTCAAAAAAGTCACCGTCTTCTATGGACTTTGTTATTTTGGTAAGGTCCTGGTAAATTATACGGCCTGCGCCCATATTAAGGTGTCCTACCTCGGAATTTCCCATCTGACCGTCAGGCAGACCTACTGCAAGACCGCTGGCATATCCCTTTACCCAGCCGTACTTCTCCATAAGTCCGTCTATAACGGGAGTATTTGCCTGCTTTACAGCATTTCCCTCTGTCTTGTTGTTTATACCGAAACCGTCTAATATCATTAAAACAGTTGTTTTCTTATCCATTTTGTTTCTCCTTTTAAACTGCGGAATTTACTATTACCGCAAAGTCCTCCTTAAGACTGGCGCCGCCTACAAGACCGCCGTCTATATCGGGCATAGCGAAAAGCTCTGCGGAATTGGCTGCATTAACGCTGCCGCCGTAGAGTATTCTTGTTTTCTGAGCAACGTCGTCGCTGTACATTTCAGCTACGCACTTTCTTATTTCGGAGCAAACCTCCTGCGCCTGCTCGTTTGTAGCGTGCTTGCCTGTGCCTATTGCCCATATAGGCTCGTAAGCTATAACGATTTTCTCAGCCTGCTCGTCTGTACAGTTCTTTATACCCTTCTTGACCTGCATTCTTATTTTCTCAATAGTGATGCCGTCTTCTCTTTCCTCAAGGGATTCGCCTACACAGAGAATAGGAGTGATATTATACTCAAATGCCTTTAATATCTTTTTATTAACGGCGTCGTCTCTCTCCTTGAAATAATCTCTTCTCTCGGAGTGACCTATTATAACATAGCCTGCGCCTACCTCGTCAAGCATAGGCGCTGAAATCTCGCCTGTGTACGCTCCGCTGTCCTCATAGTGAAGATTCTCAGCTCCCAGCTTGATATTAGTGCCCTTTATAGCGTCTGCCACAACGGTTATGTCAATAGCGGGAACACAGAGCACAACATCAACATCATCTCTGTCTATTTTGTCCTTAAGAAGCTCTACAAGGGCTACTGCCTCTTTGGGCGTCTTATTCATTTTCCAGTTGCCTGCAACTACTTTTTTTCTCATGGTATTTTACCCTCCCTATGTAATTATTTTTACCAATATTTTACTATAAGGCTGTTGAAAAATCAACAGCCTTAGTAAAAATTACATATTAAATTTGCTTATTTGTCGTCAGCAGCAGCTACGCCGGGAAGCTCTTTGCCCTCAAGGAATTCAAGAGAAGCGCCGCCGCCTGTGGAAATATGGCTCATCTTGTCGCCAAAACCAAGCTGATTTACAGCTGCGGCTGAATCTCCGCCGCCTATAATCGTAACGGCGTCAAGCTCTGCAAGAGTCTTGGCAATAGCCTTAGTACCCTCTGCATAATCGGGTACCTCGAATACGCCCATAGGTCCGTTCCATACTACTGTCTTAGCGTCCTTTAAAGCATCTGCAAAGAGAGCTCTGGACTTAACGCCAATGTCAACGCCTTCCTCGTCGTCGCCGATATAAGGCTTTGTTGGGTCTTCGGGTCTGTCAACAATGTGCTTGGGATTGCCCTGACCAAACTGGCTTGTAACGACTGTATCTATTGAAAGATAGAACTTAACGCCCTTTTCCTTAGCCTTGGCGATTATCTCACGTGCAACGTCGAGCTTATCCTCCTCAAGGATACTCTTGCCTACGTTATAGCCCATAGACTTGAAGAAGGTATAACCCATACCGCCGCCGATAATAAGTATATCTACCTTGTCCAGAAGGTGAGTGATAACATCTATTTTGCTGCTTACCTTAGCGCCGCCGATAATAGCCGCAAAGGGTCTTGCAGGATTGTTTACGGCATTGCCTAAGTATTCTATTTCCTTCTGCATAAGATAGCCTACCGCGCACTCGTCTATAAACTCTGTTACGCCTACTGTTGAGCAATGAGCTCTGTGTGATGAACCAAAGGCGTCGTTTACATAAACATCTGCAAGAGAAGCCAAATCCTTGCTGAAGGACTCTATATTCTTTGTTTCTTCCTTACGGAATCTTGTGTTCTGTAAAAGTATGACGTCGCCGTCCTTCATAGCGGCAACGGCAGCCTTGGCATTAGGACCTACTACCTCGTCGTCAGCGGCAAACACTACCTCCTTGCCTAACTTTTCTGATAATCTCTTAGCAACGGGAGCTAAAGAAAACTCAGCAGAGGGCTCCTTTGGCTTACCAAGATGAGAACAAAGTATCACCTTTGCACCGTCGTTTATTAACTTCTGGATAGTGGGAAGAGATGCTACTATTCTGTTTTCGTCGGTAATAACGCCGTCCTGTAAGGGTACGTTAAAGTCACATCTTACAAGAACTCTCTTGCCCTTGACATTTAAGTCGTCTACGGATTTTTTGTTTAACATTTTGTTTCTCCTTTCATACTTGTATAAAACATATATCGATATAACAAAAGTTTGTGAAAGTTATATCAAGCAATGGTATTATTATAACACATATTTCCAATTATTGTACAGTGTTATTTTAACTAGTTTTGAATATTTATATACAAATATTTTATGCAATTCAACTATAAAAAAACAGAGACTGCCTATCAGACAGTCTCTGTTCAAGCTGTTAGAATCAATGTTAGGTAAGCCGACGAAAATGTGGGTGTCAAAGGTGTGTCTGTATATCGGCTTATATAAAAACATAAGGCAAATCAATACCCTATTTATTATACCATGAACTCCGGCAGCATGCCGTAGTTTCTGGAAATTATATAGGCGGTGTAGAGCACGTACATAAGTATCATAAAAGCGCCTATGCCCTTGCCGACGGTACTCTTTTTGAGTATTATGGCAAGCACTATGAGATTTACCGCAATAAGCAGACATACGTCTATAACGGAATCGAAGCCTACGGTTATCCTGTGTACGGAGGAGGATATACCAAGCACCAGAAGTATGTTGAAAATATTAGAGCCCACTACATTTCCGAGAGCAAGGTCTGCTTCGTTTTTCCTTGCGGCTACAATACTTGTGACAAGCTCGGGAAGAGATGTGCCTATGGCAACTATTGTAAGACCTATAAGAGTATTGCTCATGCCGAATTCCTGGGCAATAAGCGTGGCGTTGTCTACTACAAGGTCGCCGCCTATTATAACGCCTGCAAGACCTACCAATATAAGCAGTATACTGACGGGAAGAGAACGCTGCTTTATCTCGTCCTCATCGTCGGCAGCTGCGCCTGCCGCTCTTGCCGCAAGTGTAGACTTAATAAGCGTTATAAGATATATAGCAAAGAATATAAGCATAAGTATACCGCACCAGTTTGAAAGGCTAGGCTCGCCGTTTATGAGCCTGCCTGCCAGAAGCAGTGCAAGAAGCAGCACCGTTGCCAGTATTGAAACGGGGTAATCTCTCTTTATAAGGTCTTTTGTAATGTTTACAGGCTGCATAAGAGCGCATACGCCTACCACTACAAGAAGATTGAAAAAGTTAGAGCCGACTACATTGCTTACGGCTATTTCATTTGCGCCCTTGAAGGCAGCGGAAATGCTTACCGCCGTTTCGGGCGCTGATGTGCCCATTGCGACTATTGTAAGTCCTATTATTATAGAGGGAACCTTAAGTATTTTTGCAATAGAGCTGCTGCCGTCCACAAAGAAATCCGCTCCCTTTATAAGACATACGAAACCTACGATTAACCATAAATACATCATTTGTGAAATCCTCCTTTTATATTTTGTCCCCATGAAACAAAAAAGACCTTTACTGCATCACAAGGACACAGTAAAAGTCTTGCTTCTTAAGATACGTACCGGGGCTTCTCACCCGTATTGACGATAGCGTATACAGTATGGAATTTCCATAGCTGTAAGCTACTCCCTTTTACTTAACTCAAGTATATATTAAAAATACGTAGCTTGTCAATAGTTAATTTAATTTATTTTTTACAAATTCTCTGAGAGCATCTCTGTCTATAACGGTTTTGTGCAGCACCTCTCTCTTGTCTATGCCCTTTATGGGAGAGGGTATTTCAGTGCCGCTTACCTCGCTTAACACTTCAAGAGCCTTAAAGGCGTCTACATTGTCATATTTGCCGTCTATTGCCTTTAATACATCCTTGGCAAATTTATAGGGGCTTGCGGTGGATACTATTACGTTTGGCGTGTTGTCCTTGGTCTCTGCCAGATATTTGTCATAGGAGGCTTTGGCAACAGCCGTATGGGTATCCATTACATAGCCTGTTTCGGCAAAAAGGTCGTGTATAGCCTTAAAGGTTTCGGGAATGGTAGCGTATTCTCCCGTAAATTCGTCCTCAATGCCAAACTCATAGCTGCCCTTTGATGAAAGCTCTGACATAACGGTTTTTGTTCTGTCACTGTTGCTGAGATGATACAGAAGTCTTTCAAGGTTGGAGGAAATAAGTATATCCATTGAGGGAGATACCGTTACTGTAAATTCTCTGTTTATATCATATTTGCCTGTTCTGAAAAAGTCATAAAGCACCTTGTTGTCGTTGGAGGCGCATATAAGCCTGTTTACAGGAAGACCCATTTTGCCTGCATAGTAGCCTGCCAGTATATTTCCGAAATTGCCTGTCGGCACGGTAAAGTTTATTTTATCGCCCATACTTAGCCTTCCTGCCTTTACCATCTGAGCATAAGCATAGAAGTAATATACTATCTGAGGCGCAAGACGTCCTATGTTGATAGAATTGGCTGATGAGAATACATAGCCCTTTTCCTTAAGCTCTGCCTTAAGCTCGTTGTCGGTAAATATTTTCTTAACGGCTGTCTGAGCGTCGTCGAAATTTCCTCTTATGCCGACTACGCATGTGTTTTCTCCCTGCTGAGTTACCATCTGCGCCTTCTGTACGTCGGAAACTCCGTCCTCGGGGAAAAATACTATTATCTGAGTGCCCTCTACGTCGGCAAAGCCCTCGAGAGCCGCCTTGCCCGTATCGCCGCTTGTGGCGGTGAGTATAACTATATTTTCCTTTACGCCGTTTTTGACTGCGGCTGTCTTAAGGAGATAGGGCAGTATTGAAAGAGCCATATCCTTAAAGGCAATGGTTCTGCCGTGGAAAAGCTCCAGAAAATTATTGTCCCCGACGCTTGCCAAGGGAGCGATAAGCTCTGTGTCAAACTTTTCGTCATAGGCGGAGTCTATGCAGTATTTAAGCTCGTCGCCGGTATAATCGGTCAGAATCAGCTTAAGAACATTGTATGCAAGCTCTTTGTAGCTCCACTTGGTTATTTCCTCAAGAGGAAAATCTATATGCGGTATATTTTCGGGCACGTAAAGTCCGCCGTCCTCTGCAATGCCCTTTACTATGGCCTGACTTGCGGTCACATAATTTTTGCTGCCTCGTGTGCTTCTGAACATAATATTCATATCAATACCTCATTTAAAATAAATTTAATATAAGTTATAATAAACTAAAATTTATAATTTGTCAATTTATACGTATAAAAAACTTGTGTAAACTTCAATTATTTGTTATTATTAATATATGATACATATTTAACAATAAGGAGATGACGTGTATGAAATGTCCTTTCTGCGGCAAAGAGGATACCAAGGTAATAGATACGAGAGCTATGGAGGATAATACCGTTATAAGAAGACGCAGATTCTGCGAGGGCTGCGGCGAAAGGTTCACAACCTACGAAAAGCCTGATACTATACCCCTTACCGTTGTAAAATCCGACAATACACGGGAGAATTTCAACAGAGAAAAGCTGATAAGGGGCGTGCTTATAAGCTGTAGCAAAAGACCCGTTTCAAGAGAGGACGTAGAGGCTCTTGTAAACGATATAGAAAACGATATTATGAATTCCTCCAAAAAGGAGATAGAAAGCAAGGCAATAGGCGAAATGGTAATGAAAAGACTAAAGGAGCTTGACGAGGTGGCATACGTGCGCTTTGCCTCCGTATATCGTCAGTTTACAGATGTAGACAGCTTTATGAAGGAGCTGGGCAAGCTCCTTAAGGACAAAAAATAAAAGGAGGATGCTTTATGGATATATATGTATGTGTAGGCAGCTCATGTCATCTTAAGAATTCAAAGGCTGTCATAGATAAGCTGAACAGCCGTATCAGAAGTGAGAATCTGGAGGGAAAGGTCGCTCTGAGAGGAGCCTTCTGCATGGGGAAATGCTCTAATCAAGGAGTTTCCGTAAGGGTGGACAACAAGGTCTATTCCGTTACTGAGCAGAATGCAGACGAATTTTTTGACAAGAATATATTGGGCGTTGACCGATAGTATTATTGCCGAAAGGAGATGAGCCGATATGGAAAATATTACCGATATCAACCAAATAAAAATGGCTGTGCTGTGTAAGATAGCGGAATATGCCTATGAGGGTACTTTAGAGGACAAAAAGGACGGTATACCCGACGAGCTTACCGACCCTATTAAGCCCTCTTTCCGCTGCTGCGTATACAGAGAAAGAGAAATATTAAGGCAGAGAGTAAGGCTCGGCATGGGACGTCTGCCTGCGGGACTGCACTATACCAACGACAACGGTTCTCAGATAGTCTATGTTATGAAGGCTGCCTGCGAGGGCTGTCCCATAGACAGATTTACGGTTACAAACAACTGCCACAACTGTCTTGCACAGAAGTGTATAAAGGCGTGTAAATTCGGCGCTATTACAAAGACGCCTCACGGCGCCTACATAGATAAGTCCAAGTGCAAAAAATGCGGTCAGTGCGTAAAGGCGTGTCCCTACAACGCCATAGTGGATATAGAAAGACCCTGCATAAAGTCATGTCCCGTTGAGGCAGTAGATATGGACGACAACGATTTGGCAAAAATAGATGCAAACAGATGTCTTAACTGCGGTCAGTGTGTGCAGAATTGTCCTTTCGGCGCCATAGGTGTGGTTTCAATGATGACCAATGTTATAAATTCCATAAGAATGGGCGTGCCTGTGTATGCTATGATAGCTCCCTCCATAGAGGGTCAGTTCGGCACGGCATCAATACCAGCCTTAAGAGCCGCAATAAGAGATTTGGGCTTCAAGGAGTGCTACGAGGTAGCTTTGGGCGCAGACGCCGTTGCATGGAGAGAGGCTGAGGAGCTGGCGGAAAAAATACAGGAGGGCAAGAAAATGACTACCTCCTGCTGTCCTGCCTTCTACAATATGATACATAAGCACTATCCCGAGGTAAAGGACTGCGTTTCTACAACGATTTCACCTATGATGGCTACGGCAAGGCTCATACGCTCAACAGACCCCGATGCTGAAATAGTGTTCATAGGTCCTTGTATCGCCAAGAAGAATGAGGTCGTTTCACGGTATATAGACGAGATAAACGCCGCCATGACCTTTGACGAGCTGGGCGCTATGTTTACGGTAAAGGGAATTAATCCGGAGGAATACGAGGATTCCGAGCAGGATGCTACCCGTTATGGCAAGGGCTTTGCCAGAAGCGGAGGCGTTGCCGCCGCCGTTGCCAAGGTATTTGAAGAAAAGGGACTTGAACCGCCTAAGCTGAGAGCCTGCAACGGCTGGGCAGAGTGTAAGGTTGCTTTGCAGATGCTTAAGCTGGGCAGACTGCCCGAGGATATAATAGAGGGTATGAACTGCGAGGGCGGCTGCGTAAACGGTCCGTGCAAGCAGACCGACCTTATTATAAGCAAGAGAGTATTCGATAAGAATGTAAATGTGGACAAAACGGAAATAGTCCGAAACTGTATGGAAAACGGCTTTGAAAATATTGAAATGCACAAGCATTGATGACGAAAAATGTAACTATTTTAAGAAATATTTAATGACATAGGGCTGTTAAATCGTGGTATAATTCATATACATAATACACTAAGGAGGTCATATATGAAAAAAATACTGAGTTTAGCTTTTGCGGGAGTGCTTGTGTTTTCACTTGCCGCCTGCGGAGGAAATACCCAAGCGCCGGAGGATACGGAAAGCGCTCCTCAGACTACGGAAGCCGAACCGGAGGAACACGTTGATATCAACAACATAAATGTGGAAAGTCTTGTTGTAAATACCTGCGGCAAGGATATAAACGAGCTTTACATAAGCACGGGTCAGGGCTGGAGCGAGGAGCTTCTTGAAGGAACCTCCGTTATGAACGGCGGTACTATGCCTGTGACAATAGGCTATAATTCCAATCTGGAAAGCTATGATTTCAAGGCTGTGTGCGACGGCGAGGAAATAGAGTTCAAGGATATGTATTTCGACCCGGAAAGCGTAAAGGGTATTACAATCAATCTGACAGAGACCGAGGGCGGCTATCTGGCTACGGCAGAGTAAGACCTTAAGCAAACTGCTGCAAAATATGCTCGGCTTGAGAGGCTGCCGCATTATGACTATTATCAAAAGTCATAATGCGGCAGCTTTATTTATGACTGAATTTTTGTTTATCGTAATATCGGAATTGTATTTGCTTTAGAACGACCCTTCCACCGTCTATCGACGGTCCCCCTCCCCAGCACTTTTGCGTAGCAAAAGTGCTGGGGAGGGGGCTTTGCACCGAAAGATTTATCGGACAGCCGCAGGCTGGCTTTGCCGCAGGCAAAGTGCTGAATCTTCTCTGATGGGACATCTTAGATATATGTTTTCCAAAGTCACTTATTTACTTTGAAAAAAGATACTTGGGCTGTTGCCAATACCCCAGCCTCCCCTAGCCCGTTAGGGCGTCGGAGGGGAGGGGGACCATGCGAAGCATGGTGGAAGGGTCGTTATAATACAAAAATAATGTCCTCCAACCTACTATCCAATCGTTCGAGCATTGACTATTTCCCCGAAAAGCGGTATTATATACATAACAACAAAAAAGGAGGAAAGAGTATGAACGTACTTGTATGCGGAGGAGCAGGCTACATAGGCTCTCACACGGTCTATGAGCTTATAGAACAGGGTCACAGCGTGGTTGTGGCGGATAATCTTGTAAAGGGACACAGGGCGGCGGTCCACAGAGAGGCAAAATTTTATAAGGGCGATTTGAGAGATGCGGAATTTCTGGATAAGGTATTCGGAGAAAACAATATAGACGCCGTAATAGACTTTGCAGCGTTTTCACTTGTAGGCGAAAGCGTAACAGAACCCTTGAAATATTTTGACAACAATGTATACGGCACTATAAGGCTTCTGGAGGCTATGAACAGGGCAGGAGTGAAAAAAATAGTATTTTCCTCAACTGCCGCCACCTACGGCGAGCCTGAGAGCATACCTATTGTGGAAAGCGATTCCACAGTTCCCACCAACCCCTACGGCGAAAGCAAGCTGACTGTTGAAAAGATACTTAAGTGGAGCGATAATGCATACGGCATAAAGTATGTCGCTCTGCGTTATTTCAATGCGGCAGGCGCTCATATCTCCGGTGAGATAGGGGAGGACCACGACCCCGAAAGTCATCTTATACCTATTATATTGCAGACTGCTTTGGGTAAGAGAGAAAGGATAGCTATATTCGGCGACGACTATCCCACGCCCGACGGCACTTGCATAAGAGATTATATACATATTACGGATTTGGCAGACGCCCATATCAAGGCAATAGAAAAGCTATTCAAGGACAATACAAGCGCCGTGTATAATCTTGGCAACGGCAAGGGCTTCAGCGTAAAGGAGGTCGTAGAGGAGGCCAGAAGAGTAACGGGCAGGGAAATAAAGGCTGTCATAGAGGACAGGCGTCCCGGAGACCCATCTACGCTTATTGCTTCAAGTGAAAAAGCTATAAAGGAGCTTGGCTGGCAGCCTCGTTTCAACACCCTTTCTCAGATAATAGAAACGGCGTGGAGGTGGCATAGCTCTCACCCTAACGGTTATGAAAAATAGACAAAAATCCTTGTGAAATATTGTGAAAAATACAGAGGGGTTTTTACATTAAATTAATTGTTTTTGCTTTTAAAAAGTAGTATACTTAATATATATCGCCTTTTGGCGAAAATCATATATAAATTTTTAAGGAGGAATTAACTAATGAGTAAGAATGTAAAGAGAGTTATGAGTTTAATTCTCTCTGCTGTAATGCTTATGACAAGTATTATAGTGGTAAATATTGCCACATCTACAGTATCTGCGGCTACAAGTCCTTATGTACTTGAGCAGAACGGCTGGCTGGAGTCAGCTTATGTAGAGTGGACATCTGTTTCCGGCGCAAGCGGTTATGCGGCTTATGTTAAGGAAGCAAGCGCAGCAGATTCAGCTTATGAAAGACTTGATAACGAGCTTATAAGAAAGTACCCCGACTGCTTCAGAGCTGACGCTTTAGGCTTAAAGGCAGGCAGCTATGTTATAAAGGTCGTTCCCGCTTTCGACGGTAAGCTGGACGAAAGCAAGGCGTTTACTTCCGACACGCTTAATGTTATTGCTCACGACCGTTCAGGCTTTGCTTTTTCAAGCCAGTCAACGAATAAGACTGCCTCCGGCGGTTATAACGACGACGGTACAGTTCCAAGCAATGCTCAGATAATTTATATTACTGAGGAAACAAAGGACAGCGTTGCACTCGACGTTATCACAAACGATAAGGGCGCTGTTACTCATTCTGTTGGCTTTGCCGCTATTATGGAATCAAGACAGAAGGGCTATGACAAGACTCCTCTTATTGTCAGAATGGTAGGTCAGGTAACAAGCCCCAAAGGAATAAACAGCAGCGGATATATTCAGGTAAAGGGCTGCTATAATGTTACTATCGAGGGTGTAGGCGACGATGCTACCTGCTCAGGCTGGTCATATCTTGTAAGAGACGCCAATAATGTAGAAATAAGAAATATCGGATTTATGGGCTTTCAGGATGACGGTGTTTCCATTGATACGGATAACTACAATATTTGGATACATAACAACGAATTCTTCTATGGTAAGAGAGGCAGTGGAGATAAGATAAAGGGCGACGGCTCATTAGACTCCAAGGGCTTCGATTATGTTACAGTATCCTATAATCATTTCTATGATTCAGGAAAGTGTAATCTCTGCGGTATGGGTGAAAGCGCAGGTCATATTACATATCACCACAACTGGTTTGATTACTCAGATTCCAGACATCCCAGAGTAAGAAAGCACACTGTACACAGCTATAACAATTACTTTGACCACAACAGCAAGTATGGTGTTGGCGTTACAACAGGTTCTTCTGCTTTTGTAGAGAACAATTATTTTGATAACTGCAAGC
Organism: uncultured Clostridia bacterium; assembly: GCA_947628755.1. Classification (GTDB taxonomy): domain Bacteria; phylum Bacillota; class Clostridia; order Lachnospirales; family CAG-274; genus CANPXH01. The sequence continues at coordinate 44,820 of CANRBC010000004.1, read as the reverse complement.
ATCCTATGCTTATATCAATGCAGGGCTCTGATTTAATGGGCGGCAGCGGTTATAGCAATAATAATGCTACATTCTCTAAGGAAGCCGGCGGTATGATAAAGGCATACAATAACGTTATCGTTGGCTCCAATGCTATTGAAATGGGTACGGGCACAGAGCCTATCTACTATGGTTCTTCAGATACCACAGATTCAACACAGCACTTTGACGCTTATCTTGCAACTTCAAGAGACGAGAAGGTTCCTGCAACAGTTACTGCATTATCAGGCGGAAGCAAATATAACAACTTTGATACTGATTCAAGTATGTATAGCTATACGCCGGACGCACCTGAAGATGTTCCCGCAAAGGTAAAAATGTATGCAGGACGTGTAATGGGCGGCGACTTCTTTGAAACCATAGGCAAGCCAAAGACCAGCTTCAAGGCATTCACAGACGCTAATTATGATGGCGGCGACCATGCTATTGATGACGATTTGGCAAGCGCAGTTTCCGGCTATAAAACAAAATTGATAGAAGTTGGCGGTATGGAATCCGGCGGTGAAGTTGAGGAAAGAACTACCGTTACAGAGGCTTCAACTCAGGCTACAACTCAGACTGTTGAAACTTCAACTCAGACTACTACTCAGGCTGCTCCTTCTATTAATACAAAGCCTGTTGATACAGGAGCTGCTGAGGACAACAGCGGTGAAGACGGCGGCAAGGTATCAGTAACCTATGATTCCGCTACAGACAAATATACACTTAAAGATTCATCTTCAACACTTGCAGCTACTCTTAATATTCCTACAAAGGAAACTATAAAGAGCGGTAAGGTAGTTGTAAGAGGTACGGTTACTCCTGTTGTTACAAAAGCGGCAGGCTCATGGGCGCTTGTAAGCGTTACAGGTCCTAAGGCAGCAGACGGAACATATCCGGAAATAGCAGCTTTTGCCTCTAATGGCGACAAGGCTCTTACGCTCAGAGTAAATAATGATAAAGACCATGGTCTTTCTTCAAAGACAATAGCATTTACACCGAATAAGGAATACAGTTATGAGTTCTTATTTGATCTTGATGCTAAAACAGTTACACTTACTGTAGACGGCACTACAATTGAAAATATAGCGCCTCTTACTTCAACAGAGATCGGCGGTTGGGCTACTATCACAGCAAAGTCTGCTACAGACAGAGGTATAGTTGCCTCAACTCCTTACATTGGCGTTGTATCAGACGAGCCTGTAATAACAGAGTCCAGTACTCAGTCAACTACGACTACAACTACAGATACTACAACAACTACAACCGAGCCCAGCACTCAGGGCACGACATCTCAGCCTCCTACACCTGCAGGAGATAAGGAAGTTTACGGCAATGCCGACAACAGTAGCGACGGTGTAGAGCTCCCGGATGTTGTAGAGATGTTTGACTATGTTTTAGGCAACGTTATTACGCAGAAAGACGGCGGCGTTATCGATTCAACCAATATCGAAAGCTCAGGCTGGATGAAGTGGCTTGACGTTCACGAGGACGGAAAGATAGACTCAGCCGACGTTGCAGAGATACTCCAGAAGGTACTCAACAGCAGCTATGAAATGCTTGTTGAAAGGAATCATCCTCAGAACTAAATCTTAATAAATAAAAAAATAAGACTGCTTCGGCAGTCTTATTTTTTTGCCGAAAATGGAACTTTTTAGCATACGGTTATTTGAATATTTTAACAGCACAGGGCAAACCTAATAGACATAGGAGGGATTTTCTATGGCTGTTACAAAGGTGGAAATCTGTGGTGTAAATACGAGCAAGCTCCCCGTGCTTACTCCCGAGGAAAAGGAGGAGCTTTTTGAAAAGCTCAGACAGGGCGACGAGGAGGCTAAAGCCAAATATATATACGGCAATTTAAGACTGGTTTTAAGCGTGATACAGCGCTTTAACAACAGAGGAGAGAGCCTGGACGATATTTTCCAGGTAGGGTGTATAGGTCTTATAAAGGCTATAAATAATTTTGATACCGAAAGAGGGGTTAAATTCTCTACCTATGCCGTTCCCATGATAATAGGAGAGGTAAGGCGCTATCTTCGCGACTACAATCCCATAAGAGTGAGCCGCTCTGCAAGAGATACGGCATATAAGGCTCTCCAAGCCAAGGAAAGACTTATAAATGAAAAAAACAAAGAGCCTACAGTCGAGGAAATAGCCAAGGAAATAGGCGTCGAGAAGGAGGAGGTAGTGTTTGCTCTTGAGGCGATACAAGACCCTATATCGCTTTTTGAGCCTATATATCACGACGGAACAGACGCATTGTATGTAATGGACCAGGTAAGCGATGATAAAAACAGCGACGCCAACTGGCTTGAAAACATATCACTTAAGGAGGCTCTCAAAAATCTTAACGAAAGGGAAAGGCATATAATAGATTTGAGATTTTTTAAGGGCAAGACCCAAATGGAGGTATCCGAGGAAATAGGCATAAGCCAGGCGCAGGTCAGCCGTCTTGAAAAAAGCGCTCTTAAAAATATGAGAAAAAGTATGTAGACAATAAATAAATGGGGTGTATCATGAAAAAAACGATTATAAAAAAAGGAGTAAGTTTATACACGGAGGAAACGGATAAATTTGACGCGGCGACCTTCTGTATATTGCTGAGGCTTCCTCTCAAAAGGGAAACGGCGACCGCAAATGCCCTTGTTTCCAAAATACTTATGAAGGGCTGCAACAAATATATTACCGAACGCGAGCTTGCCGTAAGGCTTGAGGAAATACGCACTGTAATGGACTGCAGCATAATGAAAAAGGGCGAGGAGCAGATAATACAGCTCTATTTCAGAACAGAGCCGGAGTTTGCGGAGGATGCCTTTGAGCTGGCAGGCAATATTCTTTTTGAACCTATATTCAACAATGTAGATGAGGCTAAAACAGATTTGAAAGCCGATATAGAGAGCCTTGTAAACAACAAAAGACGGTATGCCGTTGAAAGGTGCATTGAAAATATGTGCGCCGACGAGGCATTCGGCATAAACGGTGACGGCTATGTGGAGGATATAGACAGCGTTGATATAAAGGAAGCCTACGAATATGTAATGGACAATTCCGATGTGACTGTAATGTCCGTAGGAAGTATAAGGCTTGATACTCTTAAGGAGTATGCTGAAAAATACCTGCCCTTTGCCGAAAGAGACGGTATATCCGACGAAAGCAGCTATCTGGCAAGACCGGAAAATATAAAGGAAGTAGAGGAAAAAATGGATATAAGCCAGGGCAAGCTCGCCATGGGAATAAGGCTCAATATTGACCCCAGAAGCGGCGAATGGTATAAGGCTCTTGTGGCAAACGAGCTTTTCGGCGGAAATGCCAATTCGGAGCTTTTTATAGAGGCAAGAGAAAAGGAAAGCCTTTGCTACTATATTTCAAGCAGGCTTCTGCGCTTTAAATCTATTATGATAATAGAGGCGGGAATAGAGGAAAGGAACAAGGAAAAGGTAGAAAAAATAGTTGAAGACGCTTTTAATAATATAAACGACGAGGATATTGAAACGGCTAAGACCTCTGTTGTCAATTCCTTCAGAGCCGCCGAGGACAAGGCGGAGAGAATAATGGATTACAGTCTGGGACAGATAATACTGGACAGCCCTCCGGATATGGAGGAAAGCGCCGAGGAGATAAAGAAAATCAAAAGCGTAGAGGGCATTTTTGACAACCGCGTGTCGGATACTGTGTATATGTTAAGGAGTTAATATGATAAATATTATAAGCAAAAGACTTGAAAACGGCGTAATGTGCTATGTACTGCCAAAAAAGGGCTATAACGAAAAGCTGGCGATGCTTGCCTTCAATTACGGCTCAAGAGATGTAAGATTTACCAAAGAGGGCAGAGAGATAACGCAGCCCTACGGTATAGCTCATTTTCTGGAGCATAAAATGTTTGAGGATGAAAGCATAAATTTTTTTGACAGCTTTACAAGGCTGGGAATAGACACAAACGCCTATACCAATTTTACGACTACCGCCTATTATTTCAGAGGCTGCGAAAACTTCGACAGAGGTTTGACGCTGCTGTTTAAAATGGTGGGAAGTCTTTATCTTACCGAGGAAAATATAAAAAAAGAAAAGGGAATTATAGAGCAGGAAATAAAAATGTACGACGACGACCCCTATTGGGAGGTGTACTTCAATACCCTTAAGGGACTTTACGGCAAAGACCCGTGCAGGGAAAGTGTTGCGGGCAGCGTTGAAAGCGTTGAGGAAATAACAAAGGATATGCTGGAGGAAAGCTACGGCAGCTTTTACACAGGCGAAAACTGCGCCCTGATAGTGGCGGGAGATGTGGAAAGCAAGGCGGTATTTGAAAAAGCCGAAAAGGAGCTTAAGCTCAATAAGGGCAAGGCGGAAAAGGTTATTTACGGAGAAGAAAAGGGCAAAACGGAAAATATTACTGCCGAAAAGCCCGTTGACAAGCCAGTGTACAATATAGGCTTCCGTCAGGATACAAACAGTTCCGTAGAGGAAAGGACCTGCGCAGGCAATGTTATTATGAATATACTGACCGCCAAAAGCTCCGAGCTGAGAGAGCAGCTTGTAAAAAAGAAGCTTGCAGACAGTACCTTCGGCTTTGAAAACGTTGTGGGCAACGACTTCGGAGCGTCGATAATAAAGGGCGAGGGACTGCATTACAAACAGATAGCGGAAAAAATAACAGATGAAATAAGTAAGTATACTGCCTATGGCATAAGCAGCGAATATATAAGGCGTCTGGCGGATATGGAAAAGGCAAAAATGGTGTTTGAAGCGCAGGATATATACTCATTTGCCTCAACTGTGGCAGATTGCTTCTGCAAAAATACGGAAATACTGGACATTTACAATTATTATGATAAAATAGATGTAGATACGATTCTTAAGCATATAGCGGAATTCAACGAGGACAATATGGCGATTTCCGTTATACGCGGCAAAGGAGCATAAAAAATGGGCGATATTTATTTTCCGCATATAAATATAAGCATCGAAAGCCTTGACAGAGTGGCATTTTCGATATTTGGCATAAATATATACTGGTACGGCATTTTTATAGCCGTAGGAGCTATACTTGGCGTAATGCTGGCGCTTAACGAGGCAAAGAGAACGGGTCAGAGTCAGGATATGTATTCTGACTTTGCCTTTGCCGCCATTATTTCGGGAATAGCAGGGGCAAGGCTTTATTATCTTATATTCCATGGCGACAGCCTTATGGATTTTTTTAAGATAAGAGAAGGCGGACTTGCAATATACGGCGGTATATTAGGCGGACTTGCTGCGGCAATAGTGTTTGTCAGACTGAAAAAGCTCAGCTTTTTAAAATTTGCCGATACGGTAATAATGGGGCTGCTTACGGGTCAGATATTCGGCAGATGGGGAAATTTCTTTAACAGAGAGGCATTCGGCAGATATACGGACAATCTGTTTGCCATGGCTCTTAAAGCGGATACGGTAAACGGTCTTGCTGTAAAGGGACAAACGGCGTTGTATCAAGGAAATGTGGAATATCCCATTGTTACATATAGCGGTATGGATTATATACAGGTACACCCAACATTTCTTTATGAAAGCCTTTGGAATCTGGCGCTTCTCATTATTATATTTATGTGCAGGAAGCACAAGAAATTTCAAGGACAGCTTGCGGTAATGTATTGCTTTGGCTACGGTCTGGGACGTTTTTGGATAGAGTCACTAAGAAGCGACCAGCTCAAAATAGGCAATATTCCTGTGAGTATGCTTGTATCGGCAGTTATTATGACAGGCGCTGTTGCAGTCGGCATTGTACTGTATTTAAGAGAAAAGCAAAATTACGGCACTATTGAACAAAAAAATGAAAAAAGTTCTTGACATTTACTTATGTTAATGATAAAATATTTCTTGTGTTCGGAACAATGCGAACTATATATGCAGCAGTGGCGGAATTGGCATACGCGCAAGACTAAGGATCTTGTCCGGGTTTACTGGGTACGGGTTCAAGTCCCGTCTGCTGCATTTGCGCGAGTGGCTCAGTGGTAGAGCATCGCCTTGCCAAGGCGAGGGCCGCGGGTTCAAATCCCGTCTCGCGCTTTTTACTTTACTGATGGGTTGTCGCCAAGCGGTAAGGCACAGGGTTTTGATCCCTGCATTCGCAGGTTCGAATCCTGCCAGCCCAGCTTTTTATTATAATCTGTCGGTGCAATAATGGGCTATCGCCAAGTGGTAAGGCAACGGATTCTGATTCCGTCATTCGCAGGTTCGAATCCTGCTAGCCTAGCTTTTAACAGAGTTTGAGAGAGCAAAATGCCCTCTCAACTCTTTTTTTATCACATTTTTATCACACAAGTTTTCAATGGTGTTCTAAAATATTAGCGGTTTGTATCTAAAATTTTCAATCCACCTGTGAAGCCTTGCAGTTCATAGGCTCTTGCAATTCGACCTACGGCGTTGTCAATTTCAAACGCCAATTCATTGTCAAGTTGTTTTAATTTTTCGTGCAGCGGTTTGTACTTACTCTCTGCGATATATACATCTCTGACAATATCACGTTCATTGTTTTTGTAAATATCAAAAATTACTCGTGCATTCATAGTCTTTTCCTCCCTTGTTTTGTGTATTTTTTAAGATGTTCAAGGCTTTAGTTCTGACCAGCGCAAAATTCCTTGTCAAAAATTTAAACACCCGAAATTCGGGCGTTTAAACAAAAATAGTATAACATTGCAGAGGGTTTATATAAACTCTGGACTTATGTGCGGTTTCATAGGATAATCAGGTTCCCCGTCTAAACTGTTGTTAGAGGAGGCATATAACATATCGCCAAGCTCGATACAAACTTCACGAGGAGCGCAGCAGTTTAAGTGCTTCCAGAGATTTCCGTTTTCGTCCCTGTAAACATATCTGCCCCAACTGTCTTTGCCTATGTATTTGAGGTGTAGTTTTTCGCTTTTGACAGCAATTAATTCATAACTCTGGACATCGTGAAATGTTAAAGGGCTTTCATACTCTATATAGCCAAGTGCCTGCCTATCTATGGCTTCCACATATTCCCTACTATCAAAATTGTTTATATTCAATATCTTGTTCCCTTTAGGCTGAGGAAAGCAACCAATTGAAAGCGGTCTTAATATACCATAATATCTATAGCTCATTAGATATACTCCTTTCTGCCCGTATTGCCGATAGCACAGCGTTGAGATTGTTATGCTGTTTTACGCTTTGTTTCCGTCTCTGTTCCTAAAATGTAGCAAACTGCCTTATCTGCCTTGGAGCTTGCTGTTACGATAAGTCGTTTATCGTTTTTTAAGCCCTCTATCCAACTGTTGATGTAGGCGGCTGAGTTTTTAAAACTGCTGTTGCTCTCTATGCCTGCTATATTTGTAAGAGCCGCTGCGCCTATTTCAGCGACAAGCTCCTCTTTCGAGTATTTTTCATCGCCGAAAATGTTGCCTTTAAAATCCTCTCTGTTGCACCTATTAACGTGTCCCGTTGAGTGTATAAGCTCGTGAAAGACTGTGGAATAATATTCCTCAGCACTGTTAAACTGTTCGATTTTGGGTAAGCTCACTTTGTCTAAAGCCGTGTTGTAGCAGGCTTTGTTAGAGATAACAGTCTCAAATTTAAGCCCTTTTTCCCTGTTAAGGTAGTTATTTATTATATCTTCTGCTGTCTGTATAGGGTTATTCGGTTTCAACACCATTTTGTGTTTAGCCTCTACACCCTCACAGTCATCTATGTGAAAGACATTATAATACCTTAGCAGCATTACAGTTTTTTTGTTCTCGCCGTTATTGTCGCTATCATCTTCGGGGCTGTCGTTTGTCTTGTTGTAGGTTTTCCAAAAAACAACCATTTTTGCTTTCGACCCCTTTTTAACCCTACCCCCTGCTTCCTGTATCTGATTATATGTCAAATACTCGCCTGCCTTACCCAACAACATTTGATTAAGCAAGCTATAAGGCTTGCCTGTTGCGTATGATATAGGACCGTTGGGGGTTCCACTCCACGGCTTACGCCACGGTATTATACCTCTTTCAAGCTGAGAAATTATTCTTTCAGTTATGGTCTTGTAAATATCAAATTTCATTTTTATGCTCCTTTCATTTTTTGTTGAAAAGAGCTTTGTCGTGTGATATAATAATATTACGGCAAAGCTCTTTAGTGCTTTGTCTGTGATGTTCTGGTGCAGATTTAGAGTTTAGCGGCTTAAATCTGCACTTTTTAATAATCGAAGTCGAGGCATTCGTCGGATTCGTCGTAGTAGGCTCCGTCATAGCCCTTTGCCATCAACTTGAAGTAGCAGTTATTACAAACAAGGCGATATGTTATTCCGTGGCAATCACGGGTAAATGACATATCTTCACGCAACGCCTCTTTGTTGCAGATAGGGCAAATTCTTACATCGCTGTCATTTTCCATTATATTTACCTCCTTTCATTGACCTTTATCTTTACCTTGCATTCACCGTCAGTTTCCTTTAAATACTCTCTACAAAACATTTTGCAATCTCTTAGCGTGTCTGTAGCATAAATCAGATTGCCAAAGGGATTTTCGATAAAATCATAAATTTCGTATTTCATTGTATTTTCCTCCTTATAATGTAATTCTAAACTCCGATTCAAGCAAGTTCTTAAACTCGGGGTCAAGCTCAACATATCTGTTTAAAAATTCTTCAGGTTTGCAAGGTGTTAATTCGCTATGGACTTCTTCTCTTATTTCATCGTCCATATATGTTGCTATGGTGTCTAAAAGTGTCTGTGTTATTTTCATTTTGCGTTCCTCCCTGCTCAAATGAATGGTATGTTTTCGTCTGGCTTACAGCCAATATTGTCGTAAAGCATTTCTTCTACGCTGCCGTAGTGGGAAAGCTCTGCAAGCTGCTCTTGCAGTCTGTAAATCTCATCATACATACTGTCGTATGCTCCTGCTGGTGCAGATCCGCAACCGAGCTCTGAATCAACCATTATAAACTTGTCAATCTCTCTAATCTTACGAATGACTTCTTTTTTATGCCTTGTCATTTCTTTTCCTCCTTTATTGGCGTCGGGTTAGATTTAAGATGTCTTACTTACCCCCTATTTTAATTATAGTCCCTTTTAGGGGCGTTGTCAAGTATTTTGTGCATTTTTTATAGTAAAATAAAAATTTAGACCCTTAAATTTATAATACTTGCATAAGAAATATGTTTTGTAAAATCGTTTCCCAAATTAGATAGACCCAAAAAGAAACATAAGCGTTCACTAAATTTTTTTATTTTTTGCAATAAAAAAAGAAGGGTATGCACCGAAGTACATACCCTTTGAAAAATCAGCCCTTAACGATTATTTCCTCTCGTGTTTTGTCATAATCAATATCTGTGCTACCCATAACGGCGCAAACATCTCTTACTGGCATATAGTTGTAGCCGTCAATGTTGACAGCGTTTACCTTTCCCTCTCTTATGTAGTCAGCGCTCTTTTTATCCTGCAAGATGAGGTTTACACATTTCTTTTCATTATCCAAACTCCTCATTTTTGTATCGGCATTATAGCCCACCTCAAAACCTGCATTTTCAAGCGACCTCAAATTCAAAAAGGTCCTGCCGTCCTTAACAATGGCATCCGCTTTAATCTGCTTACCATTGACTGTAATATTAATAGTCTCTATCACTTCTGCATCCTCCTTTTTTTCCGACTCTGTAATAAGCCTCTTAAACTCCTGCCATTCCTGCGGCAATCTCACCCATGGTTCAGGGCAGAGCTTACCGCACACGTCATAATGACGTATTACTCTGTCGGCAGGTATATTATACTGTTGCATAAGATATTTAACTACCTTTACGGTATTGAGCATAGTCTGTCTTGTAATTACATACTGCCCATTTACCTTATCGCTGCACATTTCTACGCCTATGCTGTTTGCGTTTCTGCAAGCACATTTAAACTTCATGCCCTTTGTTTCGCAATGCCAAGCAACTCTGTTAAATGGTATGCTTTGAGTGCAGCTGTCCTCATCAACAAATATATGCGCTCCTGCGCCTACGGGCGTCCTGCCAAAATATGAGCCGTTTCCCGTGTCCGTATCCCCGTCATTCGCCGTGTAATGGACTACTATGTATTTGATATTCCACTCGCCTCTTGTGCCACCATAATTTGCAGAATTTGACGGCATATAATTATAAGGCAAGTCCAGTCCAGGTATTTTTTCCATACTTATTCCTCCACCTCCGGCAAGCCTGCCGTACTTGTAAGCAAGCTCAGTATACCTGCCAATATGCTTGCGCTTACAACGTTTATCCAGTTCACCTCGTCAAGCACAACCGCTGTGCCTATCATGGCTATTGCGCTTTGCGCCATAGTCTTTATTGCTCTTATTGCTGCCGCCTTTAACCATGTTTTTGTCATAATTATACCTCCTTGACAAATTTATTATCGCTGTACGTTTCCTCCATATCATCAATTCTGTGATTGATGACCTTTATTTTTTCCTTTATAAGCTCATCATCTTTCTCCAGCTCATAGGTTCGCTCTATCAAGTTGTTATGTTGATTCACCTTGATTTCCAGCTGTTCTATTCTGTAAGTTATGAGCTTGGTGTTTATAATAACGCCTATTAAGCCTCCGAAAGCGGAGCTTGCCGCCCCTATGATTGCTACTACTATTGCTCCCATTATGCAGCCTCCTTTATTTAATCAGTATCTTTATATGGGTATCGTCAAGCCTTGCAAGTACCCTATAACCGGTATCCGCCTTTGTAGCGATACCGCCTTCCGCGGGCTTGCAATAGCCATTTATCTCGCAAGTTCCGTCATCTATTACGACTATCTCGCCTATAAGACCAACACAAGTCCACTCGGAACGTTGAGAGCGTGGTATATATTCTTCGTCCGCATTATATTCCGGATTCACAACGTATTCCGTTTTGATTGTTGCGGGGATAGCATTACCGTCTGCGTCTGCGCTTTCGGGTGCTTCTACTGTCTGTACAATACGCTCTCCGTATACATCCTTGACATATTTTCCTTGCCACTCTGTTTCATAGGCATTTTCTATAAAGCCTGGGGCTGCCGATACAACACCCAAAACAAAATCATCCGCAGACTTTGCGACCCTTATTTTTTCTCCATCAAGAGCCACAAATAATCCTCGTCTATCCTCATTTTCGGTATTTCCGTCGGTCCATTCGTAATACTTGGCGTAATCCGAACCCGATGCGAGCACCTTACCGTTGACACTTAATTTGCCCCACATCTGTAAACCGGTAGGGTCAAACATAAACTCTTCGTCACCAAAATCAAAATACAATGTTGCGTTGTTGGGGAGAGACCAACGCGAATCTCCAGCGGTATATAGAGCTATTCGATTGTCTTTGCCACTATTAACCTCAAACATATTATTATTTGCAAATATGCGGCTTAGCGTTTGCTTGTCCGCAGCGCTCATAAGACCGTTTGCTGATGTAGTCGCCAAGGCAGTACCCGCCTTTTTGCCAAGCTCGGTGTAAATAACCTTATTCTGCAAAGGATAAAGGCTTGAGCTGTTCAGCGCCGTATCCACCTTGTAATCAATGGCTATAAGGTGATACTGCCCGTTGTAAATAAACGTCGCCGTATCTCCCGCATTTATTACATTAGCCGCTATTGCAGCGCCTTTGTGGTATATATTTTTAGCTCCCGTACCGGTTATGTTGAGAGTAGCGCTTGCAGGCACGGCATAAGTAAATTTCACTGTAACAATATTGCCCGTAACCAGCTTGTAACCCGTAATACTCACAGTCTTAGCCGCAGTAGCAGCCGCAGTAGAACAAGTACCGTAAGAACCGCTTGCGGAATCGCCTTTATCGCCTTTTGCGCCCGTAGCTCCCGCAGGACCTGTGTTTCCCGTGTCGCCTTTGGCTCCTGCCGCTCCCGTAGGTCCTTGCTTTCCTTGTGGTCCCGTATCGCCTTTTGATACAAGCAATGTCCAGTAAGTGCTTGCCCACGTCGATGAAGAGGTATGAGATGTCTTGCAGGCGTAAGCAGAGCCGTTGTAAGTAACAATATCTATGTAGCTGCTGTCGTTCACGTACTTTGTGCTTGCTTTCCACTCTCCCATATTCCGCATTGATGTACCCGTTGCGCCCTTGTCACCTTTTGCGCCTGCAGCTCCTTGTGCTCCTTGGTCGCCTTTAGGTCCTTGAGGTCCTTGCGAACCCTGTGCGCCTGTCGCCCCTGTCGCTCCTCTCGACGGCTTACTTGTATCCTTGCCGTTTATGTACCAATTGCCATTATCTCCTATTGTGGGCGTAACGCCGTCAGCGCCCTTTGGTCCTTGCGGTCCTGTTGCGCCGACCGCTCCCGTTTTGCCCGTCGGTCCTTGCGCTCCTGTGTCTCCTTTAGGACCTTGCGCGCCCGTTGCACCTCTTGACGGCTTTTGGGTATCAGTTCCGTTTATGTACCAATTTCCGTTGCTGCCTATTGTAGGCGTAGCTCCGTCAGCGCCTTTGTCGCCTTTAGCTCCTGTCGCTCCTGTTGGACCTTGCGGTCCTGTCGCTCCCGTTGGACCTGTTGGTCCTGCCGGTCCTGTATCGCCCTTATCGCCTTTAGGACCTTGAACACCGTCTGCCCATGTGCCGTCGCCTCTCAAATACTTTGTTTTTTCCGTAGTTGAGGGAGCGGGTACTCTGCTTTCTAAGCTCTCTACAGCTTCTGTGATATTGGTCAAAGGCTCAAGCAATTTAAGGATTACTTCTTTCAATACATTTATGGTAATTACTTTCATGCAATTCCCTCCCTTTATTCAAAAAGGGCATCTATTTCAGCTATCGTTGCTTCGGTAATTTCGTTAAGTTTTTTCTTATCTGTCGCACTCATAGCGCCTGCGGCAGTTGAAGTAGCTTCGGGTATCGTCACTGTTGTACCTTTTTTTAGCTCAATAGAGCCTATCTTAACGCTCTGTACCGCCGTGTCGGCTGCTTCGCCCTGTTCGGCAGTAGCATAGTCGCCGCTCTTTCCGTCGGTGTACTGCTTTGCCGCTTCAATAGCCGCGCTCTTTGCCGTCGCAATCTTGTTTATCACATCGGCAGTTTTGGCATAGTCCGTCAAGTCTGCCTTAGTGTCGCCTATATGCTCAAATTTGTCGCTTATGACAAAGTATTCATCATAAGCGTTGCTTTCCCCGTCCGCTGCCGTTTTCTTCACAAGATAAATCGTATTCGGGTCTGCTTCAGACACATTTGGCAGCTGCTCCACAATTTTGTACTTCAGGTGTTCAGCCTCCGTAATTGCCTCCGTCATTTGTTCTGTAAGTTTTTCTTTTAATTTCTGTAATCCTTCGAGTGTTACTAATTTTGACATTTTACTGCCTCCTTATAATTTTTTTTGTAAATTGGTATTGCCATAAATAATGCTATATGTTGGCTCGCTACAACTGTAGTCATATAATGCAATGCAGGTATTTCCATAAAGTTTTAAAGAGTTTGTTGCACTTATAGAAATACAAGCAAAATTAAGTCCTGTGCTTCCGTTTTTTATATCAAAACAACAATTGCTTACCTCAACGTTTGCTGCTTTTTGGATTTGCAGAGCGTGGTAGCTTCCGCCCGTTTTTAAAATAACGTTTTTTAAAACAACATTTTTTGTAATAGTATCAAAACCATAGATGTGTTTGTCAAACTGCATATTTAAGTCATAAATAGCTATATTGTCGCTATTTATTCTTAACGCCATAGTGCTTTGGGAGTGCGTTGTTTGCAATATACACTCAGCAGCATACAGAGGGCTAAATCCCCTTAATATCAAATTTTTAATTTTTTTAGAATTTTCGACGATATTTATATATCCTATATCGTGCGTTCCTGGCAAAATTACCACTTCCGAAAATTCGGCGTTACTGTTGGCAGCCAAAGCGCTTGCTAAATCATTATAAATTATATAGTTTGATTTTTCTGCATATTGTGTAAATTCCGTTGGCGTATCACTGGCTTTGACATATACTACATTGCCTTTTGGCAAAAAATTCTCAAGAGATTTGTTTATATCCTCAATAGCTTGCGTTACAACATAATTAGATACGGCATTTCGGCTCGTAGTATCAAGTTTTGGGTCGACTACGGTCTTATTGGCATTTGCTTCAATTCCGTTGAGCTTGTCCTTATCCTCGTTTGTATAGTCGTTGGAAGATAGCCCTTTACTTTCTATTTTGTCCACTTTATCGTTGAGAGCGTTTGCATTATCAGCAGCTGCCTGTCTTGCAACAGTATCCTCAACAGGGTGATAAACATCACTGCCATCAGCGATGTAGCGTACATTATCACCTGTTTTACTTGGTATAGCCGTTTGAGCTATTTGCATTAAAGAAGTTTTTGCTCTTACTGATGAGATTACGGCTTCGTTTTGCTTCATTATTGCACTATCAGTAAACATATTATCTATTTCTGCATTGCTGACTTTGTTAATAGATAAAGTACCGTCTTCTGTTATCGAAAAGTCAGATCCAACTTTTATGCAGCCCAATGTGTCGGGTCCTGCTGCCGTTGGAGTATAGCTTCCGCCACCGCCTCCGCCAGAGTGTCCACTCTCGCCAAGCTCTATGGCGTGATATTCGGGGTCGTAGACAAGACCTATGCTGTTTATTTCCTCCGTTAGCTTGTCTATTTCTTGTGCAAGCACTTTATTCTGTACTGCATTTGAGGAATTTTTATCAAGTGCGGTGTCAAAGTCACTGATAATGTCAAAATGTACTACATTGGCATTTTCTAATTTAATGCTTATAGTCAGATTAAGCGTGGCTCTTATTCCTCCGTCCTTTGTTTTTAAAGTATCTGGCACGTTCGCGACGGCAAATAGGTCGCCGTCGCTGTCTATAAGTCCCATCTCTCGTAGTGTAAAATTGCCTACGTCTTCTGGTACTACTGTAGACGCTGAGACCATATCTCCGTCCTTGGAATATTTGATTATGTCTCCGACCCACGTTTGATTTACCAGTGCTGTTTGGGTTTCCCTCGGTGTAACTGGTTCGCCGCCTCCGTCGCCTACGCAGAATTTTGCTATTTGCACTTGTGCTTCTGCTGCTATGGCGGACAGTATCTTGTCAAGTCCTTTTTTGGTGACAAGCGCATAATATTCCATTTTTTATACCTCCTTCCCGTAAACTGTAATGTCCTCTTTTATTTGTGGTAATACTCCACAGTACAAGTCCTTACATGGTTTTATCGATACACTAAATTGTAAAAGCAAATGCGCAGGAACAACTTTTTTGAGCAGTAGGGCAATATCGTCTAAAAACATACGATTGATAGTGCCTCGGTAACATTCTATTTCTAAGATATGGTTTCCTTTTTCGTCTTTTTTTGTAAATCTGACATCCACTTCCGCTCCTGTATAGTAACTGATAGCATTTTTAATTTTGGTTGCCGACAGTTTGCCAAATATATTAATATATACAAGTACAAGTCTTCTGCGCTCTTCAAGAGTTCTCTCCTCGGAATAATCAATACCGATTACATTTTCAAAGAAAGCTATAACATTCTCAGAGCAAGTAACAACATTACTATCTGCCGCTGCTTCCTCAAAAGCAAGATATAATTTGTCTACAACTGTAGCTAGTACCTTTTGTATTTCTACATACTCTTTAATATCTCTATAAAATCGAGGCGCAAAGCTCAATAGTTCCTCTGTGAAACCATTTTCAGGTAATGGAAGAAACTGTGCCATCTATATCAATCCTCCCTAACTTTGGTATTTCTCTATTTGTAAGTTCGCATTTATATAGTATGTCATTATCTCTTGCATCAAGAGATATAACTTGGTAGCTTTCCATACAGTCAAGGGCTTGTATCTTTGCACCTACCTCAGAGGCATTTATTACAATTGTGTCGTTTTCCTTTAAAGACAACTCTACAAAATAATCTTTTATGCAATCTTGAACCGTGCTAAGTGCTGTTTGTATTGAATACCCGCTCTTTAAAGCAACAGAGGATAATGTAATTGGTATCACTCTATACTGCGGAGCTTCTGCTGTAAAGTGTGCGCCTAAATTTGCAACTCCTTCTCCTAGTCCGTCCCCCATTCCGTCACCGTCATTGTCTGGGTCTACATACTCCTGTACTTTAGCGAGTAATTCAGGGCTTGCCGCTGTACCGTCAGCTGCGATAATTATTCCCAATACTGTATTTGCACCTGCATGACAAGGAATAATTCTTGCGTGGCTTACACCCTCGTCTGCCTCTTTGCACCAGTTCTTGTAATGCTGCACATTGCCATTTTCACCTGGAATAAGATTGTCATAAATAGTCTGCCTGTATTCCTCGTCCGTTGCTTCGTCCCTTGCTGGAATAAGCAAATCGCCAAAGCTGGCAGCCTTAAGCTCCATATATGTTTCAACGGGTATTGCCTTGCTGCCTTTTAATATGGTATTGGTCTGAGTGCCTGTATCAACGCTTTCAAGATAGTATGTATCATCATCATACTGCAACAGCGTGAAATATAAGCCGTCCTCAGAATAGAATGTTGCTCCTACATCGGGAGGCTCGCCGCTGTATACAAATCTATACTCAGCCCTCGTTGCGGCTGCTCTGTCCATAAGACGCTCGCTGCCTTTAAGGTCTAATGCCTCGCCTGTTGCACTGCGTAATTGTAACTGGTCGTACATTATGCCTGCCTGTGTAAAGCACATCGCTAACATAAGCATACAAGGCGATACGCAGTCCAGAAATACGCTGCCCTCTCTCGTGTCTATATCCTCGTCAGCATTGCTTACCGCTTCTTTCAGCATACTTTCATAAGTATATTCCTCAAACAAGTCTTATCGCCTCCTTTATCTCTGTAGTGCCAAAAATGGTATCAGCTTTAAAGCTGACGTTTAAACAATCCTCACTCTTGTTCCCGTCTTCAAAAGTAAAATCGTATACATTTATTATCCGCTTATCGCAAAGAGCGTCTTTTATCAGCTTTGGCAATAGCTTTTTAGCAACTTCCCTGTTCCAACCGTTGGAAGTAAGCACAGCCTCTATTTCGCTGCCATAGTCACTCGAATAAATGAGGCAGCCGAAGCGAGGAGTTATAATTGCTTTACGAATATATAAATTTATAGCTTCTGCGTTGTCAATTCGCCCTATGATACGCCCTTTGTCTAAGTCCAGTCCGTAAGTTCTGCTGGGTTTTTCGGCAATCTCGTTAATGATTGTAGCGGTAGTGTTAATGGAAATCAAATAAAAACCCCCTTAAATTTTATCTAAAATAAGGTATTTGCACGTATTTCCGCTGTTGAATTCAAGTAGTAGGAGTAAATCGTCAGCCTTGATATTGTTATCAATCTCAATCTGCACTTCATATTGTTCCTCACCGCTGTAAATAACTGCGTTTTGCAATACTGTTGATAAGTGTACGGGCTTAGGAAGTAAATTGTTATCGCCAATTATCAGTGCATTATCTGTCTCGGCTTGTAACGTCAAGGGAAATTCCTGTGTAACGTGAGCCTCTAAATAGCGCACTTTATAAGTGTTGCCATTTAGCCCCTTAATAGCCTCTACAAGCCCGTTTGGTTTTTCAGCCATATAATTCCTCCTTTTCACTTCAAACGCCCGTATGAGACGAAACCAGAGCGCCCTGAAGGATTTGTTGACGTTTGTACGCTTTTACCCTCTGCCGCAACCATTCTGTTGTTGCCTAAATATATGCCAACGTGTGTAATGTATTTAGGTGTTTTGTATGTGCCTGTAAAAAACACAAGGTCGCCAGCAACAGGCGTTGTAACCTTATTGCACATACCATATAATGTCTGAGCGTCGGCAGCACCTATACTCGGTCTGTCTGTATGTTGCAGACAATATGTAACAAGACCGCTGCAATCAAATGACTTAGGACCTTTTGCGCCGAATATATATGGCTTGCCAACTTGCTGCAATGCAAGCTCTATAAATGCCTTACTGCCGCTCTTACCTGAGTTAGATTTTTCAATCTTATAATCAGCCATTATTGCAGATACATCATCACTCATATTGTCGCCGCAAAGGTTTATTTTTAAGCTCATTTCGTGATAATTTCCTTTAAATGTATGAGTGTCCTCGTCTATAAAAAAAGACCTGCCCCAGTTGAGGCGGTCTATCATAACGTATATGCAGTTACCAGATATTGCTTCTGTTATTCCCAAAGCTGTCATTGACAGGGCTCGCTGCGGTATTTTTTGCACGTTCAAAAGACGTTCTGCACATTTTTCAAGGTCTTTCTTTGTGTTGCCGTCGTCGGGCTGCTGCACGTCCTGAAAGCAACCTATAAGACTTTCAAGCTCTTGGTCGTTTTTCATAACAACAACCTTTTGCTTACTGTCTATCAATTTGACCCTTGTTTTGGTTTTTTGTATCGAGTTTGTATAGGAAAAATTAAGTATATTTTCTTTTGTTGAGACTACCCATTGTAAGAGCCTATCCCGACGGTCAAAAAGGTGGCAGGCATTGTCAGAGAATAATATATAATATTCTTTGCCTGTCTGTTGCTTCGTGCTCTTTATTGCAGACTGAATAACGTCCCAATATTTAGCCGTTGGCATAGTTATATCGGGTATCTTGTAATCAGACTGGGCAATAACATCATAAGCAACGCCAGCTCTTTGACAGCAATCTATGACAATTTCGCTCAATGTCTTTTTTGTATAGACAAAAGTGTTGCTCGAATTTGACAAGTAGATACCGTAATCATAAGCAGTAAAGCTCATTGTTGCGGAATTGCTTTGGCTTGTATCGGTTATAAGCCCCTTAAACAGTTCCTCGTCGTTCCATTTGAAACTTACCCTTAATCCTTTTAATATTTCCCACTCCAGCCCCAATTTAGACCAATATAGCGTATCGTCAAGGACTTCGACGTTTATCTGTCTTGTAGGGCTGCCTTTTCTGCCGCTCCATTTCACAGAAGTAACACAGTTAGAAATATCATATTGCTGTTGCGCCTGTGTAATTGTCATATTGAGCATAGCAACACCCCCTTTATTTATCCGTTGGCATTTTCAGCACTTGCCCAGGATAGATTTTATTCGGGTCTTTTATGATATCCTTGTTAAGCTCGTAAATATCTTTATACTTGCTTATACTGCCGAGCTTTGCTTTTGCGATTTTAGCAAGAGTATCACCGCTTACAACAGTATATGTGCTGGGCTTTATTGTGTTGTCAACTCTGCCCGTATCTGTCGTTACCTCCGCAACGGTATTGTCTTTTGGCGACAAGTCTATTTTGCGGATTGTGGGAGGTCTGTATAATTTAAGTTTGATTGTAAAGGCTATTTCGCCGACAGGACCGCCCTCTTCTGAGTATGACAAATCCTCTATGGTATAATAATCGTTTATATCAAGTGCGCTTGTGCATACAAAATGCACTGGCTTTTGTAAATCCCTCCATTTTTCAAGCTTATCTCTGTAATAAGAGGGAGTGAAAAGTTGGTCTACCACAACGGCTTGGTCTCGGACAGCAGGAAAACGGGAAGAAAAGGAGATTGTATCTGCGCCCTTACATTCAATTACTGTTGTTTCGCCTAAAGATACAATGTTGACAGATGTGTTTTTTATGCTGTCGCTGTAAGATATTTTCTCGGGCAAAACAGGAAATAAAAAGCAATCCGTCTCAACATTGCAGCTTATGAACATAAAAACATCATTATATTGCAAATTGTTCGTCACCACCCTCAAATAATTCCTGACTTATGATGTCAAGCAATATAGGTTTGATATTGTTTACAAGCATATCATATACTTCTTGTTTGCTTAGAGACTTTGGTATTTTGATTTCGCCGCCGCCTTCCAGTTTGATTGTGATTGACTTCTGAGAGCTTACAGGCTCGCTCTGTCCTCCGCTAAAACTGCTCAATGCGGCTTTTGTATCTTTCATAGCGCCTATAGCAAGTCCCGTTTCTTGCCAAAGGTCAAAAGCTCTTTGAGTATCATTAAGCGGTATAATAGCCTCTCTGTCTCCTGCTTCGGCTACCCATGTAAGGGTAGGGCTGTCAAATATGCCGCCTGTTGCACTAAACTTTGGTTTGAGCATATTTTCTACTTCTGTTCCAAAGGTTGATGTAGTGCCATCGGACTTTGTTGTTATATCAGTGCTAAAACTAAGCATATTTGAAATGGAAGCTACAAATTGTGAAGCTCTTTGCAGAATTTTTGACGAAGCGGAATTAAAGCCCGCTTCTGCGCCTTGTGCAATGTATTCGCCCATTCTCTGACCGCCTGAGTTAAGCTGTCCCTGTCCGTTGTCAATTTCATTGACCGCTCCTGTTACAAGTTTATTCGTTTCGGTTTCGATTGCCGAAAGAGCGTTTGGCGTTGCAAGCTCTACGCCAAGGCGTATGTAGTCAGGTATATACTGACCGCTGGCTTGTGCATTTTTGATTATATTAACAAATTCGGGATTGTCGAGAGAAGACCTATAGGCAATAAGTGTATAGAGCGAATCTATATCGCCGATAGCCATACCGACTTTTGCATTGTCAAGTACGCCTTTTCTTATGCTTTCAGGAATTGTTTTGCCTGCGTCTATATAGGACTTGCTAATATCAATCAAATCTTCTCTTTCAGGCTTCATTTGCTCAAAAAGCTCCGCTGCAACCTTTCTATCACTGTCTTTAAAAGATGTAGTAAATGCAGCCCCTAAATTCGAAGAGCTTTGTCCAATTTCGAATAATAGTTCTTGATAGGCTTTTGCGGTATCGCCTGTATTAAAAAGCTCTGTTGGAGCTTGGTAGGCTTTTGAAAGATTTATTTGCTGCCAACGTCCGTATCCTTCCGAAAGTTCCTCTGCGTAAGTATCATTAATCATACGGTTTGCCTCAGTAGTTGATTGTGCGATATAGCTTCCTTTTGTGGCAAGAAAGTTCAGGTTAATTGCGTCTTTATCAGCTTGAGATAAAGCAGATTTACTGAGCGCCAAGTCTCTTGACTGAGTGGCTGCGTCTATTGCTTCATCTGTAAAGCTCTTGATGGTATCGCTATATTCTTTCGCGGAATCAAGAGTAAGCTCTTTGTAAGAATAGTCGGCTGTTGCTCCTGCTAAACCGCCCTTGAGCTTATCTTCTGCAATAGAGGCTTCTACTTTTGCTATCTGACTTCTGATTTCGTTTATTTTTTCCACTTCGTCAAATGTCAATAAACCGTCTTTGTAAGCGTCGTTGACAGCGTCTCTCAGTTTGCCGCCAAGAGTTTCGAGCTCCGTTTTTTTGCTGTCATAAAAAGAGTTGAGCTTGTCAGTAATAGCTTTACCTGTTTCTGTATCGTTTGTAAAAAGCATATCAATAGCTAAGGTTGTACTATAATGGTTCTGCTCAATATAGTCGCTTACGGATTTTAGATAATTATCAATATCTGTTTTATAGCTTTCGTTTTCGTCCGCTGTAAGTTCTATACCCAAACCAACTTTCCAGTTGAGCTTATCGAGCTCGCTTGTGATATTGTTGATATTGTCCTTTGCGTTGTCAAGTTTTTCAAATTCGCTCAAAGTGTTGCGAATTTTATCCATATTGCCATTTGCCACAACCTTGTTTGCCATATCCTCCATTTCAGATACAGAAAGGGTAATGTCACCAAAGTGCTCCTCTATGGACTTTTCTCTAGCCCATTTGTCATAAGCCTTAACTCCTACAACTACCGCTGCTATTGCTCCCGCAGCTAAGGTTAATGGCAGGGCAATGCTCTCTATACCCAAAGACGCTGTTGCAAGTCCGCTGCTTATGGCTGGGAGCTTTCCTGACATAAACAAAAAGTCACTTATGCCGCCAGTAATAGTGCTTATGCCCTTAATTGTCTTGCTGGCTATGAGCATACCTACAATACCGCCTAATAACGTCTTGACCTTGCCGCCGTTATTGTTTATTAATTCAAGTCCCGAATTAATGTGACTGAGTACGGCAGGCGCACTAACGTTTATGCTTTCTATGCCACTTGAAACAAGAGAAAAGAAGTTAGTTACGATATTCTCAATCATAGGCATATTCTCAATAATCGTTTCTTTCAACGGTCGAGTTGCCGCAGCCATTTCTTCGCCCACGTTTAGGGACATTGATTCCATTTTTGACGCAAGTTGCTTATTGAGATAGTCGTCTGTCTGCTGCATTGTACGGTAAGCCTCTGTTGCTGCACCTGCGGAATTTGCCATAGCGTCAATGTTCTGCGAAAAGGTTTCAGCACCCGTTGAGCCAAGTATCAACGCTGCGCCGCCTGCTTCTACAGAGCTAAAAAGCTCCTTGATTGATACGTTGTTCTTATCGGCATAGTCCGATAATTTAGACAATGCTCCCTGTAGTGTGCCTCCTTGCGCAATAAATTCGTTAAAGCCTTTTCCTGCGATACTTCTAAAAGTCTTGTCGACTTCTGAACCTGTCGTTGAAAGCTCGTCAAGCATAGAGCGAAACTTTGTTGTTGCTTTTGCGGTGCTTCCTGCTCCCAGACTTGCCGTAAGTGTAGCCATACCAGCCGTTACGTCTTTAAAGGCAACGCCGCTCGCCGAAGCCGCTGGAACAACCTCGCCTAAACTGCTTGCCAGTTCAGGGATTGTTGTAACGCCTTTTTTAACAGTCGTGAATAAAAGGTCTGCCGCTGTAGCGGCTTCCAATCCCTGCTTTTTGTAGTTGTTTGTTATTGTAGTCAGCACGGCTACGGAATCGTTAAGCTCCGCAACGCCGCCGACTGCCAATTCGTTTGACGATTTCAAAAAGTCAAATGCACTCTCTTGACTAACACCTGCCGATATAGCATTATAAAGGGCAGGGGTAACCTCAGATGTAAGCATAGCATTATCGGCGGCAAATTGTCTTGTTCCTGTATCAACGGCAGCTAATTGTTGTGCAGAGGACCCAGCTAACAAAGTCTTAACTTCGGAGGTTCCTTTCTGAAACTCTGTGTATTTTTCTTGCGAATCAAAGCCATAATCAAGAACCGTATCAACAGCCTTTGCAATACCTATGGCTGCTACAGCACCTTTTACAAGTGCTAGGGCTTTTTCGGCAGTCGTACCCATATTGTTGATTTTATTCTTGGCTTTGTCTGCACCATCGCCCAAGCCCTCAATTTCTTTACGGGATTTGCCTGCGTCGTCGCCTAAGCCTTTTACCCTTTTTCCCGATTTATCGGCTGTATTGCCCAGTTCCTTTGCCTCGTCTGATACTGCTTCAAAAGCGTCGCCCAAATCGTCCAGTTTATCGGCTGTATCGGTTATTGTTATTTTGCCGCCTGACAGTCCTTTTTCTATGTTTATGTTCATAGTCTTTACGCTTGTACTGACATTCTTTTCGGCTTTGCCAAAAGAGTTGGCGATTTTGTCCGCTGTTGTTTCAAGACCAGGAGCAGATATTTTTTGCTTTGTCTGCTGTTCCAGAGTTTTAAGTTTCTGCGTCGCTTTTTCGCCTGCGGAGGCTACTTTAGCGGCAACGGTTGAGAATTGGTCTACCGCCTTAAACACAGTTGATAATGTTTTTTTATTACCAGCCATAGTATTCCTCCTCGTATTATTTAAAAAAGCCTTTAATAAAAGCGTGATGACGGTTTACAGGCTTATCACGTTCAAGCATATAGCTTGCAATATAGGCTAATTGTTGATTTTTTGTCATTAACAAAAAATCCTCCATACGCAAGCCGTTATTCTGCCAAAGAACGTGCGCCCAAAATGCTTCGCCGTCTTCGCCGCTCATTAGTTTTTTAATTCATTGATTACCTTTTCGTCTTCGTCGTCTGCGTCGGTAAAGCCGCAAGCCTTCGAACAGCACTCGTCAACATAATCATAATCCTCGCCTTTGAACATAACATTGAGGAGCTCTGTTGCAGCATAAGTATTGTAGAATTTCTGCAAATCCTCGTCGTAAAGGTTAGGACATACCATTGATTTTGCTATAAGAGCGTCGTTGAAGCCGTCTGCGTCAAATGTCTCGTCATAAACAAGCTGACCGTTGCTTATGATATAGTTGCCTTTTTTGCCCTTGGCTGGCTTTCTTGTTGTGTATTCCTGCCTCAAAGCAGATATTTCTTTCTTTGACAATGCCTTAAATTCCAAAGGAACGGGTGTACCGTCGGCATCCTTAAATGTATCTACACCCTTGAAAGTCATTGTATTGTACGTTGCGTTTGCGGTTTTTAAACTGTCTACCATAAAGCTCTTAAAATTTATGTTACTCATTGTTTTTCTCCTTTCAAAAAAAAAGGGGCTTAAAGCCCCTATAATATTGCGTTTTAATAAGTGTGCATTAAAATTTGATATTTTTAGCGTTCATTGTTATTTCGTCTACAACGTGGTCTGTACTGCTTGCGTCAAGATTGATTAAGCCAATGTCGCTTGTGATAATACAGCCTGTAGCAGTAACTATGTCTGCGCCATTCGCCTTAACGTAGTCGCTGCCTTCATCGTCCTGCACTCCTTGTATGGTTAATTCAGGCGCAAGACCTGTTTCCTGATACGCCTTAATATAGTCCTTTGTGCGTGATGTAGTCCTGTATTCGCTCACTGTGACAGGATATTCAACACCAGCCCACCTTCTTGACGATGTGCGTTCGCCAAGAGAACGGGATTGCGTTACTGTTGGAGAAACATTTATTTCACACTTAATACCATCAAAAATCACTTCACCGTTGCAATATGCTCTACCCTTATTGAGCAGTATTCTGTTAGCATTTTCAGCCATTTATAACGCCTCCTTTTATCTCGTTTTAACTGTAAAGAACAGCTTTTCGGCACTATCTACAGGCTGTAAGCCCACAATGAAGTAAGTCTCGTCGCCTGATGTTAAACTCTTGTCAACCTTAAAATCGTTGTCATAATCGACATTTGTAATAGCCCCCTCGGTTTCAAACTGACCGAGTATTGCTTTGCCTATGCCCTCCATAACAAGCCAACCACTCTCATCGTTATCAAACTTGTTGGGAGGGAAGTTGTTCTGTAAGCTTTCTTTAAAGCTGTCAAATACTCTTATAGTTCTATTTTTGGAATAGCTCTTGTCCTTTGTCTGAGGATAAGTAACAAGAGAGTTGATGTCATACTCGACAACAACCTTGCCGCTAGTGTCTTTAGAAAAGAAAAGCTCACCATTTTTGATAGCCTTAACAGCCTCTTCGTGAGTTTTTTCGTCTACGATGTCGGTCGCTCCGTCATACGGAACGTATGTATTGCTGACAATTTCGCTTGCACTGGCTGAAATGCCAGCAACCCAAGCGCAAGCCTGCATATGAGACAGTTTCTTGCCGTCTATAACAACGGAGTTTGTAACATTAATAACACCCTCATAATCAGCAGTCTTGTCCGCCATTACAAACTGCACGCCTCTGCCTGCTTCCTCTCTCAAATACTTAACCTTTGTTATTGCTGCTGTAAGGGCTGATTCCTCAGTTGTAGTAACGCAAAGAGTGTTGAATATCTGCTTTTCTACACTATCTAAAAACTCAGTAAAGTCTTTTGCGTTGCTCTCGCTGTTTGAGCCGCCCGTCAAATTTGTGCCTGCGTTCTCGGTAAGTGCGCCCTCGCCGCTGAAAGTGACATAGTCATTTTCAGCCAAATCGCTTATGTTTGTTGCACCCTCCTGCAAGAATACCTGAGTTGTACCGAGGTATACGCTTACATCAAATCCGCCTGCGGCATTGTTGGCTATTACAACCTTAAGAGAATTGCCAAGAGTACCACCGTATTTCGCTGTAACGGTCAAGGCGTCACCTACTGTAGCCGTTGCCTTTTTATCAGGACCTGTAATGTAGACAATTACCTGTCTTGCGTGTTTAAATGCCTCTCTTATAAGCAGCATATTGTCGTTGTCGTCGTAAACGGAATAACCGAGCTTGCTTATCTCAGCGTCGGGAGCGGAGCTATACAAATTTAAAAATTCCTTTGCAGGACCATAATCGTGTCCAAGCAAAGGAATTACAACAATGCCTCTAGCGTTATTTCCAACAACATTGTGTTGTGTACTTTCAAAATTGATATATGTACCAGGTCTGACCTTGCCTACCAATCTGTCAAATGTACCTCCTGCCATTTTAAAACCTCCTTTAATTCGTTTTAACGGGCTTTTTAAGCCAGTTATTGATAATGTTCTCAATCTCAGCAACAGAGTAAGTTGCGTCTGTATCAAGACCGTATGTAGCACCATCAAATGTTGAGGTGCTTATATCAAATAATTCCCTTGCATTTTTTCTGAGGTTGTCAAGGGGATACTTAATCACGGGCTGAGTGTTTTCAGCCGCCTTATCTGTTGCTGTTGTTTCTGCTTTTTTTGTAGCTGCCATAGCGTCGCCTCCTTAATCTTTGGTTGTTAATTGGCTTATTTTTTGCCAATTAATATGATAACGCTGCATTTTTTCAACCTCTTTTTGATTGTATGTGCGTATACTGTTCCAGTTAATTTCAAGCGTACATACGCCGTTATCAATGAGTTTTGCGCTCGGAGGGAGCAACGGGAAGTATCTTCCCGAAGGTTGACCGTCTGTATTCGTAAGAGGAATAAAAAAGTCATTTTTTGCAATCCCCAGTACGATTTGTGACGCTCTCGAATATGCTCCCTCTGGAGTTGTGTCGAATACCTTTACAAGCCACATATACTGCACTTCAAAATTTCCAAAAGAACTTAGTTTTATGCGCATTTCAGGGGCAGGGAAATATATTGAGGGCTTTTTAAAGTCTGCTGTAAAGTTACGCAGATATTTTTTAACTCCGTTGCCAGCCAATTTCATTATGTAGGTTATAATGCTTGATAATTCCTGTTCCATTTCACCGCCTCCTTGTTTCAAAATATCTTGTTAAGATATTCGTCTATCCTAACGCTCATATAGTCAACAAAGTCCTCACTTGCATAACGCTCAACAGCCGTAAAAAACGGTCGAGCGTCTATAAATTGTTGCTTAATCAACATACCCGTTTTTGAGAGCCTGTCATAGACAAATCTATTGCCTAAAAAATAGCCAGGCACCCATCTTTGTTCTACACCAGGGGGACAAGTGTAATGACCGTCATTTACTGGAGCGGCATAATCGACCATAGAACCTACTTCTATTGTCAAGCCGCTATCTGTTTCAATCCATACATTGAGGGTATCGCCTTTTTGAAACGATTCCTTTAAAATGCCCGTATCTATTACTTGTCGTTTTTCGATTTCCGAAACAACATCGTCTAAAAATTCCTCGCACCAAGCTCTGAGCCATACTTGCAGTTCGCCTTTAAAGTTAAAAGCATTTCTGCCAAGCGTTGCAAAGAAGTTAGCCATTTGGTCTGCTGTGTAATCTGCCATAGACTATACCTCTCTTTCTGGGAGTATATCGGCGTCTTGCCTTAACAGATATACCATAATATGATGGTCTCTTATATTGTGGGGCATTTCGGCTCTGTACTCTATACCAGTAACATTGTTGACAACCTTGTCGAACGGTCTTATGTCTGTACCTATTGGCAATGCTAATTTCATACGAGTTGTTACCTGTGGCTGCGGCTTATTGTATACAAGCTGTTCAGTTGTTTTTATATAGAAATGGCAAGGGATTTCTTCTAAATCTGGCATATCGGAGTAATAGTTCTCCGCATTTTTAATGCCATAGCCATAATCTACATTTTTGCTCTGTATATGGAAAATATTGCAAGTGTGATTGAAAAAATCCTCTATCGCCATTTCATAACCTCCTGAGCCTAAAAGTTACTTTCCCGTTTTTTGTTTCGTCAATAATAAAATCCTCTAACAAATCTTCCAAGCCTAAACCGCTTATATCAATTTCGCTTTCAGAATTGTTTAGAGTATAAGAGTAATCGTCAAAACTTTCTGAGGCAAGACCTCTTTTCTTGATACTTGCAGCAGAAGCAGATCGGCTTATTCTTTCAGTCAATAAAATAACAGCTAACTTTAAGTCGTAGGGGGCTTCGTCATAGCTGCTGAAATCATTATGAGTGTATTTAATTATTCGCCTTTCTGCTCTTGCAATATCCGCTTTTAATCTATCGTCTGACCTTTCCTGTACCTCTTTTATCTCGCTATATTGACGGACTTCTTCGGGAGTTACCCACGGTCTGTCTGCCATATAATCACTCCTTTAGGAGTTGGCTAACCTTGCGGCTATATCTTCCTTTTTGCTCAATCCTGTAATGTCTATGCCCTTGCTGGCTGCTGCCGCTTTAAGCTCTTTTAAAGACATAATATATTCAGTGCCCTGTATTGTTGCGCTGGAGAAATTGAGCGTTACGACGCTTTCGCTGTCAACAATAACCTCAAACTTGTCTGAGTTTGCAACACGAAATACAAAGGTGTTATCGTCTGGGAAATCGACATCTTTTCTTGTTTCGGTGCCGTTTTTCTTAATTGTAACTTTGCTTCCGCTTTTTGTAAGTTTAAAAGGGAAATAGTTACCAGACTGTTCTTCGGCATTACTGCTAAAGTCTTTGTATTCCTTGACATATTTGATAGTTCCTGTAACATCGCCGTTTTCGTGTACGACAACGCCGTCTATCAAGTCGCCTGCGCTCTTTCCGAGAACGGTGTCGCTTGTGTCAATGACTGTAAGTATATCTGCGCTTATGCTTGGCGATTCGCTATCAACAGCTTCGAAATAGCCTGTATCAATAAGATACTGGGCGTCTTCTTCCGACACATCAACAATAGGATTGGTCTTTGTTGCGACAACAAGTGAATAGGACAATCCTCTTACAAGTTTAACTTTCATAGTTGCCGCCTCCTTATGCTGATATGTTAG
Source organism: uncultured Clostridia bacterium (assembly GCA_947628755.1). Classification (GTDB taxonomy): domain Bacteria; phylum Bacillota; class Clostridia; order Lachnospirales; family CAG-274; genus CANPXH01. The sequence continues at coordinate 16,209 of CANRBC010000004.1, read as the reverse complement.
TTATAATAGCTGTAGCGTCAATTTCTTCTATTATGGCATCTAAATCAAAATGGCAAGTGTAATAACGCATATCGTTGTATATAGCGTCCTTGCCCTCTGTTGTACTTCTTATTTTTATATCGTAAGTATGGACAACGATTAAGTTCTTGGGGTCTGTAAGAATTATGGTATCGTCGCCAAGAGAAGGACATTCGATTATAGGTATGCTTGCAGGGCTTGTGTAAACTCCCTGTGGTACGGCACCGCCCTTTTCAATAATCTGTTCCAGCAAATGACGCTCCCATTCCTGTCCTCTGTGTGGGGACATAAGCCAGCGTAAGTTACCATTATTGTACTTATTGGGGATAGCCTTTAAAGTGTCATAGAACATACCAATGTTCATACCGCTTGACGCTTTTCTATCAATAACGTGTCCTTTCTTTAACTGCTTTACCCATCCGTCATTGATACACAAGAACTTGTAATCTGGATTTCCGCTGTCAATATCTACATCGCCATTTAAGCATAAGTCCATTTTGTCAAGACCTATCTGGGTTGCCATAAGATTTGTAACAATTTCGGGGAGGTTCTCACGTTCGATGTTCTCTCTTATTGTTTCTTCTGTAAGCTCCCAGTTTGCCTTAACGGCTGTTGTTGCGTAGGGCAGTCTGCTTGTATTTACGCCTGTTCTGTTGCCGTCGTCCTGACCCTCGGTTTTAGCTCTCAATATTCTTCTGCCGATACCGATTTTGTCGATTTCGCCTGTTTTTGAAACTCTTGTTTCGTACCTTATGTACTTGCCAAGCTCGTTTGTTTCAAACGTCTGCTGGATAAACTTTCTTGCCTGTTCAGGCTGTAACAAACCACCATTATTAAGTGATTCTGTGTTAATAGTGCCTTCTGCTGCAATTATCTGTCTATTACTAAGCATTGTTTGTGTCCTCCTTTCGATTTATAAGCCTAATATATCAGCCATATAGTGGCGAGATTCCTTCTTAACCTCGCCTGCTTCTTCGCCACTTCCAAGATTGCTGGGAAGTCCCTTTGCTTTAGCGATTTTTTCAATCTGCTCTGTTATTGGAGCAATAGCCTTAGTTACAATTTCTGCTACCTCAGCACTTGTTACAGCGTTGTTGTCAGTCTGTGGCTGATCGCTGCCAGCGTTTAAGCTCTTTGTAATTTCATCTAAGGACTTTGTGATAGGCTCGAGGGCTTCATTGACAGCCTTTACTACATCATCTTTTGACATATCTTCGTCATCCTCCTTTTTGGTTTCTACGGAACTGATAAGCTCCGAAATTTTAGTGTGAATGTCCTTTAAGTTGGACAAATTCTTTGCCGACATTTTGGCTCCAGCCTTAATAATGGTGTCGGGCTTTTCAGCCTCAGTTAAGGCTTTTGTAATATCGGAACTGGACAGCAATTCAGTTACAACAGCATTGAAGTCTATCAATGCTTCCTTAATTTTCTTGCCGTCGGTTTCGTATACATATTCATCTTTCATAGGGTCGTATCTATAAAGCACTCCACTAAGGGCTTCAAACGCAGTATAGATGTTTTGGTGCTTGATACTTTTTTTATATCTTTCGGATACATCGCCTTTTTTGATTTTACCGCTTATAAATTCGGTAAGACCGTTCAAGAAGTTTTCAAACACTCCCTCAGATTTAGTTACATCATCGAGCTTGACATCGACATTGCTGTAATTGCCGACGCCGCCCATTGACAAACCTGTAATTTCTCTTTTTTCGACCTTTTCAAAAATTTCATCGTCTACCTCAATGGTCATAATCCAAGCCCCCTTTTTTACGGGCTTGTTACCGATTAAGCAATCTGACGGTAATATATAGCTCTCCACAACAGCGGCATTATCAAGAGGTTTAAAATTATGCTGGAGGTCTATTCCGCTGCCGCTTTTTGCAAACCAATGAGCCGCTTTTTCTATCTCCTCGGCTGTCATATAGTTTTTATGGCTGTCTTCGGTCATCGGCTCATAGACCACGCCTGTAACATAGTGCTGCGCTTTGTCTGTTTTGAGTATTTCGCCCATTGAGGTAAAATTTGCCGCACCGTCGTTTTCGGCTTTCGTTATCAAAAATTCTCGCTTATTTGCCGCTTTATCGACAAGCGATACAAACGATATTTTGGCGTCGCTAATTGCATACGCCTTTCTTAAATCGGGCAATTTAATACCTCCTTTCAATAAAATAAGGCGAGTATAAAACTCGCCTTAAGTTGACACAAAAAAATTCATTATAAAATACTGCTTGTAGCGGCAGCCCGCTTCGTTTTTTCTCTTGACAAAGGAATACCCTTTTGGGCAACCTTATTGTCTTAGTAGCCCATTGGCACCACCCTCTTTCTACATAAGATTTATAGAGACCCGAAGCCCGAAGGTCATTCGAGTACGTTCCTGTGTGTAATTGTTGTAAACAAAACAACAAAACTTTTAAATTTGTATATATTTATTAAAAATATACTTGTAAAATTCGTATCATCTCTAAGTGTTTAAGTAACATTGAGCATATAATCAGAAAATTGCAAACAAATTACCAGCAAATTAAATATTGGCATCAAGCCGCTTCGCCTCCTCTATCCTTGCCAAAGTAAGCCTATAATTGATTTCTAATCTAAGCCAGAATTCCGCCGACATTCCTAATGCCTTTTCAAGCCTTATTGCCGCTTCAACGCTTATTTTGTTTTTGCCGTTTACAATTTTGCTTATATGCTTCGCGCTGTAACCTGTTCTCATTGCAAGCTCCACTTGCGTCCAGCCTTTACTTTCCAAAAGCTCTTTTATTGTAAGAGCAGGCGGTATAGCAATTTGGTTTTTATAATGTACTACGCCATTGTTCATATATAATAACTACCTCCTTGTCCTGCGGAGCCGAAAGGTATTTATACTCTGTAAAAGAAAGTGGAGGAATTTTTACGGCTCCGCAGCAGCCTTTTACCGCCGTGCTTGGGGCGATTTAAAATTTGTTTGTGTTTATTGCATTATGCCATCTTGCTTAAGTTCAGTAAGTGTTTTGAATTTTCTGCTGCCATTATGTATCTTGAAAAGATTGTTGAGGTCTTTATCGGTTTTGATAACGCCGCTGTCAATAAGGGCTTTTCTTGCTTTACCAGAATTACCGCCGCCAAAATACCGTATCTGGTCGTCGGTATTCTTTTTCTTTATCCAATCCAATTTAACAGCTTCGGGATTTGAGTTGCTTCTATCCTTGTTAGCTTCGTTAAACTCATTTTCCCAGCTATCGTCAGCACGCCTTAATTTCTTTCGCTGGAGGCGTTCCTTGTCCGCTGGGCTTCTGTTTAAAACATCTTTACTTATAACAGCTTTTATTCTGCAACCACAATGGACTGTTTCGCTTGCTGGTAGGCAACTATCGTGTGGTGCCATAGGATAATATACATTGCCGTCTGCGCCCTGCAACTCAAATGGTCTGTCGGCAGGGATAGTAACACCGTCTAATGCAACGTGATTAAGGCGAGGTTCCTCGGGATTTCCTGCGTGGATCCACTCTTTGCCTATTGCAGCAGGGTTTTGATTTATAGCTTCCATATTCGCATAATTATTTACTCTGTGTGTTTCTGTAATGGCTACCCTCCTTGCGGAATAGCCTGCGTCCCTTATTCCTGCCTCAACAATTAAGTCTTCAACTTCTTTAACAGTCAATTTTTTTTCGGAAACATCTGTTAATATCTTTTTAAGCGATTCTGTTTCAGATGTGTTCATAATATCCGCAAGCTCTGTTGACCAGCTTGCAAGCCAGTCTTTGGACTTTTTAGAATAATCACTTATAATAATATCCTTGTCTATTCCAAGAGAAGCAGCTTGAACATTATTGTCAAAATAGTCTAAGAACATTTCGTGAAACATATCGGCATATTGGACTTCTAATGTTTCTTCACCTATTCGCTTCATAAATAGTTTTAAGAGTTCGCCCTCCAAAACGTCTTTAGGGTTAAAGCCTTTTGTTAATGAATAAGGGTGCATATCTCTCAGCCAAGCAATTTCATCTTCCATATTGTTGACAAAATCAACGGCATAGACGGGATTTATTATGCCTGTATTTTTAAATTCGCTTTCAAGTTCATCATCGACCTTTTTAATGTACCGTTTTATCGCCTTGGCGACCTCTCTGTTGCCTTTTAACCTTTCGGCTATATATTTATTCGTCAACCGTATCACACTCCCCTATAGCCTTTAAAATAGCTTTTAAAACGGGTATAATGTCATCGTCGGAATTTGCCTTTGCTTTTTGTATGCTTTGCTCAACCTCTGATGTGAGAGCAGTCTGTTGTACTTTGAGCAGCGCAAGAGGTATATTGCCTATTTCGTCGTCGTAAGGTTCTGCGTTTTTACCGAGCGTATCATACGCTAAATCCCTTGCGTCATTCATTGTTAAGCCGCCAGCACGTTCAGCAACATTAAGAATTTTCTGTATGTCGTCTGGATTTGTCAGGTCTGGAGTATCAAACTTAACTCCGACGTACTTAAATCCATAGCCGTTGAGCAATTTGTTGTTTATAGTCCAAGCCAAACTCTCACGCTCTGGCTGGAATACCTGTTTCTCCGTAACCTCCATAGCGGTCTGAGCAGTAGCACGGTTAAAGTCAGTTGTATACCCCACATACAGATCAGGCAGCAAGAAAGAGGATTGAGCTTTCCTGCGAGCGTTTGATTGGTATTCTTGGAATAATTCATCCCTCTGCAATATATTTGCAAGCTCCTTGATTTCAACTGTAGGCTGTGGAACTTCTGAAAAATCAAGTTTAGTGTCTTTACTTTCGGTTTCAAGGATAATAAAGGCGTGTTGACCTTTTTCCCCCTCTATGTCATTCATATAAAGCTGTAGTTTGCTGAAGCTTTCATCTGACAATGTGCCGCCCTTAATGAGTATCATCAGGGGAGTATGGCGTCCTTTTCTGAAATAATTATTGTTGAGCCATTCTGCACGTCTGGCTCCGTCTATTGTAAGGACCTGTCCTATCCATCTAACTTTACCGTAAGACTTTGTGCCTATCTTAAATTCCAAAATTTCATTGGCTGCAAAATCATCATTAATGCTTTGGTCTGCTTTCAAATACTCGCCCGTATTTTTGTTCATAAGTCTGGGGTCGCCGAACTCCTTGAAGTAAACGGTCTTATTTCCTATTTGCTGCTTGTACTTCTTAAACTTCTTTTTCCTGACCTCTACATTACCGTTATAATAATATTCGTAGTCTACATACGGTTCTAAGGGCTTTGTTACTCTTACAGTTGTAGGCTCTATTATGTGTTCAACCTGTGTAACCTCACCTGCTCCGTTTCTTATAACCTCAAGGAAAGCTATGCCGTATGTTTCCCTATCAGTAATTAAATCTTCAAATATTGACTTAAACGGCTTGTCAATGCTTATGAGGTCTAAGACTTCCTGTGCCTTGTTCCATTCAGCAATCATTTCGGCATTTTCTTCCTCGTCTACAATATAATCAAGGGATATACCAAATCCTGCAATATTGCGACTGTACGCTGATATGCACTGCGGAAGTATGGTTGAATTATCGACAAGGCTCGCAAGTCCTTCGAGCCAATAAGGCGGTTCTATGAACTTGCCAACATGGTATATGCTCTCTTTGGTTAATTGTTCTGGCGTAGAAGATTTCATAATTTTGTGTGCTGCGTCAGAGCTTCTCGCATTACTTTTTATGACCCTTACGTCTATGTTCGGTTTCTTATCTATCTCTGCCAATGTTTTTATCCTCCTTTCCCAAGTTTACGGGCAGACACACAAGGCAAATGCAGTCTGCTTCATCTGGACTGTGTTGTCCTCTTTTTTTCATAGCCTCTTTACCCTCGATTCTTATTTTGCTGTTATCAGTCAAGCTATATCTTCTTGTGGAAAGCTGACCTATTAACTCATTATCGTTAGGTAATATCAATTCTACTGGTTTTTCTTTCCCTTCATCATCAAACGGCTGCAATAGCCTTTTGATAACAGACATCATATACGTTGTTGTGTCGTAATAATATTTGTGGTTTATCCTTTGTCCAAAGTGAACGGGAATAATAACGAGCCAAGAAAATCTATCTGGTTCATTTTCCTTAATCTGTCTTAAGCGGTCTACGACGCCGCCGCCTACGCCGCCATCATCAATTTTGACTGGTATTGCGCTTTTGTAATTGTATTTATCTCTAAGCCATTCACTCAAAACGATAATATCAGAGGCAGTTTTCATTGTATCTTGACCTTGCCTGCGCTTATGTATTACAGCTTTTTCATCAATTTTGTATCCGATTACGGTTTTATCACTTCCAAATCTGGCAACGTCGCAACCTATATGTATGCTATGAGGTATATCTCTCGGAACATATTCGGTCATAACGCTTTTTTCCACCAACGGAAGCGGAATAAATATATCGTCGCCTTTTTCTGGAAATTCACCAGCGACACGCACTCTGAAAACATCGCTGTCCTCGCCATACATATCGACTATAGACTTTATAAATTCGTCAGATACTCGGCTGCTGCTCCTGCCGTCTATGTGAAACGACTTGTAAACGGAACGGTTCTTTTTGTGGCTATCATAAAAAAAACCCTGAACTTGTGTCGGATTTCCGCACATAAGAAGTTTTGCACCGTCAGTTGAAAGTGCGCCTAATATGGGTTCAAATATCTTATCATCAACGCCGCTTGCTTCGTCAATTATAAACATAGTATAATCTGCGTGAAAGCCTTGTAGTGCGTCAGGCTTTGTAGCTGTTCTGGCGACAGCAAACCATTCTTCAGGGTGTCCTTTCATATAAACCTTTTCTTTTGTCCATACGAATATGTCGCTAAGGTATTTACTGTGTCGTAGCCATTTCGCAACCTCAGCCCACAAAATATCAAATAGCTGGTGCTGCGTCGGGGCAGTACAAGGTATTTTGGGGAACGGGCGAGTTGCCATAAACCAGATAAGTGTCCAAGCCTCAACTGCGCTTTTCCCTATTCCGTGTCCGCTGCGGACACTTGTTCTGGGATTTTTGGCAACGCTCTGTAATATTTCAGCTTGCTTGTCGTCTGGCTTGGCACCAATTAGATCCTCCACAAATTCTACGGGGTGGTCTGCATAATGCAATATGGCGTCTTCGATAATCATTCTATTCACTATCCTTTCGCTTTTGGTATGCGGAAACAATGACGTCTGCAAGAGAAGTGCCTTGTTTTGTATCTTCTGCCTCTTGTGAATCAACTTCAAGAGAGCGACTAAGCCTTTCAAGGTCTGTAGCCATTCTGATGTATTCTTTTATGTCCTTTGGGGTCATATCGTCAACACTAAGTTTACCAAGAGCCTCCAAAGCCTTTTTCTGCACTTGCATAGCAATTTTCACATGGCGGTCAAGCATTGTTTTTCTGTCTTTAATAACCTGTTCTTTAGCTTGACGTTCTATTTCATTGTCGTATGCAGTAACTCGTTCTTCCCAATTCCAACGAGCTTTCCACCTATCAAGTAAACTTCTACTTTTTTCTAACCGTTTTACTACTGCCGAAACGGTGCGGCTTTTGCCAATATCACGGTAAAGGGCAAACGCTTCGTAAGCCTGTCCGCTCTCTCCCTTTTGGCGTTCCCACGGCTTGTCAGGCTTATAAGGCAATTTGCTCCCCTCCTTTCTGGTGCAAGCAGCTATTTAACAGCTACCCAACCGCAGAAGTTAAGACATCGCCAAAACATATCAACCTTTTCAAATCCTGCCTCGTGTAACATATCTTCGTTCCATTCTGCTTTTAACGGCGATAGAACATTCTCAAGACTTTTTCTTTTTTCCATAATTCTTTCGTCCGTGTAGCCATTTGCTCGCTTCATTTGGTAGTACAAATCAACGAGAGTGTCGTCCATTCGCTCGTCTGCAATGATTTTTTCAACAAAAATAAAAGCACCGCCGTCTATCAATCTATCGTAAATGGTATTAATCATAGACTGACGATAAGCCGTAGGCATAAATTGTATAGAGAGTATGCTCAAACAAAGGCTAGTATTTTCAGGCATATTGGTATTCCAGAAATCAGCATTTGAGAAAATTACTCTATTCTCTCTCATTCCGTCTTTGAATTTCTCTGCACATTCGGCAAGCATATCATTAGAATTGTCGCAAAGATAATAGTGCAGGTCCTTTCCGTGCCTCAAATAAAATGGTTCTGAGGCAAGTCCAGTTGAGCAACCTATGTCAACAAGCCAGCTATTAGGCTTGATGTACTTCTCGCCTACTTCAAAAACAAGGCTTCGCATACTCTTGTAGTCTGGAATGCTTCTCTCTAACATATCAGCAAAGCATTTTGCAACTTCGCTGTCAAACTCCCATTTTGCTTTTGGCGTTACATTGTCTTTCATTGTTTATCGCCTCCTTTCGGCAATTTTATATTCAATCTCTTTTCAAATGCGGCTCTTGCTTTTTCAGATAGACCAGCGTTTGTCCCGTCAGGGTATGGGAGGTTGAATTCAAAATCAATGGCTTCAGCCAATAATTCAAGATTAATAATGGGGTCAACGGCTTCTACATACCAAAATGTACCGATACAATCAATCCTTTTTATTGTCTTAAAGCAACGGGAGAAAATATCAACTAATTCCTCTTTGAGATGTCCTTTTTGGACTTTAGGGTGCTTTGACAAATCTCCGAGCGTGGTATTCGGTTCGTAGTCTAAATCAAATACCATACTTCCTTTTTCGTGTAGATTTATTAGCTTAATTTTTGTGTGTGCAAATGTAGCGCTATTATTGCTCTGGCACCAGCAGATAGTCTGACCTGCTGGATAACAGAGTGCCGCTGCAATTACTGCTATTTTTTTTCTATCTTCCATAAACGGGACCGAATTAAAAACACTTGATATAAACACAGATGTATATTTGATACCGCTTGCGATTTCCTGTAAAAAGCGCTCTCCAATCTCAATGCTCTTTTCCTTATGAATTTTGTCCCCAGCGGTTACAAAATACGGTTCAAAAGCAGAGCAATATACTCCTGCATTACGGAGCGTTCTGGTATTGTTTAGTTTTCCAGCACCAAAATCAACAATTTTATCCCCGTAATGTTCTATCCATTCTTGTAAGTCTTTTCCTTGAAGTTTGAATAATTCTCGTCCTGTTCTGTTTGACCACAATCCTTTAAAGAAGCCGTCCCCAAATGCACAATTTCCATAGGCATCCGTTTCACGGGTATTCCTTGTTCTCATAAATGAATTGAAGCGTAAGGTGTCAGCGTATTGTGATTCCATACTAAAATCCATTGACAAAAGATTAAGCATTGCATAAGCAAATTCTTTGTGTGTTTCTGGTATCTCCACGCAAATGACAATTTTCTTTTTCGCCTCAACAGCCGCCTGCAATCTTCCGATTCCGTTTACAACTTCCATATTCGGAGTTATGATGATCGGCATTGTGTCTTTTGTCTTTTTTCCTAACGCTTTTTGCAGGGCGCAAATATTACTATCGAAATTCCTGTGATTTTTTTTGGCAAGCTGCATAGTGTCAACTCGCTTTGTTTGATTAACACAAGGATAAGACGCTTCGCTGTCTGGGGTTATGTCTGGCAGTGCCGCAGCCATACCTTCGATGTCTTTGCTATATAATTTATTTTTAATTTTTGCGACGTTATCTGTCTTTGCCATATCGTTTGTTGCTCGGTTAAAAAGAACATTCATTGTTTTTCGTTCGTTGATGTCTGTTTCATCAACATACGAAACGGGAATATGTTTAAATCCCATTCTTGTTGCAACAATATGTCTTTGATGTCCACTCAAGATTTCTCCGCTTTTATCTGCATATATGGGAAGCAAAAAGCCTAATTTCCTCAATGACAATTCAGTTATATTAAGTCGCTTTTCGTCGTTCTTTCTTGGATTGTAGTCAGAAGCGTGGACAGCTTCAATGGGTACTAATTTAATCACTGCACAGCCTCCTTTTCAATTCCTCTATGATTTCGGTTCTTTCAAAAATGCCCTCATCTCTAATAGAGGCTAACATTTCTTCATACTCTGATGTATTTATGTTAAAATGATAAACGCCTATTTTAATAACCATTTGTGTATTGCCTGTTTCATCATCAAGCATAGAATAACTGTCGTCATCTTCATCATTTTCGTCCTCAGAATAATCGTCAAGCTCTAAGTCTGAATTGTTCAACTCCGCATCTAATGTTACCTCTATATTGTCAAATCCAAGCTCAAACTCCCTTATTTCGGGTTCGGATAAGAGCAGATCCAGCTTTTCGTTATCCCAATCCCCTTTGATTTTGTTAAGAGCGATACAAAGAGCCTTTTCTTTGTCTGGGTCTTCAATATGAACCATAGCGCAATCAATCTGTTCTTCGCCCATATCTTTCATTATGGCAAGGCGTTGATGTCCGCCTATGCAATTCATTGTAATGTCATTCACAACGATAGGCTCTACAAAGCCATAGTCCTCAATGCTTTTTTTGATTGCTTTGTATTCCTTTGATGTGCTGTCAAGGGCAACTCTTGGATTGTATTCGCTCTCGTGAATGTCTGAGATATAATGCGTTTCAATTCTCATAAAAATAACCTCCTTCTTAACTCGTTTGTAACTGCTACTTTGGCAAAGCCTACTTTTTCTCTGATTCCTGCAATAATGTCCTCATAAAGATTTTTGCTTATGGTAAATTTAAACTCGCCGATAAGAATTATTACATCATCGTCAATATCATCATAAGGGGAGGCTTCGTATTCGTCCTCTGTTTCGGCTTCAAGCTCACCAAGAAGCTCTCTGATTTCAGAATTACTAAAACCAGTAACAATGGTATCAACATCAGATTGCTGCAATTCTTCGATAAGCTCTGAAAGTTTGCCATAGTCCCATTCTCCCTCAACCTTATTCATTGCAATACAGAGGGCTTTTTCCTTTTCGACAGGAAAGTCAACAATAACAACTTCGGTTTCTTCTACGCCATTTGCGAGCATTACATTAAGCCTTTGATGTCCGCTTATAAGTGTTCCCGTGCGCTCATTTAAGATAAGCGGCGTTACAAGTCCAAATTCATCAATGCTGGCTTTTAAAGCCTTGTATTGATAATCTTTTTCTGTAAGGGTAATTCTGGGATTGTACTCTGCTGGCTTGATGTCGGAAAGCTTCATTCTTTTACTTTTCATTTGTTTTTCCTCCTTTTGGTGTAATAAAAAAAGCAGCATATATCATATGCTGCTTTTGTGATATTTTTTAATTAAACAAGGTCATTTGAGATAATTCTTCCCTCTCTGCTTTGGCAAGGACAAAATCTTTAAGGAATTTGTCGTAAGGCTGGGCTTCTATTCCATACTTGGCGTACATTATTCTGGTCTTAGGATTGCTCTCTACTGCATAATATAAGCCGTGATTGCTTTTGCCAATTTTGGGAAGTCCAAACTTAGGGAAGATAAAGCGTCTTAATACACTTTCTTTGAGGGCTGGAGGCTCTGCGTTTATGTCATTAAAGTATGCTTCGGCTGGGAGCCAGCCAGTCTTTTTAAATATATTGTCCATAGTCTGCTTCTTTTGATAATCTGGTCTTGCGGTAACAATGATAACATAATCATCTTTTATTGCGTCTATCAACTTGCGCCTGTATTCTTCCGCCTGCATTCGCCTTGAAAATGGACGAAGCATTTTTGTTGTCTGTTGGTTACTGACTAAAGTATAGTTTAAGTCAAGTAAGCAAATTCTCTTTTCGTCTGTGATGTTCATAAAAAATCCTCCAATCATTTTTAGTCCCATATAGAGGCTAGGCGTGGTAAAATAATAATTTCCCTAGTATTATTATACCACAAAAAGGGGCAAAAATCAATGTATTATAGTGATTTTCTTAACTTTTTGGAGTATTTCACCGTATATTATATCAAATCATATAATGAATAGTCAATGCCCAAAAAATGCCCTGTTATGGGACTTATTATTTTATGTTATATTTTATCCCGTCTATTCCAAAAAGGAGTGTAGTTAAATCAGATACACAAATATCAATGTCCTTGTATACAGTGCGCTTGTCTATATGCTCTTTTACGGCAATGCTTTCTGCTGATGTTGTTTTTTCTGAAATATATGTAGCTTCAAGAACACGCCAATGCCTTTTATTCTGTTCATCTGTAGAGCGCTCGCACATAGTTTTATAAATATCAAGCATTTTATTGACGTGAGCCATTATAACTTTTGTACGCAAATGGCTTTTCTTTATGCTCTCAATATATAATGTTTCGTTGTTGAAGTTCCTGCTCATAAGTCGCATTATTTCTGAAAAGCTTTCATCTTCTTCGTCCGCTGTAGCGGTATCGTATACTGCGTGCTTGTAATGCTCATTCAGGCTGCGGTAATGTTTCAAAAGGAGCTTTGTGTTGTGATAGCGATTGTCGTACTCCCTTTTTTTATATTTTTTGCGTTCTGATTCAGCTATTTTTTCTACAACTTTTGCAGATTCCTCCGCTCCTATTTTGGCACCAGTTTCCGCTGCTGTTTTTGTAGCTGTATTGATAGCTGTTTCGAGCAAGCCTTTTATACGATTGTCTAGTGTCTTTTCATAGTCTTTAAACGTCCTGCGTACAGCCCTTTCAAATTGTGTTTTCATTTTCCTACCTCCCTGTGTAAAGGTTTAGATTAAGTTAAGCTCTTTGGCAAATTGCGTGATCTTGTAAACTGTACCGCCTCCTATTCCCTTACACTTGCCTTCTTCTAACGCTTTTAATAACCTGTTGACGCCGTTGTTTTTATTGCCAGCTTTCTCAAATGTTGCGACTAACTGAGCGTCGGTCATTTTTCTAAGTCGAACAGCTTCGTTGTGTATTGCGAGTTCATTTTCAGTAAGCCTGCATTTTTTCTTTGACATAACTGTATACCTCCTATAAATTAAATTGGCAGTGTCAAATTTTTTATATATACAAACTCTTTAATATCTGCAAATCTTATGTTGTTTTCAATGCTGGTTTGTATGTAGTTATATGTTTTTTCAACATCATCTTTTTTGGTCGATTTATATAAAATAACTTTTGTTTCAAAAATAGGATTAACTATTATACATAGGGCATAATAATTGTCTATTTTATTTATTGAGATTCCAGCCATAATGCTTAAATTAATAAGCGTACCGTAAAAACTTTTTACCCACATATAAGCACCGCCCTACATTCCGAACGGATAAGGATTTTCTGTTCTGCCTAACAAATAATCAACACTACAGCCGTATTCGTCTGCAAATCTTATTATGTCGCTTAGACTTGCTTTTAACTTATATATGTTTCTGTGGTTTGCCTGCAATATAGAATCGCATAATGAGTAAGTGTCTTTTTCATCTCTTGCATTTGACGGAAGCAAGTTATCGCACTTTATTATATGGATTGCTCTGCCGTATGCTTTTTCGCAAATATTTGGATTTAATATAGGTTTCTTAAGTATCATTTTGTGTACCTCCATTTATTCTGTCTGCCTGTCTTTTTGCTTTGCTAAATTTAATATCATCAATCAAAATAACATTATCTGGGCTGTGAAGTTTTATCTGATCTATACAAACTTCAACATCGGCTATTTCTTCCAATACTCTTGTTAAGGCTCTGAGCCTGTTTATTTCTACGGGTTGACCGTTTCCACAAGAACGCTTAAACTTGTTAATTGACTGAATGAGTTCGGCGCTTTCTTCGACGAGTTGGTCGAACTGCGCATAAAGTCCGTAATGCTCAATTATTTCAGATAGCATATCTTTGTATTTTTGTTCGTCAATCATTTTGTCCTCCCTTTTTCATATCCCAGCAAATCCCACAGTCGTCGCATTCTACAACCTTATGCCGTATTTGGGGATAAACACTGCAAGGAGATATTGGATTTGTCATAAACGTATCCTTTGGATAGCTGTCTGTTGTCGTTAGTGCTTTAGGATATTTATCAAGGAAATCGTCCCGATATGTATATTTCTTTTCTTTCTTTTTATGCCATTCCTTAACCTTGGCAATGGCATCTGTCGGATAATTTTGCTCATATGTATTACAATTTAGTGATCTCCCGTTATTATTGTTTGATAAAGGACATTCATCGCATATAGTACTGCATATCTCGCCCTTTTTTTTTAAATAGACTTTAGTATCATTATAATTAGTTATTTGCATTCTTCTGTTCCACGCTGCTATAGCTTCCTCTGTCGTGTTATATAATCTTACGACCGCAAGGCAATTTTCACACCGTACTGTGGCTTTGTTTTCAACGATTTTAATGCTTGCAGCCTCGCTGCCGCAGAAAGGGCAGGATTTTAATTCTTTTGGCATATTTATTTATCCTTCCTCTCCCTGCATTTCCAGACTTCGCTCCACCCGTTCCTGCGTTCTCTGTAAAACTCGTGTGTTTGGAGGAAATCGTATATCTTGTCAATGCAGAAGCTCCTGTCATCTATGCACTCCAGTTCATCGTAGGTGTCTTTGTCTGCCATTCGGCAATTCGGGCAGATAAACGTCCGACAGAATTGGCTGCAAGCGTCTATGAAATCATCCTCCGTCATCCCATTGTCTGGTTCTACGTAATCCCATAATTGTCCTGCTATGAATCCGCATTTCTTGTGGTTCTTCCACTCGTAAATCCTGCCCTCGTCTATCAGCTTTTCCCATTCGTAAACCTCGCCTTTTTTAATCTCACATCCGCAGTAGCTGCATATGTGCGGTCGGTTTGCTTTCCTGTCCTGTTCCTGCAAAATCTCTGGCATCGTTTATTCCTCCTTCCTTTCCGGCAGCTCGGCTATTTGCCGAGCTAATTCTGCCGCCTCCTTCCAATTGCTGGCGGCTAACCACCGACCAAACAGGTTTTGTAATTGACCCTGCGGCGGATTATCCGTGTGCAGGCACATCACATGATCTGCATTGCCGCCCCATTCCAAAGGGCAATTTTGACATTGCGTTTCCCCATAATTGAACTCGAACGTGCCATCGTATTCACAAGCGTAACAGCCCGCAAATGGTCGTTCTGCAACCGGTATGTGCTTTTCCTCAAAATAGATTTTTTTTGTAACTTGCTTCTTTCTTTTTAGTGTCTCTCGGGATATCCACCGCCACATCTTACGATGTTCAACAATTGCCTGCTCCCTTGTTAAATTTAGGCTCATTCTTTATTCCTCCCTGTATAAATATCTAACCCACCTTTTTTTGTACTCAAGTGGCACTCCGTTATCTTTTCTTCGGCTGCCGCTCCATATTTTATCTCCTGCCTTGCCCTCACAAATAAAACCGCTCGCCTTAAGACTTGACCCATTTTCACTTTCCAAAGTATATGTGATAACTTTTTGATAACCCATTTCTTTTGCAATGCGACAGCAAGCACCATATAATTTACTGCAAGCGTTAAATGTGCCGTCTGTGCATAAACGGTTAATTTCTAGTGTGAGCCCGTTATCTAAATATCTACTGACAGGCCGTCCGCAGATAGCACAGCCAACCATTATATCGCCTACGAATAAACCTATAGCGAATTTACAGCCCACAGTCCCTTTGTGATGTCTGTGGTTATCTGCAACATACTTATTTGCCTCCTTTAATGTTATGGGCTTTATGCTTAAACATTTATTATCCATCATTCCATCTCTTTTCTTAAACTATCTTTGATGTAATATTCAATGCCAAGAGATTCGCAAAGTTCCTCCGCCTTGCGTCCGAAATCTTTCCAGTTAATATCGGACGGAAAATAGTTTAATTTTCCTATTTTGATTTTATCAACATAGGAAGATAAATTCTCTATTGCATATAACACCCTTTTACAATCCAAGACAGGTTCAAATGAAATCCAAGTTTTTATTCCTCTCATATGGGCGGCTCTGAGAGTTTCAATATTACAACCAGAAAAATAATTGTCATTAAATCCGTCATAAGTTATGCCATACCAATCGGATCCATCAAGCAAATCAAAATCCCTGCTTCCGTTCCCTTTTGTGAGTATCTGCACATTGTTTCCGCTTTCTTTGATTAATTTGATAATATCTCTTGTCGGCGTTGTATCAAACCCTGTAGGGTATGGGTCGCAAGTAAAACATAAGTGTATCGTTTTACCTTTAATCTTTCCTTTTGCGAGCTGCTTTTCGACTGCTTCGACTATACCCTCTCTCGGCTCTACGCAAGAGCGAAATGTTTCTCTGTCTTTGCGTAACACCGTAGGCGCATAACAGTAATAGCACCTGTGTGGGCAGCCTGTATATATATTCACGGCATAATCGCCGTATTCTGCCGCCTTACCTGACGGCTTGTATATTGGATT
>CANRBC010000003.1 GCA_947628755.1 uncultured Clostridia bacterium | reverse complement strand
GTTTTGGAACAGTGCGAAGCCAATCAGCAAAAGGTACTGTTGATTGACAGAGAATACCAAGTGGAAGCAGAATTATAAATAGTTGTGTGTCTGTAAAAAGGTTTTTTATAGCAAAACGCCCGATGTAAAAGCCTTTTGATAGACGGCTCCGAATCATTGATGTTAAAATTCTCCCAGGTCAAGAGATTGAATTTGCAGGAGGTGAACGGGATGGAGATAGGATCACAGATCAAGAAGCTGCGCAACGCGCTGGGGCTTTCGCAGGAGGAGCTTGCGGAAAAAATATACGTCACGCGGCAGACAATCTCCAACTGGGAAAATGAAAAGAGTTACCCGGACATTCACAGCCTGCTGGCTCTCAGCTCAATATTTGAAGTATCTCTTGACCAATTGATAAAAGGAGATATTGAGATCATGAAGCAGGAGATCAGTAAAGAAGAAGTCAGGCGGTTTAATCGTATGGGCAGATTGTTTGCTGTGCTATTTTTCGCCAGCATTATAATTTTTGTCCCTCTTGTAGTGTTCCTAAAAATTCCCGGAATTATTATATGGGCTATTTTCTATATGGTGACCCTTGTGGTGGCTTTCAGAGTCGAAAAGCTTAAAAAGAGCAACGACATACACACCTACAAGGAGATTGTGGCTTTCAGCGAGGGAAAAACTCTGGATGAGATTCAAAAACAACGGGAGATTGGAAAAAGGCCATATCAAACAGCGCTCAAATTATTAGTTGGCGGTTGTATTGGCGCAGTCATTGCGGCGATTGCAATTATAGCGTTATCAGCTATAAAATGAAACACAAAGTACAAAAAACAAGGCAGGTGCTTTTATGGCTGTTTGACAAAAAAGCACCTGCCAAATATCTGTTTATATCATCCCGAAATGCTCCAGCGCCGCCCTGATCGCTGCCTCCTTCTCCGGCGGGCATTGTGGCTGCCGGGCATCCTCCGACTTGGGCTTATTGTAATTCTCCCTCTCAATAATGCCACATTTCCGCTTCACCTGCGCGATATAAAGATGGCTGACCTTAAATCCGCTATGCTCCAAAACGTATGCCTTGATCTGCTCATAGGACGCAAGCCCTCTTTTGTCCTGCACCAATTCTTCTACATCCACATCTATGTCGACATGTACAACCGGTTTTCTCAGAACTAACTGACACACCGTTTCAACATGATAACTCATAGGAAACATATCCACCGGCTGCACCTTTTCAATATTATATTCCCCTGTTGAGCAGAGTATTTTCAAATCCCGCGCAAGTGTTGCGCTATCACAGCTGATATATACTATTTTCCGCGGCTTCATGTCGAGCATAAGCTCGAGGAGGCTTTTATCGCAGCCCTTACGTGGAGGGTCTGCCACCATAACGTCGGGTATTATACCGTTGTTATAAAGCTCGGGTACTATATCCTCGGCTTTGCCTGTCAGGAATTCGGCGTTATCTATATTGTTTAGTTTTGCGTTTTCCTCGGCATTTTTTGTTGCGTCGGGTATTATTTCGATACCGTACACCTTTTTGGCTCTTTGGGCAAGGAAAAGGGAGATAGTGCCTATACCGCAGTAAGCGTCTATAACTGTTTCGTTTCCCTTAAGGTCGGCAAACTCCAGCGCCTTTGAATAGAGCCTGTATGTCTGTACAGGATTTACCTGAAAAAAGGAAAGGGCGGATATTCTGAATTCCAGTTCGCCTATTTTGTCTGTAATATAATCGCTGCCCCACAGTGTCTCGCAGCGATTTCCCATAATAACATTGGATTTAACGGTGTTGTAATTAACAATAACGGACTTAATACTTTTGATACTCTTAAGTGCGGAAACAAGCTCCTTTTTATAACGAAAGCCGCTGCTGTTTACAACAAGGCATACCATTATTTCGCCTGTATAATATCCCTCTCTTATGAGTATATGTCTTACAAGTCCTTTGCCTGTTTTTTCGTCGTATGCAGATAAGCCGTTGTCCTCTATAAAGGCTTTTATTGCCTTGAGTATCTCTGCATTGGAGCGACTTCCTATAAGGCAGTCATCACATTCGACTACCTTGTGGCTTCCAAGAGAATAAAAGCCTGCTTTGATACCGCTTTTGTCAGAGGTAACGGGATACTGAGCCTTGTTTCTGTAATGCCACGGGTCATCCATACCTATAATGGGCTCTACCTCAATATTTTCAAAGCCGCCTATCCTTATGAGATTCTGTTTTACCCTGTTTTGCTTTAGCCGAAGCTGTTGGGTATAGTCTATATGCTGTATTGTACAGCCGCCGCACTTTCCTGCCGCCGCGCAGGGCGGAGTTATCCTGTGGGGAGAAGGACTTATTATTTCAAGGGCTTTGCCATAGCCGTAGCTTTTGTTAGCCTTGACAACAAGAACATTTACCTCCTCGTCGGGAATGGTATTTTTGACAAAAAGGGTATAGCCGTCAATTTTGCCTATACCCTCGCCGTGAGTTCCTATATCTGTGATTTTAATTCTGCAAAGCTCATTTTTATTCATATCAGAATTCAGTCTTTCTTATGTTTCTGGCAAGCATTTTGTTGTAGCCTGCCCATGGTCCGTTTACATCGCTGCCCTCAATGGAGCTTTCAAACATCTTGACCTTTGCGTCGGTATCGTCTGCGCAATGGAGCAAAAATGCCTCCAAGGTCTTGGGGAGCTTAGGTGAACCGTAATCATATTCTCCGTGATGCGCCAGTATATTGTGCTGTATTATTGAGCGAAGCTGATGAGGAAAGCCTTCTATTTTGTCTGCCTCTTTGCCTACAAGCTCTGCTCCCATTACAATATGTCCTATAAGCTCGCCGTCGTCGGTATAGTCCACGCTGGGAAAGTCGGAAAGCTCCTTTAGCTTTGCTATATCGTGAAGAAGTGCGGAGGCAATAAGCACATCTCTGTTTACGCTTGTATAGTGAGCTGCAAAGAAATCGCAAATCTCCGTTACGGATACGGTATGCTCTATAAGTCCTCCCATATAGTTATGGTGCATAGCCTTTGCGGCAGTATGCTTTTTGAATTCGTTGGCAATGGCGCTGTCGTCTATAAATATATTTGTAAGCAGCTTTTTTATATAGGGGTTTTTAACAGAGTCGATAAAGTCCGTGAGCTTTTTGAAAAGCATATCCACATTTTTATCGGTAGTGGGAATATAGTCCGCTTCGTCATACTCTCCCTCCTGCGCCTTTCTTATTCTCTTTATGTTCAGCTGCAAATCGTTGTTGAAGGTCTGTACCATAGCGTCTATTTTGATATAATCGCCTTCCTCAAAGGACTGTATGTCTCTTGATAAATCCCAGACCTTGCCGTTTATAGATCCTGTTTTGTCAATAAGAGTAAGGGAAAGATAGTTTTTTCCCGTCTTTGCGGATTTATTGCTTTGCCTTTGTCTGCACAGATAGAAATCTACTATTCTGTCGCCTTCCTTTAATTCGTTTATGTATCGCATATATAGCTCCTCCATAATTCTCTATGTATAAATTTTACCATAAAATACGGAAATATCAACCGATTTTAATGAATTTCTAATTTTCTTTTTATTTTAATTTAAAAATGTGGTATTATTATAAGCAGAGAAAGGAGAGATAAATATGAAAAGAAATATAGCTTTTATCATTACTGCCGTAATGCTTGCCACAGGCTGCAATATAACGTCGGCGAACACAGGCACGGCAGTAAACGTTGACCTTGGGAGTATCGATGACAACACATACAATATAACAAAAGGCGGCGCGTATACGCTTACAGGCAAATATAATGGTATGATAAGCATAGATACAAAGGACAGCGTAAGGCTCGTGCTTAATAATGTTACTGTTGAGAACAGCCAAGGACCTGCGATATACGGCGAAAACTGCGCCGAGCTTATTATAGAAACTGCAGAGGGAAGTGAAAACACACTTACTGACGGAGCTGAATACAACTCCGATGCCAAAGGCTGCCTGTTTGCCAATGACGATATAGTGCTGCAGGGCAAGGGAATACTTAATATTAAAGCAAACTACGACCACGGTATAGTATCCGACGACGGAGTGGAAATTGCAGAGGGTACTGTAAATATTAACTCAGAAGGCGACGGTATCCATGCCAACGACGATATTACGCTTAAAGGCGGAAGTATAACCATTACGTCAAAGCAGGACGGAATACAAGCCGAAAAAAATGTAAATGCCGAGGGCGGCAATATAAACATAACGGCTGTGGGAGAGGTCGCAGAAAGCGTTGATAATGATTTTATGGGCAGAGGCGGTATGCACTTTGACGGAGAAAGACCGCCTATGGATGGACAGCCACCCGAAATGCCGGATGGTCAGCCGCCCGAAATGTCCGAGGGACAGACGCGTATGCCGGGATTTTTCAAAGAACGCAGAGGCAATATGACTGAATCCACGACTGTAAGCGATACGAATAACAGCGAAACAGTAAGCGAAGGCTCAACGGAGACCACCACGGAATATCCCAGCAGCAAGGGCATAAAGGCGGACGCCGATATTCTCATAAAGGGTGGCAGCATAAAAATAAGCTCAAACGACCATTGCATTAAATCCACAGGAACGACCACAGTTGAAGACGGAAACATTGTTCTTGACTCGCCTAAGAGCAAGGGCATAAAGGCAGAGGGCAATCTAACCGTAAACGGTGGAGATATAACTACTAATACAAAGGATGAAGCTCTTGAATCAAAGGCGATAGCCACAATAAACGGAGGAAATATAAATATAACCTCCGAAGACGACGGTATAAATGCAGGCGGCGGTTCGGGCGCAGATAAAATGAATGCTCCCGAGGATGCAGATGAACACCAAATAATTATAAACGGAGGAAATATACATATAGACGCCAAGGGCGACGGTATAGACTCCAACGGCAATCTGTATATAAACGGCGGCTCTGTTAGTATAGACGGTCCTTCCGACAGCGGAAATGGCGCTCTTGACTATGCAGGAGAGGGTGCTATAAACGGCGGCACAGTAATGGCGCTTGGCAGCGCAGGAATGTCACAATGCCCTGATAAGGGAAAGCAGAATGTATTGAATGTTAATCTTGACGATATTCAAAAGGCTGGAACCTCCGTCGTAATTATGGACAGCAAGGGGAATTCCGTAGACGAGATAGTATCCGCAAAGGAATTCCAAAGCATAATTTATTCATCTGAGAATATAAAAGAGGGTGAAAAATACACCGTATACGCAGGCGGTAAGGCTGCGGCAGAGATAACGGCGGCAAAGGGCGTTGCGTCCTACGGAAATACGGGCAGAGGCTTCGGAAGAGGAGGCTTCGGCGGCAGAGGCGGTAAAATGCCGAGAGAAAACAGCGTTCCGACAACGCAAAACCCTACGATTTAGCAGTATTTTTAAATTAAGATTTGCGTATATTCCTTACGCAAATCTTAATTCAGCGTGTCGATAAAATCGACACGCTTGAAAGAAATGCTTTTTGGCATTTCTTTCAGATAACTAAGGTAGGAACCAGCCGTGTTTTCCGCAATTTAGGCATAAATGCCTAAATTACAGAAAAGTTCCTGTCCTCGGAGGAAATGAATTCCTCCTGCGGATTAAAGTCTGCGACGCTTTTTTGTAAGCCGTTCTTTATTTTAATTTATATTTCCTGTCAAAATATTGTTTTTTCGGCAGTCTGAATTAAGATTTGCGTATATTCCTTACGCAAATCTTAATTTTTGTATTTTAATCAAAAATTAATCAAAAAACTATTGACATGGCATATAATAAGGAGTAAAATCAAAAAGGTTAGAATTCTAAGTTTATTGTGAGGTGAAATAAATGAAGGAGCTGAACATAAATATGGGAATAACTCCCTTGCTCTATCAGGCGTCTCACAAGTGTATGATGCTCCAGAACGAAATACTGAAAAAATTCAATATTTCAGTTATGCAGGCTGCCATACTTGGTATAATACGCTTTGTGGAGGACGGCGCGGTAAACCAGAAAACTCTCAGCAAGGAAATGGGCGTTAAGGAATCATCAGTATCAAGCATGATAAATACAATGATAAAGAACGACCTTATAATAAGAGAGCAGAGCAGGACAGACGCCAGAAACAAAATACTGCGTCTGGGAGAAAGAGGCAGGGAGATAACGGAGTTTATAGAAGGCTCTGCCAAGGATATTGAAAATAAACTCTACGGTCACCTTACCGAGGAGGAAAAAAGCTCTCTTGTAAGCATACTCAAGAAACTTATATAGGTCAGTGTTAAAAAATTTAATTAATAATATAATAAAGTAAAACTGGGAGGTTATGTATGAAAAAGTATTTAAGATTTACGGCTGCAGCTCTTTGTATTGCATTGCTTTCAGGCTGCGGCGGAAAGCCGAAGGACGGAATGCCCGAAGGGGAACAGGAGGCAAAAGCCACAAGCGTGGAGGTTGCCAATCCGACAATAAATACAGTAAAGGACGAGTATATGTATTCGGGTACTATACAGGCGGCAGAGACCGTTGATGTATCCGCAAAGGTACAGGGTACTGTTGCCGCTACATATTTTAATGTAGGCGATGCCGTTACAAAGGGCGCAGTCCTTTATAAAATAGACGACAAGGACTATCAGACGGCGCTTAAGAGCGCTCAGGCTTCTCTTAATTCCGCCAATGCAGGCGTACAGTCTGCAAAGACAGGCGTAGCAACTGCCAACGGCGCAGCAATGAAGACGCAACTGGAGGGCGCAAAGAACGCCATTACAAATGCTCAGACTGCTTTGGAAAATGCAAGGAAGTCTGTTGAGGACGCCAAAATAGCCGTTACAAACGCTCAGACCAATTACGATAAGGCGCAGAACGACTATAACATAAACAAGCAGCTTTATGATGTAGGCGGACTTCCCGAGGATACTCTCAATACATATAAGATAGCTCTTGATACGGCGGCTAACGCTCTTACAACAGCCAACAATGCCAAGGAGAAGGCAGAGCTTGGCGTAAAGAGCGCAGAGGACGCTTTAAATCAGGCAAATACTTCATACAATATTCTTGCAAATGAAACTACTGCTGAAAATACAAAGAGGGCAAATGACGCCCTCAATACGGCTCTTGCTGCTCAGAAGTCTGCAACCGTAGCCGTTGAGAACGCTCAGCAGCAGATAGCCTATTGCACAGTCACAAGTCCCATAAGCGGTACTGTTCTCAAAAAGAACGTTACCACAGGCGCTATGGCGGCAGGAGCAGGCTATCAGATAGTAGACCTTTCTTCCCTTAAGGTACAGGTAAACGTATCCGAGCAGATAGCCACAAGCGTAAATGTAGGCGACGCAGTTACAATAAACATACCTTCTCTTAAAGAGGGAGGAGAGTTTACCGGCTCTATTACCGAGATACCGCCGGGAGCAAATGCAGACGGCACATATACGGTAAAAATAAATATCCCCAATACCACAGGCACACTTAAGTCCGGTATGTTTGCAGAGGTACACTTTGCCAAGTCTACAAGCAACGACGCTTTTGTACTTCCAAGAGATGCTGTCATGGACAAAAACGGCGAGGAATATTATGTATTTATAGCTGAAAACGGCAATACCGCTGTGAGAAAGACAGTAACGGTAGGTATTGACACAGGCGATACCATAGAGGTAACCTCCGGTATAGAGGCTACGGATAAGGTAGTCGTAAAGGGTCAGACATATCTTGCCGACGGAGACAGCATAAACATAGTTTCCGACAACGGCGTTGAGGTAGAGCCTGCGACTGAGGCAACCACAGCAGACGAAAACGACAAGGCTCCTGCCAAAGGCAAGGGGGCTAAGAAATGATAAAGACCTGTATTAAAAGAAAAGTTACGGTAATTATGGCAACTCTCGTTGTATTCTTAGGCGGCTTTATAGCCTACAACAATCTGGAGCTTGCCATGACGCCTAATGTTGACCTTCCCGTTGCCCTTGTAATGTGCAATTACACAGGCGCAGCCCCCGAGGAAATGGAGGAGCTTGTAACAAAGCCTATCGAGGAGCAGCTTGCCACCATAACGGGTGTGGATACCATAACATCTCAGTCCTCTTCGGGCTCATCCATAGTAGTAGTACAGTTTGTGGACGGTACAGATATAGACGTTGCCACAAACGATATGAGAGACAGACTTGAGAGAGTAAGAGCAATGCTCCCCGACGACGCCAACGACCCCTCTATTATGAAGATGGATATGAACGCACAGAGCATTATGGTCGGCGTTACCAGCAGCAAGTATGACGTAGATACTCTTTATAATCTTCTGGACGAAAACGTATCGTCTATGTTTGAGAAAATAGACGGCGTTTCCTCCGTATCATTAAGCGGCGGTACGGACAAGGAAATCAGAATAATAGTTGACCAGAATAAGCTGCAAAATTACGGCATTACAATGAATACCATTTCCGCAGCCCTTGCAGCCGAAAATACCAATATGCCGTCAGGCTCACTTAAACAGGGCACTACGGATATAGCCCTAAGAACGGTAGGCGAATTCAGCTCCATAGAGGATATAAAGAATACCTTTATAACAACAAAAACAGGCAACAACGTTATGATAAAGGATGTTGCCGAGGTAAAGGAAATGGAGAAGGACAAAAGCTCCAAATCCCTTATAAACGGCGAAGAGGGCTGTATGTACTCTCTTTCAAAGCAGAGCGACGCCAACATTGTTACTGTAAGTAAAAAAATTGCCGAAACTATGGCTCAAATCCAAAAGCAGTATCCCGATTTTGAGCTTAAGATGCTTACAAATACGGCAGACTATATCGAGCTTGGTATCAACAACATGGTAAGCACGGCATTCCAGGCGGCGTTTATAGCTATATTCGTTCTTCTTATAATACTGAGAAGCGTAAGAATGTCACTTATAATAGGCGTTTCAATACCTACGTCTATATTTGCCACATTTGCTCTTATGTATCTTAACGGTATGTCCCTTAATATGATGTCACTGGGCGGCGTGGTAATAGCCATAGGTATGCTTGTTGATAACTCGGTAGTTGTGCTTGAGAATATATTCAAGAAGAAATCCGAGGGCTTGAACGCCTTTGAGGCGGCATATCGCGGCTCATCAGAGGTCTCAATGGCAATTACGGCTTCTACCCTTACTACCGTTGCAGTTTTCCTGCCTCTTACATTTATGCCCGGTACAATGGGCGATATTATGAAGGAAATATCATATACGGTATGTTTTGCCCTTGTTGCTTCTCTTGTAACAGCACTTACATTTGTGCCTATGGCTTCTGCAGTGCTTATGCGCTATGAGGAAAGCAGAAAGCACAAGGAGGGCGGCATAGTAGATAAGCTGGATAAAGGCGTGGGAGGCTTTCTGGACAAAATGGACAGAGGCTACGCCAAGCTTATAACGATGTGTCTGAATCACAGAATCAGAAGTACGTTTATAATAATAGCGGTATTTATAGGCTCGCTTTTATGTGTGCCTTTGGTAGGCTCTGACCTTATGGCGACTACCGACGAGGGCGCTATAAGCATAACTGCCACACTTCCAAACGGCACGGACTATGAAACAAGCGAAGCTATGCTGAACACTCTCCTTGAAAGGATAGGAGATGTTCCCGAAACAGAGATGATGTATGCCACCGTAGGCGGAGGCATGATGGGCTTTAGCACCAGCACCACAGTATCATTGTACTATGATGTTGGCGACAAGGAGGACAGAACTCGTTCAAGTGAGGAAATAGCCGACGATATAGAAAGCAGACTTCAGAATATAGCAGGCTGCGAAATAGAGGTAAGCGACAGCGGTATGTCAATGGGTTCTCTTGGCGGCAGCGGCTTTAATGTGCAGATAAAGGGTGATGACAACGACACCTTAAGAGAAATAAGCAACGAGCTTATGGCTGAGCTTGCAAAGATACCGGATGCTGTAAATGTAGAATCATCACTTGACGACGCTTCATCAGAAGCAAACATAGTAATAAACAGAGCTAAAGCGGCTCAGTACGGACTTAACACAAGGACAATAGCCGCAGCTATAAGCGCAGCTAATTCCGGCTCTGTTGCAACGGAATACAAGACGCGCGGTACAGAGATAGATGTCAGAATAATGTATCCCGACGACGATATAGAGTACATAAAAGACCTTAATAACCTTACCGTCACTACGCCAACAGGCGCTACTATACCTCTTACAGAGGTAGCTTCCGTAGAAATGGGTGAAAGCGCCCTTTCTATCAGAAGAGAAAATCAGCAGAAATATATAGAGCTGACAGGTGAGATAAAGGGTCTTGACGGCTCTGCCCAGAGAGAAAAGGTACAGCAGGTGCTTGACAATTACGTATTCCCCGAGGGATATACATACGAGTTCGGCGGCATGATGGAAATGATGGCGGATACCTTCTCCGATTTGTTTACCTGTATAGTTGTAGCTATACTTCTGGTATATATGGTTATGGCGTCACAGTTTGAATCCTTCGTGTATCCGTTTATTATAATGTTCTCAATGCCTATGTCTATTACAGGCGGTATACTGGGACTTCTTGTTACAGGCAATAGCCTTACGGCTTCGGCATATATGGGACTTATAATGCTTGTAGGTATGGTCGTTAATAACGGTATCGTACTTGTAGACCATACCAATCAGCTTCTTGAAAATGATGAGGAGCTGGGAGTAAACGACGCTCTTGCCGAGGCAGGACGCGACAGGCTTAGACCTATACTTATGACCACTCTTACTACGGTCATCGGTATGCTTCCCGTAGCACTTGCCATAGGCTCCGGTATGGAAACAAACCAGAGCTTGGGTATAGTCATAGTATTCGGTCTTACAATAGGTACTCTTATAACTCTTCTGTTCATACCTCTGCTTTACTCAGGCGTAAATTCCCTGAAGAATAAATTCAGAAAAAAACACAGAAGAAAGGTATCTCAGAAGGACGAGGACAAGAGAGCAAGAAGGGAAGCTAAGAAGGCATTCAAGAAAGGAGCAGTGACAAATGAATAAAAGAAAAATATTGTGCGCTGTACTTGTCGGTTCAATACTTATGTCATCAAATGCGGTATACGCCGACA
This sequence comes from uncultured Clostridia bacterium, assembly GCA_947628755.1. GTDB lineage: Bacteria > Bacillota > Clostridia > Lachnospirales > CAG-274 > CANPXH01. Next base: position 122,975 of record CANRBC010000003.1, on the reverse strand, counting down.
GACTCAATTCAAGAGGCAGCTCAAAGGCAGGAGAAAAAATAGTTATAGGCTCTGTTTACGGCAAGGATACCGACGAAAATTCCATAACAGACCTTACTGTTGAGGATGCTATAAATAAGGCAATAAATTATAGCAGAAATCTTAAAAATATGGACGAAAGCAATGATATTGCCGAGATAGACCAGATGGTAACAAGATATGCGTGGCAGTCAGCGGCTGACCCGACCTCAAACGTTACCTATGCCATTGCTTTGCGTAATCTTACAAACAGCCTAAGAAACTACGATTCCAATAAGGAAGCCGAAAAGGAAAAAATAGAGTATAATGTAAAGCAGCTTTTCTATGGACTTAAGGACGCCGAAAAAAGCATAGAGCTTTATGACGAGGGCATAGATTTGAGCATGAGGCAGCTTAAGATATACGACGTTATGCTTAAGGTAGGCAAAATGAGTCAGGTGCAGTACAACGAGGCTGTGACCGCCTGCGAAACACTTAAGGCAAATAAATTAAGTCTTGAAAATTCAGTGGACGCCGCTTACAGAAATCTTAATCAGCTTATGGGCGAAAGTATAAACAAGAAATATAATCTGATAATAGACGATGTGGAGTATAAGCCGGTAAGCTCCGAGCTTAGTCTGGATACTGCCATTTCAAAGGGACTTGCGGCAAATGTAACGCTTAAAAATCTTTCTGACAGCGTAGACGTAGCCAAGATGACGGTAGATACCTACGATTACAGAGCTACCACAGGCGTTACAAACAGCAACAGAGAAACGACTATATCACAGTACGAGCAGGCTTCAAGAGGACTTACCGATACCAAGACTGCTCTTACTGCAGGCATAACCACTGTGTATGACAATATCAAAAATGCCGAAAGCACATATCAGCAGAATGTGCTTAAGCTCAAGGATATGGAAAACGAGCTTAATGTTATGGAAACTCAGCTTAAGCTGGGAAAGACAACACAGATAGAGGTTGACCAGTATAAGTATTCCATAGAACAGCTGGAGGCTCAGCAGGAGTCAGCGGTACGTTCTCATGAGCTTCTTATAATGCAGTTCAACAATTCAAATCTTATTATGTAAAATATATTGAAAAACCTCCCGCGCTAATGTATAATTAAGGTATAATCCATATACAGAGGGAGGTTTTTTTATGATAAAGATGATAATATCCCCGGAATATTTTGGAGTAAACGAAAAGAAAAATGCAATTAAGGAGCAGATAAAAGGGTGGGGAGCAAAAAACATAAGTATAGACGAGGATACAGGCTATATTTCTGCCCTTATGTCCTTTAATGACTATAATGAATTTGTGCTTTCCTTAAGGAGAAACGTTATATTAAAAGCTGATGAGATAGCTTCCGATAATGAAAAATATCCCAGCATAACCGATATAAAGTACAGCGGCGATATGAGTACGTTTGATGTAATGTGCTTTAGCACAATAGGCAGCGAAAAGAATACCGCCGCTTTGGAGCTTTATATGGTAAGCGCTTCCTATCAGGTGCTGAGCGGCATACCCCAGGAGCAGTTATATGTAAGAATATATTTTATAGACAACAGCAACGGAAATTTGCTTGATGTTATGAATACGTCGGATTTAATAAGAAAATAGGGAAAGGGAAAACAATGAAGAGAATAACATTGATACTGGCGCTGCTTATGCTTATTACAACGCCTGTATATGCAGTACAGAAAACAGAAGAAAAAATACACTTTATTGATGTAGGTCAGGCAGACTGTACTCTTGTTGAAAGCAACGGTATGTATATGCTTATAGACGGCGGCGAGGAGGACGACGGAGAGCCTATCATAAAATATCTTAAGGACAACGGAGTTGACAAGCTCACCTATATAATAGCCACTCATCCCCATGCAGACCATATAGGCGGCATAGACGATGTAATAGATTCCTTTGTGACGGAAAATGTTATAATGCCCAAGGTATCGGCTACTACCTATTGCTTTGAGAGAATGATTAATTCCATAGCAAGGAGTAAGGCAAAGGTCATAGAGCCTGTTCAGGGAGCGGTCTATACTCTCGGCGATTTTACATTTACGATACTCGGACCGAAGCATTATGACAGTGATGATTTGAATAACGATTCTGTTGCAATAAAGCTGGTGAACAAAAATGACAGCTTTATATTCACGGGAGATGCCCAGACAGAGGAGGAAAACGACATTATAGATTCGGGAATAGATATTTCCGCCGATGTGCTTAAGGTAGGTCATCACGGCAGTCATTCGTCCACAAGCGACGCCTTTCTGAACAAGGTTGCGCCTGAGTATGCCGTAATATCCGTAGGCGAGGACAACAGCTACGGTCATCCTGCCCCTTCCACTATGGAAAAGCTCAACAACAGAAATATAAAGATATACAGGACAGATATACACGACACCGTAACGGCTGTAAGCACAGGAAACGGCATTACATTTACGGAAAACAGCGTTGGAGGTGGAGCCCGGCAAAGCAGCGCAGCTGTGGGAGGCTCTGTTAGAACTGCTCAAACGTATATTCTTAACAAAAACAGTATGAAATTCCATAAGGATACCTGCGTTTACGGCAAAAAGACAAGTCCCACAAATAAGCTGGTATATACAGGCTATGCAGATACTATAAAGGCTCTGGGATATACTCCCTGTAAGGTATGCAATCCCTAAGGCGGTGAATATATGGAAAAAATATATTATATTGACAGAATAGAAGGAAATGTAATAGTATGTCAGAACGAGGAGGACGGTATGCTTGAGCTTGACAGAAGTATACTGCCCGAGGCAAAGGAGGGCGACTGCGTAGTTTTCAACGGCGAAGGCTATAGTGTAGACACTGAAAGGACACAAAAGAGAAAAGAGAAAATGAACGCTCTTTTAGACGACCTTTTCGGCTGATTTGTTGACATATTTTACAATATGCTATATAATTAAGGGGAACGGGAAGCCGTTCCCTTTAAAATTTGTACAAGGCGCTTTTAATCAAGCTCAATAGGGAATCGGATGAAAATTCCGAACGGGACCGCCGCTGTGAAGAGGTTGTCTGCTTATATGCCACTGTGGTTACACATGGGAAGGCAAGCAGACCTATACTCCAAGTCAGAAGACCTGCCTTATACAATGCTCTGAAATATGGGCGGATACATTGCTGTCGGACTAGCAGCAGGTGTATTTTAAAGCGCAGTATATCTGCGTTTTAAGGTCGTGCCTGCAAGGGCGCTTTTTTTGTCTTAAAAATAAATAAGGAGGTTCATTATGACAAAAAATGAAAAAAAATTAATTTTTCTTATATGTGTTTTTGCTCTTGTGTTTGGTGTAACACAAACTACATTTGCCATGCACATAATGGAGGGCTATCTTCCCAAAATACATTGTATTGGGTGGGGAGTATTGTGTTTGCCGTTTCTTGCGGCAGGACTTATTAGAATAAACAAAATAGTTAATCACCACAGGAGAACGCTTCTGCTTCTTGCTATGGTGGGAGCTTATGCCTTTGTGCTTTCGGCTCTTAAGCTGCCAAGCGTTACAGGCTCATCCTCACACCCTACGGGTACGGGACTGGGCGCAGTCCTTTTTGGACCGAGCGTTATGGCGGTTTTAGGCATTATAGTGCTGCTCTTTCAGGCTATACTTCTTGCCCACGGAGGACTTACCACATTGGGCGCAAATACATTCAGTATGGCAGTAGCAGGACCTTTTCTCAGCTTTGGCGTATACAGGCTTATGAGAAAGCTGAAAATAAATAAGCTGATATGCGTGTTTGCGGCAACGGCTCTGGGCGACCTTTTTACATACTGCATTACAAGTATTCAGCTGGCTTTGGCATATCCCAGCGAGGTAGGCGGAGTAGGCGCGTCTGTTGTCAAGTTTATGGCTGTTTTTGCCGTTACACAAGTTCCCCTTGCAATTATAGAGGGCATACTTTCCGTAATAGTAATGATGGGACTTGAAAGCTATGCAAAGCCGGAGCTTGAGGAATTGAGTTATTAGGAGGTACGTTATGAAAAAAAGTTCTTTAGTAATTATATTGCTTATAATATGCGCTCTTATTGCCATTGTGCCTCTTGCCACTATACATAATTCGGAATTTGGCGGTGCTGACGGCGAAGCGGAGGGCATAATATCCGAAATTGCTCCTGAATACGAGCCTTGGGCGGAAAATTTACTTGAACCTCCCGGAGGAGAGACGGAAAGTCTTCTGTTCTGTATTCAGGCAGGCGTAGGCGCAGGCATTGTGGGCTTTGGCTTCGGCTGGCTTATGGCAAGGTCAAAATACAAAAAGGAAAGCTAGTATGGAGCACAGCGGTTTTTTATCAATAGATTATAATGCTTACGGCTCTGCTCTTAATGGCGTCAACAGCGTATATAAGGTGGTATTTTTTACGGCTGCGCTTATATACGGCATAGCGGCGGACAAATTTGCCGTATACCTATTTATGATGCTTTCAATGCTGTTTATTACAGTCTGTATGGGCAAAATAAAGCTGGGATATTATTTTCGTGTAATGCGAATTCCCGCTATTTTTATAGCATTGAGCATAATTGCCGTGGCGGTGAATTTTTCCGCCACCAAAACAGGCTTATTTACATTAAGGCTGGGCGGTATAAACGTATTTGTGACTGAAAAGGGCGTAAAGGACAGTATAGGCATAGTAATAAGAGCCTTCGGCGCTCTCAGTTGTATGTATGCTCTTGCTTTGTCCACGCCTATGGCGGACATTATAGAGGTGCTGAGAAAATTCAGACTGCCCGAAATCATTATAGAGCTTATGTTTCTTATATACAGATTTATTTTCGTGCTTCTGGATACTTTGGAAAATATGACAAGGGCAGCCGTATCCAGAAACGGCTACGGCGGTATCAGAAATTCCTTTTGCTCCTTTGGCAGTATCGGTAAAAATCTTTTGCTTTACTCCTTCGGAAAGGCAAACGCCACATATAACGCCATGGAGTCGAGAGGATATGAGGGAAGGCTCGCCTTTTACAGTGAGGATAACGGTATAGGCGCTGCAGAGGTCGTTTTATTTATATTATATTTTGCGGTGATGATATGCTTGAGTTAAAAAATATTGATTTCAGCTATGAGGATAACAGAATACTTAAGGATATAAGCCTTTCTGTGGACAAGGGTGAAAAAATAGCCTTGCTGGGAGATAACGGAGCAGGCAAGACTACGCTTTTTCTCTGTCTTAACGGGGTATTGAAATACAGAGGCGATATATTGTATAATGGTAAAAGAATGAGCTGCAAGGAGCTGAGAAGCAAGGTAGGTCTTGTTTTTCAAGAGCCGGATGTACAGATAATCGCCACTACTGTGGAAAGGGAAATATCCTTTGGTCCTATGAATATGAAAATAAGCAGGGAGCAGGTCAAGGAGAGAACGGACAGGGCAATCGATGCTCTCGATTTGGAGGGCTTCAGAAACAGAGCTGTCCACTACTTAAGCGGCGGTGAAAAGAAAAGAGTATGTATAGCCGATATAATTGCAATGGACAGCGATATAGTGCTTTTTGACGAACCCTGCGCCTTTCTTGATACGAGAAATTCACTTTTGCTGGAGAGTATTCTGAACAAAATGGCGGAGGACAGGACTATTATAGTTTCCACCCACGATATGGACTTTGCTTACAGATGGGCGGACAGATTTATAATAATGGAAAAGGGGCGTATCGCAGCCGACGGAGGAATAGAGGTATTTGATACGGACTATGTTGAAAAGCCTATGCTCTGGCAGCTTATGAAAATGCAGGGCGTTGAGGATATTGACAGATACCCCAGAAGCATAAAGGAATACGGAGAGATGTACAATGGATAAGGCAATTCTTGTTGTGAGCTTCGGCACAAGCCATAAAGCCGCAAGAGAAAAGACAATAGACAAAATAACAGAGGATATAAAGGCAGAGTATACACAGAGCAGGGTATACTCTGCCTTTACAAGCTATATGATAACAGAAAAGCTGAAAAGGGAGGGCATTTGCATATACAATACCGAGGAGGCATTTGAAAAAATAGCTGACGACGGTATAGTGGAGCTTACGGTACAGCCTACCCATATCATAAAGGGCTATGAATATGAAAAGCTCTGCGGCATAGCGGAAAAATACAGACCTTATTTTGATAAGCTGAAAATAGGCGAGCCGCTGCTTTCTTATGAGGAGGACTTTATAAAAACAGCAGAATTTATAAGGAGTATAAAGAGCGATGAGGACGCTCTTGTGCTTATGGGACACGGCACAGGGCACAGCGCCAATGCCGTATATGATAAGCTGAGGGATTACATAGGACAAGACGACATTTTTATAGGTACTGTGGAGGCAAAGCCCAATGTATATGATATTGCCGAAAAGATAAAGGACTGTCGTGAAATACTGCTCACTCCCCTTATGCTTGTGGCAGGCGACCATGTTGTAAACGACATGGCAGGCGATGCGCCCGACAGCTGGAAAAATATATTTACATCAATGGGCGTTGGTGTTAAAATATTGTTGAAGGGTCTGGGAGAATACGAGTTTATAAGAAATATTTTTTTGGAACATATAAGGAGAGCAATATGAAAAAGGCTGTTTTTTACGGAGTGAGCGTAGGTCCCGGCGACCCGGAGCATATTACGCTTAAGGCTATAAGGGCAATAGAAGCCTGCGATATAATAGCAGTACCAAGAACTCACAGGGAAAATTCTCTTGCTTTGGATATAGTCGGAAAAGCCGTAGATATAAAGGATAAGGAAATACTTTATCTGGACTTTGCCATGAGCAGAGCTTCGGAGGAAAATACAAAAAAACACGACCTTGCCGCCGAAAAAATAGAGAAATACCTGAACGCAGGCAGTACTGTTGCAATGCTCAGTATAGGAGATATTTCGCTTTTTTCCACATTTTCATATATACACGAAAGACTTAAGGACAGATACGAGTGTGTAATAATACCGGGAGTAAACAGCTTTTCCGCCTGCGCCGCAGCCGCAGGGGTAAGTCTTACACAGGCAGACAAGCCTCTTACAATAATACCGGGCAGCTATGAGAGCATAGACGACGCCCTTTCGGTTGAGGGCAATAAGGTGATTATGAAAAGCGGAAAAGAAATATATGATATAATTAAAAAGCTAAAGGACATTGAATATACGGTCGTGCAGAACTGCGGACTTGAAAATGAAAGGATTCTGCACAATAGTGAGGAAGGTCTTAAAGACAGCTATTTTACAACAATAATCGTTAAGGGATGAGAGTTTTATGTATTGCGTGAGCATAAGCCACAGGCTTGCAGATATAAACATAAGAGAAAGACTGGCTTTCTCGGCTAGTGAAAAAACAGAGTTTACAAGACTTGTAAATTCGCAAACAAATATTATCGTGCTGTCTACCTGCAACAGAACTGAACTGTATTCGGACAAGGGCGATTTTGAATATATTTTCCTAAAGCTCTGCCGATACAAGGATATTTCTCCCACATGGCTCAGAGCTTATGTTAATATTTATGAAGGCGAAAGGGCGATAAGACATCTTTACAGAGTTGCCTGCGGTATGGATTCCATGATACTCGGCGAGGACGAAATTTTGGGACAGGTAAAGGACGCCTATTATTTTGCCAACGGCATAAGCGATGTGGGCTATGAGCTTCACACCGTATTCAGAGGCGCTATAACCTGCGCAAAAAAAATAAAGACAGATACGTTTATTTCAAAAACCTCTGTTTCCGTATGCACTCTTGTGGGAAATATGATAGCGAACAGAGGTATCAAAAATGTACTTATAATAGGCATAAGCGGTAAAATAGGCGAAACAGCTGCTAAGAATATAGCTGCCCACGGCATAGGCGTAATCGGTACAAGCAGAACCCACAACAGTGATAATAAAACAGTACACAGTTCCTTTGAAATAATTGATTACAGCAGAAGATACGAATATATAGATAAGGCAGAGGCTGTAATAAGCGCCACCTCAAGTCCCCACTATACCATTACATACAGAGAAGCGGCAAAGCATACGGACAAGCCAAAGCTATATATTGATTTGGCTGTGCCGAGAGATATAGACGAGGAAGTCTTGAAAACAGAGGGTACGGAGCTTTATAATATAGATTATTTCAAGGCTCTTGCCGAGGACAACAACAAAATAAAACTGAGAGAAGCTGACAAAGCGGAGCTTGTTATAGAAGGCATGACAGACGATGTTCGCAAGGAGCTTTATTTCCACAGTATTTTAAAGGATATGGGCAGTATAAAGTCCTATATGGACAGTCTTGGCAGCGAAAGAATAATATACAAGGCAAGAGATAACATGAGTTTTGAGGAATTCAGAAGGCTTATGAGCATTTTCATTGAGGAGAAGTAGTATGGCGTATTTTCCCATGTTTGTCAATATTGAAAATAAAAGGGTATATGTTATAGGCGGTGGAAGCGTAGCTGAAAGAAAGGCAAAGGCGCTTATGGACTTTGGCGCTGATGTTACCGTAATAGCCGAAAAAATAAAGGGCAAATTTGATTGTGCCGTAATAGAGGACAAATACAGAGATGAATACATAGCCGACGCATTTATGGTAATTGCGGCTACCGACGACAGAGCCGTAAACAAGAGCATTTCACAATACTGCAGAAAAAATGGTATATATGTAAATACTGCAGACAGCAGGAGCGAATCTACTTTTACATTCGGCGCAATAATGCGTGATGAAAATATAGTAATAGGCGTAAGCACAAGCGGAGAAAATCCATCTCTTGCAAAGAAGCTGAGAGATGATATACGGAGAGAATATGACGGAAATAAAAATAGGAACGAGAAAAAGTAAACTGGCGCTCAGACAGACGGAAATAATAATAGGACTTCTTAAGAGCCTTAAAGAAAATATAAAATGTGACATTGTGGAAATAAGCACGGCAGGGGACAAAAGCCCCGATATGAGCCTTAGTCGTTTTGAGGGCAGAGGCACTTTTACCGACGAAATAGAAAGGGCTCTCATTGAGGGAAATATAGATATAGCAGTACACAGCGCCAAGGATATTCCCGTAGCTATTCCAAGGGAGCTTTGTGTATGCGCCGTAGCCAAAAGGGGAAATCCTGCCGACGTTATAGTGCTGAGAAAGGGAGATACCCTCAGACAAGGCATGACAATAGGCACAGGCAGCGCAAGACGAAGTATGTTGCTTTCGGATAAGTATAATATAAGGGATATAAGAGGAAATATAGATACCAGAATCAACAAGCTGAAAAATTGCGAATATGACGGCATAGTGCTGGCGGCGGCAGGCATTGAAAGAATGGGCTTTGATAAAAGAGACGATATTGAGCTTATATATCTTGATACGGAGGAATTTATTCCTGCGCCGTGCCAAGGGATAATTGCAGTTGAAAGCCGCAAGGACAGTGAAATAAATACTATTCTTGAAAAAATAAATCATAGAAACACATATATTTCTTTTTTAAACGAAAGGGAATTTATGGCTGAAACAGACTCCGGCTGCCGCTATCCTGTGGGAGCTTATTCAAATGTGGTTGGGGACAGTATTGAGTTCAGATGCTTTTATAAAGAGAAAAAATACAGCCTTAATTTAAAAACGGATAAGAATATTGCCGTAGGCAAAATGGCGGCAGATAAAATAAAGGAGAAGCTGTAATGGGTAAGGTATATCTTGTAGGCGCAGGACCGGGAGATGCTGAGCTTATAAGCGTAAAAGGAAAAAGACTTGTGGAAAGCTGCGATGTGCTTATATATGACAGGCTTATCTCCGAGGAAATTATAAGCTGGGCGAGAAAAGACTGCGAAAAAATATATGTGGGAAAAAGCGCGGGAGCACACAGCTTCACACAGGATAATATAAATAAAATACTTGTTGAAAAGGCGGCAGACAGCAATATAGTTGTACGTCTTAAGGGCGGAGACCCCTTTGTCTTCGGCAGAGGGGGAGAGGAGGCAGCCATTCTTATTGAAAACAATATTGATTTTGAGGTAGTTCCCGGCATAACCTCGGCGATAGCTGTTCCCGAAGCTGCAGGAATACCCGTTACCCACAGAGGAGCTAGTCAGGATATACATATTGTAACGGGTCATACTGCCGAAAGCGAAATAACCGATTATGCGGCATTGGCAAAGACAAGAGGCACTATTGTATTCCTTATGGCGGCTAATACCATTGGGAGCATAGCCTCAAGGCTTATTGAAAAGGGTATGAGCGGAAAAACTCCCGTTGCCGTTATAGAAAATGGTACAACAAAGAGTGAAAGCATAACAAGGACAACTCTTGAAAATATCGGCTCTGTTCAAATAGTACCTCCTGCGGTAATAGTTGTGGGAAAAACGGCGGAATACGATATGAAATCGGACAATAGAATAAAATCCGTTGCCATTACGGGTACGGAGGATTTCAGAAAACGCCTTAAGGCTCGGCTTATCAATAAGGGTTATACGGTAAAGGAGGTATGCTGCCTTAAGGTTATTCCTGCTGATTTAAACATTAAATTCGATGAATTTGATTGGCTTGTGTTTACAGGCAGAAACGGTGTAAAAATATTCATTGATTATATTAAAAGGACAAAAACGGATTTAAGGAGCTTAAAAAATAAAATAGCCGTTATAGGCGAGGGCACATACAATGCTTTGGCAGAACACGGCATATACGCCGACTATATGCCCGATAAATATACCTCCGAGGCTTTGGGCAAGGGTCTTGCAAAAATTGCACCAAATGCTTCAAAGCTGGTGTTAAGGGCGGAAAAAGGTTCAGATGAATTATACAGACATATAAATAACTGTAAAGAAGCTATATTATACAGGGTAGAAGCGGAGAGTATTACAGAATGCAGAGAGGATTATATAGTATTCGGCAGCAGTCTTGGCGTTAATACATATCTGGAGCAATACAAAATAGACGAGAATACAAAAATAATTGCCATAGGTGAGGTCACTTGCAATACCCTTATAAGCAGAGGATATAATAATGTATGCTGCTGTGAAAAATCGACAGTGGAAAGTATTGTGGAGGAAATAGAGAAAAATGAAAAGATTCAGACGACTGAGGACAAATGAAAATATGAGAAGCCTTGTAAGGGAGACTTATGTGAGCAAAAACGACCTTATGTATCCCATATTTGTCATAGAGGGAAATAATATAAAAGACGAGGTCAGTTCCATGCCCGGAATATACAGATATTCCGTCGACAGGCTTGACGAGGAGCTTGAAAGGATAAAGTCTTCGGGTATAAGGAGCATACTTATATTCGGAATTCCCGCCCATAAGGATGAAAAGGGCAGCGAGGCGTATAACGACAATGGAGTTACTCAGACTGCAATAAGGCATATAAAGAAAAAATATCCCCGACTTATAGTTGCGGCGGACGTATGCCTTTGCGAATATACATCTCACGGTCATTGCGGCGTTGTTCATGATAGCTGTATTGACAATGACGAAACTATTGAGCTTCTTTGCAAAATGTCTGTGAGTATGGCAAAGGCTGGAGCTGATATTATAGCGCCGTCGGATATGATGGACGGAAGAGTTGAGGCAATAAGAAGCGCTCTCGACAAGGAGGGCTTTATTAATATTGTTATTATGGCTTACAGCGCCAAGTTTTCTTCCGCCTATTACGGTCCATTCAGAGAAGCGGCGGATTCCGCGCCTCAGTTCGGCGACAGAAAGTCCTATCAGATGGATGTTGCCAACGGCAATGAGGCTTTGAGAGAAATTGAGACGGATATAGAGGAGGGCGCAGATATAGTTATGGTAAAGCCTGCCCTTGCCTTTTTGGATATACTTAAGGAGGCGAGCCTTACATACAATATGCCCTTTGCCGTTTATAATGTAAGCGGAGAATATGCCATGGTAAAGGCTGCTGCGGAAAAGGGCTGGATAGACGAGAAAAAAATCGTGCTTGAAAATATGACTGCCATGAAAAGGGCAGGGGCAAAAATAATAATAACATATCATGCCCTTGATGCTGCAAAGTGGCTGGAGGAACAGTAATGAAACACGAAATATCAAATGAGCTGTATGACAGGGCGGTGAATCTTATGCCCGGCGGAGTAAATTCTCCCGTAAGAGCCTTTGGCTCTGTGGGAATGAAGCCGTTGTTTATAGACAGGGCAAAGGGAAGCAAAATATATGACGCCGACGAAAATGAATATATAGACTATGTATGCTCATGGGGTCCTTGTATACTGGGACACGCTCACCCCAAAATCATAAATGCTGTAAAAGACGCCTGCGATAAGGGTTTGACCTACGGCGCTCCTACCGAAAAGGAGGTCCTTCTGACCGGTATGATAAGAGAGATTATGCCTTCTATGGAAATGATGAGGCTTGTCAACTCCGGAACAGAAGCCGTTATGAGCGCCATAAGAGCGGCAAGAGGATATACAGGCAGAGATATGATAGTTAAGTTCAAGGGCTGCTATCACGGACATTCCGACGGACTTCTTGTCAAGGCAGGCTCTGCGGCTCTTACCTCGGCAGTTCCCGACAGCGACGGCGTGCCGAAGTCCTATACGGATAATACGCTTATTGCCCTGTATAATGACGAAAACTCCGTAAGAGAGCTTTTTGACAAGTATGGAGATAATATTGCCTGTGTTATAGTAGAGCCTGTGGCTGCCAATATGGGCGTAGTACCGCCTAAAAAAGGCTTTCTTGAATTTTTGAGAAAAATTACGGAAAAATACGACTCCGTGCTTATATTTGACGAGGTAATAACAGGCTTTCGTCTGGGACTTGGAGGGGCGCAGGAGTATTTTAACATTAAGCCTGATATGACTACTTTGGGCAAAATTGTCGGCGGAGGTATGCCCATGGCGGCATACGGCGGCAGAAAAGAAATAATGGAGTGCGTATCGCCTGTGGGAAAGGTATACCAGGCGGGTACGCTTTCGGGCAATCCCATAGCGGTGACCGCAGGCATAGCTGCCCTTAATGTACTTATTGAAAATACGCATATATATGACGAAATAGCTGCCAAAGCCGAAAAAATAGCAGACGCTTTGAGAAAAACAGGAGCTTACGTCAATCAGATAGGCTCTCTTTTAAGCGGATTTTTTACTGAAAGAGAGGTTGTGGACTATGACAGCGCCGTATCCTCGGATACTGTAAAATACGCCGAGTTTTTTAAATATATACTGGAAAAGGGCATATATATTGCGCCATCTCAGTATGAGGCTATGTTTGTATCCTCGGCTCATACCGACGAGGATATAGACAAAACCTGCGAAATAATAAAAAACTTTGCGGCAAGGTAAAATTTTTGTTGACAAGCCATGTATGTTTTGGTATAATATTTCTTGTGTTCGGGTGAAAGTCCCCACACAAAATGGGAGCATAGCTCAGCTGGGAGAGCATCTGCCTTACAAGCAGGGGGTCACAGGTTCGAGCCCTGTTGTTCCCATTGTGGCGAAGTAGCTTAGTTGGCTAGAGCGTTCGGTTCATACCCGAAAGGTCAGCGGTTCGAATCCGCTCTTCGCTATGTTTTAACACCACATTTTTTATATATATAAATATTAAACCTGTGGGCTGAACAATTATTTTTTCGATAACATTTCTAGCAAGAATATAGTAATTATCATCATCATCCCTATATTCTATGAATTTGTTACGAAGTGCAAGCAATTTGTCTTTTATTGCTTGTTTTGAAAAAGGACTTGATTTTTCTTGTTTTAATTTCTCGACAAGAACAAGTCTTTTTTTCTTTAATAAATTTACCTTGTCAATCAAACCATCATAAATTATTCCTTGACTGATGGCGTTTGTAATATTATTAAATTCACCGTCTATTTCTTTTATCTCCTCCTTTACTTTATTTGTATCAGTAATAATTCTAGACATTTTATCAAAAACTGAATTTACTATTTTTTCATAATCTGAATCTACAAATTGTTTATATACTGCATCTTTTGCAAATTTCTCAATAACTTCAGCTCTGACTCCTATGTTATTACAAGCAATTTTTTTATCTCTTTTACCACCGCATCTATAGTATCTGCCACCATAACCTCTTGTATTTATATTTATTTCGCCTCTATAGGCGTTTCCACATTCTCCACAGTATATTAATCCTTTGAGAGGATAATCCTTATTAGAAGCAAATTTAGCCATTCTTCCTGATAATCTCTGCTGACATACTGTCCATATATCGTTTGAAATAATAGCCGGAATACCGTTATCAATTTTTATAATCTCACTTTCTTCTTTTTTCTTCGGTGTAGGTATCTTTCGGCTCATTTTATGGTGCTGATACTGGTTCCATATATAGGTTCCGGTGTATCTTTCATTACTAAGCATAGAATTTATTTGACTTTGGGATAATTTTGCTCCCTTTCTGCCCGTATAACCCATTTCATTTGCTGTTTTTACAATCTTTGAATAGTATTCTCCTGCGGCGTACATTTCAAAGATTTTCTTTACTATATTACTCTCAAACTGATTAATTACGTATTTACCGTTTTTTATATCGTAACCATATGGAGGCATTCCTCCATTAAATTTACCTTTTTTTGCGGTTTCTTTTAACCCTGCCATTGATTTTTCTCTTGTTACAAGAACAAAATGTTCGCCGATAAGAGCATTAATACCGCCCATTAAAAAATCTGAGGGATTATAAAAACTGCCTACTTGCTGCGTAGGAGATAATATTTTAACTCCTGCGTCTGTCATTTGTTGATGAAACTGCATCCAGTCGCCTACATTTCGGCTCAATCTCGTAATATCATATATAACTATAGCATCATAAAAACCTTTTAAAGCCTTTTCTCTCATTTTAAGGAAATCAGGTCTATCTATATTTGTGCCTGACATTGCTTCATCATAGAATTCATCAACTATAAGCAATCCATTGTTCTTACAATAATTTCTTATAGCATTGAATTGATAAGCAATGCTGTTGTCGGTTTGTAGATCTGTTGAGTATCTTGCATATATGGCACATCTATCAATCATAATACTTTGTCCTTTCTCTATTATAATTATACCACTCATTGAGTGGTATGTCAATAGTTATTTTAAAAATATTTTAAGTTTATGACAAGTTGTCGCAAAGTTAATTATAAGTCCATATCCATATTTTTCTTTTTAGTGACAGTTATATTATCCTGATCTAATTTTGCTTCGGCTTTTTTAACTAAGTTTTTGATACTATTTTCAGGTGTTTTTTCTGTATCATTGTCTCTAGCAAAGTTTATTCCGTCAATGCAATTATCATATAAATACTTCATTATGTCATCTTTATTGTTGGTTTCATAGAACCTAACCAACATTTTCAGAAAAACGGGCTGCTTATCAATGGGAATAGATATTATGCCTGAACCGTTTCTTATCATTTCCTTATTACCTATTAATGTTGAAATTCTTTTGTTACCATCATAGAAAAGCTGTCCTCTCATTAAATATAACATCAAGTTCAAAGAACGCTCTGTTGCATTCTTTATTTTGAATATTTCTCCTAATTCCGTTTTGACTATAAATTCAGAAGGCGGCGGAGAGATCCAATCAGTACCGCCTACACCGGTAGCACCAAGTTTAAAGCTTCCTGCATTTAAAACAGTATTTTTACCTACAATTTTGTGTAATTCTTTTATATAGCTAATATCAATATCTCTGTCTATAGTATTAAGAATAAATTCCCAACCTTTTTTAAGGTCATTTACTTTGTTTATATCATCCACTGTGTAACCGCTTAATGCCATACCATTACATATAGTGTAGGTATCGGGAAAAGTTATGCCAATTCCTTCAAGGTTAGCACTTTTCCATATATAATCAATTAGATTACGTTTTGCAACAAAAATATTTTGTTCTTTAGTCATTGAAAATTTATCTTCAAATACAAACATATTTTTTCTCCTTTTGCAAATTTTAAGTTTATGACAAGTTGTCGCAAAGTTAATTATAAGTCTATATCCATATTTTTCTTTTTAATAGCAGTTATTTTATCCTGCTCTAATTTTGCTTCAGCTTTTTTAACTAAGTTTTTGATGCTATTTTCAGGCACTTTTTCTATGCTGTATGATAAATAAAAATTACATCTTTCCTCAAGCATAGATATAACATATTCCTTTTTCCAAATATGTTTTTTTGCCCATTCCACATCAGGATATGCTTTATCAAGGAGCTTATTCAGATTACCGTTTTTAACTTCTTTAAGAAGAATATTGCACTTTCGTATATAATCATCTCTGTATTCACAATCAAATATGAAATTATAAGAGGCTCTGAAGCTTGAAAATACAGGCTCTCTTGTGTATTCATCTGCGTTTTCCCTGCCATTGTCAAAATCCATAAGCATTGCACTGTATAAAAGAGAAGCTCCGTTATCCCACACGGGCGCAAAAGAAATTATATCCTGTGTATCATTATCAACTAAAAATCCCCAGTTATTGAGATGTCTGTCTTCATTTTTTATAAGCCAGTCAAAGAAACACATATCATAAAAGGGCTTTATATCAATTTCTTCAGATTTAAGTTTATTTATAACTTCCTCCAAAAAAACAGTCTTTCTGTGTGGAAAATGTTCTGTTATATATTCGCTGCCTGTTCTAAGACCGTATTTTTTATTTGTGAATAAATCAGAAACACTTATAGGTAAAATTTCATCATTATGTTTTTTATAACCTAGTGTGTAGGTTAAGTGATTTATATTAATAATATCAGCGATTATGCTTGCTGCTACTTCGCTGAAGGGCTCACCTCCGGCATTTGCATACCCTCTTGTTCCGCCCTTTATAAGTTTTATTTTACCGTTCTTATCTCTTTCCCAGTATTTAGCTAACATACCGCCGGTAGTTGTTTCAGGAGTGCTTAATGTCTTGGAAATATCACTTTTTATACCGGTAAAGGCTATCCAACCGAGAGCTGTATCAAAAGGATTATCATACAGATTTATATCATCAAATGAAATGTTTTCATTATCGGTTTTGATCCAGTAAGCATCGTTAAGTGACATTGCGTGACTATACATAAGAACATAAAATTTGTTTTGTATATTTATAGCACTTAAAACTTTTTCGAGATGATGTCTTCCTGTGGGAGCGATTCTTGAATTTAGCCAAGTTTGCAAAGCATCCTCGGTTAAACCCAGACCTTTGATTGTAGCAGGATATAAAGATTTATTTTCATCATGTGATTTTATAATTTTATATCTGTTGCCATACTTTGTTTCTTTCATTTCAAAATCAAATAATCTTGAAGCTCCATTATATAAAGTATACATTCAACGCACCTTCTCGTTTAAATATTTTTTAAGTTCACGACAATTTGTCATAAATTACTGTATTTTTTTATAATCATAGGTTGTATCTACGCATTTTACATATTCAGGCATTTGTTTACCAGTATATCCCATAGCATCAAAAAACTTTTCTGATTTAAGAAAACAATCATATTTAAAGTCTTTAGACTGCTGGGTATATATAACGCCGCCTGATGTGTCAATATTATACCATTTACCGCCTATCATTACAGTATTCCATTCGTGCCTTATGGGATAAGAATATGTAATTTCACAGGGAATTTTCAGCTCTTCCATAATATCTTTAAAAGCCACGGAGAAAGCAGTGCAGGTAGCAAATTTTTTTTCATATAGCTCGTACACATTAAGATTTACAAGTCCATAGTCATATCCATATTTTTCAACAAGATAATCATATACAAATTTCACTTTATCATAGTCTGTTTTTTTATCCTTTACAAGAGCAGCGATAGATTTAGTTGTAGTATCAACCAGTTTATTGCCGGCTTCTATAGTCTTACTATCATAAAGTTTTCTTATTGATACAGTATCAACGTATCCGTTTTTAGTGATGGCGTTTAAACCATCATATATATACCAGAAATCGGCATTTCCATTTATAAGCAGATACATTCTTTCTTTTGCCTTTTTGGGAGTAACTTTTTCCTCTATTTTGGCAATTTCCTTACCTGAATATATTGCTTCAGATATGCTTTCCTCAAAGGTTTTTGTTTTTGGAGCTTGTTTAACAGGCTCTTTTGCATTTATAAATACACACTCACATATAAGCAGAAGTATAATAATAGGTAATAAAATTTTTTTCACCATTATCCCTCCCATTAATATCTAATAGTAAAACATTAAAAACTTACTGTAAAATCAACTACTTTTTCGCTTTCGTTATCAATAATAATTTCAATTATTTTTTCTTTAAATATGTCAAATCCATTAGATTCATCAATATTCTCATTTCCATTATTATAATATAGAACTGTTTGAGACAAATCTTTGCTTGTGTCTGATGCATTGGGTTCCCCATATTTCTTTTTTACGTCTTTTAAAGTAGAGCCGACTCTAATTCCACCACACATAATAACATTTTTATTTTCGTTTGCTCCAACTACTGCTATAGGAGTTTCAGAAGCCTTTTTCCTATATTGTATATCGGAATTTTTAAAACCAATATGTATATCATCGTCAGCATTTTCCATATTATTTATAGTAAATGCACAAAAGTCAACAGAATCATTGTCAATACGAGTATCAGCAAATTTTTCAGGATTATAAGGTGTAATAATATTTTCTATGTTTTCATAGCTACAGGGCATTTCAATAACATTATTGCCAATCTGTATGATATTGTCAAATATATCTGCATTTAATATCTCTTTATCTATTTTAACTCCTTCATCGTTCTCTGCTTCATCCTCAATAATATTTTCAGTACCTTCTATTATTTCACCTTCATAATGCTTGCTGCAACCTGAACCGATAACCATAAGTCCTGCCATCAACACAATAACTAAATTTTTTTTCATTTAAAATTCCTCCTTTTTAATATGTTTAATCTATTTACTTTGATTATTGTTAATTTAAAAGCATAAGTCATACTTATTGCTGAAAATATTGCTTAATATATTATATATTTTTTTAGACGCCCAATTTTTTAAATATATGAAATATAGAAAGGAATAGAGATGACTAGAGCTTTTATAAATTTTAAATATAAAGAAGTATGTGGCATATATCATTATGCTACTAACACATATTATTTAAATATAAACCGTTCCGCATCAGCCGTACTTATTGTTTTTGTTTAAAAGAAATTGGGCGTTGTTTTTAAATGGTTTTCTTCTTTTCTTTATTTATATTATTTATACTTTTTTCGGCTTCCTTCCATATTTCCAAAATTTCTGTTTTATTAAAGAATTTAAGGAACGATGTAATTAATTCGTTTCTAATGTTCTTATCAATTTTAAAGTATGCTTTTAAAATTTCAATTTCATAATCCGAAGCATCTAATATTTTTTTAAGCATAGCAGTATCAGTTTCAATATCTTTAAAGATTGGTCCTACACCGTCATCAATGTATTTTTCTGAAACATTGAATATTTGGCATATAATTTTTTTTGTTTGTTCCGTAACAGTTGCACCATTCTTTTCAAATGAGCTAACACTTGTTTGCTTCATTCCTAATTTCTTAGCAAATTCTGTTTGGGTCATATTTAATTTATCTTTTCTTATATGACGGATTCTTTCATTAATAGTCATAAAGCCACTCCTCTTTTATCTTATCCTACATACATAATAACGCTAATCGTTAAAAATGTCAATAAATTAATAAAAAATTATTGACATTTAACAAATATCGGTATATCATATAGTTAGAATAACGTTCATCGTTAAAATAAAATTAAATTTTGATATTTTCGGAGGTGATGAAGTTGATAGATGCATCAAATAATATACTTATTGATAACTCGAATAAACAAGAAGTAGCTGAAATTATGAATGTAATTCAAAAATTAACAAAACAAGAACAAGTAAATCTTATGGCATATATTCAAGGATTTTTAGCTGCTAAAGAAGGTGCTTAAAATGAAAAAACAGAAATACACTGTTGAGGTTATAACAACTGAAAATACTGTAGAAGACCCTGAATTAATAAGCAGGCTTATTTTTGGAATGTCTTTAGATGATTTAGTTGATGAGGTATATAACTTACTTATAAAAGAAGCCAAAGAAACTGAACAAAATTCATTTCAATCAAAAAATGTCATATAAGTTCTGTATACAAAATTTAAATATTTTTCTAATTTAATATGGACTAAATGACAAGTTGTCACGAAGTTCATATTAAATTTTTACTTATTAAACAATAATTATTATTAATTGATATTAGTTATTAAATAAAAGGAGAAAATATGACTTATTCCGAAAAACAAAGGGCGCAAAAAAAGTACGATTTTCTTGCCGATGGATATAAGGAAACTATTGATTTACTGCGGCAGAATATCAAAAAAAATGAGAAACAACTTGAAGCAACGGCACTTAAGAAAGATAAGACAGCAATACAAATTAAATTATGTTCTCTTAGGCAAATCTTAAGAGAAAATATTGAGATTTATAATTTTCTTAAAAATTATTACAATCTCCATCCTATAAAAAATACCCATATAAATGAGAAAGGTCTTTTTGATTACACGGTCAATGATATTCTTGCTGCATATAGACAGGGAAATTTCAGACTATGCGACAAGTTGTCGTAAAGTTGTAAAGTAATGGTAATGTAAAGTAATGCTGAGTACGGCTTTGTTCGGTGGCGGCAGGGTATAGAGGTGTTAGGAGAAGCAGGGCAGAATATCGTATTGTAAAGGCAAAGAGGAGTGGAGTATTGTTTTTCACTGTAATGTAAAGTTTAGTATCGATGTCGGAACGTGACGAAACATAACGTAACGGTAGCGTGGAGCGTGTTGTCGTAGTGTTCAGTTCGGTAATTCAAAACACAATCAATGATTATAAAGTCTTTGTGACTAAATAATAAATATTTTAATTTATCAAGGAGGATAACAAAATGGCAAAAGAAACCGTAAAGAAAAGTACAAATGAAGGTTCAGGGTTAATTGAAAAGTATATGAATGTGAAGATAACATTCATCGAAGAGGCTCTGGGTACAGAAAATCCAAATCCTGATATTCACAAGAAATTTATTGCAAGTAAAGCGCCCGATGCTGCTTCTATAGAAGAGGAAATCGAGGCATTAGGTGTTGATGAGGTAGCTCAGGCGGCAACCACCATTTTCCCGAAGGACGAAAACGGCAATCCGTTTATGTGGGATTATCAGATTAAGGGATTTTTCAAGGACGCCGCTAAAGCACTCAAAAAGGCAAGCAGAACTGAAAGCAGTAAGATAACGGCATATAAGCAGGTCATTGATAAGATGATATTCCCCGCTCCCCGTAAGATACCTATTGACCTCAATGGCGGAAAGATGGGAAGCTGTCAGAGACCACTGAGAGGACAAACGCCAAAGGGAGAAACAATATCCCTTGCCAGCAGCGAAACTGTTCCGGCAGGCAGCACGGCTACGTTTAAAGTCGGTCTTGTTGACAAAAAGCACGAAAAGTGGATAAAGGAGCTGCTTGAATACGGGCAGTTTGGCGGCACTCTTCAGTGGAGGAATTCCGGAAAGGGTCGTTTTACCGTGGAATACCTTGACTAAAAATTATAATGGTACAGGGCGTATTTTATATGCCCTGTGCCTTCATAAACTATGCGACAAGTTGTCGTGAAGTAATGGCGGAGTATGGAATGGTTGGGTAGTGTAAAGTAGTGGCGTAGTAGGGTATTGTTGCGTAGAGGCTGGGTCAAGTGCAGTAACGGTTTGGTACGGTGGGGTAATGCTGCGTAAAGTCAAGGCAATGGTACGGCGAGCGATGGGAAGCGACATATCGTGAATTAAAATATTGGTGAAGCCGTGTATTGGTGGGTGTCGTACGGTAGTGGTACGGTTGAGTTTTGCATTGTTGGTTTAGTTGGGCATTGTTCTACATATTAAAAATACGGAGGAAATTTATGACTAAGCAGGAAATTTTAAAATGGGATAATCAAATTATTGATATGTATACTTATGAGCAGCTTAAAACTTCGGAATGTGTTGTTTCAATACATCAATATGATATAGGCAGCAGGGTCAATAATCACTGGCTTACCATAGCTCTGCTTAAGGATAATACAGTTATCAGTTTTTATTTGCCTTGTAAAATAGATAGTAATGTATCGGTATAGTATCGTTCTGTGTCGGTTAGAAAGTAAAGTTTAGTAATGTCACGGCAAAATTTATAAAAATATAAGGAGAATCGATTAAATGAACAAAGTTATTTTAATAGGTCGTTTAACGGCCGATCCTGAATTAAGATATTTAGCAAATGAAAATAATTCAGGCGTATGTAGATTTACAGTAGCTGTAGAAAGTTATGTAAAGAAGGAAAGCAAAGAAAAAAATGTATATTTTATAAATTGCGTATGTTTTGGGAAAAGAGCAGAAACCATAGGCAAATATTTTTTTAAAGGTGATAAAATTGCCTTATCGGGAAAGCTGCACGTCAGAAATTACACAGATAAGGCAGGCAACAAGAGATATTCCACAGATGTTGTAGTATACGAGTTTGACTTTTGTGAGAAAAATGAGAAAAGGAACAGCGAGTCAGCAGCAGGCGATACTTCTGTTAAGTTTCCGTCTGAACAGGCTGACGGCTTTTATAGTATGGGTGATAACGACAACAGTGATCTGCCGTTCTGATTAATTAATTCTGAGGAGGGCAAATAATGAAAATATTTGACTATCATAGCATTACTGAAGCAAACCAATATAAATTCTTTCAAATTCCAAAAGACCTTGTTATAGATTCATACTTTTCAGCTCTATCGACAGATGCAAAGATGTTATATGGCTTTATGCTCGACAGAATGAGCTTAAGCAAAAAAAACGGTTGGATTGATAAGAACAACCGTGTTTACATCATATTTACGATGAAAGACTGTATGGAAACATTTAACTGCGGAAAGGACAAGTCATTGAAATTATTCAGCGAGCTAAAGAAGTACAACCTTATCAAGCAAATTAAACAAGGTCAAGGTAAACCATCTTTACTTTACGTATGTAACATACATAAAGAATTGCCTGATGATTTGGAAAAGGGAGCAATAAGTCTTTCTCAGAGTTCTGAAAATACCGAAGTCAAGAGTTCTGAAAATACTGAAGTCAAGAGTTCTGAAAATACCGAAGTCAAGAGTTCTGAAAATACCGAAGTCAAGACTTCTGAAAACGTCGAACCAAACTATACTAATATTAATTATACTAATAATAACTATACTAATTCTTATCAATCAATAGACGAGACTGATGAGGAATTAAATAAATTTTTGTTAGCTTTAAAGAAAAAAATTGATATTGAAGTTTATTTGTCCGTTTATCCGGACGATGAAGAGTGTCTATTTGATATTATAGACATTATGGGCAGTTCTCTTGCAACTTTTAAGATAATCAATTTTGCAGGAAAAAAATATCAAAGACGGGAAATTATGATTTTTTTGTATAGAATTACTGCTGACTATATGCATGAACTTGTCAGTAAATATAAAAAAATCAGAGTATCTGCGCAAATTAATGACAAAAAAAAATATATGTTCACAGTAATATTGGACATGGCATTTAAAATTCCTTCTCCGTCTGTTGAATTGTCATTGTCGCAGCAACAGTTTAACCCTCCTTTTTTACCTAAAAATTCCTTTACGAATTATAACCAGAAAATTTATACGGACGCTGAAATTGAGGAAATTTTAGCCCGTAAAAAACAACGGCAAAAAGAAGAGAGAGAACGGTCGGCGAATGATAAAATATCTGATTCTATGCAATTTTTATAAAATCGTATCGCGAGGTGATTTTATGACGAATAAACGGGCGATTTTATGCCTTGTAAAAGCAGTTACTTATTTAAAATCAAAGGATATAGACAATACAAGTATATATATTTTTATTGAAGCTCTTCTATCGGGTAAAAGTATTGATGAAGCTCTTTATATTGCGAAAATAGTTCTGGATTAATTTAAAAAAGGAGGGCAATGAAATTGAGTAAATTTCATATAACTGAGAATAACCAAGATATGATTGATTTTACCGTAAATTCTATTAATTCAAATTATGCCAGTAATAAGTATAGCAGAAAAGCGTTGAAAGCCCTTAAAGATAAGATAATAGAATACCTAAGCGGTGAAGAGAGAAAGCTGCTATATATGATTTATATTGATAGCCTATCCGTTGAGCAGATAGCTGATAAATTGAATTTTACCCAAAATAATGTACATAAAAAAATCCGAAAACTTAAGAAGGATATTAAGCAAATAGGAGATGCGCTTGTCCTGTACGATTTGTCAGTATTAACGGCAGATGAAAAAATAGTTTACGAACAATATTTTTGTTATAGAAAGAGTATACAGTCTATTGCAATAATGCTTGGTAAAGACAGACGCATTATTTCAAATGAAATAAAAATAATAAAGACAAAACTTAATGACAACTTGTCACAAAGTGGTCAAAATACAGAAAAAACATTAAAATCAAAAAAAATTTAAAATATTCACAAAAAGTTTAAAAAATAATCCACTTTTGTTCCACAAAAAAGGGCAGTTTTTTGAGTTTGCAGGGTATTAGTGAGAGGGATTTTTCAAAAATCGTAATTTATCCCATAATTCTTTGCCAAAGTAAACCCTCTCGTAATCCTCCCTTTTTGTAGCAGAGCTGTGTATTCAGCTCTGCTTATAAAGGGAAGTTGATAATAGGTGATAAGTAAAGAGGTGTAAAAGGTGATAATGTTTTTCGCAGGCGCCGTAACAGGGGCTACAGTTACAATGTTTGTATTATGTTTATGTATATCAAATCATAACGCAGGAGGTGTTAAAGATGAAAAAGAAGACCTCGTAAAATGACTTTTAAGGTGACAGCGCTTTTTATGCGTTGATTTACTGATTTAAATGCTTTATTTTGTACGACCTGAATGGTCGAATCATAGTAGGAGGGATAATGGTGAAAAAAATTTATTTTGAACCTTATTATTATAAGTAGTGATTATTTTTAAATTATGTTTGAAAAATTGAAAATTAGATATTGTTTAAGAACAATGAGGGGGCATTATATATGTCCCCTTAAATAATTAAAGAAAGGAGTGGTAAACTTTGAAAGTAAAGAAATTAATGGCAATAATGATGTCATTAATAATATTATCGGCATCACCCTTTAGTATGTGTTCCGTATTTGCTTTATCCGATAATGCTATAGAAATAGATAATACATCTGTCACAAGTGGGGCAGGCGCAGTAGTTGATGATGAGCAGCAGCGTGAAACAATTGAAACAACGGAAACAACCGAGACAACAACTGAAATGACAACAGAAGAAACCAAAGAATCAGTATTTGGACAGCTTGCTGATGGAATACAGACAGATATACAAAATCTATCTGTTGAAGATGATATAATGCCTATAGCTGAGGTGCCACAGAATGAGAATGTGGTTTATCTTGACCCTCAAAATGGCTCCTCGTTAAATGATGGAGCTGCATCTACAAGCCCTGTGAAAGATTTGGCTCATGCAGTATATCTTGCTGAAACTCTGCACAATAGCAATAATGGGAATGTTACAATAAAGCTGTTATCCCCTATTACATACGAGAGTGGCTCCGGTACTTTATCATGTAAATCATATATGATAATAGATGCAACAGAGGTTGATTATCTTGTGGATGTCAGCAGTAGAACAGATGGCGCAATGACTACGGTTGCAATTTTAGGAGCTAAAATATATGGTAATGGGAATAATGATGGTGTTGTAGCAGGTGCTAAAGTAGGTGCTAAGTATAAAAGGGTGAATCTAAAATTAGAAACTGTTGAGTTTCATAATTTTAAAACAGCGATAAATTCAACAGATGACTTGATGGATTCAAAAATATCTTTCTGTACGTTTATTGACTGTGATATGGGCATCAAGACCGCCGGTAATGTAACCAACTGCATTTTTGAAGGCACAAATAGACAGGGTACAGGAATTGGCGGATATATAGATGATGCTGTAATTTCATACTGTTCTTTTAGTCAGTTAGAATATGGGATTTACATTAAGCATGAAGGCGATTATGTTGCGTCAACCAGAAATGGGAAAATTAATATAAATAGTTGTAATTTTAATTCAAATACAATAGGTTTATATGCATCGACTGGTTTTAATAGTAGTAATAGAAAGTATCCAATATCCTACAACATCTATATAAATGATTGCTCTTTTAATACTAATTTCCAAGCAGGTATACGAGCATCTTCGGCAATTGATGCTAATTTGATGGGTTGGTTTCCTCCGGATTGTGATAGATACATTGAGATAAGCAACTCAAGATTTACTAATAATGGAAATGAGTATGTTACATCAGGTCCTGTAATATATGCTGGTGGGATTGTGGTTGCTGATGCTGATGTAAGAATAAAATCTATAGAATCTAAGGGAAATCGTTATGCAATAGCCCATAACAACTTAACTGGGCAGCTTAGTGAGGACAGACACACTCATAATCCATGTATTGTTATAGAATGTAATGAAAATGTTAAGATTCATGATAAATTGTATACATGTGCAAATACGGATTGCATATATTTGACTGCTTCAGCAAAGTTATTGGGTGTAAAACCCATAGGTGTAGAAGATGCATCCTATCGTGCTGCAGGTACTTATCATAATGAATTACTTCAATTTGGTGGTGCGGATGGATATATAGTTCAACCTGAGGATGCTCAACAGTTTGTTTCAGTACATTATGGAGAAACATATTTACATTATCATGCTGGAGATGCTGCGGGTGGGTATCGTACACCTGATGGAATAACAGAAACACCTTGCATTACTATGGTGGGTTGTACTGAAACGACTTATTACAGAAATGATGGGGTAGAGACGCCATTAACTACAATTAAAGTGAATAGTGACTTAACAGATATTTCACCGCTAAAGGCAATGGAAGATTGGCTTAAAACTCAGCGTCCAGGTTTTACTTTTGCAGGCTGGTATACGACCCCTGAGTGTAAAGCCGGTACTGAATGGAATCCGCTTGATGAGGCAATGCGGTTACAAAATAATTCGGTATATGCCAAATGGATTCCTGAAACATACAATGTAACATTCTATATGAATAACGGTACAGATGAAATCTACCATACAACTACCGGTACAGTGGCTGGTTTCAGTCTTCCCGAAAATCCAAAATGGGGCAATATGCTTTTTAAAGGCTGGTATTATGATGCTGATTGCACAGAAGGGCAAGAAGTAGATATTAAAAATCCTTACATAGAAAATAATGAGTTAAAATTATATGCCAAGTGGCAGTTGGCTCCGGTGTTATCAATTGCAAAAACAGTTGATAAATCAACAGCCCGACCAGGCGATACGCTTGTATACACAATTACGGTATCAAATGCAGGCGGCGTTGCTACAGATGTAGTTATATCTGATGTATTGCCACATCAGTTGAAATATATATCCTCGGATATTGACTGTGACAATCAGAATGGTACTTTGATTTGGACAATTCCGATGATTGCTCAGAATGAGAATAAAATAATAACATTGACAACACAAATTATATAAAATGAAAGGAAGTATAAAAAATGAAATTAATGAAAACGTTTGTAACGAGTTTTATGGTTCTTGCACTTGCCTGTGCGTCTAACTTAACCAATACATTTGCCGCAGATGTGGGGGGGGGTAGCAACGGCGATTATGGTATAATGCCGGTTGCCGCTACCGGCGGTGCCACAATTCAGAACACAGCTAAGATAGTAAGTGAAAATGGCGAGGTTACCGATATTTCATCGGGTACCGCCGAGACCTTAATAACGAAATCAGTATTATCCATTAAGAAGGAACTTCTTTCTGAGGATATAAGAGTTGGCGATGAGATTGAGTATAAAATCACGATATCCAATACAGGTGATGCCGAAGCAAGAAATGTTAAGGTAGAGGACGAATTAAATCCTGCTCAGGTTGAATTTATTTCAGCAACAAATACTCCCGAAAAGGGTATATCTTATGAAAAGAATACACAGGCGTATGAGGAAACAATAAAGTGGACAATTACAAATATCAATCCTGACGAATCAACAGAGCTGCGTCTTAAGGTAAAGGTTAAGAAGGGCGTTGAAACAGGTACTGTTATTAAAAATTCTGCTGAAATAACAGAGGAAAACGGCAAGCCTGAACAGCCGCCTATCAGCTCCGACAGTGACCCCGATGGTTCACCTGAATTCACGGTTGTAGCACCTGACCTTTCTGTAACAAAGACAGTAGATAAGGAATCAGCAAGAGCCGGTGATACACTTAAGTATACTATAGTAATCAAGAACGACGGTACCGGTACTGCAAGAAACTTCTCAGTAGAGGATGCTGTAAGCAATCTTGTAGATATTCAGACAGGCAGCTTCACGACAACAGACGATACTGTAACTCATAGTGAAGTAGGCAATAAGATTACTTGGTCAGTACCGAAGTTAGCTCCTAGCGGTACAATTACTATTACATTTAATGTAACAATCAAGTAATGGTTCTATAAGACACATCATTACTGAGTACAACAAGGAGAAAATGTATGAAAAAAAATAATAAAAAAAGAATAGCTTTGGTCTTAGTAATGTGTATATCAAGTATTTCCGCTGCTATTGTTGCGGCTAATACCTATGGAAACTCGACAGAGAAATACATTATAAATGAATGTGCAATTACTGTTGAAAATGGTGCGACTGAAATCATAACATCTGAAATTGCAAAGACGGAAATTATTACGGAAACTACTACAGTTCAAAGTTATATCAGCGGAGGTGGCGGTAAGCTGCATATTAATGATTTCGGTGAAACAAGTACAGAATATATTACTGAAACTTCAACTGAATTAACTACCAAAGATAACATCGAATTGCCTTATGATAACAGTAGACATTTTGCATATATGAATGGTTATCCCGACAATACATTCAGAGCAGGCAATTCAATTTCCAGAGCTGAAACAAGTGCTATACTCAGTCGTTTGCTCAATAACGGCAGCGTTCCGTTTGATATATATTATAGTACATTTTCAGATGTGTCCAATACACATTGGGCATACAGAGAAATATCAGCCAACCAAAAAATAGGTCTTGTTTTAGGTTATCCTGATGGCACATTCAGACCCGATGCATCAATAACAAGAGCTGAGTTCACAGCGATGATCACTAAATTTATAAATACTGCTTCTATCAATGTTGAAGGACATAATAGGAATGATTTTTATGACGCTATAGAACATTGGGCTGCGCCTTATATAATGACAGCAGCTGAAGCAGGTATTGTTTCAGGCTATCCCGATGGCACATTCAGACCTGATGCTCCGATAACAAGAGCTGAGGCAGTAAGTATAGTCAATAGACTTACTAACAGAAATCCCGATAAGGATTTCATTGACAATATGGAATCACTTAATAATTACAGTGATTTAAATAAAAGCTACTGGGCATTTTATGATATTGTAGAAAGCAGTAATAATCACAATTTTTATGTGACAGATATAGAAAAATGGCTCAATAGCTGAAAAAACAAGGGCTGACTGCTTTAAAATGGTCAGCCTTTATATATAAATAAGGTAATTTCAAGACTGAATATGTATAAATAGTGCAGATTATATATACTGTATGATAGGTGCTATGTTATATGTGTTCTTTTTTTGTTTTTATCTTATAAAAACAACTAAGAAATGGAGGCAATTTTTTATGAAAGGAAAAATTACTGTTTTAGTGTCAACATTAATGACATTAACTATGCTGTCTAATGTAATGGCAGACAGCAGCATTTCTGTACCCATAAAAATGGACAGTACGGTAACAGGCACCGTTGCAGGATATATCGCAGAAGTTGAATATAATCCAGATGTTTTATCGCCTGTATTAACCGAGCCTGATGTTTTAGGCGAAAGCTGTTATGCAAAAAATGCTATGGGTGCAGGATATTTAACAGCCGACAAGCCTGAAGACGGCAAGATTGTTGTAGGCTGGGCAGATGCCGAGGAACATAAACTCAATGCTGATGGGATATTATCAAATATTGAGTTTAGCATATTTGCTGATGCTGTTGCTGATATTAAGAATGACGATGGAGAGTTTTCGAATATAAATGTAAAAATTTATCAAATAGCGAAATACCCTGATGTTATGTATAACAGTGAGTATGCCTATACAGAAAAATATCAGCTTAAGACAGGAAACAGTATTACTGTTAGCGATGAAGTCGAAAGCGGCGGAGCTGCTGTTCCCGATGAGGTGACTTCTAACGCTGCTGTTTTTACGGAATAAGGAGGGAGCATGTAGATGAAAATAAAAAGAGTATTGGCTTTATTTTTATCAGTTGTAATTACAGTATCATTAATGTCGGGTACAGCTATGCCAATATTTGCAGCGCCGAGTAGTTACACATACGATTATTTTCATAATTTTAATGATAATAGTATAAGTAGGTTTTTTGAAATTCTTGATACTTCAAACAAGAATTCTACGGCGAAATTTGATAAAAATTTTAAGGCATTTTTAAAGCCTGCAAAAATAGAAACAGACGAAATATTTAAAATTTTAAGTTTTTATTCTGAAGATGTAATTATTGATAATGATAAAGTTAAGATTAATGATTTAATTTATTGCAATCTTAATAGAGGCAATGTTTCATTTTCACTTTCGCCTATGCCTTATTCGTCTTATATTATTGTTTGTTATTGGTTTGATAAGAATAATAATAGTAGTCAGGATTCTGATGAAGAAGGAAATTATAAACTTATTCCTTTTGCTTATTTCGGTCCCGATAAAAAGGATTTTAAACATTATTATTCTGTAAGTCCAAAAAAGATTTATTTAAGCGATAAATCTCAACTTAACAACAAATATTATATGGAAAATACTCTTACTAAATTTTATGATAAAAATAATTTAGACTGCAGCATTTATACACCTAATATATCGTTTAACGTAGAGTGGTATAAAGAAAGCGAATTATTAAAACCGTCAGATGATAATTTTTTTGTGTTTAGCAGTGATATTTCTTATCCTACTGACAAAATCTATTCTCCTAATAAGTATTTTAGCTTTAGTGAAAATTCTATAGGAGCAAATGGAGAAGATGTTATATTTGATTTTTCAGGTTCTAATAATTGTAAAATTTTCGCTGAATTTTTAAGTAATGGATATAGTTCTGGTGAAAGTAAAGGCTTTATGAGAACATTTGGATTTTTACCCGTTTATACAGATATAAATTGTACGGATTATGTAACTATTCCTGAAGTATCTTATTACGGTGTAAAGCGCGATAGTATGCCAAATAAGATAGACTACGTTGAAGGCGAGGTATTTAACCTTGAAGGATATAGGTTGCATTATTGGTTTAGTGATGATGAATTAACCAGTAACATTAATAAGAATGTTGATTATTCATATATTGAAAACTATCCTTTAACAAAGGATGTTAAAAAAATTCACATTGTAGAAGGTGTTAATAGCAATAACATACTTGATACAATAAATATTTCTGTTACCCCGAAGGCTGTTAGTAAACTTACAGTTATAAATCCACCTACAAATAAAAATTATATTGTTGGTCAGACATTTGACCCGACCGATATGCAGGTGCAAGCAACGTATAATGATGGTACAACCGAAAACGTAAACAACAAATATCTTGATTTTGTTTATAAAACAGGCAATAGCTTTACTGCCGGTGAAAATTATATAACAATATCCTATGGTGGGCAAAGCACCACTACTTCTGTAGTTGTTGCCAATAAGACGGTTACGGGAATAAAGGTAACAAAGCCCCAGAATAAGATTAAATACTTCTCAGGTCAGAGCTTTGATCGTGACGGAATGGAGGTTACGGCAACATATAATGACGGCAGCAGTGCTGTTATAAGCGGATACTCTGTAACCCCTTCAGGACCTTTATCATCCGGTAATACAGAGGTAACAGTAAGTTTTAGCAATCACAGCGATACTACGCCTGTTATTGTTGAGGACAAAGCGGTTACGTCAATAGAAGTAATAACACCGCCAAAAACAAAGAAATATACAGCAGGTCAGATGTTTAATAAAACTGGTATGGTAGTTAAAGCTACTTATAGTGATAATTCCACAGCGAATATTTCTGACTATACTATACCCGAAAGTCCTCTTGTAGCAGGACAGACCGAGGTGCTTATAACTTACGACAATTTATACTGTACAACGCCTGTAGAGGTTACTGCAATCAGTGAGATAACGGGTATAAAGGTCACACAGCCGCCTACTAAGACAAGTTATGTAGCAGGCGATAAGTTCGATAAAAAAGGTATGGTAGTCAAGGCTGTTTACTCTGATGATACAGAAAGAGAAATAAATAACTATACTGTACCCTCTGCGCCTCTTGCGGCAGGGCAGACAACAATATATGTTACCTATGATAAATTTTTTGCTCCTGTAACAGTCAGTGTTTCTGATAAGGAAATTACTAATATAGAAATAACTCAGCCGCCAAGCAAGAAGGATTATGTTGAAGGTGAAGTATTCAACCCAACGGGTATGGTTGTAACGGCTACATATAATGATAAATCTACTGGAGATTTAGCCCCTAGCCAGTACACATACAATACGGCACCATTAACAACATCCGATAGGACATTAGAGGTCAGAGCAGGCGATAAAAAGGCAACAACACCTATCTCTGTTGTTGCAAAAGAAATTACAAGTATTGCTGTTACGAAGCCGCCTAAGCGCATCAGTTATATTGCAGGGCAGGCTTTCGACCCTATGGGTATGGAGGTAACAGCAACTTACAACGACAGAACAACAGCCGTTATAAACGATTATGAATACAGCCCAAAGGTAATTACAGAAAATACCGATAAAATTACAGTTTCCAAAAACGGTAATGAAGCTACTACGCCTATTACGGTTTCAGCAAAGGAAATTATAAGTATACGAGTATCTGAACAGCCGATAAAGACCAAATACTTTGCAGGACAGGAATTTGATCCTGATGGCATGATTGTAACAGGCTATTATAACGATGGTACAACAACAGATCTTGAGGATTATATATTATCCGAGGAACCGCTCGCTGCTGGACAGACCGAGGTATATATAACGTACAATAATTTATATTGTACTACTCCCGTAGAGGTTGCTGCCGTTGCGGAGATAACTGCAATAAAGGTTGTAAATCCGCCTACAAAGCAAAGCTATGTAGCGGGTCAAGAGTTTGACAAGGCAGGTCTTGTGGTTAAGGCGATTTACTCTGACGGCTCAGAAAAAACAATAGATAATTACACTGTAAGCTCCACTGTTTTAGCAGCGGGACAGGATAAGGTGTATATTACTTATAACAATTTTTATACTTATGTTATTGTAAGCGTAAGTGACAAAGAAATTACCAATATAGAGATAACGCAGCCGCCAAGCAAAAAGGATTATGTAGAAGGTGAAATATTTAATCCCGCAGGAATGGTGGTCAAGGCTACTTATTCCGACCATAGCACAGCTAATCTTGCTCCAGGGGATTATACCTATAAAACATCATCATTAACAGTAAGCGATAAGAGTATTGTTATTGCAGCAGGTGATATGACAGCTACCACACCTATATCTGTTGTTAAAAAGTCTATTACAGGTATTAAGGTTACAAATCCCCCTGCAAAAACAAGCTATGTATCGGGACAGGCTTTTGACCCGACAGGTATGGAGGTAACAGCAACATACAATGATGGCAGCAGTGCTGTTATAAACGATTATGATTATGCACCAAATGTAATAACCGAGGAGGTCAACAAGGTTACAGTATCAAAGAACGGTTTTACGGCTATTACACCGGTTAATGTATCTGACAGAACAGTAACAGCAATAAAGGTTACAGAGCCGCCTGCAAAGAAAAATTATATTGCAGGCGAAAAATTTAATCGTAAAGGTATGGAGGTAACAGCATATTATAATGATGGCGATTCCTCCTTAATAAGTAACTTCGCAACAGATGACAATGTACTTGTAGCAGGACAGACAGAGGAATATGTTACTTATGATAATCTTTATGCAACTACTCCGATTAATGTTATTGACAGGGTTATAACAGGCATAAAGGTAACGGAACAGCCAACCAAGACAAGCTATGTTGCGGGACAGGAATTTAATTCCAACGGTATGGTTGTTAAGGCGACATATTCAGACGGCACAGAGGAAAATGTTACAAGCTATAACTACAGTCCTGCTATTATGACAGCAGGTACATCAAATGTAATTATTACTTACAATAACTTTTATGCCTCTGTATCCGTCAGCGTTGCATCAAAGGAGATTACCAATATTTCACTTGCTCAGCCTCCTACTAAGACAGACTACGTTGAAGGCGAAGTATTTAATCCAAACGGAATGCTTGTAAAGGCAACATACAATGATGGTACTGAATCTTATCTTGCTCCGAATGAGTATACTTACAATGCAGCTCCGCTTACAATGGCTGACAAGACCATAGAAGTCAGAGCAGGTAATACTACTCTTACAGTGCCTATAAAAGTAGTTGATAAGGCGATAACTCGCATTGAAGTTACGCAATCTCCGAAAAAGATTAATTATGTAGTGGGTCAGACATTTAATGCCAACGGTATGATAGTTACTGCTTTCTATAATGATGGTACGTCAGCAGAGATAAGCGACTATGATTACAATCCTAAGGTAATATCAGGTGATACTACAGAGATAACCGTCAGCAAGGACGGTAAGAGCGATACTTTAGCAATTATTGTTGCAGATAAGGTTGCTGACTCAATTAAGGTAACTACACCTCCTAAGAAACAGGACTATTATGCGGGAGAAATCTTTAATAATGCCGGTATGATTGTAACCGCATATTATAATGACGGTACAGAAGCTGAAATAAGAGATTATATAGTAGATAAAAGTCCTCTTACGGCTGGTCAAAGAGAAATATATATCACTTATGATAACCTCTACTGTACTACTCCTATAAATGTTTCAGATAAGGTTGTAACAGGTATAAAGGTAACGGAACAGCCCGCTAAGACGAGTTATGTAACAGGACAGGAATTCGATCCTGCCGGTATGATTGTTACAGCTATATATAGTGATGGCTCAGAACAGAATATAAGTGATTATACGTATAAGCCTGCTGTTGTAAAAACAGGCACATCAACTGTAATGATAATTTATGATAAGTTCTATTCTGAAGTTCCCGTAAGCGTTGTTAAAAAGGAAATTACGAGAATTACACTTTCTCAAGAACCTGATAAAGTTGAATATGTTGAAGGCGAAATATTTAATGAAACAGGAATGTTAATAAAAGCATATTTTAACGATGATACTGAATCTTATCTTGCTCCGAATGAATACTCATATTCAAAGAAACCCTTTGTTCTTGAGGACAGAACTGTAACTGTAAATGCAGGTAATGCTTCATTAATTGTTCCAATCAAAGTGATTGATAAGGAAATTACAGGTATAGATGTAACTCAGTCACCCAAGAAAATAAGCTATGTAGCAGGACAGAGCTTTGACCCTGCCGGTATGATTGTAAAGGCAACATATAATGATGGTACATCAGCAGAAATAAATGATTATGATTATAATCCAAAGATAATTTCAGGCGATACTACAGAGATAACCGTTAGCAAGAACGGTAAGAGTGATACTGTTGCTATTCTGACATCTGATAAGGTAGTTACATCAATCAAGGCGACAACGCCGCCCACCAAAAAGGATTATGTAGCAGGTGAGAAATTTAATAAAGATGGAATGGTAGTTACAGGGTATTATAATGACGGTACTGAGGCTGAAATAAGAGACTATTCTATTTCTGAAAATACTATTGTTGCAGAGCAAACAGAGGTATATATTACATATAATAATCTTTATTGCACCACTCCGATAAATGTAACCGAAAAGGTTATAACAGATATTAAAATAACAAATCAACCTGATAAGGTAGATTATGTAGCAGGTCAGAGTTTTGACCCGACAGGAATGGTCGTTACGGCATATTATAATGATGGTACGTCTGCTGAAATTTTAGGTTATGAAATTGATACAGATGTACTTACATTAGGTACAACAAAGATATATGTTACCTATGATAAATTCTTTGATTTTATCAATGTAAGCGTTGTTGCAAAGGCAATAACTCGCCTTGAAGTTGTATCACAGCCAGATAAGGCAGATTATGTTGAAGGCGAGCTTTTCAACGATGCAGGCTTGATGCTCAGAGCATATTACAATGATGGTACAGA
Organism: uncultured Clostridia bacterium; assembly: GCA_947628755.1. Classification (GTDB taxonomy): domain Bacteria; phylum Bacillota; class Clostridia; order Lachnospirales; family CAG-274; genus CANPXH01. The sequence goes on along the minus strand of CANRBC010000003.1, from coordinate 86,907 downwards.
TGAAATTCTGACACCCGATATGTATTCTTATTCAGATGCGCCTTTGACAACAGATGATACTAACGTATCTGTTTCAGCAGGCGGTCAGACCGCTGAAATCCCCGTAAAGGTTGTTAAAAAGGAAATAACAAGACTTGTAGTTACAAAGTCTCCGGACAAGATAGACTATGTAGCAGGACAGGCTTTTGACCCGACAGGTATGATAGTAACAGCATTCTATAATGATGGCACAGAGACCGAAATAAGTGATTATGTATGTTGTCCTGAAGTTGTTACAGAGGGTACGAAGTCTATTGAAATTGTCAAGGATAATCAAAAGACAGAAATCAATATAAGTGTAATTGCAAAAGCAATTACAAGTATTGCTGTTACAAAGCCGCCTACAAAATCTGTGTATCTCGAAGGTGAAGTATTTAACCCTGAAGGTATGGAGGTTACAGCATATTACAATGATGGTACGGAGGCTGAACTTTTTAATTACAATGTTGATAAATTTAATTTATCAGCAGGCACAACAAAGGTATATATTACCTACGATAATTTATACTGCATAACACCTATCTCTGTAAACAGCAAGGTAATAGACCATATCGAAATCATAACAGCTCCCGTTAAGACGGAATATGTTGAGGGCGAGGCTTTTGACCCAACAGGAATGGTAGTCAAGGCATTTTATAATGACAATTCAACAGCAATACTTGAGGAGTATGATTATACGCCACAAGTTTTATCATTAGGTGATGCTGCTGTAGTTGTCAATAAGGAAGGTCATACGGCAGAGCAGTTTGTTACTGTTATTGAAAAGGTAGTTGTAGGAATAAAAATTACTACTCCTCCGGATAAAACGGATTACAAGGAAGGCGAAACATTTGACCCGACAGGTATGGTCGTTACGGCATATTACAATGACGGTACAGAAGCTGAAATTAATAACTATACTTATACTGATAAGCCTTTTGAGGCAGGTGATAAGAATGTAGTTGTCGAATATAAAGGCTATAGTGATACCGTTGATATTAATCTGACTATTGCTGATATTACGGCGTATATAACCGAGAAAAACGGTGATGTAAACAGAGATGGACAGGTTAGTCCCGAAGATGCTGCTATTTTGACAAAATACTTAGGAAGCACAGAGCGTGATTTTAATAAACACGCTGTACATACGGGTGATATTGACGGAGATGGCAGTATAACCGAAGAGGATATAACCCTTGCAAAGAATTGTTTGAGTGAAACAATAACACTTGAAGGTGACAGTCTTATTAATGCAGATATTACGGGTGACGGTTATCTGACAGCTCACGATATAACATTACTTGAGAAATCCGTATTAAATATGTGGACTCTTGATTCTGTTTATGAGCTTAATGCAGATGCCAATGACGATGCTGAAATCAATATGCTTGATGTAGTTTGGATATTGAATACATACCATATTCATACAACTATTGACCATATTGAAATTATAAAGCCTCCGGTAAAGACAGAATATATTGAAGGACAGGCTTTTGACCCAACAGGAATGGTAGTTGAAGCTGTATATAAGGATTTAAGTAGAGAAATTGTAAATGACTATACTTATTCCGAAAAGGGCTTTGATATATCCGATACAGCAATAACTATTGAATATGAAGGTCATACAGCAGAGCAGCCGATTGAAGTTATCAAGAAGGTTATTGTAGGCAGTGATGAGGATATGGAAAATAGTACAGAAGTAACAACTGAAATAAGTTCAGAAACCACGACAGATAATAATTTCGAAACCACTACAACAACATCAGACAGCGGTGCCGAGGAAAATACTGAACAGACATCAGAGCAGACATCAGAAGTTACAACTGAAGCAAATTATGGTAATTCAGAAGGTGTAAGAATTATTAATTTGCCGACCAAGACAGAATACGTCGAAGGTCAGACATTCGACCCGACAGGCATCCTTATAGAATTATCGTGGAATGATGGTTCAAAGACCTACATTGATGAGAAAGATGTATCTATTGATGATACACCATTAACTCTTGATGATATTTATGGCATAATTTACTATACTTATAAAAATGGTGTAGAACAAATAAATGTGCCAATTAATGTTATAGCTCGTAAGCCAGTCAGTGTAGAAATTGTAACTCCACCTGACAAAACAGATTATATAGAGGGTGAAACTTTTGATAAAGATGGAATACAGGCAGAGGTCACATATAATGATGGTACAAAGGAAACAGTTGATGCCGAAGACATTGATGTACTTGATAATAATCCATTAACACCTGATGATAATAATGTTAAAGTTGAGGTTGAGGGCTTAGAAGCAGAAGTAGATATTACCGTTTCACCAAAGCCTGAAATTACAGAAACAACAACATCAGCTCCAAAGAGTTCAGGCGGCGGTGGAGGTGGCGGCGGTAAGCTGCATATTAAAGAGTTCGGTGAAACTAGTACAGAAATTGTTTCCGAGGCTTCTACCGAAGTAATTTCCGAACCTGAAACAGACGAAAAGGATAATAGATTTGATGATGTAATTGACCATTGGGCAGAGGATTACATTGAATTTCTGCATAAGGAAGGCATTGTTAAGGGTGTAACAGATGATTTCTTTAAACCTGATTTATCTACAAAGAGGGGCGATTTTGCAATCGTTTTAAACAGATTGTTACCTCTTGAAAAGGGTACTGTGGCATTTAATGATGTGCCGAAAGATTCATATTATGCTAATGCTATTGCTAATTGTGCAGCAGCAGGCATATTTATTGGCTATGGTGACGGTACATTTAGACCCGAAAATACTATAACTCGTCAGGAAATGATGGTTATTATGGCTAAGATATTCAGCCGTCAGACGGTAATTCCATATTCGATTTACTACGAATCTCTTGCAAAGTATAATGATGCCAATAATGTAAGCGGCTGGGCAAAACCGTATGTAAATTATCTGTGCGGCATAGGAGCCGTTGTTGGTGACGAGGACTATATCAGACCAAAGGACGATATAACAAGGGCTGAAATGTCAGTTATTATTTATAATTATTTGAATAAAGAATAATTTTTAAGAGGACTGGGTATTAAATCCCAGTCCTCTTTAATGGGAGGCGATTAATATGGTTGATGCAACAACTCAACAGGCAATCAGCTTGCTTATAAGAGTAGGGCGATCTACCCCAAATATATTTAAATTGCTTAAACAAGCCATGGAAAAATTTTTGTCCGGCAAGCGGAACGAAATTGATATTAAGACTTTAAAAACCCTGACAAATGGCAACATAAATGAGTTTGAATTTTCCAAGAGGAGCGAAGACGACTTTAATATATTTAAAGATTGTTTGAAAGAATTTGATGTCAAATATGCAATCAAAAAAAGCAAAACTCAAGGCGAAGATGGGTTGACGGATTATTATTTTTATTTTGACTGCCGTGATCAAGTAATGATGGAACGATGCTTTAAAGAATGTGTCAAGCGTATGGATATAAGGGAAGCTGAATCCTTAGACGGTATGGCTAAGGCAGCTGAAGAAAAGATGTATGAACATAATAAGGATATAGATTTATCACAAGACAAAAATAGACAGAAACACTTGAATAAAAACAAGGATATGAACCTTAATTTATAATGTCAAAAAAGAAGTCAAAGAAAAATAAATCTATAAACATGACAGATTATGTTAATATTCTAAAGTCCATACCAAAAGATATTGATACTTATTTAAGTAGTAGTTTTTTTGCCAAACAATGGGAAAATATTAAACGAAGCAGTATTAAATACTTAAAAGCAATGGATATTGATCCGGAGTTATCGTTGGTTACAATAATTAAGCGTAATTTTTTGGTAATTATTATAGGTTGGCTTGCTAATCGTTTGACATCTTTATATTTTGCTCATTATAAAGGTAACTTTATGGGTGCAATAGTTGAAGCATTTACCGATTTAGGGTATATATTTCGTAATCCTGTATTAAGTTTGCGAACTTATCCATTTCTTGTATCAATTTCGGTTATTATTTTTATAAAAATCTATATCGCATACAAGCGTGTCAACAGTAAAAAATTTCGCAAGGGTGAGGAATATGGCTCTGCACGTTGGGGTAATAAAGAGGATATTAAACCTTTTATCGACCCCATTCCGGAGAATAACATTATTTTAACTGCAACAGAATACTTAACCATGAATGCAAGAGCTAATCCGCCAAAAAACAGTCGAAACAAAAATGTTTTGGTTGTTGGTGGTTCGGGTTCGGGAAAAACAAGGTTTTTTATTAAGCCAAATTTGATGCAGAAGCATTCGAGCTATGTGGTAACTGACCCGAAGGGCACTCTTGTTCTTGAATGTGGAAAAATGTTAAAGCGCAGTGGTTATGATGTTAAGGTTTTTAATACAGTAAATTTCAAAAAATCATTACATTACAATCCTTTTATGTATATACATTCCGAGCAGGATGTTTTAAAACTTGTTAATACGATTATTTTAAATACCAAAGGAGAGGGAGAAAAATCAACTGAAGACTTTTGGGTAAAAGCTGAAAGACTTTACTACAGTGCATTAATTGATTTTATTCGTCAGACGCTGCCTGAAAGTGAACAGAATTTTTCGACTCTGATTGATATGATTAATATGTCGCAAACAAGTGAAGAAAACGAAAATATGAAAAATGTAGTTGACATAATGTTTGATGATCTTGAAAACGGTGAAATTATTAAAACCACTTATCATAATGGCAAAGCAATAAGAGAAAAAGCCCGTGCAGATTTTGCTGTTAGTCAGTATAAAAAGTATAAGCTGGCAGCCGGTAAGACAGCAAAGTCAATACTTATTTCCTGCGGAGCTAGACTTGCTCCTTTTGATATTCCCGAGTTACGGGAAATAATGAGTTACGACGAATTAGCTATTGATACATACGGTGATGCAAATCAAAAGACAGCATTATTTATTATAATAAGCGATACAGATACTACATTTAACTTTGTAGTATCTATTTTGTATTCGCAAATGTTTAATTTGCTTTGTTCTAAAGCTGATGATGTTTATGGCGGCAGACTTCCTACTCACGTTAGATGTCTGTTAGATGAATTTGCCAATATTGGACAAATTCCGAATTTTGATAAGTTAATAGCTACGATACGAAGCAGAGAAATCTCGGCGAGTATTGTACTACAATCTAAAGCACAGCTTAAAGCCATTTACAAGGATAATGCAGATACTATTGAGGGCAACTGTGATTCCGAGTTATTTCTCGGCGGAACAGAAAAATCCACCCTTAAGGATATGGCAGAGCTACTGGGCAAGGAAACAATTGACCTTGTTACGGAGCAGGATACCCGAAGCAATAACAGTTCGTTCGGTCTTAATTATAATAAGACGGGCAAGGAACTTATGAGCCAAGACGAATTAGCTGTTATGGACGGTGGAAAATGTATACTTAGGCTCAGGGGTATACGACCTTTTTTGTCAGATAAATATGACATCACCAAGCACAAAGAATATAAATTTCTGTCAGATTTTGATCCTAAAAATCAGTTTGACATTGAGCAGGAATTACAACATCAAAAATATGATGACAGCGAAATTTTAAGTAAAAATCTGCAATAGAAAAAAGAAAGGAGAAAAAATATGACCAACAAAGAAAAAGATAAACAGACAAGACAGCCTTATGAATATTATTTAGGCACAGAAGTTAATATTGATGATGAGCTTTTTGTTTACAATGGCAAAACAGAAAATGGATTTGAATTTATCAAGACAGGAGATAATCCAGAAGTTATGCTTATGAATGCAGATGAAACAAGAAAACTTTTTAATAAAGTTCGTTTTAATGAAAATAAGGAAAAGGTCAATGGTGTATATGAGCAACTTAACAAGGGCTTTGAGGCTTACTTTTCGTCTTCCGATATGTTTAAACAATATTTAGATATGATAGCAGTACATAAGGATAAGTCAGCCAGAAATGCAATGCTAATACTTATGCAAAAGCCTGATGCCACTATTGTTAAATCACTTACGGATTGGAATAAGTTGCATCGTTCAGTAAATAAGGGCGAAAAAGGAATCACTTTACTTGAGCCTGTTTTTAAAAATATTACAGATAAAAATGGTAAAAAACATAAGCAATTCAGTTATATGCGCACTATAAGTGGATTTGATGCATCACAGCTTAATAAGTCTTTTTCATTACATCCGCCATATAAGGAGATGCCAAATTATAGAAAGGGCGATTTGCTTTTTGGGGCAGCGACCAAAATACTTGATAAAGAAGGTAAAATACCTCTTGGTGAATCCTCAACTATATACAACGTCTTTGAAGCCCTTGCAGACAGTAACAATAGTATAAAAGCTCTTGAAAACGAAGCATTAGAGCAGTTTGCAAAAGAAGCCTCTACTCATATAGTGTTAAAAACAGTTGGCATTGATTCGCCATATAATTTTGATTGGGTAAAGGACTTTTCTGAACGCAATAATATTAAGGATAAATATAATTTTGCAGATTGTATAAAATCCGGTGCCAATACTATACTCAATAAACTTGAAAGAGAATTACCTGATTTTTTCCGTAAACCTAAAGAAAACACAAAGAAAAACATTAAAGAAAAATCCAATGAGCAAATATTGCTTGATACAGTTAAAGAACATATCGAAACCCCGATAGGCACATTTAATTTAACAACTAGAAGCCTTGAGGAAATGAAGCAGCTTGGATTTAATGAATCATACGTTATGAGCAACCCCGAAGAGGACATAGAATATCATATTGTGTCAAATGGCAACTATGATTTTGCAGTTGAAGTACCGATTTTATCACTTTCAAAGGAAACAAATCAGCCTATATTTAAGATAGAGGCAAATCCTAGTATGGATAATGTGAGCAATGCTTTCTTTGTACAATCATACATACCCAATGAGAACGGCAAATTGGATATTGGAGAAATAGTATATATCGGTGATAAGAACGATTGCAGAAATATCGCAGAGGCACTTAATGAGGGCACTATGACGCCATATACTGCAAAGGGATTGAGTATTAATAAATTGTCTGATTATCATCAGAGGGAAAATCCTGTTTATAAGGAAACTTTTGAGTATGCAACGGCTCATAATGAACAGAAGATGTACGATGATTCAAGCCGTTTAAATAAAGATTGTGCAAAATATATTGCCGAACTTGCAAGCGATCATTATTCCGCAGATGATCATATATTTGGCTCAAATCAAGTTGTAAAGCAGGCTATCGAAAAATACGGAGCAGAGCGTGTCCAATTTGTAGTTGCAAACACTGTGCAGCTTCATCAGTCAGACGGCAGAATATCAAACGAAAATAAACAATGGGCAAATGCAATTAATATTCCGAGTGATAGGACAAACCGATTTGAGTTTGCTATACCCGAAAGCATACACATAGGATTAATTAATTTAATCGCTAAAGAAACAACGGAACAGCTTCGCGACAATTTGTCACAAACTGAGCATGAAAGTGAGCCGAATAGCCTAAAGAATCTTGTAGCAAAAGCAGAAACAAAACTTGCGGCAGAAACGGCACAACAGGCAACAGCACAACAGGCAAAAATGAAGGACAATTCGATGGAAATTTAATATTTAATGTTAGCTAAGCAGGGAGATGTTTATATCTCCCTGCTTTTAATAAAAAATTAGGAGGATAATTAATTATGAAAAAGTTAAAAAGAGAAAACGATACAAGAAAAAATGGAAAGGAATTTGCAACAAAAAAGAGTTTAGCGGAAAGATTTATTTTCTTCTATTGTTTATTTATGTCAATGTATCCGGTATGTGCCTATGCTGCTATTGGCACAACTCAGTTTTTCACGGACGGCGTAAATTTACTTAAAAATATAGTGGTTGCTTTAGGCGCAGGCTTGTTGATTTGGGGCGTAATTAATCTTTTAGAGGGTTATGGTAATGATAATCCTGGTGCTAAATCGCAAGGCATTAAACAGTTTGCGGCTGGTGCGGGAGTTGCCGCTATCGGTTGGTTTTTAATTCCAAAACTTACAGAACTTTTTAATGCAATGACTGCCAGCTAATAAGATTCCGATAAGGAGTGTTTTTAATTATGAAATTTCTTATGGACAAAATTGTAAAGGATTGGTTAATGGGGTTTCTTGCCAACATTGTTTTTTTTAATTATAAGGCGATGTGCGTTAATACTCTTGCAATTACTACATTTTTAAGTGATGATTTGACGAAAGACCTATCATCATGGAACACAGGAGTATTTAATATTATTTCAACCATCAGCCATAACTTTATATTACCTATAGCAATATTGATTGTTACGTATGTAATGGTTTATGAACTTGTAACTATGGTAATAAACAGTAACAATTTTCACGATATGGATATTTCGGTTTTTTTTCGGTGGTTTTTTAAATTATTTATTGCAATAGTATTGCTCAATCACTCCTTTGATATAGTATCGGGCATTTTCGAAATTACAACACAGTTGACAAAACAGATACTAGACTATATACAGGGCACATCCTTACATGGATTAGACCCAACAGCACTTACGGAAATGATAAATAACACAGGATTTAAAGATACATTCGTGGAAGCACTTACGGAAATGGATATTGGCGATGGAATGAGCGTTATTATTTTACTAACAGTTGTATCGCTTATTGCTGCCTTAATAGGATTAATATTTGTGCCTATTATATCGCTTGTTGTTATAGTCAGATATATGTATTCATACATATACGCTGCTTTTGCGCCAATTACTTTTGCTACTTTAGGCAGCAGAGAATTAGGTCACAGCGGTAAACGATATATTCATAATATACTAGCTTTAGCTTTTCAGCTTGTGATTATTATAATCGTAATTGCTATATATTTAGGCAGTTGTCAAAATGTGATGTTATCTGCGGTATCGGCTACAGGCGATGCCGCAGAAATAATTGATACATTCCAAAATGCAGTTACTACTAATTTGCTGATCAGCATTATGACAATATTTGTGCTGTTAAAGACAGAAAGCATATCAAAAGCAATATTCAGTTAAAAAGAAAGGAGAATATTATGTCGCAACAAAGAATAACAGTACCTTTTGATGTCCGAAAGGTTAAAACAAAGGTATTTGGTGTAGTTACGAAAAGGCAATTAATATGTTTTTCATTGGCGGCAGTAGTATCTGTGCCAACATATTTACTTTTTAAGTCCTTATCAACTGATTTGGCAGCTTTGCTTATGGTTGCAGTAGCAATTCCTTTCTTTATGTCTGCTCTTCCACCAAAAAACGATTTGTATTTCGAGAAAAGAATTTATAACTATATAAAATGGAGATTTATATTTCCCAAGACAAGGCTTAAAAATGGAGGTGATAAAATTGAAAAAGTCAAACCGGTTACTGTTAAAAATAAAAAAACAGGCAGTAGAAAAAATATTTAACAATGGTAAAGCAATACCTACAACGACGATAAATACATTACCCATTAAAAGGATTTATAAGGATGGGCTTATGGAACTTGAAAATAACGAGTATTCTAAAACCATTGAATTTTTTGATATTACCTATCATCTTTTACCTGATGAAGCAAAAGTTGATATTTTAGAAAAATATAGTGAACTTTTAAATTCATTTTCTGATGATGTTAGAGTACAGTTTTCATTTGTCAATCAGACGATTAACATTAAGGATTATGAAGCCTCTATTACAATTCCCAAACTTGACAATATAGACGATAAATTTGAATATATTCGCAAGGAATACAGTGATATTTTAAAAACGCAGTTTGAAAAGGGAAATAATTCTATTATTAAACGTAAATTTATAACCATTACAACGTCGGCTGCCACAATAAAAGAAGCAAGGCAGCGCTTAGACCAAGCGGAAATGACAACATTATCTAATTTTAATCGCTTAGAGGTCAGGGCGTTTTCTTTAAATGGCACTGAAAGGCTTAAAATGTTGGCAGCAGTTATGTCTAATTCGAGCGAAAAAGAAATATCTTGTGATTGGAAAGATGAAACAGATACAGTATCACTTGTTGCCCCGGACAAACTGGTATTTCAGAAAGACTACTTTAAGACCAATAAATCGTATGGCACTGTATCATATTTTCAGATAATGTCATCTCATCTTACAGACCAAATTTTGGTTGATATTTTAGATGTTGATACAAATATAACAGTGAATATACATATACAGCCGGTTGACCAGAATAAAGCTCTTAAATTAGTAAGACGTAAAGTTTCGGATATTGATTCTATGAAAATAGAGGAACAAAAAAAGGCTAATCGTAATTTCTACGGCGAAGACTTGATACCAGAAGCACTCAAGCTGGCATCTGAGGATTCCAAAAAACTACTTAATAAGCTCATTAAGTCCGATGAAAAGTGGTTTTATGTAACTTTTATTGTTACAAATTTTTCGGACAAAAAAGTAAGTTTACAGGCTAACTATGAAAAATCAAATTCTATTGCTCAGAGAAGCACAAATGAACTTAAAACACTTGATTATTTACAAGAGGATGGCTATATATCTTCAATGCCTTTTGGTGTTAATAAAGTGGATTATCTGAGCAGGGGCTTAACAACATATCCCCTTGCTATTCTGGAACCCTTTACAACGCAAGAATTGTTTCAGCAAAGCGCCCAAAGCATTTATTACGGATTAAATGCACTATCACATAATATGATTATGTGTGACCGAAAGCTCCTTAATAATCCAAATGGACTAATTTTAGGTAAGCCTGGCACAGGAAAGTCTTTTGCAGCGAAAAGAGAAATAGTTAATGTGTTTTTCACAACAAATGACCCAATATTTATCTGTGATCCTGAAGGTGAGTATTTTCCACTTGTAAAGGCACTCGGCGGACAGGTAATAACTATTTCGCCTAATTCAAAGGATTACATTAATCCTCTTGATATTTCATTTGATTATGATGCCGATAATAATCCGATAGCACTTAAAAGCAGCTTTATGTTGTCTTTTTTCGAGTTGATTATGCATCCGCATAAAATAACTCCAATCGATAAAGGGCTTATCGATGAAGCGATAGAGAACGTGTACAAGCATTATTTTGTTTCAAATGATGGCAATAATTTAATGCCTACTCTTTCAGACCTTTATGAGGAGCTTGAAAAAGTGGAAAGTCAAGCAGCAGAATTTTTGGTAGAAAGCATGAAGTTCTATGTAACGGGCAACAATAATTTCTTTAATCACAGAACATCCGTTAATATGAATAATCGTATTATTTGTTTTGATATTAAAGAAATGTCTGACCAGTTGAAGCCTCTTGCTATGCTTATTATACAAGATTTTGTATGGTCTAAAGTTGCTGAGTACAGAGAAAAGCACATACATACTTGGTTCTATATTGACGAGTTTCACTTATTGCTTAATGATAAGGAAACGGCAGAGTATTCTGTTTCTATTTGGAAACGATTCCGTAAATGGGGCGGTATACCAACAGGAATTACGCAAAATATAAAAGACTTTCTGCAATCAATGAAAGTCGAAAATATTTTTGAAAACTCCGATTTTATTTATATGTTGGGACAAGGTCCGAGGGACAGAGAATTACTTGCAGAGAAGTTAAGTATATCCGAAAATCAGTTATCCTACCTTAATACAAACGATGCCGGTAAAGGACTGTTAAGCTATGGCAATATTAAACTGCCATTTGAGGATATATTTCCACGAGATACAGCCTTGTATAGTCTTATAACAACCAAACTCGAAGAGGTGCAGTAGGAGGGATAAATATGACAGAGTATGAAAGCCCCTTTGAAAGCAGTAATTCCTCAACATTTGGAAAACAAGATGAAGACGATGAAATTGTTGCAAAGAGAAAAAAACGTCCACGGAAAAAATCCCAGAATAAAGCAACCTTATCTGTAAGCGAACTTGAGCAAAAAAATATAAATACGGCTCTATCAGCTGAAATAAATGATATAAAAGAAGGTGAATCTGAGGTTAATGATAAAGCTCAAGCCAATAAAAGCCGACAGTTGCGTAACAGAAAATTACGTACACGACCAACATCTGATTATTGGAACAATGATTCGGATGCTGTATCTGCAACGCAGGAGTATGTTCCATTCACCACCAAACAAGTAAAACTTTCATCTAATAATAGTAACGGTTTGAGGAGTTTTTTGGAAAAAGATTATTCGGATAATTTTATTGAAAACGTTTCTGAGATTGAGAAATTAAAAGATTCAATTAATAATAATGATAATATTCATTCAGAATTACGAAGTTTACAGGAGGAAAACACAGATTCGGCTTTTGAAAAGGACGAAAATAAGTCAAACTTTGCGAATTCTTTCAATATAGGAAATAAGGAATATTCTGATGATAAAAATGTGTCAGGCACACAAGAACAGATTCTTAAAAGAAAAAAGAATTTAAAAAAAGCTCAGAGGTATAAGGAAATAAGAAAAAAGAATTATTCGTCATATTTTGAACAGGAAGAAGAAATTAATACGGAATCTCTGCCGACCGATAGAGGGGAAACGGTAAAGCCCCTTCCGCCTACTCAATCAAAGGAGAACAAACTTGGTGAGACATTTATAGCACAGTCTGAAGTGTCAGATTTTGAGGCAGTAAAAAAAACAAAGATAAATGTTACATTAAATGAAAGTAAATCAAAACGTGCTTTTGAAAGTAAAAGCAAAGTAAAGTATGGTGAACATGCCGAAGAAAAAGAAACCAGTAACAATTTACCGGTCAAAGCGAGACGGAGGTCGGTAAGACAGTTGACAGCAGAGAGAACTTTTGATGATACTGAAGCAGCAGCTTTTAACGGCTTGCAAAGCCAAGCTCATAATAGCTATGATGATAATAATTCAGAACATAGTTTTGAAAGCGAAATAAAAACGGGCTTTGGGAAAGATGAGGTATCAATAAGACAAGATACTCTAGAAGACTTTTCTTCGAAGACAAAACGCAGACCAATAAAGAAATTATCGAATAAAAGTATTGACGCTGCCGAAGCCACAGCTTTTAGCGGTCTACAAAGCCAAGTTCATAAAAATCACGATAATATAAGCTCAGAATTAACAAAAAGCGGCTTACAGACGGAAACGAGAAATATTAAGAGTGATTTAAAAAATGAGAAGCATAGCTTTAAAAGCGAAATAAAAACGGGCTTTGGGAAAGATGAGGTATCAATAAGACAAGATACCTTAGAAGACTTTTCTTCGAAGAAAAAGACAAAACGCAGACCCATAAAAAAATTATCGAATAAAAGTATTGATGCTGCCGAAGCCACAGCTTTTAGCGGTCTACAAAGTCAAGTTTATAAAAATCATGATAATATAAGCTCAGAATTAACAAAAAGCGGCTTACAGACAGAAACGAGAAATATTAAGAGTGGTTTTAAAAATGAGCAAAAGCATAGCTTTGAAAGCGAAATAAAAACGGACTTTGGAAAAGATGAAGCATCAATAAGACAAGATACCCTAGAAGGCTTTTCTTCGAAGACAAAGACAAAACGCAGACCAATAAAGCAATTATCGAATAAAAATATTGACGCTGCCGAAGCCACAGCCTTTAACGGCATACAAAGCCAAGTTCATAAAAATCATGATAATATAAGCTCAGAATTAACAGAAGGCGGCTTACAGACGGAAACGAGAAATATTAAGAGTGATTTAAAAAATGAGAAGCATAGCTTTGAAAGTAAATCAAAACGTGCTTTTGAAAGTGAAGCGTTAATAGGGCAAAAAGATATAGAAGGAGAGAGCTTTTCAAATAAACCAAGGCATAGCACCTTAAAAGGACTGGCAGCAGAAGCTAATGACCTAGATATTAAAAGCGACTTTGTTTATGAAAAGTCCAAGAAACCACAGTATGAAAGTATAAAGCCTGCATCTGACTTTGAGGCAATAAATGAAAGCAGTATAAAAGATGATATAGGCTCTGAAATTTCGGAATTAAAGGAAAATATTTCAGAGCAAAACTTAAAAAATGTCAGAAAAAAGGCTTTGTTAAATCAAAGTGAAGATTTGCTTAATGAGCTTAATGACAAGTTGTCGCAAAGTGAATTTTCGGGGCAGCAGGAAGCTAAAAAAGATTTCAGCTCGCTTTCTCCAAATGTTGAAAAAGCATATAATAAATACCGCTCGGAAGAAAGCCGAGCTTTTAATTTGCAAAATGCAAAGTATATTTTAGATTCTGTCAATAAGCCTGTTGAAAAAAGTGCAAGCCTTGATGACGAGGAAGCTGCTGTTGATGGAACAACAGCGGAGGCGTTCAGCGAGGCAGCTGCTATTACCGAAAATCTATCAAACTCTGTTATGAAAAAGGCATTTAATAATAAAACAGAGTACACCAATAAGTCTGAATTGGCTAAGTCTATTGATAAAGGCGATGACGAGCCTGAAAAAATGAATAATTTTGCTTTACGCAGAAAGAAAATGGCAAATGCTTTATATAACGATAGTATAGGTGGTTCGGCTGCTCAAGCGGGAAGTAAGGCAGCGGCTTCGACTGCAAATAAAAAAATAGCGGAAATGGCAGCGGCTAGGGTAGGTGGCAGAATAGCGTTAGCTATATTCAGCGAACCGCATACTGCCGCTATAACAATCGGTCTGGCAATACTAATACTTTGCCTTGCATTGTTGGTTTCTTGTGCAATCACGGTGGGTACAATAGGTGGTGGCGTTATTTCGACTACTTATATGACAGCAGATAAAGACATATACGATGCTTCTGTATATTATGTAAAATTGGAAACAGATACAAAAGCTGCAATAAATAAAAAAATTCGTAGGGCACAAGAATCCTATGAATATGATGAGATTCGATATGATATAGATAATTTTGAACATAATCCTGAAGTTTTGATAGCTTATTTTTCTGCCCAGTATCCTGGTTGGGATTTTAATGATTCTTTTATTGAACATTTTATTGAGAGTTTTTTTACAGATTCAACTCCAAAAAGTGTAAAAGACTTAGAAAATAAAATATTTGAACAACAGTATACTTTAGAGGAAAAGGATTATTGGGAATGGCATTATCCTTCAGCAAAAGCTATGTTTCCGATTCGTTGGCACGTTAAGGAATTTACATTAGTAAATAAAGGATTGGAAACAGTATTGCTAGATGAAATGGACGAAGAAGTTAAAGAATATTATGATTTGCTTAGAGAATATCGAGGCAACAGAGTTTGGTTTGAAAGCCCCGTTAAATATAACTGGGAATCTGCAGTAATTAATTTATGTGGCGATACCGTAAAAGGTACTACAACTCATTCGAAGTTATCTAATGTAACTAATCTTACTTATACTGATGATGGCGCGACTGTTTCAGCGGGAACTGTAATAAATTTGCCTGCGGAAATGGGCAGCAATTTTTCATACATGGGTTGGCAGACAATTACTTCCCCCTCATCTAATCAATATAAGCTGCGAGAACAGGCTGGAATGAATTTTGATGCGGAGGGTTTTGGAATAATCAATAATCGTTATGTTGTTGCAGTAACCAGTACATTCGGCTCAGTAGGCGATTATATTGATGTTTATCAATCAGACGGTACGATATTCCCTTGTATTATAGGCGATATAAAAAATCAGAATGACTTTGGTTGTAATAAATGGGGGCATAATTTGGGTAAAGTGGTTGTTGAATTTGTAGTAGACAAATCCACATGGTATCCATTTCATGCAAACCCAGGCACTTCATCTTGTCATCCCGAATGGGGTGGAAAAACAATAACAAAGATAATTAACATCGGCACATATCAACAGGGCGAGGCTCCTCCTGAAGGTGGACAGATAACAGATGATGTGGTTGACTTCACTCAGGACAGCGATAACTTGGTAACAGAAGTTGATTTTCACAAGGGAATTGATATAGCGGGTGCATCTGATACTCCGGTGCTTGCGCCATTTGACGGCAAAGTAACACGAAAAACAGACGATAGCATTACTTTTGTAGATACAGAAGAAAGTTTTGAGGTTAAGTATGAGTGTATAAAAGATATATCTGTATCTAACGGACAAGAAATAAGTGTTGGGGAGCAGCTTGCTACGATGAGTACAGGCGAGCATTTATTTGTGCCTCATTTGCACGTAGAATTATATTGTAAAGATGAAAATCAACAATATAATCCATATTTTTACTTTGCCTTTGGCGAAGACGAACCTCCACAGATAGTTATAGGAGGTAGTAGTGTAAATGGTCAGATGGTGCCAGGTGACAGCGATTTAGGTAATAGAGTTGTACAATTTGCTCTTTCACGCTGCGGATATACATATTTGTGGGGCGGAGGACATACAGAATCTGAGATTCGCAACCCGAACTCAACTCGTTTTGACTGTTCAGGTCTTGTTTGTTGGGCTTATTGCCAAGCAGGAGCGTATATTGGTGTGCAGAATACCAAATCTTTATCATCACTTGGTAAACAAATAAGTTTTGAACAAATGCAGGCAGGCGATATTATTTTATGGTCAAGCAACGGTGCTTACTCAGGTATCCATCATGTTGCAATATATATAGGCGGCGGACAAATTGTGGAAGCCCCATACGATGGACAGCCGATAAGTACACGTCCCGTATATGATAAAAATTTAATATATACAATACGTAGATTATATGATTAGGAGGAATTAATAATGAGAATCAAATTATTATGCGTTTTGTTAATAACTATGTTATTTTCTGTGAACGCAAGTGCAAATGTTGTTGCGCCGAAAAAGTCGGCAGAGACGCCTACAGAGTCAACAACGGCATTTACTTTAAACAAACCTTCAGGAATACCTTTTACAGTTGACGGCAATCTGACGATTGATGATAATCTTTCGACTGATGATAATAAAGAATTTTATACGGTTCATTCCAAAAATGGCGCAGAGTTTTTTATTGTTATCGATAAGGCAGCCTCATCAAATAATGTATATTTTCTTAATGCAGTCGATGAACAGGATTTATTTAATTTGATTGAGGATTATCAGGGCGAAACGACTGAAGCAGAAACAGAGCCTCCATCTTTGGAAAATACTACAATAAGCGATAGTGCTGCCATTCCTGTAGATACAAAAAATAATGAAGGTTCGTCTCTGCCTTTACTTATAATACTTGTTGCAGCAGGTGTAATAGGTGTTTATATTTTCCGAAAAAAAAGAATTGCTGCTGATGATGAGGAGGACGAAGAAGACGATGAGGAAAGCAATACGCCTGAAGAAACTTTATCTGATGATGTTTCGGATACTTCGTTTACATCCGGTAAGGCTATGGATAGTGAAAATAATAATATAGGCTTTGGCGACGACGAAAATAATGAATCTGTTTTTGTTGATACATCAAAAACAGAAACAGAGTTTGAAACATATAATGATGATAATGATGACGAAGCTGTTGATTTTTTAGAGGACGAAGAAGATTATTAATTAAAAAAAGAGGGCTGTTTATTCTTAAATAGTCCTCTTTACCGGCAGGAGGCAAAACTATGTATAAAGAAAAAAATGAACTTGAAAATAAATTTGAGCAATTAAAGAAGTTACAGGCTAATCTTGCAGTATTTACAAAAAGAAAAGAAACCTACGAATCAAAAATAAAAGATTTGAATAATCGAATTAAAGACATGGAAAACAGTATTTCTGCTCATGAAAAAGAAATCCAATTTATAATTATGTCAGAGATTTTAGGAGATGTTAGTTTTGAGGATGTTCTTGCGTTAAATGGTGCAAGAGCTGAATTAAACAATATATTTAAAAGAGTGATAAATGATTCTGCACCACATAAACTTTTGAGCAAAATAGAACAGATGTGTCAGGAATCTTCACAAGAATTACAAGAAATACCTCAACATATATCAGGAGGTGTACGATAATGCAATTGCAATTAGTTGTAACCGAAAAGCCGTCGGTTGCGAAATCTATTGCTAAAGTAATAGGAGCAACATCAAATAAAGATGGGTATTGTGAAGGCAATGGTTACATTGTTAGCTGGTGCATAGGACATCTTGTTGCTCTTAGCGAGCCTGAGGAATACGACCCTAAATATAAGAAATGGGACGTCTCTTTGCTTCCCATAATACCCGAAAAATGGAAATATTCTTTGAAAAGTTCAACGAAAGGTCAGTTTTATACTATAAAAAAACTTATGGAGCGAGATGATGTTACAAACCTTATTGAAGCAACAGATGCAGGACGTGAAGGTGAACTGATATTTCGCCTTGTATATTATTTTGCAAAGTGTAATAAGCCGTTTAAAAGGCTGTGGATTTCTTCCATGACAGATGATGCAATAAAGGACGGCTTTGATAAACTCAGAGACGGAAGGGAATATGATAATCTTTACAGAAGTGCAAAATGCCGTTCTGAGGCAGACTGGCTTGTGGGTATGAATGGAACAAGGCTGTTCACTTGCCTTTATGGAGCAGGAAATACATTACCTATTGGCAGAGTGCAAACGCCTACATTACATATTATAGTTGAGCGGGACATCTCAATTAAGAATTTTGTTTCGGCGCCGTATTATAGAACACATATTACGGCAAACGGTATTGAAGCAGTAACAGAGGATTTAAGTAAACGGGAGGCAGAATCATTGGCAAATAAGTTGCTGAATAATACTGCGATTGTAAAAGATGTACAGAACACACAAAAAAAGACTATGCCTCCATTATTATATGACCTTACAAGTTTACAAAAAGATGCTAATAAGTTATTGGGTTATACTGCACAGCAGACGTTGAGTTATTTACAGGAACTTTATGAAAAAAAATTTGTTACATATCCCAGAACAGACAGCAAGTACATTACAGATGATATGGAAATATCGGTAGGAAATATAATCGGTTGTCTATTAAATAAATTCAATATTTCTGCTGTAAATAATTTCAAAACAAATATAAAACGTATTATAAATAATGATAAGGTTACTGATCATCATGCCATTATTCCAACAGATGTAGCATTACAAGCTGATTTTGATACGCTGACAAATACACATAAGAAACTCTTTTACTTAATAGCATATCGTCTGCTGATGGCAGTTGATATGCCATATATTTATTTAAGTACCAAAATACATTTGTCAGCAGCCGCTCACGATTTTACGGCAACGGGCGCAACCGTTCGAGAGTATGGATTTCTTAACTTAAAAAAACAGTTACTTGCTATTATAGGCAAAACAGCAGAAAAAAAAGACAAAGAGTTACCTGAGGTAGAAATTAATCAGAAGCTGAGCATATCAGAGGCTAAAGCAGTCGAATATTGGACGAAGCCAAAGCCACATTATACTGAAGCTACTATTTTAGCCGAAATGGAAAAAGCGGGAGCAAAGGAAATTAGTGATGATGCAGAACGTAAAGGTCTTGGTACTCCCGCTACAAGAGCCGCAATTATTGAAAAACTTATAAAAGATGGGCTGATAATAAGAGATAAAAGTAATTTGCTTGCATCTGATAAGGGTATAAATTTGATTCAGATTGTTCCCGCTGAAATTAAATCTCCGTCAATGACGGCGGATTGGGAAAACAAACTCGCCGATATAGCTCTTGGAAAGTACAGTAGTACGGAATTTATGGATAATATAAAGAGAATTCTTTCTGAATGGATAGAAAAGAACAAAATACCGAACAAAGAATACATCCAACTTTTCAATACAGTAAATAATGAGAAAACAGCATTTGCTATATGCCCTAAATGCGGTGGAAGCATATATGAAAATAATAAGGCGTATTCTTGTGAAAATAAAGATTTTGTTCTTTTTAAGGACAACAAATATTTTTCTGCTTTTAAAAAGAAAATTACTAAATCCATAGCCAAAAAATTGTTTGAAACAGGACAATGTTATATTCCAGATTTATTGAGCAAAAAAAATAAAACATTTGCTGCTACAATAATAATGACAGCAGAAACGGATAGTCAATATCCAAAATTTGATCTACAGTTTCCGAATAAACAATAGAGAGGTGTTAAAATGAAATCAATGAAAAAATACGAGTATGATTATTTTTATAAACATACAGAGCGCTTAATAATTTCCTCTGCTGCAAATTGGCTTAATTTTTTACAAATGTCCGCAAATCTTTATGATATGCCGTTTTATGCGCAAATAGCGGTGTATTTTCAAATGCCATTGGCGACTAAACTTGATACTTACAAGCACTGGAAAAGACAAGGCAGACAGGTCAGACGGAACGAAAAAAGCGTTAGCATCTATGACTATCAGACTATTACAAAATTATTTGATATATCATCAACTGTCAGTATAGACAAAAACAAAGATTATATAATGTGGACTGTAAGTAATGATGATATATCAAAGTTAGCAAATATTTTATCAACAAATGCAAATCAAGATTTATCGCAGATTTTATCAGACCTTATAGATAATGGTCTTACGCATAACACAGATGTATTCAAACCGTTTATTATTACAAGTATTAAATATATTATTGATTGCAGACTTAATGCACCAATATTTGGCATTACACAAGATGATTTCATCAACTTGTCCTTTCCTCAGATGAAAAGAGATTTGCATCGTGCAGGTGAAGCAATATGTTTTGTTGCAGCCGACATTTTGAAATCAATTGAAAAAGCCATTGAAAACATCAGGGAAACAGAGTATAATTTAGTTATAGATACTGCTGTATTAAACAATGAAGTGGAGGTTGAAAATAATGTCAGAGTTGACAGAGAGAGGGCTGCTGCCGATAACTTATCATCAGGAAGGGGACATAATGGTTCCGGACATAATATTTCCCGAAGTGAAAGACCCGATTCCGCTGACGAGATACGCCCAACTGAGGGAGAAATATATCAAGGAGAAAAAACACTGGTTTTTTCTGGAACTTTACAGGACAGGGAAGCTGTTGCAACATTTGACGGATATTCAGAAGCAAGCTCAGGAGAAAGAAGAACAGATCATAGAACAAATGATGAAAGCAGAAGGGGTAACAGAGGAGCTGAAACAGAAAAACCAGATGCTTTGGGTACAGAAGGTGAACAATATACGCAGCAGAGCGCAAGAAATAGTGATAGACGAAGTAATTCACAGCTAACAATTGCAGACATTCAACAAAGAACAGAGCCAAAACGCTCTGTTCTTTTTAATGAAAGAGGATACTTGAATATCAAACGCTCTGAAATGGAGGATTTATATCAATTAAAAATAGATAATGGCGTAAAAGGTTACGAATTTGATATGAATCAATTATATGCGGGAGATGAGGTTAATTATAACAATGAAAATTGCACTATAACAGCGATTGATATTGCAAATGATATGTGTAGTTTAGAATCGGAAAATGGCATTATTACGGCTCCACTAAGCACAATTGAGGCGGTTATCGGTAAAAGAGCAGATTTAAATTTAAGACAATATTCTGTTTTGCCATTAGAGCCATTAGATGGTACGCAGATATTTTATATTTGCGATAAAGTTACCGGAAGTCCCGTTTATGTGAATGGATATATTACATTATACAATAGCGTTGATTTGGCAAATAACGTATGCAATAGGCTTAACAACAATACAGAGTATATGGAACGTATATCACGTCAGAGCTACAGAGCAGAACATATTATTAATTTATATTCTGTTGGTGCCGGCTATGAGGTTTATAATAAAGAAGCAGATGTGTTTGCCAATGTTTTGTTGGATAAAAATCTTAGACCTATGCCGGTCCGAAAGAAAAATTTTGAACAATTAGGTATTGATAATTTTAAATCAATCAATTATATTTTTTTAGATAATCTCAATGTGAAGCCTTATACAGAAATGTTGGAAAGTGCAGGATATACTGTTGTTATGAATGACAAAAATCCCGTATTAGCACAATCAATACCTTATATTATCTGTAATTGGAGTGAATCTACGGAATTTCAAGAGGATACGGCTTATAAAGTGTCGGAATTCGACCGTATAATGGCAAAAGCTGATGCTGAACGAGAAAAAGACGGATTTTATGATAAAACCAATTTTTCTATTGTTATGCCTTATGGATATGTAGACAGGGAAAGACAGGATATAGGTGATGGAATTGGCGGTGTAATAGATTATCTGAAATCCTATCCTTCTGAGGAGTATCCTCCTGTACTTACAACAGGACAATTAGAGATAACGGCAGCCCTGGAAAGGCATCAAGATATTATACTTAATGAGAACAAATACATAGGTAAGTCTGAAAATTATGTAAAAGTTACATTTACAGATAATCAATATGTTTTAATGTCCGATAGAAATGTTTGGCTTAAAGCATTTGGTAATAACATAGCCGATGCTTTTAATTATATAGTTGATAACTTTAATTATATTAATGCTAAATACTTACAAATTGGTGAGATTGTTTCAAATGCGGTAGAGGAACCAACCCAAATAGCGCTTGCTAGTGTAGGAGCTTTCTACGAAGCGTATAGAGATGATGCAAATATTTTATCTGAAAAATTTAACTTAACAATTTCCGATAAATTAATTAATGGACAGAAAGTGCCTATGGTTGGCTTTCCGGATTTCGCATTGAAGGAATATGTGGATATTTTATCTGCTGACAATATAGATGTATATATAGACGGAGAAAAATATATACATGAGGCAGAGGAAAATAAGCCGTATATTGAAGAAGTTGCAAGCGTAAATAATTCTATTAAATATCGCATTTCTGAAACCAAAGATGAGCAGTACAAATTTAATGTACAAGTGTTTACATCAGTTGATGATGGTAAAACCTTTTATTATAGTGGAAATGGTCGCTTTGCGGAAACTCTTGATAAAGCAAGGGAATATATTGCCGGTGAAGAACAGGAAAGAATAAAGGACAAGGCGGATATTGAGTTTAAAGCAGATGATGAACGTTTTCACGCCTCTTTGGTATCGGTTATGGAAAACAGTATAAATCCATCACAGCCAATAATAATAGGAAAAACGACTAATGCTCTTGCGATTGCAGGAGCAAATAAGGAATTGGATTTGGCTATAAATATCAGCACAGTCCGTAAATGTATGGCAGAACCAACCGAACGTTATCACGGTCACGGACTTGACATTGATATTATGTCTCAGATACCGTCCCAGTTAAGAAATCCTGTTATGATTCTTAAAGGTGGACACGAAGGCTCTGTGATTGCAATTACAGAACTTAAAGACAAGAAAAACAGAGAAATAATGATTGCACTAGATATAGAAACTGCTTTTGCAAGACAATATGTTAATCGTATAACAAGTGTTTACGGAAGAAACAATATGGTAAACTATTTAGAAAATCAGCTTTTATTAGAAAATTTAATTGCTGTAAACATAGAAAAAGCAGACAAAATGCTTCAGTCTTTAGGGCTACAATTGCCCCAAGAGGAAACATTTATCTGCTTCAATGATAGTATACCATATACTATGGCAGAAGTCAAGTACCCTAAAACAATTTCTTCTGAAATCACACAACAGGCTACGGAAACCGTTTTATCTGTTGAAGCAACAGATTTTCCTGAAGTTAGTCTTATGTCTGACGGAAAGACTGTTGATATTGCAGCTCTGAGTTCGGACGAAATGCTTTCAAGAGATAAATTTGAAATGGAAAATATCAGTTTTGCATTATCTTTAAATGATGGCGAAATATATGCAACTATTCCTATTACAAGAAACGATGCTCTTATTGATAGATTATCAGAAAATCTTGATTTACACTATGCAAAAAAAGATTATAGAATTGTACTTGAAACAAATGGTGCAATCAATGGAACAAGTCTTAGATTGTATTCTCACAATAATGAATTTCATATTGTAGATAAGTCTATTTTATCTATAGAGGAACGTGAAATTACTGAAATTATTACAGAAGCTGCTGCCGTTAAAATAGCAGAGTATAATGCTTATTTAGAGAAACAACGGAACCATCAAAATGATGTGCAAGTGCAAGCTGCTTCTTATAGCCGTTATGACGGTGTAATATGCTTTATTGTAAACGACAAAGTATATGTTGGCAATGAGAAAAATTATGATAATAAAGGAAATTATGACAATTCGGACAATTCTTTACTCTATGTTTCCGATAATGAAAAGGTTTTTGGTTACATCAGAAGTGAAGGAAGTGTGCTTACACAGGAAGAGGCTCTAAATAAAGGTATTTTTACCACCGACGATTACAAAGAATTTGCTCGTGTAACCGAATTTTTGACCCAGTCAGGCTACGTTGCGACAAAAGAATATTATTTTGATGATAAACCATTTGATGTTTCTGCCATTGATGGCGTTATTGATAATGTCATTAATACTACAGAAGGATTCGTTATTACAGATAACGATTTAGGTATAGGCGGTGCAAAAGCAAAATATAAGGCAAATATTGCAGCTATTAGTTTATTAAAGAAACTTGAAGCAGACGATAAGATTCCTACCAACAAAGAGCAAGAAATATTATCAAGATATGTAGGCTGGGGTGGTCTTTCACAAGTTTTTGATAAAAATAATGCTTCCTGGTCAAATGAATTTAATGAACTTAATGATTTGCTTACTCCTGAGGAATATTCAAGCGCAAGAGCGTCGGTTAATAATGCACACTATACTTCGCCTACTATTATTAAAGCTATATATACAGCTCTTAATAATTTAGGCTTTAAATCAGGAAATATATTAGAACCGTCAATGGGTATCGGTAATTTTTTTGGCGTTATGCCACCGGAAATGCGCAATAGTAAAATTTATGGCGTAGAGCTTGATGATATTTCCGGAAGATTAGCACGGAAGCTATATCCGTCAGCAAATATTCAAATCACTGGCTTTGAAAAGACGGGATTTAGCGACAATACATTTGATGTTGTCATAGGTAATGTGCCATTTGGAGATTATGCTGTTTATGATAAAGACTATAATAAACACAAATTTAAGATACACGATTATTTTATTGCAAAATCAATAGATAAGGTCAGAGCAGGTGGAATAGTAGCTGTTATTACGTCTAAAGGCACTATGGATAAAGCCAATTCAAATGCAAGAGAGTATTATGCTGCAAGAGCTGATTTATTAGGGGCTATAAGATTACCGACTTTAGCTTTTAAAGCTAATGCGGGCACGGAAGTTACAAGTGATATTTTATTTTTTCAAAAAAGAGAGGTACAGCGTGATTTTACAATAGAAGATATGCCTGATTGGGTATCGTTGGGTACAAATAATAATGGTATCAAAATTAATAAATACTTTATTAATAATTCCGATATGATTATTGGTGAAATGCGAGAAGTGAGCGGACAATTTGGTCAGACGGCAGAATGTATTTTAGATGATACATCATCTTTTGAGGAAAAATTAATTTCTGCTATACATAATATTAGAGGAAGCATTTCTGAAATTGAACTTTCAGTTGATGAAGAACTTGATACACAAACCATTGCAGCAGACCCGAATATACGCAATTATAGTTATACTATTGTAAATGAAGATATATATTACCGCAATAATTCCATTATGCAGAAAACCGACTTTTCTGCCGCTAAAACTGAGCGTATTAAAGGAATGATAGAAATCAGAGATTTAACCAGAGAGTTAATAGATTTGCAATTAAGAAATGTTTCTGATGATATTGTTAAAGATAGGCAAAAAAGACTTAATAAAATTTATGATGCCTATGTTGAAAAATACGGGTACCTTAATTCAAGGGGCAACCGTTTGGCGATGTTTGAAGACAGTAGTTATCCATTGCTTTGTTCGCTTGAAAACTTTGACTCAGAAGGGCAATATATCGGTAAAGCCGATATGTTTACAAAACGAACTATAAATAGTTATAGACCGATTGACAGAGTAGATACTCCTGTTGAGGCATTATCCGTCAGTATGGCTGTTTATGGTAGAGTAGACTTAAATTATATGGCTGCATTATGTGATAATACAACTGTAGATGACATAATAGAACGCAGTAAAGATATTATTTTTTTAAATCCTGAAACTGAAAAATGGGAAACCAATGATGAGTATTTATCAGGAAATGTAAGACATAAACTTGCTATAGCTGAAAAATTTGCAGAACTTGATATTAAATATCAGGCTAATGTAGATGCTCTTAAAAAAGTGCAGCCTGTTGATTTAACAGCAGATGAAATTGATGTAAGGCTTGGAGCAACGTGGATACCACCAGAATATATACGTCAGTTTATGACGGAAGTTTTACAAGCTAATAATGACCATAAAGTGATTTTTACTCCTCAAACAGCAGAATGGAATATTACAGAAAAAAATAAAGCGTGGCTTATTTATGACAATGTGCTGATTAATAAAAAATATGGTACTAATCGAATGAATGCACTTGAAATTCTTGAGCAATCTCTTAATTTAAAGTCTGTTGTTATACGTGATAAGGATGATAGTGGAAAATATATTACGAATAAAGAAGCCACAAAAGAAGCAAGTTTAAAGCAACAGGAATTAAAAGATACATTTAAGGACTGGATATTCAGCGACATAGAAAGACGTGAAAATCTTTGCACTTTATATAATGAAAAATTTAATTGTATTAGACCGCGTGAATATGATGGGTCTTTTTTGAATTTTGAAGGAATGAATCCTGAAATTAGTTTACAGCCACACCAGCTTAACGCAGTTGCGCATACACTTTTTGGTGATAATACTTTACTTGCTCACGCAGTTGGCGCAGGAAAAACTTATGAAATGGCGGCTTCTGCCATGGAAAGCAAAAGACTTGGGTTGTGTGAAAAACCGCTGTTTGTTGTGCCAAATCATTTGACAGAACAATGGGCTTCTGAATTTATGCATTTATATCCTGCTGCAAACATTTTAGTTTCTACAAAAAAAGATTTTGAACCTTTGAACAGAAAGAAGTTTTGTTCTAAAATCGCAACAGGTAATTGGGATGCTGTAATTATAGGACATAGTCAGTTTGAAAAGATACCCATTTCTATGGAGCGTCAGCAGATGTATTTACAAAAAGAAATTGATGATATTACAGATGCTATATCATTACTTAGTGCAGCAGAGGGCAAAACACCGTCTGTAAAAAATCTTGAACGTTCCAAGAAGGGATTGCTTAATAAATTACAAAATTTGCTTGACAGTAAAAAAGACGATGTTGTTACATTTGAAGAATTGGGTGTAGACCGATTGTATGTGGACGAGAGTCATAATTATAAGAATTTATTCCTTTACACAAAAATGACGAATGTTGCGGGAATTTCTTCGACTGATGCGAAAAAGTCCACAGATATGTTTCAGAAATGCAGGTATATTGATGAAATCACAGGGGGAAAGGGCATAGTTTTTGCAACCGGTACGCCGATTAGTAATAGTATGACGGAAATGTATACCAATATGAAATATTTGCAATATAATTCTCTGCAGGAGAGAGGATTAATTCATTTTGATGCGTGGGCATCCACTTTTGGAGAAACAATCAATTCTGTTGAGTTAAAACCTGAAGGCTCCGGTTATCAAACAAAAACAAGGTTTTCCAAATTTTATAACTTGCCTGAGTTAATGTCCATGTTTAAAGAATGCGCAGATATTAAACCTAAAGATACACTTAATTTACCCGTACCGGAGGCAGAATACCACAATGAGGTTATAGCACCAACTGCGTTACAAAAAGAACTCATAGCATCTCTGGCAGAAAGGGCTGAAAAGGTGAGGAGCGGTGGTATTGATAGTTCAGAAGATAATATGCTTAAAATAACGAGTGACGGCAGAAAAATCGCTCTTGATCAAAGATTGTATGACCCTACTTTTGCTGCTTCTCCAAATAGTAAAGTAGACAGATGCGTTGAAAACGCTTATTCTCTTTATAAAAAATATGATAATACTAAATCTACTCAGCTTATTTTCTGCGATATTTCTACCCCTAAGAAATCAGGAGAGTTTAGCATATATAATGCAGTAAAAGAAAAATTAATTTCAAAGGGTGTCCCAGAAAATGAAATAGCTTTTATTCACGATGCGAATACTGAAACTCAGAAAAAGGAACTTTTTGCAAAAGTGCGCTCAGGAAATGTACGTTTTCTTCTTGGCTCCACATCTAAGATGGGTGCAGGAACAAATGTCCAAGACAGGTTAATTGGCTTGCATCATCTTGATGTACCGTGGCGACCGTCAGACATTGAGCAACAGGAGGGGCGTATACTAAGACAAGGAAATATGCACAAAAAGGTACATATATTTCGATATGTGACGGAAGGCACTTTTGACAGCTACAGTTGGCAGCTCATAGAAAATAAACAAAAATTTATTAGTCAGATTATGACTTCAAAAAGCCCTATAAGAGTTGCAGAGGATATAGATGAAACAACACTCAGCTATGCAGAAGTTAAAGCACTCGCAACGGGTAATCCATTAATTAAAGAAAAGATGGATTTAGATATTAAGATAAGTCGTTTGTCTATGCAAAAATCTATGTATAATAAGCAGATGTATAGCTTTGAAAATGCTCTTTATATTGATTTACCTAATAAAATTACAAAATATAAATCAATGGCGGAAGCTGTAGCTAAAGATATAGATTTATTTAATAATAATTTTTCCGAAAATAATTTTACAATGTCTGTCAAGGGTAAATTATATACAAAATCTTTAGATGCACAAACAGCAATTCTTAACGTATTTAGTAAGTCAGATACTGCTCTCATTGATGAAAAAATTGGTGAATATTGTGGATTTGCACTTAGCGTATCGTATGAGATTGTATCTCATAGTAAATATCTTATTTTAACAGGGCATAAACAATATTCTCTTGAATTAAGTGATTCTGCTCAGGGCAATGCTATTAAGTTATCTAATTTATTAAAGTCTTTACAACAGCAGCTTGAAAAAATAAACACATCTGTAAAATCTTATGAACAGCAGCTTAAGACAATAGCATTGGAAATCCAAAAACCATTTGCGCATGAAGATGAATTAAAAGCTGCGCAAAAGAGATTATTGGAAGTAGAGGATTTAATTAACACTCCCGCAAAAGAAAAAAATGACAATAAAATTATAGGTGAAAATATTAAAGACAAGGCTGAAATTGAACAAGAGCCGAATAGCCTAAAGAATCTTGTAGCAAATGCCGAGGAAAAGTTAATTTCTCAATCTGCTTCATCGGAAAACATATCAAATCAAACAACAAAAAAACAAGATGAAATAGAATAATTAACAGGGTAGCCATTTTGCTACCCTGTTTTAAGGAGGTTTTATGATGCAAAATAAACAAATAACACCTGAGAATGACATTGTAATTAATAATTTTTTAGATGGCGTTGCAAAGAATCCCGAAATAAAAAGTATGAAATATCGTTTAGATATGGCATCGGAATACATTAAGACCTTTTATGATGATTTTAATATTCCCGAACATCACATACTGAAATTATTTAACTTTATTTCTGACGGCGGGAAGGCGTTTTCTAAGCAGAACAGACAGCAGGAAAAAATTAAGCAAGCAACAGAGTTGCTCGAAAAAGGTTGTAAAGAATTTTTCACAAGCGAAAAATATATGCAATATTTGGATTTAATGACAACATTTAATAATTATTCGCCCAGAAATGTGTTGCTGATACTTATGCAGCGACCTGAATCAACAATTATAACGTCAGCTGCTGATTGGAAAAACAAATACAATCGGTATATAAATAAAGGAGAAAAGGCAATAATGATTTATGCCCCACTCTTAAAAAGTGAAAAAGTGCTAATTAACAAAAAAGATCCTGTCACAGGGGAAATAATACTCGGTGAAAATGGTCTTCCTATACAAGAGGAAACCGGTAGAGTTAAGAAAACAATTGTTGGTTTTACGACTGTACCTGTATTTGATGTTTCGCAGACAAATGGAGCTGAATTGCCTAAATTAGGTAATAATTTAACGGCAGATGTTGAGAATTTTGATGTTTTAAGAAAAGCAATCGAAGCCATATCTCCGTGTCCAATAAATTACAGTGCTGATTTAGCGAATGATTCAGTAGGATATTATAGCATTAAAGATAATGAAATATTTATTAATTCAGGTATTTCTCAATTACAGATGCTTGATGTTTTGATACATGAAGAGGCTCATGCCTTTCTACATAAGGACGGCTCTGATAAATCAACTAAAGAAATTCAAGCGGAAAGTATAGCTTACGTTGTAGGAAAGTCGTTAGGATTAGATACTTCTGCTGCGTCATTTGAATATATAGCATCTTGGAGCCAAGATAAAAATGTGAAGGAATTAATGCAATCAATGGAGTTAATTACTAAACAGTCAAAGACCATGCTCAAAGAAATAATTAACGAAATGGATAAAATAAATAATGTAATGTTAGAAACGGCAAAAGATTATATTACAAAATATGCTGCTGTTGAACATCTGGGAGCAGTGGATTTTAGTGACTTAAGAAAGGTAGATTTAGCCTTTACAGAAATTGAAACTTCAAATAATAATGTATTGCCTATACAGATAAGCGCTGACCTTCTTAATTTCAATATCAATGTGTATTCGGCTGACAAGTTAATACATCAAAGGACTTATGATACTTTGGAAACAATGAATAATGATTTAAGGGTAATGACATTCGATAATCTGGTAGATTCTGCTGAAAGTATAATTAATAATATACATACTTCAACCGTAATTAACTACAAAATTTATCAATTAGATTCAGATGATCGCAATCTTAGGTTTGCTTCATATAATTTTGTAAAAAAAGTAGGAAAAAATGTTAACCTAAAAAATTATAAGGAAGTATATTCTGACAGTATTGAAGCCGGCAATAGTGATATAGTAGATGTTCTTGAAAAATTGTACGATAAATTTAACTTATATCGACCTGAAGATTTTAAGGGACATAGCTTATCTGTATCGGACATTATTGCCATTGAAAAAGAAGACAATAAAGAAACATTTTATTATGTAGATGACTTAGGATTTAAAGATGTAACAAATGATATAGAATTTGCGTATATTCTTAATAATTTGCCGGATAATACGATAACTATTAAAGATCGGGACGAATATGGATACACAGATAATCATCTTATTCCGCTTAAAAAAGATAAAGCTCTTGAATTATTTGATAAGGATTTGTGTCCTATATATCGTTTATACGAGGATAACACGGAAGGAATGGTGAATACAAGGTCGGAAATAGAATCATTTAGCGGCATTTTTGGTGTTGAAATAACAGATTGGAAAAAACATCTTGATAGCTTAAAATCTGTTGAAGACAGTATTGAGCAAAATGACAATAATTTTGATGGCATAATTAATAATCTGCCGACAGAACCTAATGATGAAACTTTACGACAAGTTGTCACAAACAAAGTCATTACTCAAGAAATATATAACGACTTATTAATACCCATTCAAGAGGATGAAAAAGCTATTATCAATTTAAAAAATCGTGCAATAAATGATGTAATATTTGATGATATGCTTAAAGAACAGTCAGCTATTACACTTCCTCGCTTATTATTTTATTTGGAAGGTGCTAAAATTACAAATTGCAAATTTAAAGATTCAGTTGTCCTTAAGAATTTAGAAAATGCACATATTAAAGATTGTGTTTTCGATGGTAATTTGTTTGATTCAACTAATTTATCAAATGCGAATTTGGATAATGTTACTTTTATTAATGTTGCATTCCATGGATGTACATTTTATGAAGCACAATTAAAAAATTGTACATTTAATAATTGCATTTTTGAAACAAATGATTTTTTAATGTCAACCTTTGACGGAGTTAATTTAAATGAGTGTATTGTAGCTCCCGACCAGCTTAATGTTATGACTATTTGTTCCAAAGGTAATAAAGATAATGTGTTGTCCATATTAATGGGTAGCGAATTCAAAAGTAATGAACCGGAGCGGGAAACAAACAGTTTTAAATCCATTGTAGCAAAGGCTGAAACAAAACTTGTTGAGGAAGCCACACAGCAGTCAAAAACGAAAGATAGAGATATAGAACTTTAATATTATCAAAAGCGGGGAGATGTTTATATCTCCCTACTTTTATATAGAATATAAGACTAACTATTAAAAGTCAAGACAAAATCATTAAAATCCAAAAAAAATATTTTAAATCAAAAGAACATTGAAAACTGCATGACAAAAAGAGCATCAAAAGGTGCTCGAAAGAAGGAGTTTAAAAATTAACGGTTATTTTGCATAAAGCTCACCTGTTTTTACAAGATGAAAAATAACTCTTACAAGCTTTTTGGCTGCATGAGATATGGCAACATTATAATGCTTACCTTCGGCACGTTTTTTGGCAAGATAAGCGGCAAAGGTAGGATCCCATATGCAAACATATTTTGCAGCATTAAAGATGGCATACCGCAGGTATCTGGAACCTCTTTTCTCCATTTTTGAATGAGAGGACATAAGTTGTCCCGATTGGTAAGTGGATGGAGAAAGACCTGCATAAGCAAGTATCTTATCGGGAGAATCAAATCTGTTGAAATCACCGATTTCAGCAAGTATCATTGCTCCCATACGGTAGTTGATACCGGGGATGCTTAAAATAGGAGAATCGATCTCATTCATGATATTAAATATTTCGGCTTCTATTTCATCTATTTCGTTATTAAGTTCTTGTATAAGCTTTATGGTATGCTTTAACTCAAGAGATTTTGCAGGCATAGATGAGCCTATTGAGTTTATGGCAGCTTCTTTTACATTCAAAGCAAAGTCTTTAGTATGTCTTCCCTTTGAAGCCTTTATCAATAAGTTTGAAAGCCTTGTGATATTGGCATTGGCAATAAGAGAAGCACCGGGAAATTCGCAAAGCAAAGCATATACCGAAGCTGAATGGATAGTTGAAACAAGCTTTTCAAGCTCAGGGAAGAGTATGGTAACAAGTCTTGAAACAGACTGCTTAAGCTTGGCACGTTCAGAAACTTTATCAAAACGATAACGAGTTAGTGACTTTAGCTCTTGGTTGTGGTATAATGTATCTGAGTAGGACTTAAGGTCTACATCAGACATTAACATCATAGCAATAGTGCGAGCGTCTACCTTATCGGTTTTCGTCTTTCTAAGGCTTAGACTTTTTCTGTAAAGATTAGTATGTAGTGGGTTGATAACATACGCAGATAAACCCTTATTGAGAAGATACTCCAGAATGTTATAGCTGTAATGTCCCGTAGCCTCAAGTCCTACTTTTATATTGGACAAATCAACAGCAACGGAAGTAATTTTCTCATAGAGCTTATCAAAACCCACTTTGTTGTTTTCTATGGTGAATACATCAGAAAGGATTTCACCGTCAGAATTGATAATAAAGCAGTCATGCTTATTCTTAGCAACATCGATACCTACAAAAATCATACAGAAAAACTCCTTTAAAATAAATTTGATACTGTTTAGAGCCACAGGTACTCCTTGCGATTGTAACCTCGTTCTAAATAAACCGTCATGCGGTATCTAACTAATTAACAAGTGTACAAAGAGACTGTGGTCAGAGCCTTATATTAAACCATCATGTGGTAGGAGGAATTCACTGATCCACAGTATCTTATACATTATAACATAAGTCCTGATTAAGGGCTTTAAACACTATAACTATATAATACGAGGAGGGATAATAGTATGGCTGATAAAGAAAAAAATAATGGATTGTCTTTTCTTAATGAAATGTACGACAAGGCGGCAGAAAAAATTAAAGATATTTCTTCTGTTTATCAGTGGAAAGAACTTTTAGATTCATTTGCTGATTTATATAATTACAGCTTTAAAAATAATATTTTAATTCGAGAGCAATGCCCTAAAGCCTCTTTTCTCACCAATTACGAAGATTGGCAAAATGTATATGGTGGTCAGGTTGCAAGAGGTTCTAAGGCTGTCAGTTTGTATGTATATTGCGTTAATAAAATAACGACAGAACAGGCTGTACTTGATAAAGATTATACTGTGTTTGTCAATGAAAAAGGTATGCCACTTACTATAGAAAAAGAGAATAAACGAGGTTACTATAACATAGGCAAGGTTTTTGATATTTCTCAAGTGATACACCCTAATATATCGGCAGTTGAGGAAAAATCAATAAAAGCAGACTTAGATATACTTTCGTCTGCTGTTAATAAACTTCTCGGAGATAATTCTATGTCCAAAATAATCTCAGAAGGCAACACAGATCTGACTGATATTACGCAAACATTACTCAATAATTACCTTGAGAAAATTGATGATAAGCCAATACGTAGTGATTTTGCACGTTGTTCGGTTAATTATGTAATATCTAAGGCGCTTGATTTACCATTTAATGGCGATTTAACAGCAATGTCAACTGATTTTAACAAATTTGACACTTTATCTTATGCTAAGTTTGTAAAGTCAAAAACAAACTATATCTTGAAAAAAATTGATAACGAAATTAACATAAGCGAAAATAAAGTGAAAGATTATGATGAAATTGTTGCTACCGGTAAATTTAATATACAGCAGCTATATCAAATCAAAACAGCTTTTGAAAATGGTATATCTGCTCAGGATATAGCTGTTTTTGCAAAGCCACAATATGATGCGGGAGCAATGATAGGTGCTATTGCTGCTTTAAATGAAGGAATTACCCGCAGACAGCTAAAGACCTTTTTAGGCAGCTTTAGCGGAGAGCAGATGCAAGAAATTATTAAAGCATATAAAAATCCGAAGACAACACCGTATCAGCTTGCAACCATAAAAAATCCAGACCTTACATCAAGAGAAATGGAACAAATAAATCGAGCTATTGATTTAGGTGCAACACCTAAAGAAATACAGATACTTGTGTCTGCGTCATTTGATTGGACAAAAATGTTTGAAATTGTAAATGCCATTGAGGATAGACTATCATTAGATGAAATTAAGTTTGTCGCAAACAATGATTTTAATGCTGCACAGATGTGTCAATTAAGGCTCGGTTTTTCCGAGAGCAAGTTAAGTATGGATGAAGTAAAATTGTATGCATATCCTGATATAGACAATTTTACTATGGTACGGCATAGAGAAACGATAAAAAAACTTAAGGAGCAAGGCGTTAAGGAGATAAAAAGCAATAGCTTGAATTTCCTTGTTGAAAACGCAAAACAAGTTTTAGCAGGCGAGCAAAAGAAGCCTGAACAGTTGAGTATATAATATAAAAAAGGAGTGATATACAATGAAAAATACAAAAGTAAATGTGGAGTATGTACCTCAAATGGATGCCTACAGACTATATAGAAATCAAAATCCCGAACAAACTATTGCTTATGAGAATAATTTAGATATTTTAAAAACAAGGGTAAAAGAGGAGGGCTATATTTTGGAGCCGCCCATTGACAATTTGTCACAAACTGAGCGTGAAGGCGTTTCAAATAGTCTTAAAAATCTTGTTGCAAAGGCAGAGAAAAAACTTGCAGCAGAAACAACACAGCAGCCAAAAGCAAAAGACAAGTCAATGGAAATTTAATACAAACTTCGTGACAACTTGTCACAATGTATAGGGCAAATTATATTATAAAAAAGCACTTGCTTTTTGATATGCGAAATGCTATAATATAAGTGAAAAGGGAGTGAGATTTATACTCACTCCCTCCGACACCCCACTTTAAAGGTGGTTAGTCGGCGGGTTATAGGCAAATGCCCAAAAGTTAAAACCGCCTCCTATTTGCTACTAGATGGGCGGTTTTTTCTATGTATAAATATATATCTTATATAAGAATGAACTTTTGATACATAGTATCTTAAAGTACAAACAATATAAAAAAGTTCATATCCATTCATAGAGCCTCACCTCCTTTACAGGAAGCTCGACTAACCACCCTTAGCAAAGTGCCAATATTAGTATAACACAAAAAGCAGAAAAAAACAAATATTTTGTGCTAAATTACACCTTTATTTTTTAGCTCTATAAGTTTATCTATAACAAGGTTTTTGACCCATTCCGTAGGTTGCCTGCTGCCACTATCCCAGTTTTCTATTGTCCTTACCGGAATACCAAGTAAATCGCTCATCCTTCGCTGTGATATGCCTACATATTCTCTTGCTTCTTTTATTGTATTAAAATTCATAATATTAATCCTTTCTTATGAAATTATAAATATATCATACCACCCGTTGAACGGCGTGTCAAATGTTAATCAAGTTTTAAATCCTTATTTGCATTTTTAACAGCTTGCTCTATATTATCCATTCTGCTACTGCTTTCAAAAAGCTCCCATTGTTCTTGTATATATCTTGTATCCTTTATATTATCATTAATGCGCTTTATTTCATCAATATTAGCCTTTTGCTGTGCTTCCAGTGTAGCTATATTGTTTTGCAGTTCTATAAGTGTATTTTTATCTATGTTTGTTAATCCTACTGATTTGAGATAGCTTTCTGCTTCATCAAACAGCATTAACTGACTATCAAATCTTTCAAAGTATATCTCAGGGTCCGCAGCTCTTTTATAAGCCTCATCATATTTTTTGAGGTCAATATAATCCCTCAAATATCCTATTGCCACTCTGTTACTTATAATTTTTTGCTCTATCTTATCATTATGGTCTTTTAGTTCTTTAATGCGCTCATCAGTGTTACGCACTCTTACGGTAACAGCCTGCATTGATGTATAGCCCATAGAGCGAGCCATATTCAAAAGGTCGTTGGCATTATTCAGGTTATGTTTCCGTGCCCATTTCGTCAAACCGACAGAAGCCTGTATATCCTCTCTTTTTAAGTCTATAATAGATGGCTTTCTGTTTTTGATAATATCATCTGCGGATATAGATTTAGGCTTGCGTTTGTAAGTCTGGCTTTGCGCGGATTTGCTGAACATAGAAGATAATGTTCTCTCGTTGATACGCTCCTTAATAGCTTCTCTTGTATATTTTTCTCCAAGAGTTTCAGCCTTGCCCCTGACAGGTCTTTCCTTATCTTTGGGCTTGAAGGTAATATATTTTCTGTTGTCGTTTATTACATAATCTCTGTCTTTCATCAGTGCAATAAAATCATCGTAACTTTGAGCGATATTAATACAAGCATCAATGTCACTTCTTATCTTTTTATACCAGTTAAAGCCTTTTTTACTTTCTTCCCATTGATTATAGGTTAGACCACCACGGCTTTTAACAGATACAACAGACAAACCATATTGTTTACACAATTCGTCATTCAACCGCTCTCTTCGGTGTCTTTCTTTTGTGCAGCTATTGTACCGTCCCTTGCCCATATTGTCAGCGGAGCAGAATATAATGTGATTATGTATATGACCTTTGTCAACGTGAGTTGAAAGAACATAGCTGTATTTTCCTTCCAGTATTTTATCAGCCCACTCCTGTCCGATTTTATGAGCTGTTTCTTTATCAACTTCCCCTGGCTTAAAAGACTGTATCAAATGATAAGCCTTGTTGCCTTTCCATATCATTGTTATGTCTTTATTTTCGTATACATTTCTTTGCATACGGTCAAAGGTATAGTTTATATTGTGAATATTGCAGCCTTGTGTATAGATAAGAGTTTGCTCGTCTGTCTTTTTAGGATTGCAAATATAGTCCACAGCTCTTTGTGGATGAGCAATTATATTTATTATTTTCGTCGTTGCCATATTATTCCTCCTTCCTACGTTCTAATGTTCCCTTCCTAAATATTAAATATGCTCATTCTTTCACCTCCAATAAATTTGGGTTGTCGTATATGTTTCCTACAATCACAATATCTGAGCTTTTTAATTCGTCAAAACCAATAAGCCCTTCGTCAGTTTCTAAATAATATCCCGCTGCTTCTATGTTATATACAACTTTTCCGATTTCCGTTCCGTATGCCATAAAAGCGTATAATATATCGCCTTCAAAAATTTGATTTTCACTCATATCAAGCTTTCCTATGTACTGCCCGACAGTTTCGGGGTCTACACGACAGTTACTCCAACCTTCCATCGGGAAATCTTTATTATAAATCTTATATTTGCCGTTCATACAGACGTAAAACCCATATACCCAATCGCCTATGGGTTTTATCATTTTTTCCGTACTTTTCGCCCTAGATAGTATTTCCCTCATTATTCTTTCGTTTCCTCCTTTATTCTGTTAAGCTGCCTTTGTATCTTTTTTTCCTTAATATCGTTGATTATTATTGTATTGTCAGGCGTATAGGCTTTTAACTGGTCTATTACTACTTCAACATCTGCAATCTCTTCTAAAACATTTGTTAAAGCTTTTAATTTGTTTATTTGTACAGGCTGTCCATTTCCACAGGCTCTCTTATGTTTATTTATAGCTTGTATGAGCTCTGCGCATTCCTCAGTAAGTTGGTCAAGCTGTGCAGAAAATCCATAGTGTATAATAATTTCAAGGACATCACTTTTATGTTCTAAATTGTTTTCATTAAATCTGCAACCATCACTTTCGCCGTCAAAATCGCAGGCGGCTGTAACATCGCCCTCATGCCTGTGTGGACATTCAGAACACAACATCAGCAGCTCTCCGCAGTGCGGGCAATATGCTTTATACCCGTCCCTTTCTATGTCCCATATCATATCAACCTCACGGTTGCAGTTTGAACAATATTCTATTATTTCAGTCATTATTCTCGCTCCTTTTTCATATCCCAGCAAATCTCACAGTCGCTGCATTCTGTACACTTATCTTTTATTTCGGGGTAAAGGCTGCAAGCGGGTATTGTTTCCGAAGTAACGCTATCCATAGGATTACCTTCTGTATCTCTTTTGGCATTAGGAAATTTACTAAAAAAATCATCCCGATATGTATATTTCTTATATTTTTTTTCATGCCATGCCTTAACCTTGGCAATAGCCTCCTCGGGGAATCTCTCCTCATATTGGTCACACCCCAACTTTTTTCCATTATTAATCTCCGATAAAGGGCATTGGTCGCAATCTACAGCGTTGCACATTTCTCCTCTTTTTCGCAAATAATATTTTGTGTCGTTAAAATTATTTGTCATTTTCTTTCCTCCTGTTCCACGCTTCAATTGCCATTCCTCCAGTCTCCTTCAACGCCGAAGTTGCTTGACAACCAAAGCATATAACCTTATAACAATTACTAAACAAATTATTAGGTCTATCAATCATAAGATTTACTTCATCGCTGCCACAGAAAGGGCAAGGTTTAATTTTTTCTGACACTCTTATACCTCCCACGGAAGCTCTCTGCGCATATTCTCTCTTTTCCGTCTTTGCATTCTGTGATTATCGGTGCAGCCAGCTCATTAATGCCTTTTAATACTCCGACCTCTGTAATGTGTGGCAAATCAAACGGGCGAAATCTCTCCGCTATCCTCCGTGCGTAACAATACTCGCACCAGTGGCGGCAGCCTGTTACAGGATTCCAAGTGCTGTCTCACCATTCAATTCTAGTATTTATCATTTTTAATAAACCTCCTTTTATAAATCTCCAACATCGTTTATTCTCCCTACCATCCACATAATGTGAGTATTTCATTTAATTCTATAAAACTTGGACATTCATTACTCCTTAATAATTTTTCAAGTTCTATTTTTACAGTTTGAACCTTTACTTTTAATGACGAACTATACAGTGTATATATTCCTCCATTTTGCATTAACACTTCTATTTCATATCTCATATTCGATACCAATCGAATTAAAATTGAATTATTCAAATTTAATAAATTTCCGTCCAAATCTTTTATCCACATAGTTGTACCTCTTTCCTAAAAATATAATCAACATTACAGCCGTACTCCTCGTCTGTAAATCTGACCGAGGACGGCATTGATGTTGGCACATTTAAGCATTAAGTTTCTGTACGTATCGTCCCACGCAGTTGTATTTTCATCATTGCTATCGTAACAATTTCTTGCAATTTTCTCATCCAATATAGGTGCAGTCTTTCTCATTATATTTTTTCTCCTTTTGTTTATATTCCAAGCTGTTCAAGTTTTTTGAATACCTGACCCATAACTTCATTCAGACTGTCAAGTTGATTTTTTATCTCAACTATATCGTCT
Organism: uncultured Clostridia bacterium; assembly: GCA_947628755.1. Taxonomy (GTDB): domain Bacteria; phylum Bacillota; class Clostridia; order Lachnospirales; family CAG-274; genus CANPXH01. The sequence goes on along the minus strand of CANRBC010000003.1, from coordinate 47,133 downwards.
GAATAAATTTTCTGCGTAGCATTGACACGCCGTGCAATCTGATTTATGTTATTTCCGATTCGTGCAAGACCGACATCTATGTTGTTCAACTCTTGACGAAGCGGAACAGTATCAATGTGATAAATTTTTTTATATAAAATTAAACTCCTTAAAAATCCAGAGCGACTAGTGTAGCCTGCTGCACTCATTTTTTTTCTTAAGATTTCCTCTTCAATGGAATTCAATCGCGCAAAGATTCTAAAATTTCTCGGAAGTTTGTTATAATTTTTCCCTTTAGGCATTTAATCATCTCCGTTTAAAAATTATATTAAATCAAAAAAATTAAAATAAGGGTATTAGGGAATTTCCCTAGCAAGCGGTTATGGCTGTTTTGTCAGTCATAACCAATGCTTGCTAGTTTCTAAAAACCCCGTAGGGCGGGTAGGGCGGAGAATCCGCCTTACCCACTTGCCTCTTTCGAGGCTGAATGTTTTTAGTAAAGAGTGTTGCCAATTTTTTTGAAATGTTCGGTAACAATTTCCATAAGTTCTTGCTCAATTTCTTTTTTACTTTTACCTGAAAAAAATTTTTTTAAAATTTTTTCTTCAAGTGTAATTTTGTAATTTTCATTCTTAGATTTCGTAGCTTCTGAAAAAATCTCTGAAAGAACGTCAACAGAAAATGTTTTTTGCACACTCATTTGTTGAATGATAGTAGCTTGCTTAAGTGATGGAAATTTATTTTCATCATCTAAAAATTTATACAAAATTTTCTGTTCATCCTGTGATAAGTTTGCAAGAGCTACGCCAACCATAAGTCTTTTATCAGGGACAGCATCTATTTCTTGCAACAGTTCAGGTATTAATGCTGTAAGTTTTATATATCTTTGTACTTGTCGTCCACAATCGCCAAAGTCTTTGCCAATTTCTTCGGCAGTATGTATTCCTTTTTTTCCTTGATGCTTCAGAGCGTCATATTTCATTTTATACGCCCACGCTTTTTCGCTAGGCAGTATAGTCGACCGATAAATATTACTATCTACCATTTCAATTACTGCATCATCATCAGACATTTCTTTAATAATACAAGGTGCTTCTTTCAATTTAAGCTCTTGTGCTGCAAACACACGTCTATGCCCTGATATTATTTCATAGCTATTACCAACGGGACGAACAAGAATAGGATTTAATATTCCATTTTTCTCAATGCTGTCCACTAGTTCCTGCATTGTTGAATCGGCTGTTACCTTAAATGGATGGTTTTCGAACTTTGTTAGTTCTGACAAGTTTAGTATAGTTATGGAATTGTTATTATTTTTTGCTCCGTTGAAGAAGCTACTATATCCGTGCACCATTATAGATCCTCCTTAAAAATTCTTCTGTAAAGTTTACATAAGCTCCGGCAACCTTACACTTATTATCGTGCAAAAATATACTACAACCTTTACTGCAACATTCCGCTGCTCTGATACTTAGCGGTATTTTTGCCGTGAATATTGGCAACTCTTTATATTTTTCCATAATATGTTTTGGATAATTACACTGAGCATTAATCATTGTGATTAATATACCTATTACATTAAGGTTTTCATTTAAGCAGCTTTCTTTAATCATTTGAACAGTTGTTAAAAATGATTTAACTCCTGCTATATTTGTTTCATCAGCTTTAGATGGAACGATAACGCCATCGGCAGCGACAAGACTGTTAATTGTCAAAAGACCAAGAGATGGCTGACAATCAATTATTATAAAGTCATAGTCTGATTTAAATTTTTGAATTACTCTTTTTAAAACAGTTTCTCTGCTCATTACGCCAACAAGAGTTAATTCTATCCCCGACAATTCGATGTTTGAAGGAATTAAATCTACACCCTCCTTATGATGAAGGACTTCAAACTTTGTTTCTGGCTGATGATTAATAACATTTGCCATTAGGTCAGTTAAAGTATTATGTAAATTATCAGCACACCAACCTAAAGCTGTCGTAAGACTTCCCTGCGGGTCAGCGTCTATTAACAAAACCTTATATCCAATCTGAGTTAAGTAAGCTCCTAAATTTATTGCTGTGGTAGTTTTACCAACGCCGCCCTTTTGGTTTGCTATAGCTATTACCTTTTTCATTTTTCTTTTCCTCCAATTGTGATTTCTTTTACGCTTATTATTCTTTTTATTTTAGGCATATTATTGTTTTTTCTTAAAAATTTTACAATTACATCTAACAAAGCTGAATACAATCCATTTAATGCATTGCTATTGATATGGTTGCGCGTTTCATTTATATACCAATCTGCTTCATAATCTATCTGTATTTTCTTTTCAATATGTTCAAGGATTAATAAAAAATCATAATAATCAATTATTTCAGATAATATTTGTTTCACATCAAGATATTCATACTCTTCTATAAAAATAGATTTGTAATTTTCTTTTATTAACGTGGTTGTTGCTTCATTGAAACATTCAGCATAAGTTAAATGCTCTTTGCCTTGATATTTTTTATCTTCTGTGTTCCAAGTGTAATATCTGTTTTCGCTTTGCGGCTGACTTATAATATTATCAACCGTTGTATCGAAGTAATCAGCTATAGCTTGCATAACTACGATAGTTGTTGCAGGCGTTAAATCTTTAATAATGTTTCTTGCGCCTTTAATACTGTTCTTATTATAATTATTTACCGAATAGTAAAATAATCCGTGCATTATAGCGTCAACAGGTTTAAGTAATAACTTATTTTGTTTGCTGATGTTTTCTGCGGCAAAATCTACGCTCTCGCCTTTTTCTCGTGCCAAAGCTCCTATTCTTTGAGCTATGGTTTCGCCTAAATCAATATTTTTCATCTTATTTCTCCTTTCTTTTTTCTATTGCGCCATAGGGTCGTGCATTATGATTTAAAAAATAAGATATATTATCTGCTTTTTTACATAGCTTTTCTTCTTCATCTGTAAGTCTTTTTTCTGGATTTTCTGTGTAACATCGAGTTGTCTTATCAGGCATCAAATTATTAGCCCACCTGAAAGCTAACATAAAGGCTTTTAATTCCTCATCCAATTTTTCGGAATAATAATTAAATAAAAATTCAATCTGCATCGCTTCAGCTTGAGTACATTTAATACCAAGGTCAAATCTCTTTCGCCTATCAATATAAGTAATATAGTTATTATCTCCTGTTACCGTGTAGAATATATCCAGTAATAAAGTTTCCTTTACTTTTGTGCCATCATATTTAAACCAATGTTCTGTAATAATCTCTTCTGCAATTTCTGTTTCCGAAAGATTATATTTTTTCATTAGGCTATGATACATTTTTATTGCGGTTTCTTTTTCTCCCCCAATACCTTTTTCCGCAAGAGCCTTTATTTTCTTTATTTTTCGCAATACATTACTATCAAATGTCATAGTCATAACCTCTGTCGGTGCAATATGTGTTTCCCTCTATGTGACCACCATAGAAGCCCAGAAGCTGAAAGAAGAAATCTGATTTACAAAAGGCACTGTAATCATCAGAGCCTGTCCTATACATATCGCCATAAGAAGCATCTACATTATACCATTTACCATTTATCTCAATTACGTTCCACTGATGCTTCATTTCTTTGCTTACAACAGCTTTGCAGGGTATACCAAGCTCCTGCATTATATCCTTAAAGGCAAGGGAGTAAGCAGAACATACACCGCTGCCTGTTTCAAACAGTTCATATTCCTTATGTTTTGTAAGAGAATAGTCATAATCATAAGCATCAAGCATATATTTGTAAACAGCTTTAGCTTGTTCATAAATACTGGCAGATTTATCTACCATTTCTATTGCCTCAGCAATAGTCTTATTCATTTTCTTTTCAATATCAGATATTTCCTTTTCGGAATAATCATAAGTAACTATAATCTGATATGCTTTTTTAGTATCCCCTTTAAGATTGATTTTTTCATCAATTGCCCATAATTCAGGAGCTGTGTTTTTAAGCTCCAATACATTATTAAGGGCTTCAGTTGGATTCATATTATATTTACTTATATCTATAGTTGTCTGATGAGCCTGTACACTCGTTATAATTTTGTCCTCAAAACTTTCTGCGTAAGCTGCTACTGCTGTCATAGCTGCCATTGTGATTATTGTTACAAAGAATGCTGTTAATTTCTTCATTGCCCATAGCTCCTTTCTAATCTCCTTGTTTTTTCAATAAAAAAACTGGTACATACGTACCAGCCCACTAATTAATAGGTTTATTTTTATCATATTTATATTCCGTAGTGTTATCAAAGCAATTCATATCTTCGCTACTAGAAAGCCTGTAAACATAATAGTTTGCAGGCTTTTTCTTATTTCGATGTGCCCAAAAATACGGTAAAAAAGCGCAAAATACCCCTCAAACAGGAAAAGCTAATAAATAAAGGATAGTTATAAATGTGTTATGTAAAAATATGCCCTGTTGTTTGATGGCAGACATTATAATAGCTTAGACTGCGGTCTTCTTGAAGGCTTATATAAACACTTATCCGTATAATTATCCCTCAGCTCAATAATTTCTCTGAAGCTCAAGCCTATACCCTTTGATATTTTCATACAGGTCTTTACGTTTGGCAGCACTTCCTTATTGAGTATTCTGAGAAGTGTTATCTTGCTTATATTAAGGGTTTCAGCTAGCTTCTGATTGCCAATATTGTGTTCGTTTTTGTATTGTAATAAATAGTCTCCCAAATCCATAATACCACTTCCGCTATGAAATTATATAGTCATTATAATACAAATTCTTATTAAAGTAAAGGTGATTGTTTAAATTTAACAATATTAATAAGGAATATTTATCAATATGATATTTTTCGGAATAAATTTATGTTTATTAATTTAAAAATGTATTGACAAATGGCTTTCTTTCTAGTATATTATTATTGTTGTATCTGCTGCTATAGCTCAGGAGGTAGAGCGCAGCATTGGTAGTGCTGAGGTCACGGGTCCGACTCCCGTTAGCAGCTTTAAGGGAATGAACAGATGATTCTGTTCATTCTTTAGCGTGTCGATAAAATCGACACGCTTGAAAGAAATGCTTATTGGCATTTCTTTCAGATATCTAAGGAAGGAACCAGCCGTGTTTCCCGCAATTTAGGCATAAATGCCTAAATTACAGAAAAGTTCCTGTCCTCGGAGGAAGTGAATTCCTCCTGCGGATTAAAGTCTGCGACGCTTTTTTGCAAACTATTCTTTACTTGAAATTCATATTTCCTATCAAAATGATGTTTTTTCGACAGTCTGAGGAATGAACAGATGATTCTGTTCATTCCTTTTTACATTGTCGTCATATTTTTTAGCAATTCGATATTGCTTTCTATATCGGCTCTTATGCCTACGGTACAAAATGCCATATTTTTAGCTGCATTTTCTATTTCCTCGCCTGCTTTTACAATATCCTCAGGCTTTGCGGAAAGCAGCTCCTCTCGTCTTTTTTCTAATTTTTCATAAGTTATATTCAGCATACTTCGTCTTATTGCCATAGAATTCAGCATATTGTTTTTAACAGGCATATCCGCCTCGTTTACGGCGCCCAGTATAAATCTGTTTATTTCCTTTTGAGTTTTTTTGTTCTGTAGATATTGTCCTGTATTTCTGAAAATATCGTAGGTATGCGCAAGCTGAGGGTCTCTGTAGCTGTACATATAGCATTTGTTGTTATCTGTAAATCGGCAGCCTCCGCCGTATGCGCCGCCTTCAAGACGTATTTTATCCCATATATATTCCCGTGTTATTATCTGCTGAACAACTCTGTATACGCCGGAATCGTAGCTTATAGGCATTGCAGCGGCGTTAAAGTTGACATTGGTTTCAACTGCGATGCTTTCTTGGATATTCAGCGCTATATCCGCCTTTTCGTATTCTCTGTGGGGCAAAGCGCCTATTATTTTCTCAATATACGCGGAAATGGTGTTTTTATCCTTTTCATCACAGGTAAGAGCGTAAACAGCAGAATCGGTAAATACCTTTTGGGTAACGCTGTTTAAATCGTGGCATATTTTTTCGCTGTCTGTAATAGAAACATATTTGTACAGCTCAAAACCTATTGTGTTTTCTATATAGGAGCTTTCGGCAAACAATGCTGAAAGAGCTTTGGAGTAGGCTCTTATCTGTCCCGAAGTAATATATCTGTTCTTAAGGGATTGTCTGTGTTCTTTTATAAGCTCGTCTGTTCTGGAAATATCGGAATATTTTATTGATATTATTTTATAAAATATATCGATTGCCTTTAAAATATTTTCTCTGAGAGCCTTTATTTTTATCTGCAAATAGGGTCTGTATCCGTTTTTGTCCGTTACGGTACGGCATACAAGGTCAAAGCCTCCCATATAGTAATCAATATCGTTTGAATATTCCTTGTTATATATATCCGCAACAGCCTGCAATACGCCGAGGGCAGGCAGCTCCTCTTTTTTAAGCATAGAGGTATCGAAAAGAATATCTATATATACAACATCGCTTCCCTTGCAGGGTATAAATATATTTTTATCGGCTTCAAATTTGAAGTCAAAAGGCTTTTTGCTTATTTCATCAACGTCGGAAATATTTATTTTCGCAATCTCGTCGGCAGTATCCTCCGTTGCGCGGTATTCCAAAAGAGCCTCGTTATTGGCAGGGGGAACATCACAGCTTGTCTTCTCATTTTCCGCATTTATCAGTATTCCGTATGTTCCCTTGTCTGCAAAATATTTGCATATAAGCTCTTTGACATTCATATTTTCAACGGCTTTGAAAAGACTGTTGATTTTTATGGGCTCAAAGGTATAATTGCCGTATATAAAGCTCCTCATAAGAAGAGTACAGTAAAAAAGACCCTTTGGCTTATAGCCGAAATCCTCCTCCTTAAAATAGAATTTATAGCTGTTTATTATTCCCTTCAGCTTATATTCGTCTATCTCCGCATTTTTAAAGGCTTCGTTAAGAGCCTTTTTGAATTTGCCAAGCTCCGTTTCCTCGCTGCCCTCTATGGTCACGCTTAAATTTGTAAGATAAGCGCTGTCGTTAAAATCAGCGCTTATTCTGCTGCCAAGAGGTCTGAGCTTTTCTTTTATATAAGCGCCCTCGCTGTTGAACATAAAATCGCAGAAAATATCCAGCATAAGGCATTTTGCAAAGTCGTTTACATTTCCCGTATCGAAAAGGGCAGTCATTATATTGCCCGACGGGGAGGGGTGATATACTGTAATATCGGGACAGTCCTCCGCCTTAATATCGGTATCAAAGCCGCTTTGCCTGTATTCGTATTTATACAGGAATTCGCTGTCAAGAATATTCATATATTCTTCTATATCCAGCTTTCCGTAAAGATACATTACGGCGTTGGAGGGATGATAATTTTTTTTGTGAAACTCCAGAAATTCTTCATAGGTCAAATCTGTAATATACTTCGGATTGCCTCCGGAGTCATAGCAGTAGGGAGTATTTTTATACACCTGCTCCGCAACGGCTTCGTCAAGCACCACTTGGCTGTCGGAATATACGCCTTTCATTTCGTTTAAAACAACGCCGTTTAATTCTTTGCCGTCGCTATGCCAACCCTCCTGCAGAAAAATACCCTTGTTCTTATACATAAGCGGATTGAAAACTGCGTCGCAGTACACTCTGAGCATTGCCTTAAAATCCTTTTCGTTTGTGCCTGCGACAGGGTATATGGTTCTGTCGGAATAGGTCATAGCGTTAAGATATGTGTGTATAGAGCCCTTGTCCAGTATGTTGAACGGGTCTTTAAGGTTGTAATGCTCAGAACCGCATAAAACGCTATGCTCCACAATATGAGCAGTTCCCTTGCTGTCATAAGGCAGTGTTCTGAAGGCTATTGAAAACACTCTTTCCTCGTCGTCGTTTTCTATATACACGAGTTTTCCGCCGCAGGAATGCTCATACATATATGCAGTTGAATTTATATCATCGATTTTTTCGCTGAAATCAAGTTTAAATGCCATATTATCTTTTCTCCAGTATTTTTTCTCCCAAGTCAAGGTCTTCGGGAGTAGTCAGTTTTATATTGTTGTAGCTGCCTTCCACCATTTTTATTCTGACGCCTGTTCTCTCGGCAAGCATTGAATCGTCCGTACCGTAATAGCCCTCTGCAAAGGCGCTTTTGTATGCCTTCATTATAACGTCGTATTTAAAGCATTGAGGAGTCTGTGCCGCCCAAAGCGTACTCCTTTCGGGCGTGTCGGTAATATTGCCTATTTCGTCGCATACCTTAATAGTATCCTTTACTCTTACTCCCATTACGCAGCCGCCGCACTCGTATGCCGATTTTATAAGCTCGGCAATATATTTGTCCTCTATAAAGGGGCGCACACCGTCGTGAATAAGCACAATGTCGCAGTCCTCGGACACAGCCTTAAGACCGTTGTAAACCGAGTCCTGTCTTTCTTTTCCGCCTCCGACAACAGCCTTTACCTTGCCAAAGCCGTATTTTTCAACGATTTTGTGCTTTACATACTCTATGTCGTTGCCTCCGCACACTATTATTATTTCGTCTATATGGCTGCTTTTGTCAAAGGCTTCCAGGGTATAGCTCAGCACGGGTCTGCCCTTAAGCTCTATGTACTGCTTGGCAACGGCGCTTTTCATTCTTTTGCCCGTGCCGGACGCAGCTATTATTACGGAATTTTTCATTTTTACCACCTCTTACAATGATTTTACCATTGAAGTTATAATCTTGCAAGAGTATACTTAATATGTAGGGGTTATATTGCGTATGCAATATAACTCTTTGGCAGGACATTACATATATTCAAAGGATAAGCACTCTGTTTCGCAGCAGTCCTTTGCGCAGTCGCAGTCCTTGCCCACTACTATATCTGTAAGAGTACAGTATTCTGCACTACGGTCGTGGTACTTGCATGAGTTTACTCTGCACTTTATTGAATGATTTGCTGACATATATATCACCTCCCAAATTTATTTTGTGTCGTGATGTATTAATTTATACAAGAAAGGTATGTGTTTTTTATGCTGAATTTTTTTGACTGTCATTGTGACACACTTACAAAGGCTTTGTCCGAGAAAAAGGAGCTTTACAAAAACGATTTGCATATAGACCTTGAGAGGCTTCTTGCATGCGGTAGGGTCGTGCAGATATTTGCAATATGGCTTGATGAGCCATATATTAAAAACGCCTATGAAAATACAATAAAGGCTATGGATTTTTTTGAAGAGCAGAAGAATAAATACGGTAAATATATTACAGATAATTTTAATGACGAAAACAAAATAAGAGCCATACTTTCCATAGAGGGCGGAGAAGCCATAGAGGGGGATTTGGATAAGCTCCGATATTTCAGCGGGAGAGGTGTAAGGCTCATGACCCTTACATGGAATAATGAAAATGAAATAGGCTATGGAGCTATGACGGGTATAGATAAGGGACTTAAGGATTTCGGAAAGGCGGTCGTAAGGGAAATGAATGCCTTGGATATGCTTATAGACGTGTCGCATCTCAATGAAAGGGGCTTCTGGGACGTATGCAATATTTCTCAAAGACCATTTATTGCTACACATTCAAATGCAAAAAGCGTGTGCAATCACCCTAGAAATCTCACTGACAGTCAATTAAAAGCTATGAGCGAAAGAAAATGTATTGTGGGAGTTAATCTCTATCCGCCTTTTGTAGACGGAGAAAAGGGCAGTACAGACAATATACTGCGGCATATAGCTCATATTATGAACATAATGGGAGAAAACAATATTGCCATAGGCTGCGACTTTGACGGAATAGGTATATGTCCCGAGGATATAGGAGATGTAAGCCGCCTTTATATACTCTACGACAGAGTAAAGAGCGTATGGGGCGCGGATATTGCCGATAAGATGTTTTATACTAATATGCTTGACTTCCATCAATGGTAAAAACTTATTTCTTATTTTACTTGAAAAAAATTGTAGTTTGGTGTAAAATCTAAATATACCACATAGGGAAAGGGGTGTTTGTATGAAGCTATCAGCTATGGCGTCGGGAATAAGACCGTCCTCAACGCTGTCTATATCCGCCGAAGCCAACAGGAGAAAGGCAGAGGGCGTTGATATAATCAATTTCAGCGCAGGAGAGCCTGATTTCAATACGCCTGAAAATATAAAGGAAGCTGCCATAAGGGCAATAAACGACAATTTTACAAAGTACACACCCTATGAGGGAATATACGAACTGAGAAAGGCTGTGGCAGAGGAGCTTAAGACAGAAGGGCTTGAATATGCTCCCGAGGATATAGTCATATCCAACGGCAGCAAGCACGCTATAAAGAATGCTCTTTCCGCAATAACAGACCCGGGCGACGAGATAATAGTCCCTGCTCCTTACTGGAACAGCTACATAGACATTATAAATATGGTATACGGCGTTCCCGTTATAGTTCAGACGAGAAAGCAGAATATATTTAAGGTAACGAGGGCAGAGCTTGAAAAGGCGTATACGCCCAAAACAAAGGCTCTTATTATAAACAGTCCCAACAATCCCACAGGGGCGGTATATTCCGAAGCCGAGCTAAAGGAAATTGCGGATTTTGCAGTAGAGAAGGATATATTCGTAATATCCGACGAGATTTACAAAAGACTTATATACAGCAGACATCTTAAGCATATAAGCATAGCCTCTCTGGGAGAGGATATTAAGAAAAGGACTATTGTTGTAGACGGACTTTCAAAGAGCTTTTCCATGACAGGCTGGAGAGTAGGCTACACCGCTTCGGATAGGGAATTAGCCAAGGCTATTGCCAATATACAGTCCAACTCCACCTCAAATATCAATTCCGTTGCTCAGGCGGCGGCTCTTGAAGCACTTACGGGCGATAAGGGCGAAATGATAAATATGCTTAAGGAATTTCAGCACAGAAGAGATTTTATTGCTCAGAGAATATCCGACATACCGCTTCTTAGCTCTATACTTCCAAAGGGCGCTTTTTATCTCTTTGTAGACGTGTCCAAGCTGTTGGGCAATAGCGTAAGAGGAACGCTTCTTAACGACAGCAGAGATGTTGCCGATGTGCTTATGAATAGCTATGGCGTAGCCGTTGTGCCCTCAGACGCCTTTGGCGTAAAGAATTATATAAGGATTTCTTATGCTACCTCTATGAGAGATATTGTAGAGGGCGCTAACAGAATAGAAAAATTTGTAAAACAGAATTTTTAAGCAATAACGCTGTCGTGTTATGATTAGTGAACAAAAGGTCATAATGGGACAGCGTTTTTTATTTGGGTGGATGGAGAGACAGGCATTATTCTTTAAACCCAAATTCATCTCAACAGCCTTATTATTGTGCATAAATTTACAGGCTTATATTTTGTCATACATTGTCACACTAAATATGTTATATATGTAATGGGGTGATAATTATGATATACGGCTATATAAGAGTTTCAACAAAAGAACAAAATGAGGACAGGCAGCTTATAGCTATGCAGGAGTACAAAGTACCCTTTAGAAATATTTATATGGACAAACAAAGCGGAAAGGATTTCAAAAGAGAGCAGTATTTAAGGCTGATAAAAAAGATAAAGGAAGACGATTTACTTATAATAAAGAGCATAGACAGACTGGGCAGGAATTACGAGGAAATAATAGAGCAATGGAGATATATCACTAAAGAAAAAAGGGCGGATATTATGGTAATAGATATGCCTATACTGGACACAAGACGGGGAAAGGACCTTATGGGAACGTTCTTAAGCGATATTGTGCTGCAAGTGCTTAGCTTTGTGGCTGAAAACGAAAGGGACAATATAAAGCAAAGGCAGGCGGAGGGCATAGCTGCAGCTCTTGCAAAGGGCGTAAAATTCGGCAGACCGGAATCGCCTACGCCGGAAAATTTCTACGACGTTCACAAGAGATGGCGAAACAAGGAGCTTTCATTAAAAGCCGCTGCCAAGGAATGTGATTTGCCTGCTTCTACATTTTTCGATAAATCCAAACGCTATGAAACTGCTGTCCGCCAAAAATAAAAATCGGAAAAGCTCTTATTGATAACAAAACTGAAAAATTTAACTACAATGAAACAAGAGGCGTCGCGTTTATGTTAATGCTGCGCCTCTTGTTTTGTATACAGATATTTAAGTTCTGACGAAAAAAACGGAAAAAATCGGAAAAGTCCCTTTCCGAAAACGTAAAAAAATCGGAAAAGTACACTTTTCCGATTTTTTTATCCCTACCTAAATTTATACACATTTTACCATAAATCCACTAAATATGCAAGTATTTTCACACATTTTTTGCACATTTTTCCGAAAATTTCCCGAATCGGAAAAGTGTACCTTTTCGGATTTTCTCAAAAGAGGCAATATATACAATATAAAAGAAGGAATTGAATTTATGGGAGATGAAACGAGAAAAAACTCAATAATTAAAGACATAGAAGATGATTATATGTTGACTATCGAAGAGTACTATATTTTGTATTCATTTTTTGTTACATATGCAATGAGAAATAATCAATGCAATAAGAGCAAAAATTTTAAAGATTACGGCTGGGATAATAATTTATTTAATCAAAAAGGATTAAAATCTGAATTACAAAAGGTAATTAATTTAAAAGACAAAAAATACTTTATTTTTATAGATGATGTGAATAAAAACGCATCTGATTATTTTGGCGTCTTAGGGCTTACCTATTCAAAATCAAAAAATTATGAAGGAGAACGTGGTGTTTTAAAATCCTATAATAAAATTCCTAAAAATGGATATTTGGAATGTTTTTTATGTTTTTTAAAGCATATAAGAAACTGTTTAGCCCATGGAAATTATATATTAAAAATTAATTCATCAGGTGAGAAAATGATTATTTTTGAGGATAAAAATATTAAAGAGAATGATGAAAATAAAAAAATGACTGCAAGAATCATTGTTAAATTAGAGTCATTACTTCAAATTATATACATAATAGACAAAAAAGGAATTTTAGCAATAGAAAACAATAAAATTGCTGTTGCAATTTAAATAAATACAAATAAGGAGGAATTATAATGAAATTAAAAAGAACTGTGGCATCAATAGTGGCGTTTGCTATGATGATGTCGAGTCTAAGCGTAAGCTATGCCGGCGTAATGTCGGAAAAAATCTCAGCGGAGATAACTCTAACAGATACAGTCATTTCCGATTCTGCATTAGAAATGGAGGAGAATATAAATAAGGAAGAAGCTGTTTCGGATGTAGAAACAAAAGCAACCATTGACGATCTAACAGGTATTTCGGATAACGATGTTGTCGATTTAAATGCATCTTATGTTGTTACATATGCCGTAGGCGGAGGTGATATTTATTTTGATATGAACTCCGGTACAGTTGTATCTGCCGATAAGCTGGTAATGAATGTTGATATTCCCATGTATATATATGGAGAAAAAGTAAGATACATAGGTAAATCAGCTTTTAGAAGTTGTTTACATCTAAGAAAAGTGGTACTGCCAAACAGTGTTACCATATTGGATGAATTTTGTTTTGCAGAGTGTTTAAGCCTTGAATCGATTTCAATACCTGACAGCGTTACATACATGGGTTGGGGATGTTTTTTAAACTGTACAAACCTTAAGAGTATAGATATGCCAAAGGAAATGACAGACGATTTATGGGTTACTTTTTCAGGTTGTACTAATTTAAAAAGTATAGTAGTTCCAAGGGGTATAACTCATTTAAATAGTACGTTTGAAGGTTGTTCAAGCCTTTCAAATGTAGTTTTACCCGACGGACTTAAGGAAATAGGAGGTAGATCGTTTGAGGGATGCTCATCTCTATATAATATTGTATTCCCCGATAGCCTTGAAAAAATAGAAAGCTTTGCTTTTTCAGGGTCAGCATTGAATAGCATAACTATTCCACAATATGTTAATTCGATAGATGAATTCAGCTTTGATTGGCAGTACACTTATTATGATTATAGTGAAGGGCAATATGTAACGGAATTAACAGGCAATTTGAAAGAAATCAAAGTAGATAAAAATAATATGTATTATGCCGATGAAGATGGTGTTCTATTTAATAAAAACAAAACGGAGCTTATAGCTTTTCCACCCGGAAAAAACATTCAAAGCTATAGTGTGCCTTTTTCCGTGAAAACAATAGATTATGCTGCTTTTAATGGAAATATATATATCGAAAGTATTACAATTCCTTCTAATGCAATAAATGTACTTTGTCAAAGCTTTGGCACCTGTAGTAATTTAAAGAGTATAAATGTTGATGCTAATAATACAGCTTATTCCTCAGAACAAGGAGTTTTATTCAATAAAAACAAAACGAAACTGATAGCTGCCCCAGGTGGTTTAAAAAATTATAATGTGCCAAGAGGTGTTTTATCTATTGAAGTTGCTGCATTTGAAAACTGTACTTTTCTTAAAAATGTAACAATTTCAGACACTGTAACATCTATTAAAAATTGCGCTTTTGAATATTGTAAAGCTCTTACAGGAATAGTAATACCGGCTAGTGTGACATCAATAGAAGTTGGAGAATTTGGCAGCTCAGCATTTGCTGGTTGTGACGAAAATAATCTTATATTCTATGTAGAAAAAGACTCCTACGCCGACACATGGGCTAAAGAACACGGCTGGAAGGTATCCTATGACATACCCGTATATCAAAAGGGTGATGTAAACAACGACGGAGTTATCGACTCAAAGGACAGTTTAAGGCTTCTTAAACATATAGCAGGTCATAATGTTGAAATTGACAGCATAGCAGCTGATGTAAATGGCGACGGTATCGTAGACTCAAAGGACAGCTTGAGGTTATTGAAATATATAGCAGGCTATGATGTGGTTTTACAATAAATTTTATATATAAATAACTAAAAAGGAGGAAAATATTATGAATTTATTGAAAAAAACAACGGCATTAATATTATCATTAGTGCTGATATGCAGTATATCTGTATTTGCGGCGGATAATAAGGTCACATTTACTGCATCGAATGTAAGCGGTAAGGTAGGTGAAACGGTTGAAATAAAGGTGGATATAAGCAACAATTCCGGCGTATCCTTTATAGAAATAGAAAATCACTATGATCAAACTGCTTTGGAATACACAGGCTATGAAATAAATACTTTATTATCTATGTCAGCCTTTGTTGTTGACAGAGATCCCGCAGATGATATGGTCAAATTTACATGGGGTGCGGCTACTGTATATTCAAATAATGAAAACATATATACGCTTAAATTCAAAATACTTAAGGAAGGCACTTATACAGTTGAGCCAAGACTTATATCCTTGCTCAATTTTGATGAAAATGACGTTCCTGCAGATATGGTAAACGGTAGTGTTACAGGAACAAAAGACCCTGCGCAGACAACAGTTACCACAACCACTAACACCACTACAACTACGGAAACAACAACACAGCCTACAACGCAGGCAACTACAAAAGCGCCTACTACACAGGCGACGACGAAAGCTCCCACAACACAAATGACAACAAAAGCTCCCGTAACACAAGCGACAACACAAGCGCCTGTTGTTACAACAGAATCTCAAAGCGAGGGTACGACAGCTGCTGTTATTGAAACATCATCAGAAACTACCACAAGAAAAACTACCTCCTCCGGCGGTGGCGGTGGTGGTGGCGGTACAATAAGACATAAGACTACCGTTACAACTACCGAGGCAACAACAGAAACAACAACGGTGGCTAAATCCGACAAGTCCTTAATAAAAGATATTTTAAATAAGGACGAAAAAACCACTGAAACCGAAACAAAGACCACAAAAGAGGATAATGTTATATCTAAAGAGGTAAGAGTTTCCATAGGAAGCAATATTATCTCCGTTGGAAGTGACAAGTTTACCGTAGACGCTGCGCCATACATACAGACGGAATCAAGCTCTACACTTATTCCTCTGCGTTTTGCAGCTATTGCCATAAGCGGAGAAAGTGTTGACAATGCAGATACAAGCTCAATAATAGGCTGGGACGCAGCTACAAAGACAGCTACCGTAAAGGCAAAGGGCAAGACTGTTTCATTTACCGCAGGCAGCAATGCTATGATAATAGACGGTAAGCCTGTAACAATGGATAACGGCGTAAAGGCTGAAATAAAAGACGGCAGAATGTATATACCATTCAGAGCATTAGGTACTGCTCTCGGAGTTAAGGTAGACTGGGACGCCAATACTAAGACCGCGATTTTCAGCGCATAATAGAATTTCATAGATTTATTCCTAATTCGGGCGATGGGTGACTGTCGCCCGTTTTGGTATTTGATAAAAGTTGAACTGTTGAATCTTGACGTGAAAAAGGAACTGTCGCGTTATGCTCCGTGAGAAAAAAGTTTTAATGCGACAGCTTTATTTGATTTATGACTGAATTTTTGTTTAGGTGAGTATGACATTATTTTGGTATTATAACGACCCTTCCACCATGCTTCGCATGGTCCCCCTCCCCTCCGACGCCCTTACGGGCTAGGGGAGGCTGGGGTTATGGCGACAGTTCAGGTATCGTCTTTCAAAGTAAATAAGCGACTTTGGCAAGCGTATACATAAGGCTCCCCTTACGAGAAGGGGAGCTGTCAGCCTCGGCTACCGCTAAGTATAACGAATGGCTTAGAGCGTGGCTGTCTGAAGGGTCGATATTCACCTAAACAAAAATCCAACTCAACAGCTACATCAATCACGTATAAACCTTAAATCAATATATTTTTGAGTGTGACTGGTGAGAGGGTGACCTTACCAAAAGTAAAAAAGGGAGTCATCAGACTCCCTTTTACAAAAGTTCATTATAATAGTTTTTACTGCATTGCTTTTGCTACTTCCTCGGCAAAGTTTTCATTTTTCTTTTCGATACCCTCGCCTGTTTCAAATCTTATAAAGCTCTTAACGGTAACATCTGTACCGATTTCCTTTGAAACCTCCTTAAGATACTGACCTACGGATATCTTATCGCCTAAAACATATTCCTGCTCTAAGAGGCAGAAGTCCTTTAATTCCTTATTTAACTTGCCAATAAGCATTTTTTCAAGAATATTTTCGGGCTTGCTGGCATTTTTGGGGTCGTTCTTAGCCTGCTCCATAAGAACTTCCTTCTCATGAGCAATGAAATCCTCGGGAACGTCGCTTGTAGCAACAAACTTGGGGTTCATTGAAGCTATCTGCATAGCGATATTCTTGCCTGCTGTAAATACGGCGTCATCCTTTGACGCTGTATCCATTTCCACAAGAACGGCTATCTTACCGCCTGCATGGATATAAGATACAAGATAGCTGCTGCCGTCGTTTACTACCTTTGCAAATCTTCTGATATTAAGGTTCTCGCCGATAACGGAAATCTTCTCTGTCAAAGCCTCCTTGACAGTCTTGCTTTCGTCCTCTACCCATTTCTCGGCAAATAAGCCCTCAACATCCTTGGCATCTGACTTGGATACCTGAACGGCTACGTTATTAACAAATGTCTTGAACAAATCATTCTTTGCAACGAAGTCAGTCTCACTGTTTACCTCTACAACAGCGCCTACTGAATTATCCTCTGTAATATAAGCGTAGCTTATACCCTCGGCAGCGATTCTGCCTGCCTTCTTAGCGGCATTTGCAAGACCCTGCTTTCTTAAGACCTCAATAGCCTCCTCGATATTACCGTCAGTCTCAACAAGAGCGTTCTTGCAGGCGCTCATGCCTACACCTGTTAATTCTCTTAATTCCTTAATCATAGCAGCTGTAACAGCCATATTCGTTTCCTCCTAATCATATAAGTATTGTTAAAAGAAAGGCTTCAGCCTTGTGGCTAAAGCCTGATCGTTTCAAATATTATTCCTCTGTTATTTCTTCAACGACTTCTTCTGCCTCTTCCTCTGCAGGAGCGTTCTGCTCACCCTGCTTAGATTCGATAACAGCGTCTGCGATTCTGCCTGCAATCAGCTTTACGGCTCTTATAGCATCATCGTTGCCCGGTATAACATAATCAACCTCTTCGGGGTCACAGTTGGTATCTACTATTGCTACGATAGGTATATCCAGGTTGTGAGCCTCCTGTACTGCAATCTTTTCTTTTCTTGGGTCAACTATGAAAAGACAGTCGGGAATTCTTGTCATTTCCTTGATACCGCCAATGTTTTTGTCCAGCTTTTCCTTTTCGTGCATCAGCTTGGCAACTTCCTTCTTGGGAAGTAAGTCCATTGTGCCGTCTTCAATCATGGCGTCAAGCTCTTTAAGTCTCTTAATTCTTGTCTTTACCGTAGCGAAATTGGTAAGCATACCGCCTAACCATCTTTCGTTTACATAATACATACCGCATCTCTGAGCCTCTTCCTTAATAGAGTCCTGAGCCTGCTTCTTAGTACCTACGAAAAGCACCTCGCCGCCGTCTGCAACTATATCTGCAACAGCCTTGTATGCCTCCTCTACCTTCTTTACAGTCTTCTGAAGGTCTATGATATAGATACCGTTTCTCTCGGCAAAGATATACTCTGCCATTTTAGGGTTCCATCTTCTTGTCTGATGACCGAAGTGAACGCCTGCTTCAAGTAACTGCTTCATTGAAATAACACCCATTATTTCGTCCTCCTTAAAATTTGGTTTTGCCTCTATGGATCTACGACAAGAAACACAGTACCTGTGCCACCCTTCTTACCAAATCAATCCATATGTGTTTTTGCAACATTTGATATTATATCATATAATTTTTCATTATGCAAGTGCTTTATCAAATTTTTATGAACAGGGATAAACATTTATATATTTATAATTTATAGGATGATTATATAGTTTTTAAATAAAATATTGACATTTTTTTAATTACATAATAAAATTATAATAAGCTATATACGATGTATAATATATTGTGGAGGTAATTTTATGGTAAAAAAGGGATTGACGGATAAGGAATACGAAATAATGAGGGTGCTTTGGAACAGCGATAAACCTATGCAGACCTCGGAAATATATGCCAAGACAGAGACTATCGCCGAAAATTCAATGCACCCTGTTATAAAGAAGCTGATAAACAAGGGTTATATACGTGTTGTCGGCACTATACGAGTTGTTAAGGTTCCGTGCAGGCTTTATGTTCCCGGCATTTCGCTCAATGAATATATTGCCATGCAGACCAAAGAGGTATTCCGTTACAACAACAGAGAAATTGACCTTAAGGGTATACTTGGCTGCCTTGTCAAAAAGGAGAAAAACAAAAGCGGCTCTTACATAACGGCAATAGAGGAATTCTTAAAGGAATACCAAAGCGAAGCAAGGGCATAATTTTGTCCAATCAAAGAATAAAATATGTATACTTGTAAAATAAATATCCCCCGGCTTTGCCGGGGGATATTTATTTATTTATCAGAATCCTGTGCTTGAGCTCTTGAGCATTTTTACGCTGACGTTCATTTCCTTGCCGTTTCTTATTATCTTTGTCGGAACGGTCTGGTCTACCTTACAAGCCTTGACTGCTGTTGTAAGCTGGTCTGTTGTAAATATAGGCTGATTGTTGAAGCTGGTGATAAGGTCGCCTGCCTGAAGTCCTGCGCCTTCTGCGCTTCCGCCCGGTATGATTTCCTGTATCATAACGCCTGCCTGGGGAAGTCCGTACTGCTTTGCCATATCGGCTGAAATACTTGTGATATATACGCCGAGAGCAGGAGCGTCGGTATTGTTCATAAGCTGTTCTATAATAGGCTTTGCAACATTTGAAGCTATACTGTATCCTATGCCCTCAACCTTGCTCATTGAAATTTTGGCTGTGTTTATACCGATTATCTGACCCTTGCTGTTTACAAGAGCGCCGCCGCTGTTGCCGGGGTTAATAGCTGCGTCAGTCTGAATGACAGTGAGCTTTCTGCCCTGTATGTTCACATCCTTGGTCTGTGAGCTTAATATACCTCTTGTAGCTGTATTTCCCTGACCAAGAGCGTTGCCTATGGCTATTACGGTTTCGCCGACCTCCATGGCGTCAGAATCGCCGAACTGAGCAACGGGAACGTTGGTTATGCCGGCTGCCTTTAAGTCATTAAGGGATACCTTTATTACGGCAAGGTCGGCATTGGCGTCCTTGCCTACAAGGGAAGCGGAAACAAGGTCACATTCGCTAAGAGATATGCTTACGCTGTTTGCCCCTGAAATAACGTGATTGTTGGTAGCTATATAAGCGTATTCGCTGTCCTTATAGAAAACAATACCTGAGCCTGCGCCCTCGCTCTGGTATATCTGATTGAAGAAATCAGTACCCTGTGTAAGAGAGGTAATGCAAGCGATTGACGGCTTAACCTGCTTTATTATATTTACGGTATTGGCTGAGGATTCGTCCATTGTAGCCGTTATATTTCCGTCTGTGTCCGTTGAAATATTGTCTGCATTCTTTTCCGTAATTTGTATATCCTGCTTTTTATCTATCACATAGCCTACGGCGGGAATGGCAACTCCTGCCGAAAAGCCTATTACGCCGCAGCATACTACTGTTAAAACAGCATTTCTTAAATAATGCTTTTTCATATACATTCCTCCTTAGAACTGTTCGTTGAGATTTGTCAGGGTCGCCTTAACGGTCATTTCATTATCGATATTTCTCAGAATGGTAAGCGTTATCTGGTCGCCTGATTTGTGTTTGCTTATCTGAGCGGACAATTCTTCTATTGTGGTAACGGGAGTACCGTCGATTGCCGTAATTATATCGCTTATCTGCAGGCCTGCCTTTTCTGCGGCAGAATTGCTTTCTACCTTGCCTATAAATATACCTTTTTCATTGATACCGTATATTCTTTGGAAATTCTCGTCTATGGTATAGCCTGAAATTCCCAGATAAGGCTTATCCACAGTACCCTTTTCCACAAGTGAATTTATAACCTCTTTGGCTGTGGATACGGGTATAGCGTAGCCTGTGCCTTCAACGCTGTTGTCATAGCTTGAGTATTTGGCTGTGTTGATGCCTATGACCTCGCCGTTGGTATTGACAAGAGCGCCGCCGCTGTTGCCCGGATTGATTGCGGCGTCCGTCTGGAGCATTGTAAGCTTTTTGCCGTCTATATTTATAGTCTTGTTGGCTGCGCTTATTATACCAAGTGTAGCGGTCTTGCCTCTGCCGAGAGCGTTGCCTATGGCAATTACGTTCTCGCCTACCTGCATATTGTCGGAATTTCCGAAAACAGCCGCTTTAATACCGGTAATGCCTGCCTTTTCAAGGTCTGCCTTGCTTACATATATGACTGCAAGGTCTGATGTTGCGTCTTTGCCTACCAGCTTGGCGTTTACCTGTTCGTTGCCCGTAACGGATATGGACACGGTCGTAGCGTCCTCTACAACGTGATTATTGGTAACTATATATACCTTGTCGCCGTCTACCTTATATATTATGCCTGAGCCTGAGCCTTCGCTTTCGTAGGTCTGACCGAACCAGCCTCCTGTTACCTGTGCCGTTATATTTATGTTTACAACGGAATTCTCAACGGACTTTACGGTTTCGGCAATACTGCTGCCGGAGGGAGCAAGATCTCCTCCTGCAACTGGCTCTGCCTCGGTTTCTTCATTAATATTGTCAAATGAAAAATCGCCGTTTATTATATTTTCAACAGAATGTGTAAGGGCAGAGGAAGCGTTAAGTCCCACGCCAAGGCAATAACCCATTGAAGCGCCGCCCAGTATAACGCCTGCAAGACCTACGGCTATGCTTTTCTTATAGCTGTATTTTTTCTTTACGGGCTTTTCTTCGGGAGCAGGCGTATAGGCGCTTTCCTCGTGAGCTGCGTTTTCCTCAACCAAGTCGATATGTTCGTCGGCTGAGTATTCTCTTATGTCTGTAAAATTATCTTCTTTAGCTTCGGCGCTTGATTCTGACACAACACCGTCGGCTTCGTCGAAATTCTTGTTTTCATTATCCAACATACAAAAACCTCCTTCATTTTTATCTAAATTCATTTTACCACATTTTAAAATAAAAGTGTTAATAAAATGTAAACAATGTATACGGCATATATTTTTAATCAGCGTTTAATTTATATTTCATTATTGCTTAATCTATACATAATAATTATTTAATAATTGTAAAAAATGGGAGTATTTAGTATTATTGATTTTTATAATACTATAATTTTTTTGGTACTTGACAAAACATAGTAGTGGTGATATTATGAAATTGGAGTAAACGTATATGAGAAGGGCAGGTGACATATTTGAATACGCAGTTTAAAAAAGGTGTTCTTGAGCTTATTGTGTTAATATCGGTAACGGGAAGGGATATGTACGGCTATGAGCTTGTTTCCGAGGTTTCCAAAATAATAGATGTAAACGAGGGAACTATATATCCCTTGCTCAAGCGTCTTACAAACGAGCATTATTTTGAAACCTATCTTAAGGAATCTACGGAAGGTCCTCCTCGTAAGTATTATCATCTCACTCTGGCAGGCAAGGTCTATAAGGACAATCTGCAAAAGGAATGGGAGGATTTTTACAAGAGGGTAGAGGAATTTATAAAGGAGAGTGAAAATAAAAATGACTAAAAACGAATTTTTTAAATATCTGGACAAAAGACTTTCCGTACTGAATGAAAAGGAAAGGGAGGATATCAAAAGCGAGTATTCACAGCACATAGATATGAAAATACAGTCCGGAAAAAGCGAGGAGGAGGCAATAAAGGACTTCGGCGATATAGAGAGCTTTGTAGACGACATACTTAGCGCCTATAATGTAGACCCGAATTACAGAAAAAGCCATATAGACAGCAAAATAGCGGGAAAGGCTATAAATAACGGGGTAGGCATATTCAGAAAAACATTTAATAAAATAAAGGCATTTATAAATGAAAGCACAGGCTTTATTCTGAGCAACAAATTATCAACTCTGTTTGCGCTGTTCTTAAAGGGACTTATTATTTTTGTAATAATATTTTTCGTATACGGACTGGGATATTTTATCGTCAATCATCTGGGAATGATATTCCTGAGAGATATGTTCCCTCATATACTGGGTATTCCCGTAGGAAAATATCTATGGATATTGATAAGATTTATATATGCGGTAACGGGCTTTTGCGTAGCTGTGACGCTTGTTGTCGCATACATAAGGGATTCCGTATTCAAAATAATTAAAAAAGGAGGCAATAAAGTGGAGAGCAATATCGTGGAGAGCGAAAAGGTTGTAAATGAAACTGCAGTAAGTGAAGAAAATAATGTCAAAGCGGAAGAAACAAAGCCAAGGAAGGAGCATAAGAGCCTTGCAGACTATGATTTTATGGGATTTTTGTTCAGAATAGTTATGCTGTGCATAAGAATAGGCGTTTTCTTTACCCTTTTACCCTACGCATTTATGATGTTTTTTGCAATAGTAGGGTTCGGCGTGCTTCTTGTCGCTGCTTTTACAGGCTATCCTGCATGGGGACTTGCAATATGTACACTGGGCTTTGATTTGTGCGCCATAGCCGTGTTTGCTTTTATAGTAAAGCTGGTGTATTTTACAAAATTCGGCAAAAAGGAGGAGAGCGTTTATGAAGCATAAATTTTTGATGACAATAGGCATAATGTTCGGCGTAGGTCTTTTGCTCTGCGGTATAGGCGGCGGAGTAATATTTGCAGAGGTGCAGAGCTTTGAATACGAGGGCAGGAAATACCCTGATAATGAGCTTACAACAGATACAATAACGGTAAAGCTGCCCGAAGACAAGCCTGTATACTACAACGAAGAAAATATGAGGATAAATTCCTCTCCCATGGAAATAATACCCGATGAGAATGTGCCTCAGGGAGAAATACACGCGCTTGTATCCCATACCTCGGATTACAGCAGATTTCAGCTTGAAATCGATAACGAGTATTATATATGGAACGATGATATGCTCTATATTTCCGAGCATCCCGTAAATTCTCTTTCATGGTTACATTATGACCAGAACTACCGCAACGATGACTTTGAAAATTTCAGAGAGATCCTTCGGGACATAAAGGAAAGAAAAATATACGACTATAACAGGGGAACTGAAATAGAAGCGGAGCTTCATGTAAATCCTGCAGACGAGGACAGACTTATAAAGCTCAACAACAGCCAGTCCCTTATAACCTACAAGGGATATAAGCAAAATTATGCTCCCGACCCTGATAATGTAACAATATCCGGAGAAGACGGACCTACGGCGGAATGGCACAGAGATTCTGAATCCGAAAGCTCCGAAATACAGCAGGAACAGGACATAGACTCTGTGCCTGAGATACCCGAAGTACAGCAGGAGAAGGATATGTCCACCGTAAATGTAGTTCCGGTAGACCCTGTTGCGCCAAATGGCAACAATAACGTGGACGAAAGCTATGTTTTCACATATCCCGATGCTGAAAACAAAATTTATACGACAGAATAGCCAAAGCCCTGTAATCTGATGCTAATATTTTTGTAAAATTTATGAAATATAGTGTTGCTATGGAAAATTTTTTATGTTATAATTATAACAGAAGCTATGTACAAGCATAGCAAGACAATTTATATTTAAAAGGAGGAATTTTCCAATGGGCAAAATAGTTACAATGGGCGAGATCATGTTAAGATTATCTACTCCCGGCAATGAAAGATTTATTCAGGCAACAAAGTTTGATATTAACTACGGTGGCGGCGAGGCTAACGTAGCTGTATCTTTATCTAATTACGGTCATGATGCAGAATTCGTTACTGCTGTTCCCGACAATCCTATCGGCGAGTGCGCTATCGCAGCTTTAAGAAAGTACGGCGTTGAGACTAAGCACATTGCTAAGTGCGGCGAAAGACTTGGTATCTACTATCTTGAGACAGGCGCTTCTATGAGAGCTTCTAACGTAGTATACGACAGAGCACATTCCTCTATCGCTACAGCTACTGCTGATAAGTTCGACTTCGACGCTATTTTCGAGGGCGCTGACTGGTTCCACTTTACAGGAATCACTCCCGCTGTTTCAGATATAGCTGCAGAGGTAACAGAGGCTGCTTGTAAGGCTGCTAAGGCTAAGGGCGTTACTGTTTCCTGTGACCTTAACTTCAGAAAGAAATTATGGTCATCAGAAAAGGCTCAGAAGGTTATGACTAACCTTATGCAGTATGTTGACGTATGTATCGGCAACGAAGAGGACGCTGAAAAGGTTCTCGGCTTCAAGCCTGGCAATACAGACGTTACAAGCGGCGAGCTTGAAATGGCAGGCTATGTTGACATTTTCAATCAGATGTGCGACAAGTTCGGCTTCAAGTATGTTATTTCTTCATTAAGAGAGTCCTTCTCTGCTTCTCACAACGGTTGGTCAGCTTGTATAATGGACGGCAAGACAAGAGAGTTCTATCGTTCAACAAGATACGACATCAATCCCATAGTAGACAGAGTTGGCGGCGGCGACTCCTTTGCAGGTGGTCTTATCTGTGGTCTTATGGACGGCAAGGATATGAAGGCTGCTCTTGAGTTTGCAGTTTCCGCATCTGCTCTTAAGCACACTATCCCCGGCGACTTCAACCTTGTTACAAGAGCTGAGGTTGAGTCCTGCGACGGTTCAGGCAGAGTTCAGAGATAGGTAAAATAAATTTACACCGTAAATTTATTTTACGTTATGTTCTTCCGAGCCCTTGCGGCGTGCCAAAGGGTTATGTCGCAGACATAAGGCGACGCACGGAAAGCAAGGTCTCAGCGAGGAAAACAGACCGCTAAATTTATATTGTAAATCTTTTTGAGCTGAGAGCTTTAGGCTCTCAGCTCTTTAAAATATCACGGAGGTATGATAATGAAATTAGAAGTCAGATATTCAAATCATTTTGATGATGTTAAGCACTACACCACAAGTCAGCTGAGAGAGCATTTCCTTGTTGAGAACGTATTCGTTCCGGGCGAGGCTAAGCTGGTATACAGTCATAACGACAGGATAATATTCGGCGGCATCACTCCCACCACAGAGCCTATTAAATTAGAGGGCAGCAAGGAGCTTGCGGCAGAGTATTTCCTTCAGAGAAGAGAGCTCGGCTCTATTAATATCGGCGGCGACGGTATAGTTACAGTTGACGGTAAGGAATATGAGGTAAACAACGGCGACGCAATTTATGTTGGTATGGGTACAAAGGAAATCTCCTTTGCGGCTAAAGACCCTGCAAATCCGCCTAAGTTCTACACCAATTCAGGTACGGCTCACAGAACATATCCTACGGTACTTATTACCTACGACGACGCTAATCACAAGCCTTTAGGCTCACTTGAGGACTGCAACAAGAGAACTATAAATCAGTATATACACGACGAGGTATTTGCAAGACTTTCTCAGAGAGACGGCGTTGAATACGGCAGCTGTCAGCTTGCTATGGGTCTTACAAAGCTGGATGCAGGCTCTAACTGGAATACTATGCCATGCCATACTCATGAAAGACGTATGGAGGTATATCTCTACTTCGATATGGACGACGACAATGTTGTATTCCACATGATGGGCAAGCCCGACGAAACAAGACACATCGTTATGAAAAACGAATCAGCCGTTATTTCTCCAAGCTGGTCTATTCACAGCGGCGTAGGCACTAAGGCATATACGTTTATATGGGGTATGGTTGGCGAGAACAAGGACTACGACGATCAGGACTTCTTAAAGACAGGCGAGCTTAAATAATTAAAACATATAAAAAAGACGTTTTCAGACTGTCTGAAAGCTCTGTAATCTAAAAGCCGAGGCATGACTTGAGGCGATACCTCAAATTCTACCTCGGCTTATTTTTTGCAATAAAGAGGAGAACTCTAAGTCAAATTTTTCAATGGATTTATATCAAATGAGGAGGTATTTTTATTCGCCTATTCTTTCCAAAACGTTCCTTACCGCTCCTATGCCCTTGTTCATATCGCAGAAATACTTTTCTATCTTTTCTCCCAGACCTACGCTGTACAAATCCACGCCGAAAATATCTGCTCTTGATATTATTTTGCTTACGGCTTTTACGGCGTTGGTATTATCCCCTGGCTTGACCTCCTTCATAATATCCGTAAGCTCCCTGAGCAGAGGGTCGGGACTTGGTTCAAAGCTGTTGCCTAAATCGTCTACTGCCATAAGGTATCTGCACCAGCCTGCTATAACTATGGGTATATATTCAAGCTCTTTTACGTTAAGTCCCTGTGAAGCGGCGTAAGCCTTTATTGTCTCGCCAAAGCGCACTCCTACCTTCTGAGAGGTGTCGCAGGCTATTCTCTGAGGTATATCCTCTATAAAGGGATTGGGAAGCCTTGTATTTATTACCTCATCAATAAATTCCTTTGGCGAAATAATCTTTGGGTCTGTCACAACAGGCAGTCCCTCTCTGTAGCCTACGCCCTTTATTAGCTTTACAAGGTCTGTATCCTCCATTTCCTCGGATATTCTGTCATAGCCGAGTATACAGCCGAATAGGGCAAGAGCTGTATGCAGAGGATTAAGGCAGGTGCATACCTTCATTTTTTCCACCTTGTCTACGGTCTCTCTGTTTGTATATATAACGCCTGCCTTGTCAAGAGGCAGTTTACCGTTTTTGAAATTGTCCTCTATTATGAGATACTCCGCCTCCTCGGCATTTACAAAGGGCGCTGCGTATGTGTTTTTGGAGGTGACTATTGTGTCTGTATCCTCAAGTCCCGCCTCCTCCAGAAGCTCCTGTACTCCCTCGGAGGGTCTTGGGGTTATTTTGTCTATCATAGTACAGGGATAGCTTACGCTGTTCTCCATATAATCCGAAAATTTACCGTCTGTATAACCCTTTTCGCACCAGCTGTTTACATATACCTTAAGGGCAGCCTTAAGAATATCCCCGTTATGAGAGCAGTTATCCATGCTTACAAGAGTAAGAGGATGCCCCTCTGCAAATCTGAGCCAGCACAGATATGCCAGCTTGCCTATATAGCTTTTGGCGTCAACGGGTCTGCAATCAATATCCACATTGTCCGTAACGCTGTAACCCTTTTCCGTAATGGTGAGAGATACCATTTTAAGAGAGGGAGCTTTAAATACTCTTTCCAGCAGATTCCAGTCCTCTATGAAATGCTTGTCGGCTCTTACACAGGCGCATATACTTGCAACAATTTCCTTTTCTATGGTGCCGTCGGCTTTAAGCGTCACGGCGGCTGTCAGATTGTCATAGGGCTGAAGCACTCTGTCGCATATTTCATAGTCGTAGCCCTCGGCGGCGATTATGCCCGTATCCATAATTCCCTTGTTCAGCAACTCCTGGCATATACGGGCGGGAAAGGCTCTGAATATATTTCCTGCGCCCATGTGCAGCCATTGAGGAGCTTCAAGAGTTTTCTGCCTTACCTTGTCTATATCGTATTCGGGCAGCTTGAAGCCTGCCCTTTGCCATTTCTTTATTTTGCCTAATTCCTGCTTGTTCAGTTTCATTTTATCACCTCTAATAACCCATTAAATTTGGTAAAAATGTGGATATTGCCGGTACAAAGGTCACAAGAAGAAGCACTCCTATTATTACTGCGTAATATAGCAGAAGCGGTTTTATGACCTCCTCTATTTTTGTCTTTGCCACCCTTACGCCTACAAAAAGTATATTTCCCACAGGAGGAGTTATTGTGCCTATACAGAGATTCAGCACAAGCATTATGCCGAACTGTACGGGGCTCATGCCAAGCTCTGTACACACAGGCATAAATATAGGCGTAAATATAAGTATGGCAGGTGTTATATCCATAAATGTTCCTACGAACAAAAGCACGATATTTATAATAAGAAGTATTACAACGGGATTATTGCTTATGCCCAGAAGTCCCGCCGAAATTGCGGAGGGTATGCCTGTAAATGCCATTACCCACGCCATTATACTGGATACGCCTATTAAGAACACTATGATACCCGTAGTTTCGGCGCTTGCTCTGAATATTTCATACAGCTCGCTGAATTTTATTGTTTTGTAGAAGAAAAGAGAAAGTATAAGACTGTATACAACGGCTACAACAGAACCCTCTGTTGCCGTAAATATGCCCTTTATGATACCGCCTATTACTATTACTATAAGCAAAAGGGAGGGTATGGCGTCAAGCAGAGTGGTAACGGCTTTGGAGCCCTTTATTCTGTCGGTAGTTTTATATCCTCTTTTGCTTGCTATTATAAAAGCTACCGCCATACACGCAAAGCCCCAGAGTATGCCGGGAATATAGCCTGCCATGAAAAGAGCCGCTACGGAGGTTCCGCCGCTTACAAGTGAAAATGTAATAAGCACATTGCTTGGCGGTATAAGAAGTCCCGTAGGTGCAGAGGCGATATTTACCGCTGCGGAATAGTTCTTGTCATAGCCCTCCTTTTCCTCAATAGGACCTATTATAGTACCCATAGCCGAAGCAGAGGCAACGCCTGAACCGGATATTGCGCCGAAAAGCATATTTGCCAGTACGTTGGTATGGGCGAGAGCGCCGGGTATAGTGCCTGTTATTACCTTTGCAAAGTTAATAAGCCTTGTGGCAATACCGCCTCGGTTCATAATATTTCCTGCCAGTATAAAAAAGGGTATTGCAATAAGGGTAAATACCGATATACCCGAAAATGTCCTCTGCGCTCCCGTAAGAAAGGCGGCGTTTGTATCGAGAACAGGCAGTATTGCAAGTATGGAGGAAATGCCAATGGCAGTTGATATGGGCGTGCCTATAAGAAGCAGTACAAGGAGTACGACAGCTATTATAAGTCCACATACAAGCGCAATATTCATTTATTTCACCTCCCTGTTCTTAATGATACGGTATATATTTGCTATATTGTAGAAAATTATTATAATGCCGCATATCGGCACTATCATATATACAAGGGACATTTTTATGCCAAGGGACGCCGTTACCTGTGTCCTTGTAAGATTTGTTATAGACATACCGCCGTATATAAGCACGATAGCCGCAAACACAAGGGTAAGCAGCTCCGTTATAATGCCGAATACCACAGCTGTGCCGCCTTTAAATTTACTTGAAAGAAATGTCATGGCAAGATGCTCTTTTTTGCCGAATACAAGAGCTGCGCTCAGTAGGGCAAGCCATGTAAAGCTATATGTCAGAAGCTCCTCGGAAACAGTACTGGGCGAATTGAATACATATCGCGTGACTATCTGATAAGTGCCTATTATAGTTATAAAGGCAAATATAAATACACATACAAATTCCAGAACCTTGTTCAGTATATTGACTGCCTTATCCATTATGAGCACCTCCCGTCGCCTTGTTTATTTCCTGTATTTTTTCAAATATAGGTCTGAGCTTTTCGTTGCCTGCCATAAGCTCCTCCTGTACTCCTATGACCTTTTCCTTAAAGGCGTTGGTGTCCGTTTCACTGAACGTAACGCCCATATTCATTGCCAGCTGCTTGGCATTCTCAATTTCCTTGTCCCATGCTTCTCGCTCTGTCTGAGTGCATATTTCCGCAGCCTCGTCAAATATCTGCCTTTCCTCGGGAGTAAGGCTGTTCAGAAAATTCAGATTGCCCACAAGCATATCGGGTACCATCTGATGCCTGTCGTATACATAGTATTTTGCAACCTCACCGTGCTTGTTGTTTGTAAGGGCAAGCTCGTTGTTTTCTGCGCCGTCTATTACGTGCTGCTGAATTGCTGTATATACCTCTCCAAAGGACATGGGAGCGGCAGCCGCGCCAAAGGCGCTCATCATTTTGACATTAGCAGGACTTTGCTGCACTCTTATTTTCATTCCCTTTAAATCCTCGGGAGAGTTAATGGGCTTTGTAGCGTAGAAATTTCTTGTGCCCGCCTCAAACCAGGTCACAGCCTCAAAGCCGGAGCTTTCAGTGGATTTGTAAATAGCGTTTGTTATTTCGTCATTTTCCATTGTAGCGTGGTAAGCCTCTACGCTGTCAAATAGATAGGGCATTGAAAAAATTTCGTATATATTGTCAAAGGTCTCAAGATTACTTGTGCTGCATACTACAAAATCTATTGCTCCCGTCTGCGTAAGCTCAATAGCCTTTACAGCTGCGCCCAGAAGCTCGTTGGGGAATATTTGTACGTCGTATTTATCGCCAAGCCTGTCCTCTATGTGCTTTTCAAAGGCAAGCAGACCTATGTGGTCGGGATGAGTTTCGCTTTGTCCGTGAGAAATTCTGACTATTTTTTTGCCTCCCGTTACGGAGCAGCCTGTTAAGAATAAAGTCGATATCAATAAAATCAGTATCTTTTTCATAAACTTCCTCCTTACTTAATTGTAATTAGTATCTGCACTTAATTCTTTTTTATACAATAATGTATTTAATTGTATTTTTGAGCATTTGCTGTTTTATGATTTAAAATCGATTGTAAAGAAAAGGGTAATAACGTTATGTCAGAAGTTCATATAAGGAATAAAAAAATAGCTTGAAAAAGAAAAGCACAAATATAATTTTGGAAACGAAAGGGCTGTTACAATAAATTTTTGTTTAGGCGAGTTGTTTATCGACCCTTCAGTCAGCCCCGCTCTAAGCCATTCGTAACACTTAGCTGTAGCCGAGGCTGACAGCTCCCCTTCTCGTAAGGGGAGCCTTAGGTATACGCTTACCAAAGTCGCTTATTTACTTTGAAAGACAATACCTGAGCTGTCGTCAATACCCCAGCCTCCCCTAGCCTTGCGATAAAACGCAACATGTTTTATTGCAGGCGTCGGAGGGGAGGGGGACCATTTCAAGTAATGCTTGCATTACGCAGAAATGGTGGAAGGGTCGTTTTAAAATAAAAAATAATCTCTAATAATCTAAACAAAAATTTACCCCTTAATCAAATAAAGCTGTCGCACTATGACCTTTTCTTCACAGGTCATAACGCGACAGCTTATTCTACAAAGACGTTACGGCTCTTTTGTTTAATTACACAACATATAAATAAAAGCACAGAGGAAGGAGTTTTATTTACAAGGTTTTAATGTTGTTAAGTAAAAAGGGGCATCTGTCCAACGCAAAACAGATTTATTCAATAAACAAAATAAGACGTCACAGCTTTAGCCGTAACGTCTTTGTATGAAAATATTATATATAAAATTATATTATTTGTCAATAGAAAATAACAAATTAATCCACGTCTCTCATTGACAGTGATATTCTGTGTTTTTTTAGGTCTACGCCAAGCACCTTGACATTGACTATATCGCCTACGCTTACTGCTTCAAGGGGATGCTTTATAAATTTGTTGCATATCTGAGAAATATGGACAAGACCGTCCTGGTGTACGCCTATATCCACAAATACGCCGAAGTCAATTACATTCCTTACAGTACCCTTAAGCACCATGCCTTCTCTTAAATCCTCCATAGTCAGTACATCGCTTTTGAGTATAGGCTTGGGCATTTCATCTCTGGGGTCTCTGCCGGGCTTTTCAAGCTCCTTAATAATATCCGTAAGTGTAGGAATTCCTATTTCAAGGCGTTCCGCCATTTTGCCTTTATCCTTTACCTTAGAGCTTATATCCTTAAGTCCTGTGCTTTTTATATCGTCAGGAGTATAGCCGCATATTTCGATAAGCTGTCGCGCCGCCTTATAGCTTTCAGGGTGAACTCCCGTGTTGTCAAGAGGCTCTGCGCCGTCGGTTATCCTTAAAAAGCCTGCGCATTGTTCATAAGCCTTTGGTCCCAGCTTTGCCACCTTTAAAAGCTCCTTGCGTGTTTTGAACTTACCGTTTTCCTCTCTGTAAGCCAGTACGTTTTTGGCAATGGTATTGTTAATGCCGGATACATAGGACAAAAGAGAAGGGGAAGCGGTGTTAAGGTCTACACCTACGCTGTTTACACAGTATTCCACAACGCCGCCCAGAGCTTCGTCAAGTCTTTTCTGGTTCATATCGTGCTGATACTGTCCTACTCCAATACTCTTTGGCTCTATTTTCACAAGCTCCGCAAGAGGGTCCTGCAATCTCCTGCCAAGACTTACGGCACTTCTCAGAGCCACATCGAAGTCGGGGAATTCCTGAGAACCCAGCTTTGATGCCGAATACACAGAAGCGCCTGCTTCGTTTACGATAATATAGCTTATACCCAGCTTTTCCTTTTTAATAAGAGCCACAACAAAAAGCTCAGTTTCCCTCGAAGCAGTACCATTGCCTATGGCAATGATTTCTACGCCGTGCTTTTTGAGCATATTAAGAATTATCTTTTCCGCCTGTTCAACCTTGTTGTGAGGAGGAACGGGATAAATAACCCCTGTGTCAAGAACCTTGCCGATACCGTCTACTACCGCTACCTTGCAGCCTGTTCTGAAGCCCGGGTCAAGAGCGAGCACAACCTTGTCTTTAATGGGAGGCTGGAGCAAAAGCTGCTTAAGATTTTCGCCGAATACCTTTATTCCCGCTTCCTCTGCCTTTTCGGTAAGCTCATTTCTGATTTCACGCTCTATGGCGGGAGCAATAAGCCGCTTGTAGCTGTCGTCTATTGTAGCTTTTAAAATATCGTCTGTATAGGGATTTCCTTTTATTATTTTATTTTCGAGCTTTCTGTATATAGCCTCAACGGGAGGCTCTATTTTAACAGAAAGAAATTTTTCCTTTTCGCCTCTGTTTATGGCAAGTATTCTGTGTCCCGGTATTTTCTTTACAGGCTCGCTGTAGTCGTAATACATTTCGTATACGGACTCTGTGTTTTCGTCAACTGCCTTTACGGTAACTGTACCGCTTAATGACAGACCTCTTATAATAGCTCTGTACTCTGCGTTGTCTGAAATGGTCTCCGCTATTATATCCATAGCTCCCGTAATGGCATCCTCAACGGTATTTACCTCCTTTTCGGAATCTATGAATTTTTCGGCTTCTTTTTCCACGGGAGTGTCTATAAGCTGCAGAAGTATAGTCGCAGCCAAAGGCTCAAGTCCCTTTTCCTTTGCTATAGTTGCTCTTGTTCTTCTCTTGGGTCTGTAGGGTCTGTATATATCGTCTATTTCGGTAATAGTCCCTGCTCTGTCAAGAGCGGCACTTATCTCGTCGGTAAGCTGCTCCTGCTCGGCAATAAGATTCCTTACCTGTTCTCTTCTTTCCTCCAGATTTCTCAGATAATTAAGTCTGTCAAAAAGCTCTCTCAATACCACATCGTCGAGAGAACCTGTCATTTCCTTTCTGTATCTTGCTATAAAGGGAATTGTGTTTCCCTCGTCTATAAGAGCGACGGTATTTTCTACCTGAGTCGTCTTTATATTGAATTCGTCTGCCAATGCTTTTATAATATCCATTTTCTACCTCTGTTTATATTTTACTATCGCAGGCGTTATAACGCCGTTTTCTACCTTGACAATACCATAGCTGTATGTGCTGTCTCCTCTGGGCTGAGCAAGAGAGCCGGGGTTCATAAGTATGATACCTCCGCAGTTCTCAATAAGGGGAATATGAGTATGCCCGTATATACATATATCCGCTCCAACCTCAAGAGCTCTGTAATAAAGCCTGTCCGTACTCCAATGCACGTTGTAGTTATGACCGTGGGTTATAAGAAACCTTTTGCCCTCTATTGTAAAGATTTCCTCCTCCGGCTCTGATGAACCGTAATCGCAGTTTCCCTTTACCTTATAGAATTTCATATCGGGATACATGGACTTGAGCCTGTACACATCATCTACCACATCTCCGCAGTGTATTACGGCGTCAATCTTTTCATTTATATCCTTAAGCACGGAGTAAACCTTGCCCAGACTTCTGTGAGTATCACTCAATACAAGTATCCTCATTCAGTATCCTCCTTACCATATCAAGAGCTTTGCCCCTGTGGCTTATTTTATTTTTTTCCTCCATAGAGAGCTGCGCCGTTGTCTTTCCAAGCTCCGGTACATAGAATATAGGGTCGTAGCCAAAGCCGTTGCTTCCGTCGGCGCTGTGACCGATGATACCCTCAATAGTTCCCCTTACGACCTGTGTTTTGCCGTGAGGAGAGGCTACTGCCATGGCGCATACGAAACGGGCAGTTCTTTTTTCATCGGGAACGCCGTTGAGCATTTCAAGAATTTTGGCATTTTTGTAGTCGTAGGAGGTATCGTGTCCCAGAAATCTGGCTGAAAGCACCCCGGGAGCTTTGTTGAGATAGTCTATTTCCAGTCCCGAATCGTCGGCGACTACCACCTCGCCGCACAACTTCATAATAGCCTCTGCCTTTATAACGGCATTTTCCTCAAATGTAAGACCGTTTTCATCAACGTCAATATCGATACCTGCCTCCTCCATACTCACAACATTGTAATCGGGGAGCTTGGCTCTTATTTCTTTCATTTTATCCATATTTTTTGTGGCAAATATAATTTTTTTCATACCATACCTCTCACAACTTAATAAATTCAGGCTTTCTGTTTCTGAATACGCTTACATATCTGAAACCAGCTGCTCTCATCATATCGTAGGCGTAGTCTATGTGGTCGGCGGTATCCTCGGGACGATGGCTGTCCGAGCCTGCCGTTATTATCTCGCCGCCAAGCTCTCTGTAGCGTTTGAGTATATCCATTGAGGGATAAGTGCCGTTTATACCGTAGCGAAAACCGGAGGTATTTATTTCAATACCCTTGCCCTTGTCTATAAGCGCAATAAGACATTTATCTGTAATATCCTTATACTCGCTGTAATTAAGTGAATTATCCTCGTACATACCATATCGGCTTACAAAATCTATATGACCGTATACGCAAAAGTCATGGCAGGTCTGTATGTTTTTGTAAAGCTCATCAAAATATGTTGTGTATGCCTCTTTTTTTGTTCTGCCGCCGAAATATTCCTTTTGGTCGAAGTATAGGTCCTTTGTAAGTACACAATGCGACGAGCCTATTATAAAGTCAAAGGGATATTTTGCCGTAAGGGCGTTTATTTTATCCGCCCATTTATTTTCAAGACCTATTTCAACGCCGAATACTATGTTAATATCGTCCTTGTATTTTTCCTTAAGCTCGTTAAATACAGGCATATAGCTGTCGTAGTCGGGCTCGGGATAATACTTTGAATCATAGTCCACATGGTCTGTAAAGGCTATCTCGTTCATTCCCTTATTTATAGCCGATAAAAGCATAGCCTCCATTGGAGCGTCGCTGTCTATTGAAAAGCCTGTGTGTATATGATAATCTGCTGAAAACATATTTCCTCCGAAGTTAAAAGTATTTTTTCTTTTTAAATATGATAAGCGATATTACTATTATAACTGCACTCAGTATTATAACATAAATATAGCCGTATTTCCACATAAGCTCCGGCATATATTTGAAATTCATACCATACCAGCCTGCAATAAGAGAAAGGGGAAGCACTATGGTGGTGACTATTGTAAGCACCTTCATAATATCGTTTTGCCTTGCGGCTATCTGCGTCTGATATATGTCCTGAATCTGAAGCACGTATTCACGGAGATAGCTTATTTCGTTTTTAAGCCTTTCTGCCTTGTTTATAAAAAGCTCAAGCAGCTTCTCCTCGTGCTTCTCCGTGAAAAGCGAGTCCACCGTAAAAAGTCCCTCGCCTATATCCATAAGGTGATTGTAATATCTGTAGAATATCATAAGGGATTTTTTTGGCATACTTATGAGCTTGTTGAAATTGTCGGCATTGGTATTAAGGGCTATTTCCTCTGTATCCGACAGCTTTTTTTCGAGCTTTTCTATAAATGCCATATCCTTGTCTATAAGCTGTGATAAAAAGCAGTATATAAAGCGGCTCAAAGTCATTTCGCTGTTAGAGCCCTTTATTATCCTGTCAATGATATTGGCGGTATATTCCTTGCTTGATGTAAAAATAATATTGTTATTGATAATAAAAAAGCTAATCGGCGTAAAAGAGCCCGTATTTGTCTTGTCGGGTACGGCAAGAGATATAAATACATATTCGGGATGGGTCTCAAAGCGGGAATACCTTCCCTTGGAAACGCTAATATTTCCAAAAAGGTTGCTGTCCTTGAATTCCTCGGGACTGAGCAGCACTATTTGCTCTGTTTTATCGGCTGAAAGAGCCTCGTCTGTCTTTATCAGCTTCTGATTTTCTATTTTCAGTCCTGTCATGGGCAAACCTCCTTTATGCGATATAATTATATCTTAACAGTTTGCGATTATAAGTCAAGTGTAAAATTGCAAAAATAATGCTGTCAAGGAAAATTCAGCAAAAAAATCACTAAATTTTTTAATGAAATATTGTGTAAAAGAACAGAAAAAAATAGTTGAATTAATCTTGTTTTATAGAATTCTTTGTGTTAATATATCTTTGAGTGACTGTTTGGAATATATTTGAAATACACAGGAGGAATAAAGGTATGGACTATTGGTCAATGCTTATTGCCTTTGCAGGAGGTCTGGGACTTTTTATATATGGTATGCACATTATGGCGTCAGGCTTGCAGAAGGCTGCCGGCAGCAATCTTAAAAAGGTTCTGGAGATGATTACCCAAAAGCGCGTAATAGGCGTGCTTGTAGGCGCATTGGTAACGGCTATTATACAGAGCAGCTCTGCCACTACCGTTATGGTCGTAGGTTTTGTAAACGCAGGACTTATGAATCTTACTCAGTCTGTAGGAATTATAATGGGCGCCAATATTGGTACCACCATCACAAGCTGGCTGGTTTCCTCCTCTAATTTGCTTAAGACGGAGACCCTCGCTCCCATAGCCGTATTCATAGGCGCAGCTATGGTGCTGTTTTCAAAGAAAAACAAAATGCAGCAGATAGGCGAGATATTGATAGGCTTCGGTATACTTTTCATAGGAATAAACACTATGAGCGGCAGCGTAGAGCCGCTGCAGACTCTTTCCGGCTTTAAGGAGCTTTTCAGAAACTTTGGCAAGAATCCTGTACTCGGACTTATGGTAGGTGCAGGCGTTACTGCTGTTATACAGAGCAGCTCC
The DNA here is from genome assembly GCA_947628755.1 of uncultured Clostridia bacterium. Lineage (GTDB taxonomy): Bacteria > Bacillota > Clostridia > Lachnospirales > CAG-274 > CANPXH01. The sequence goes on along the minus strand of CANRBC010000003.1, from coordinate 9,493 downwards.
GCATCAAATGGTATACTTATTGCTCTTGCCGCTAACGGTCTTGTTACATGGGATGCGGCGGTATATATTATAATGGGTCAGAACATAGGTACTTGCGTGACCGCCCTTATGTCCAGTATAGGCGCTTCCAAGACGGCAAGAGGCGCTGCATATATACATCTTCTTTTTAATGTAATAGGCAGCGTACTGTTCAGCATAGTTGCCTTTGTATTCTTCCTTGGCAACAGAGTTTTGGCAGATTCCCTTATTAATCCGTGGTGGATAAGTATAGTACACTCAGGCTTTAATATTGGCAATGCCGTTATTATGTTCCCCTTTGCCAATGTGCTTGTAAGAATGGCGGAATTTCTCTGCAAGGGCAAAACTACGGAGGAGGACGAGGAAGGCTCTGTTATACACCTTGACGACAGAATACTTAACACTCCGGGTATCGCTATTGCCAACTGTATAAAGGAAATAGTAAGACTTGGCGAAATGTCTAGCAAGAATCTTAAGCTGGCTTGTGATACGATACTCACAATGAATACCGACAATATAGAAAAGATAATAGAACGCGAGGACAGAATAGACAACCTTACAAGCGCTATAACGCAATACCTTGTAAAGCTGTGTAATACGGATATAACCACTCAGCAGAACAAATATATAACAAGCCTTTTCCATACGGTACACGATATGGAGAGGATAGGCGACCATTGTGAGAACCTTGCGGAGTTTGCTCAGTCTATGATAGATGACGGACTTGAATTTTCTGATTCTGCCAAGGCAGAGCTTGACGATATGTTCAACGAAACACAGAAGTGTGTAAGAAATGCTATTCGCTCCCTTGAGGAAAATAATCTTATTTCTGCGGAAAAGGTAATAAAGGAAGAGGAAAGAGTAGACGTACTGGAGCAGTCATTGCGTAATAAGCATATAGACAGGCTTGAAAACAATCAATGCGACCCTATGACCGGAGTGCTGTTTTTGGATATTCTCACCAATCTTGAAAGAGTATCCGACCATGCGCTCAATGTGGCACAGGTTGTGCTTGAAAATAAATTTGCTGTATGATATTAAAGGGGTTTTATGATAAGTTTTTGTTTAGGTTAGTTGTTTATCGACCCTTCAGTCAGCCCCGCTCTAAGCTATTCGTTGCACTTAGCTGTAACCGAGGCTGACAGCTTCCCTTCTCTGAAGGGACGCCTTAGGTATATGCTTCCCAAAGGCTTTAATAATGTTGAAAAATTAACTTTATTTCTAACTAAGAAATGAGAAGAATGTATTCCTGAGCTTCCCCTTCAGAGAAGTTCAGCACTTTTGCTTTCAGCAAAAGCAAGCCTTACGGCTTGGCAGATAACTTCTTCCGCTGCAATGCGCCCTCCCCACAACCCCAGCCTCCCCTAGCCCGTAAGGGCGTCGGAGGGGAGGGGGACCATGCGAAGCATGGTGGAAGGGTCGTTATAATATCAAAATAATGTCATACTCATACAAACAAAAATTTACCCCTAAAAAAATAAAGCTGTTGCATTATGACCTTTTTCATAGGTCATAATGCAACAGCTTCTTTGATATTGATATTAATTCAATATACGTCTTGCGCCTACATAAGTTTTAACGGAATAGGCATCGTCAAGGCTTGAAATTACAACGCCGTTGCCGGAGCCGTTTGTGGAATGTATGTACTTTCCGTCGCCTATGTACATTGCTACGTGAGATATAGCTGAATCTCCGCCTGAGTTAAAGAAAATTAAATCGGCGGGAGCAAGATCCTCCTTTTCAATAGGAGTACCCTGTGTAAACATATCTCTTGAAGTTCTGTTGAGCTTAATGCCGAAGTTATTGTATACGCTGTATACAAAGCCAGAGCAGTCAACTCCTGCGGTAAGGCTTGTACCACCCCAAACATAAGGCGTGCCTATAAACTGCTTGGAATATTCTATAACATCGGCTGCCTGTACAGGACCGTTGTTGTGATATTCAATAGGTGTGATAACGGCTGTAGTCGCTGCATTAGAGGGCTTCTTGCCGTTTTTTATCGCTATGTATTCAGCCCTTACAAAGCCTTTTGTATCGGAATCGTCAGTTACCTCTATCCAGCCGTCCTTATAGCCGTTTACCGTAAGGAAATAGCCGTCGGGAAGAGCCTTGAGCACTGTGGAATTTCCGTCCGCCTCGGCTCTCATATTAAGAGAGGTGGCTTCCACTACGGCATATACATTATCCGTAGAGCCGGTTATGGGAGAAGAGGATGCCGTTGCCTTGGCAGGAGTATCTACCTGAACGCTTGCCAGATACTGCAAAAGACTTCCCTGCATATAATCTCCGTATATATAGCCTGTGCTGCCGTTGAATTTTATCTGATACCAATCACCGCACTTGCCTGTGGTGACAAAGACTTGTCCTTTTTTGGCAACGCCAAGCACGGAAGAGGAGGTGGAAGGCTCTGAGCGCACATTAACGCTTTGCTCTATACAGGTGGCGTCGGTCTGATAAATGGAAATGAACTGAGCATTTACAAAGGACTCGCCTACGCCTTTTTTATTTATCTTGAACCAACCGTTGTGAGCGTTTGCAAGTATTGTGACGGTGTCGCCTGTATTGGCAGTTCCTACAACACGTGCCTCGGTGGAATTATATGAACGCAGATTAACGGAAGAACCCGTTATTCTTGCAAGATTTGATGCAAAAGCCGAAGATGTCGAGAGCATAGCAACAGACGCTGCTATAATGGTACTTGTCAATAATCTGAATTTTACCATAATCAACACCCTTTCCTAAAATTGTTACATAATTGTTACAATATATTTTACATAAAAATTCAAATTTTGTCAAGGGGTTACAGCGCCTTTTAATAGATTTGTAATAAATATATAACATTGATGAGGAAACAAACATTTTTATTAATTAAGAAATTCTTACTTATATTGAAATAATACCGAATTTATGGTAAAATAATAAACGGTGGTGAATAAAATGGAAGTCAAAGATTGGGAAAAGGCTCTTTTACCCTTTCATCAGGCGGTAAATGAGCTTGTAGTTAAATTCAACGGAATGAAAAGAAATTTCACAACTCTTGAAATGGCGGCGCCTATTGAGCAGGTAGAGGGCAGAGTAAAGAGGATATCCAGTATTATAGAAAAGGCAAACAGAAGAAATATTCCCGTAGACAAGAGCCTTGATATACTGGAGGATATAGCGGGAATAAGAATAATATGCCGATTTGTAGACGATATAGAAACTGTTGTTGGGCTTATACACAAGAGAAAGGATATTGATATGAAAATCCTTTTGGAGGAGGATTATATCAAGAATTCCAAGTCAAGCGGTTACAGAAGCTATCACATGACTATAAGCTATCCCATTGTATTCAACGGTCAGGTAAAGAATATAAAGGTCGAGATACAGATAAGAACCATGGCTATGAATTTCTGGGCGACTATTGAGCATTCTCTTAAGTACAAGTTTGACGGCAAGATTCCCGAAAATTTACAGGAAAGACTTAAGATATGCGCGGAAGCCGCTTATAATCTGGATCTTGAAATGGATAAAATAAAGGACGAGATAAAGGAATCCCAGAGATATATAAACGAAAAAGAAACTATCGTAAACAAGATAATAGAAAATATACACACCGTTTATATAAAAATAGGCGCTGAGCAGATGAACGAGTATAACTATCAGTTTATGAAGCTCTACCAAGAGGGAAATATGAGCAAGCTCTATGATTTCAATTTGGACCTTGAAAGACTTCTTGGATTAAGTTAGGAGATATTTATGTCATTGTTTGCAATGTCGGATTTGCATTTAAGTCACTTCAAGCCGAAGCCTATGGAGGTTTTCGACAATGTGTGGCTCGAGCATACAGACAAGATATACCACAACTGGAATGAAACTGTATCCGACGAGGATACAGTTATAGTGAACGGAGATATAAGCTGGGGCGGCAATTATGAAGAGGCTATGCCGGACTTGGATTTTGTACACTCTCTGAGGGGCAGGAAAATATTATTCTGCGGAAATCACGATTATTTCTGGAATTCCACATCAAGGCTCAATTCTCTGTACGAGGATATGCTTTTTGTTAAGAATTCATTTGCTACGTATGAGGATTACGCTATATGCGGTACAAGAGGCTGGCTCTGTCCACGGGACGAATATTATACCGACCATGACTATAAGATATACAAAAGAGAAGTAGGCAGACTGGAAAGGTCTCTTAAAATGGCTTTTGACAAGGGATATGACAGCAACAGTATAATAGCCGTTACTCATTTTCCGCCTACAAACGATAAGAAGGAAAATTCCGACTTTGTGGAAATATACAAAAAATATGGTATCAAAAGAGTTATATACGGTCATTTACATGGAGAAAATAAGTATAACACCGGTTTTCACGGTATCGTAGACGGCACGGATTATACCCTTGTGTCTGCGGATTATCTGAAATTCAGACCTATTAAAATAATGTAAAAGGAGATAAAAATATGGAAAATCCCATTGTAACATTTGAATTTGAGGACGGAGCAAAAATTGTTGCCGAGCTTTATCCGGAGGTTGCGCCAAATACGGTAAATAATTTTATAAGCCTTATAGAGCACGGCTTTTATGACGGACTTACATTTCACAGAATAATACCCGGCTTTATGATACAGGGCGGCTGCCCCGAGGGCAACGGCATGGGCGGTCCGGGATACAGCATAAAGGGCGAATTTGCCATGAACGGCTTTAAAAATGACCTTAAGCACACGGCAGGCGTTCTTTCAATGGCAAGAGCCATGAATCCCGATTCCGCAGGCTCTCAGTTCTTTATAATGCACAAGGATGCTCCTCACCTTGACGGACAGTATGCGGCATTCGGCAGAGTGACAAGGGGTATGGATGTTGTAGACGACATAGCTCATGTTAAGACCGACTTTTCGGACAGACCTATAATGGATGTGGTTATAAAAAAGGTAAGCGTAGACAAAAGAGGCGTAGACTATCCGGAGCCGGAGACCCTGTGATTTTAATGTAATTCTAATCTTTGGCTAATAGTGTTTTAAAGTTAATATTTTAGTATGATATACGGATGATGGTATCATCCGTATTATTGTATAGCGAGGTGAAAACATGGACGAAAAAGCAATAAAGGTTCTTATAACAGAGGATGAAGCAAGGCTTGCCAGATTTATGGAGCTGGAGCTTAAGCATGAGGGTTATGATGTGGTAATAGCGGAAAACGGCAGGATAGCCATTGAGAAATTTTACGAGACCTCGCCGGATATAATGCTTCTTGACCTTATGCTGCCGGAGCTTAACGGCATTGAGGTGTGCAGGAGAATAAGAAAGGAATCGGATATCCCCATTATTATGATAACGGCAAAGGGCGAGACTATGGACAAAATCGCGGGGCTTGACAGCGGCGCAGACGACTATATAACAAAACCCTTTGTAATAGAAGAGCTTCTTGCGAGGATAAGGGCGGCTCTCAGAAGAACGAATATGGAAAAGACAAACGGAGAAGAGGACATACTTACTCTCAGAAATCTGACTGTGGATACCTCAAGACATACCGTGACCTTTGATGATATGGAAATTGAGCTTACCAAAAGGGAATTTGACCTTCTGGCATATCTTATAAGAAACAAGAACATAGTTATCACAAGAGAACAGATACTAAATCAGGTATGGGGTTATGATTATTTTGGAGAAACAAATATAGTAGATGTGTATATAAGGTATCTTAGGACAAAGATAGACGACAGATTCGGAGTTAAGTTTATACATACTATAAGAGGTGTAGGATATTTTGCGAAAGATGAGGAACAAAATAGCTGATTTTTTTAATTCACTTACTATAAGCAGAAAAATAACTGCCATATATGCGGGAGTATTCTCCGCTATGCTCATAATAATTTCCCTTGTGTTTCTAGGGAATATGTGGTACTACTACCGCAGCGTGTCAAAAAGCGAGATAACTGCGCTTGCAGACAGAATAGAAAGCTATATAGAGGAGGGCAACGATGTAAGTATGCGCTCTATAAATGAGCTGAACGACAATCCCTATATAGAGGTAATGGTAAGGCAGAAAAACCGCCCCGATATGCTTTTCGGCACTATGAAAAAGCCCTTTGATTTTCCGGATATGGACAAGGAATTCAAGAAAAGAGAGGGCGGCTTTTACAGAAACGATATAGGAGCAGAGCCGTATATATATACTCAGAGAGATGTAAGCTGCAACGGAATAGATTACGAGATATTGATACTGAGGAGATACAACCATGAGCAGAAAATAATTAATATTTTTATGCTTGTGTTTATGGTATCCAATATTATAGCCATAGTTGTAGCCGTTATTATAGGCAAATATATAAGCGGAAAGATACTCAAGCCCATAAAGCAGATAACGGATACTGCCGAAAATATAAGTCTTTACGACCTTTCGCAGAGAATAGATGTACCCGATACCGATGATGAAATAAAGACCCTCGTGCTTACATTCAACGATATGATAGAAAGACTTCAGATTTCCTTTGATAAGGAAAACAGATTCATATCGGACGCCTCTCACGAGCTTAAGACGCCTATTGCCATTATACAGGGCTATATAAATATGGTAGACAGGTGGGGCAAGGAGGATAAGGAAATACTCAACGAGGCTATTGATTCCATAAAAAGCGAGACCCAACACATGAGTGTGCTTATACAACAGCTTTTGTATCTTGCAAGAGATACCCAGGGAAAGAATGTCATAAATAAAAAGATAATATCCCTTACGGAAATTGCAGACGAAGTAAAAAAGGAGGTCGAAATAACATCGGAAAACACGGATATTAGTATGATTTCCGATGAAAATGTGGATATATATGCCGACAGCTCTCTTATAAAGCAGCTTATGTGGATATTTATAGACAATGCTATAAAATATTCCGGAGGCAAAAAATGCGAAATAAAGCTCTCTGTGGGAAAAGAGGAGGGCAGACCGTACTTTGCCGTTGCCGACAAGGGCATAGGCATACCTAAGAAGTCCCTTGACAAAATATTCGACCGCTTCTACAGAAACGATGAATCCAGAAATAAGGAGATACAGGGCAACGGTCTTGGACTTTCAATAGCAAAGACTATTGCCGACAGACATAATGCCGAAATAAAGGTACAGAGCATTGAGGGAGAGGGCAGCGAGTTTAAGGTGATATTCGATAACGATGTGGATTAAGAATCGTTGCTTTCTTTTGCTTATTTTTAGCATTGAGTTTGTAGCATAGCATAAGTCGGCGTGTCGATTTTATCGACACGCAAAAGGGAGTAAAGCTAAGACCTTACTCCCTTTTTATTTTGCTTTAATTCTTTTTTAATTCAAACCAGAATGTACTTCCGCTTCCCTCTTTGCTTTCAACGCCAAAGTGTGAATCGTGGGCAACAAGTATTTCCTTGACTATTGCCAGTCCCAAGCCGTTTGTACCGCCTTTTTTGGAGGTAAAATATCTATCCCATATATGGGGCAGCTCTTGGGGATTGATGCCGCTGCCGTTATCACGTATTTCCGTTCTTATGATACCATTTCCTTCGACCACGGAAACATATATGCTTCCGTCTTTTTTTGTATGGGCAACAGCGTTTGATATAAGATTGTAGAACACCTGCTGTATGAGTTTTTCATTTGCAAAAACATACTTGTCGGGTTCGATTGCTCTTATGATATTTATGTTACCTGTTCTGCATATTTCAAAAAATTGTTTCGTCACGGCTTCTGCCAAAGAGCTTATATTTATTTTTTCAAATTCAATTTTTACTGCGCCGGAACGGAGCTTTGAATAATACAAAATGTCATTTACAAGCAATGACAATCTGTCGGCTTCTCTTATTATTATTTCTGCGTCATTATTTGAGCTTCCCTCTTTATCCATATCGCGTATAAGCTCCGCATAGCCTTTTATCATTGTAAGTGGAGTGCGCAGGTCGTGAGAAACATTGGCAAGAAGCTCTCTGCGCAGCTTATCGGTCTCCGAGAGCTTATTTGCGGCGTATGTCAAGGAGTCGGCAAGTTTGTCGGTTTCGGCACAAAAGCCATGATTAAAGATAATATCAAAGTCTCCGTCTGCCATTTTAAGCGATTGCTCCGACAGTTGAGAAATGGGCTTTGAAAATTTCTTTGAAATAAATATTGCTATAAGAAATCCGAAGAGCAGGGCAAGTACGGTTACAGCCAAAAGTTGAAGCTGTATTATAGATACGGCGGAGTTTATAGCGCCTATGGGCGTATTAATGTACAAAATCCTACTGTCATCCAGCCTTTGTCCGTATATAAGAGTATCACTTTTATTATTATGTTCTAAAGTGTATGATATACTTTCCTTATCCCCAAGCCTTTCAATAAAATCATAATAATGTTCAGGCAAATGACGGTATGTTTGCTCAGAATGCTCCGTCCTGTATGGATTGTTATGCTCTCCGTGTTCCGTATAGTCATAATTTTTTTTATTGTATGAGGGACTGTATTCATCTGCGCTGTAAAGAATATTTCCGTCTGTATCGGTCAAAAGGACAAGTATTGAATTCTCCGCTGCGGCAGTATCTATTGCAAGCTCTGTATTTTCTCCTGCATTACATATATTGTTTGCAATTTTTTTGATATGCTCCTTTTGCATCACATCATAAAAGCCTTCCATAAATACTGTCTGCAAAAGCCACAGGACAGCCAGTATCACTATTGCAAATATTGTAAAATACGTCCATAATTTAAAGCATATTGGCTTACTCTTTGCTCTCAAATTTATATCCCACTCCCCGAACCGTAACTATATTGTTCCGACATTTTCCTATATGTGAACGAAGCTGTTTTATATGCCAATCGACTGTGCGGTCGGCAGAGTAATATTCATAACCCCATACAGCTTCCATTATCTGCTCTCTTGTAAGGACTATTCCGGTATTCTTTATAAGATACAACAAAAGCTCGTATTCCTTTGCAGTAAGCTCTGTCCTTTTTCCGTCTATGCAAACAACTCTTCCGAGCGTATCTATTTCAATACCGCCTGCCTTTATTACATTTGTTTCTGCCTTGCTGTGACGGCTTATCACAACCTTTATGCGAGCCATAAGCTCTCTTGGTGAAAACGGCTTTACAACATAATCGTCTGCGCCTGTTTCAAAGCCAAACAGCTTATCGTATTCCTCGCCTCTTGCCGAAAGCATTATAACGGGAATATCCTTTGTTTCCCGTATTTTTTTACAGGCTGAAAATCCATCCAGCTCAGGCATCATGGCGTCCATTATTATAACGTCAAAATCTTCATTGCGGCACATCAGAACAGCCTCAAGACCGTCGGAGGCTTCTGCCGTATCATATCCCTCGTGTTTTGCATATCTGCAAATAAGAGCACGAATATCGGGCTCATCATCAACAATAAGTATTTTTGCCACTTTTTCTGCTCCTTTCACTTTTTATAATATTTTTAGGCGTTTGCGAAACGCCATAAGCCGCATAAATACGGCATTTTTTACTACAAAAAAACAAATAACTCCTCACAGG
>CANRBC010000002.1 GCA_947628755.1 uncultured Clostridia bacterium | reverse complement strand
TTAGCAACTCAATTATACCACAAAAAGTTGAACCTTACTTTTTTATTTAATTGTTACCTATCTATTGTACCTCAACACAATTTTCACCTAAAATGATAATTTTATTATTGACACCTACAAAAAATAATGATAAAATAATGTTGTTGTGCAGATGTGGCGGAATGGCAGACGCGCAGGATTCAGATTCCTGTCCTCGAAAGAGCGGTGTGGGTTCAACTCCCATCATCTGCATTATATGAAAAAGGAATGTGCGTTTCAAATGCAGCATTCCTTTTTTAATTCTTTGTCTAAAGCAATTCGTCAACTTCGCTTTCTGCCTCAAGGCGAAGCTGTTCATCATCCCTTACGGAGCGTGGCAGGCTATCAAGGGTATTGAAGCCAAAATAGCGCAGAAATTCGTCGGTAGTGCCGAAAAGTATAGGCTTGCCCGGAGCGTCAAGTCTACCCTTTTCCTCCACCATACCGTATTCCATAAGCCTGTTTACAGCATGGTCTGCATTTACTCCTCGTATTTCCTCTATTTGTCCCTTTGTAACAGGCTGCTTATAGGCTATTATAGCCAGAGTTTCAAGAAGCGTTGTGGAAAGCGTTTTCCTTACGGGAGACTGATACAGCTTCTTTATGTAATCATAATAATCTGAATTTGTACACATCTGATAGCTGTCTTCAATTTGTATTATCCTTATGCCACGCTTTTCAAAAGCGTATTTGTCAGCCATATTGTTAATGACAGTTCTGACAGTTTTTTCATCCTGCTCAGTAGCAAGAGCGATATTCTTTATGCTGACTGCCTCGCCGCCTGCAAAAAGTATTGCCTCTATTACAGCCTCCAGTTCATTGATTGTCATTTCAGCTTGCCTCCTTATAAGAAGTAATCGTTATGTCGTCAAATATTCTTTTCTGGGAAATAAATATTTTTTTATCCTTAATAAGCTGAAGCATAGCCAAAAAAGTGACAACAATTTCGTTTTTAGAGCTTTTTTCTCCGAATATTTTAAAAAAGCTGATTTTTTTATTCTTTTTTATAAGTCCTTCTATGTGACGGGTCTTTTCCTCTAACGTAAATTCCTCTCTGTCTACGGAATTAAAGCCACTCCTTATTTTATCGGTTATGACCTCGCGTCTTCTCAGCACCTCATAAAAGGCATTTATAAGCATCTGACCGTCAGCGCCGTTTAATATATCCTCAACAGATTTGGGAACATCCTTTCTTATCTTATCAATAATATCCTTATCACCTGACTTATAGTAAGAATAGCCTGACGTTTTCTGCTTTTCATTGAAATCTATCGCTATTCCCTTGAATTTCTTGTATTCAATAAGCCTTGCCACAAGCTCTTCTCTTGGGTCGATTTCCTCATTATTTTCATCTACCTCTTTTGGAAGAAGCATTTTTGATTTGATTTCAATAAGCGTTGCCGCCATAATAAGAAACTCGCTTATAGATTCCATATTGTACTGCTTCATTTCCTCTATATACGCAAGATACTGCTCTGTAATCTCGGCAATAGGAATATCATATATATCTATTTTATTTTTAATTATAAGGCTGTAAAGCAAGTCCATAGGACCTTCAAAGCTGTCAAGCCTGACATTGACGTTCATACAACCACCCTTAAATAAAAATATTTACGAATATATCAAGCACTTTTCCCAGAATACCTATAAGCAGCAGAAATACAACAAGTATCTGTATTATCTTTTCGTTCTGCGCGAATTTAACGGCAGAGTTCGGCTTTAAGAAGCATTTGAGTATATAGCTTCCGCTTAAGGGATATACAGGCACAATATTGAAAATACCTATTGATACAAGGCATTTTGCCGTCTGATATAAGAACAGATAAGCTATGCCTGTGTCCGAAAGCACAACTGCAATAAGCCTTAATATTACTCCAAGAGCAATACATATAACAATGGGCAGACCGTAGGTTATAACAGTACAGCCTTTTTTGTCCTTATAATTAACGCTGCTTGTCGGCACGGGATTGCCCCAGCCATAGCCTGTAAACATAAATATGATAAATCCCACAGGCTCAAAATGGGATATGGGATTAAGCGTAAGTCTGTTTTGGGCTTTTGGCATATTATCGCCCTGAAGCGTGGAAATAAGAGCTTTAAAATATTCAAATAATGTTACGGCAATTATAATTCCTATGATATTCATAGCGAAAGATAAAATTTTCATATACATTTATACTCCTTACTATCTATCCTGTATTCTCTTGAATTTTTTTTCAAGCTCATATCTTGTCATTTCAATGACAGTAGGTCTGCCATGGGGACAGGAAAAGGGATTTTCAAGCTTCAAAATCTTTTGTATAAGCGCCTGAGCCTCACTGAAGCTAAGACGGTCATTGCCCTTTACTGCCGCCTTGCAGCTCATTGTTGCAATAGCGTCCTCTCTGGTATCATAAATACTTTTAATATTTTTTTCCTCCAAAGCGTCTATAATATCCGTAAAAAATCCTACATTTCCCGGAGAATTGAATATATATGGCACAGCTCTAAGAGCATAAGTACCTCTGCCGAATTCCTCTATTTCAAAGCCAAAGCTCTCCAGAAGCTCCATGTTTTCCTCCAGTATTACCTTTTCCTTTTCCGTAAGGTCTACGGCAATAGGCTGCACAAGTCTTTGAGAGGAGGGTGAAGAGCTTTTGAATTTTTCAATAAACTCTTCATACAAAGCCCTTTCATGAGCTGCATGCTGGTCTATAAGATACATACTGTTGTTTTGCTCTATTATCCAGTACGTGCCGAATATCTGACCGATTATTCTGTAATTGTTAAAGAAAGGCTTTTTCTCTGGAACGCTTTCGGCTTTTATCCTTTCGGCGTTTTCGGAAAGAACGCTGTTAAGTATTTTTATTTCCTTTTCTTCAGTATTGGGATAAAGCGTATCTATGGCTTTGCTTACAGGCTTCTTGCTTTTTTCTCCTGCGCTGTCGGATAAAACAATGGGTGAAGCTGCGGGCATAGCCTTATAGGAAATATCGTCGTATCTGATGTCGCTATTGCTTTCATCCAGTTTTATCTGCTGCACAGGCTCCGGTTTTGCTTTCTTTTCCCTGTCCCAGCTTACATTTGGTATAAGGTTTGTGTCCTTAAGCGTCTTGGTAACAGCATCGTATATAATATCGTATATAAGGCTGTCGTCGGAAAACCTAACCTCCAGCTTTGTAGGGTGAACGTTTACATCAACGGTATTGGCAGGCACTGTCATATTAAGCATAAATACAGGAAATTTTCCTACCATAAGTCTGCCCTTGTAGGCGTCCTCTATTGCCTCGGACACCACAGAGCTTTTAATATATCTGCCGTTTATAAAGAAATATTCATAGCCTCTGCTTCCTCTTGAAAGCTCAGGCTTTGCAATAAGTCCGTTTATATTGTAGCCTGCCTTTGAGCAGCTTACATTTAGCATTTCGTTTGCTATGGTTTTGCCAAATATATATAGTACAGCCGTTTTCATATCGTTATTTCCGGAGGTTTGCAAAACCGTGTTTCCGTTATTTATATACTTGATTGCAACTTCCGGATGTCCCAAGGCTATTCTTTGAACCGCTTCTGAAACATAGCCGCCCTCAACAGCTGCTTTTTTAAGAAATTTGCGCCTTGCGGGAGTATTGTAGAAAAGATTTTTCATAGTAAAGACCGTTCCCGTATTTGCGGCATACTTTTCTTCCTTTTCCACCTTTCCGCCGTTGATGACTATTCTTACGCCAAGCTCCTGCTCTGATGTCTTTGTAAGCATTTCCACCTGGGCAACAGAGGCAATACTTGAAAGAGCCTCTCCTCTGAAGCCCAAGGTCATAATATCGTCCAAATCCTCTATTTTTCTGAGCTTGCTTGTGGCGTGACGCAAAAAGGCAGTCTTAACCTCATCTGCAGGTATTCCTTTGCCGTTGTCTGTTACCTTTATGAAATCTATGCCGCCGCCGGATATTTCCACGGTAACAGAGGTAGCTCCTGCATCTATGGAATTTTCCATAAGCTCCTTTACAGCAGAGGCAGGGCGTTCAACTACCTCGCCTGCGGCAATTTTATTTATGAGATTGTTTTCAAGCAGCTTTATACCGTTCATTATAATTACCTCTATTCATCCAGCTTATGCAGCTTATCCTTTATATCATACAGCTTTTTCATAGCCTCAAAAGGCGTTATGGTGTTTATATCCATATCGTTAAATTCCTTTGTAAGCTCATTAAGGAATATGATTTTGTCGTCGTAGGGCTCGTCGTCATAAGAAAAATCCCCCTCCACCGCCGCAACATTGCCTGCATTGTTGGCTGCGCCGAGAGCAGATAATATTTTATTTGCCCTTTTTACAACAACACGGGGAACGCCTGCCAGCTTTGCAACGTGTACGCCGTAGCTTCTGTCAGTTCCTCCGGGAATTATCTTTCTCAGGAATATAACGTCCTCTCCCTGCTCCTTGACGCTTACGCAATAATTCTTAACGCCCTTTACCTTGCCTTCAAGCTCGGTAAGCTCATGATAATGTGTGGCAAAAAGAGTTCTTGCGCCTATTTTATTGGCTATATATTCAAGCACCGCCCAGGCTATGCTAAGTCCGTCAAATGTAGATGTTCCTCTGCCTATCTCGTCCAGTATAAGCAGACTTTTTTTGCCTGCGTTATTAAGAATATTTGCGACTTCGACCATTTCTATCATAAACGTTGACTGACCTGTGGCAAGGTCGTCGGAAGCGCCTACTCTTGTAAATATCCTGTCTGTAATGCCTATTTCGCCGCTGTCCGCAGGAATAAAGCTGCCCGTCTGCGCCATAAGCACAATAAGAGCAGTCTGGCGCATATAGGTGGACTTGCCCGCCATATTTGGTCCAGTTATTATAGAGAGTGTGTTTTCCTCACCGTCAAGATATGTATCGTTGGGGATAAAGCCCTCCTTGCTGAGCTTTTCCACAACCGGGTGTCTGCCGTTTTTAATATCTATAACGCTGCCGTTATTTACAACAGGCTTAACGTAGTTATTTTTATCGGCGACCTCTCCCAAGGACATAATAGCGTCGAGCATGGAGATATAGCCTGCCATTTCCTTTATTCTGTTGACATTGGAGGCAACCCTTGAACGTATATCACAGAAAAGCTGATATTCAAGAGCTATTGCCTTTTCCTCTGCGCCTAAAATAGTTTCCTCTATCTCCTTAAGCTCAGGAGTAATAAATCTTTCGGCATTTGTAAGAGTCTGTTTTCTTATATATCTTTCTGGTACGCTGTCCTTATAGGAATTCGTGACCTCTATGGAATAGCCGAAAACCTTGTTGAATTTTATTCTGAGACCCTTTATGCCTGTTTCTTCCTTTTCCTTTTCTTCAAGGTCCTTTAGCCATTGAGCGCCGTTTTCTTTGGCTTCGTTAAGTCTGTCTATCTCTGCATTATAGCCCTTTCTTATCAGCTTGCCTTCTCTTACGCTGAAAGGCGGCTCAGGGTTAATGCTTTCGTCAATGAGCTTATATATATCCTCAAGACAGTCAAAGCTATTATATATATCCTTTATATATTTACAGTCAAAAGCGGTTATAATGTTCTTAAGTGAAGGCAGATACTTAAAGGAATCCCGAAGAGCTATAAGGTCCTTTGCGTTGGCAGTAGCGTATATCACCCTGCCCATAAGTCTTTCAATATCGTAAATGGTATTGAGTATCTCCTTCAAATCCTCTCGCTCAAACATGTTATTTTTAAGACATTCGACTGCATCCAGTCTTTGCTGTATATCCTCGGTGTTTATAAGGGGCTGTTCTATCCAGCTTCTCAAAAGCCGCGCTCCCATAGCCGTTTTTGTCCTGTCAAGCACCCATAAAAGAGAGCCCTTCTTTGTTTTATCTCTCATTGTTTCGGTAAGCTCCAGATTTCTTCTTGAGCTTATATCCAGTATCATAAACTTGTTTGAAGAATACTTTTTTATATTAAGTATATGAGAAAGGTTATTCATCTGTGTTTCAATAAGATACTGCATGAGAGCTCCTGCGGCGCTTATGCAAAGCCTGTCGTTTTCCAGACCGAAGCCTGCAAGATTAAGTGTATTGAAATGATTGCACAAGCAAATACTGGCATTCTGATAGTCAAAAGTCCAGTTACTGCAGCGGTTGAGCTTTATATTGAATATATTGCTAATGCTCTCCTCCAAATCCACAGCGTCGTTGCATATTATCTCGGCAGGATTAAAGCGCGCTATTTCATCAATGACCTTTGAAGACATATCCGCATCAAAATCAGTTACCATAAATTCGCCTGTGGATACGTCACACACAGATACGCCATATCCCTCCGTGTTTTTAAATATGCACATTATATAATTGTTTCTGCCCTCGTCAAGAACATTGGTATCCAGCACAGTACCCGGAGTGATAACTCGTATTACCTCTCTTTTAACAATGCCCTTTGCCTTTTTAGGGTCTTCCGTCTGCTCGCATATTGCCACCTTATAGCCCTTTTCTATGAGCTTGGCAATATATCCGTCTGCCGAATGGAACGGAACGCCGCACATGGGCGCTCTTTCCTCCTGACCGCAATCCTTTCCCGTAAGTGTTATTTCAAGTTCTCTGGAGGCAATAATGGCATCGTCGTAGAAAAGCTCATAAAAATCGCCTAATCTGTAAAAGAGCAGACAATATTTATACTTTTCCTTGACCTGCATATACTGCTCCATCATAGGTGATAGCTTTGCCATAGTTATTTCTCCTTAGTGACAGCCGCTGCAGCCGCTGCAATTACCGTTGCAGCCGCCCTCTTCTATATCTCCGCTCAAGGTTGAATTAAATATACTCATTACTTGATTTACAAGGGCTCTGAATTCTCCCTCGGCATTTACCATATTGTTGATAATGGGGTTTTTCTTGAGCTCTGTTATCATAGCCTGCAGCTTCTTGGCTTCAGCTTTCATTTCCTCCTCGGTAAGCTCTCCGGACTGTACTCTTGTGTTAATGGCTTCTCTGTAATTGGTATAGTCCAGAAGCTGCTGTCTTGCTTCATCATTGCCGTCAAAAATATATTGCGTTTCTTTCATTCTTTTTCCTTGCTTGCTTTCCAAAAGTGAGTTGGCAAGCTCTCTTGCCTGTTCAAATACAGTCATATTCCTTATATCCTTTCTCCTATTAAATAAAATGTCTTGCAGTCTGTTATTCTGACATCGGTTATCTCTCCCAGCAGGCTTTCATCTCCGCGGAAATGCACAAGAGAATTGTCCTCAAGTCTGCCTGTTATAAACTCGGCGTCGCTGCTTGTATCCTCGGCAAGCACTTTATATACCTTGCCTACCTTTTCACAATTAAGCTCGTATATAATGGGGTTTAGGGCATCAAGCACCCTGTTGAAATTTCTTTTGGCATCCTCCTCCGGCACCTGCTCCATAGCAGCTGCAGGCGTTCCTGTTCTCTTTGAGTAAATAAATGTAAATGCACCGTTAAATCTTGCCTTTTTTATAACGTCAATAGTATCGTCAACGCAGGCGTCGTCCTCTCCGGGAAATCCAACTATAATATCCGTTGTAACGGCTATGTCCGGTATCTCCGTCTTTATCTTGTCTACAAGAGCCAAATACTGCTCCTTTGTGTACTTACGGTTCATTACACGAAGTATTTCGTTGTTGCCTGCCTGGAAAGGAAGGTGTATGTGATGGCACACCTTATGGCAATCTCTCATGGCATATATGAGTTCATCACTGAGGTCCTTGGGGTGAGATGTCATAAATCGTATTCTCTCTATACCCTCAATTTCATTTACTCTGCGAAGCAGCTGAGCAAATGTTATATCCTCGTCAAGTCCTTTTCCATAGCTGTTTACATTCTGTCCAAGAAGCATTATCTCCTTGACACCGTCCTTTGCAAGTCCTCTTATCTCTTGGAGTATATCCTCGGGACAGCGGCTTCTTTCCCGTCCTCTTACATAAGGGACAATACAATATGAGCAAAAATTGTTGCAGCCAAACATAATGTTGACGCTTGCCTTATACTTAAAGTGCCTTATGCTTGGCAAATCTTCAACTATATCGCCATGCTCCTTCCATATATCAAAAACAGGCGCGTTTGTTTCGTGATTTATATATATAAGCTCTGCCAGTTTATATAAGTTGAATGTACCGAAAACAATATCCACATGAGCATATTTTTCTTTTATGGTCTGCAGTACGGTTTCCTGCTGCATCATACAGCCGCACAGAGCTATTTTCATATAGGGATTTCTCTTTTTCTGATGTTTTAAATATCCAAGATTGCCATAGACCTTGTTTTCCGCATTTTCTCTTACGCAGCAGGTATTGTATATTACAAAATCGGCATCCTTTTCCTCCTTGGCAGGCTCGTAGCCCATTTCCGAAAGCATACCGTGTATTTTTTCGGAATCATGGGCATTCATCTGGCAGCCGAAGGTTTGTATATACATGGTTTTACGTCTGCCCTTTTTGTTGTAGAAATCTTCGTTTATTTTTTTTATTTTATCCATAAAGCCCTGCTGTCTTTCAAGCTCGGCTGACGGTATTTTATTATTTTCTGCCACAGCGCTTCCTCCGTTTTGCAATGGAAATATAATCTTAAATATTATAACATATTATTGTATATTTTGCAAATAAAAATGGCATACGGATATTAAGCCGTATGCCGCTTATATTTCTAAAAAACGCCGAAACACTTTAACTATACCGTTTTCAGATTTTCAACTACGGTTGAAAGCACCTGACCTATACTTTCGTGTATAGCAATCTTAGCCATACTGTCGTAGGAAGTTGTGCTTTTATTTATAAGCACCAAATCATTTCCCTTATATATGCCTACAAGTCCTGCGGCGGGATATACAACAAGAGAAGTGCCGCCTACAATAAGGACATCCGCTTTTTTTATAGCATTATAAGCGCCGTTCCACACCTTATCGTCAAGCCCCTCCTCATATAGCACTACATCAGGCTTTATAATACCTCCGCACTCACAGCGGGGAACGCCATTCATAGTGAGAATTTCCGCAGCGGTATAGAATTTATTGCATTTCATACAGTAATTTCTATGTACGCTGCCGTGAAGCTCATATACCCTCTTGCTGCCTGCAAGCTGATGCAATCCGTCTATATTCTGAGTGACCACAGCCTTGAGCTTACACATTTTCTCAAGCTCGGCAAGAGCGTAATGAGCCTTGTTTGGCTTTGCGTCAAGGTAAATCATATTGTTTTTATAATAGTCGTAGAAAATCTCCGTGTTACGGTCGAAAAAGCTCCTGCTTATAAGTGTTTCGGGAGAACGACCGTATTTCGTCTTGGCATTATACAGTCCGTCCTCGCTTCTGAAATCGGGAATATTGCTTTCCGTTGAAACTCCCGCTCCGCCCAGAAACACTATATTGTCGCTGTTTTTTACAATTTCCGTAAGCTGCTCATATTTCATTTATTACCACTCTTTTCATTTTTCAATTTTTTTATGAATTTAGCTATCTTTTCCAAAGCAACTCTTATTTCCTCTACGGAATAGGCATAAGAGCATCTTATGAAGCCTTCACCACATTCGCCGAAGGCTGTGCCCGGAACAACGGCAACCTTTTCTTCAAAAAGAAGCCTCTCGCAGAATTCATCTGATGAAAGTCCTGTTGATTTGATACAGGGGAAAAGATAGAAAGCGCCCTGCGCCTCATAACAGTCAAGCCCCATATCCAGAAAGCCCTTTCTCATAAAGCGTCTTCTTCTGTCATATTCTCTTCTCATAGCGGCTACAGAATCGTCGCAGTTTCTCAAAGCCTCTACAGCCGCGTGCTGGCTTGTGGTAGGCGCGCACATGATACAATACTGATGTATTTTAGTCATTGCGGATATAATATCCTTTGGACCTGCAGCGTAGCCAAGACGCCAGCCTGTCATAGCATAGGCTTTTGAAAAGCCGTTTATTACAATAGTTCTTTCCCTCATATAGTCAATAGAAGCTATGGAAAAATGCTTTTTATCGCCGTAGGTAAGCTCAGAATATATTTCGTCGCTTATTATGAGTATATTCTTATCCTTCAAAAATTCTGCCAGCTTTTCAACGTCAGCCTTTTCCATAATAGCTCCTGTCGGATTGTTCGGATAAGGAAGAAGAAGCGCCTTTGTCCTGTCTGTAATTTTGTCAGCAATATCCTCCGGAGTCAGCTTGAAATTATTTTCCGCCTTGGTATTTACAACAACGGGAACACCGTCCGCCATAGTAACGCAAGGCTTATAGCTTACATAAGACGGTTCGGGAACAAGAACCTCGTCGCCCTCGTTTAATATGGCTCTCATAGCCAAATCAATGCTTTCGCTTGCTCCCACAGTTACAATGATTTCATGAGCAGGGTCGTAGCTAACCCCTATACTTCTTGAAAGATATTTGTCTATTTCCTTTCTTAGCTCCATAAGTCCTGCATTGGAGGAATAGACAGTTTTTCCCTTTTCAAGAGTATATATGCCCTTTTCTCTTATAGCCCATGGAGTATCGAAATCGGGCTCGCCTACGCCCAATGAAATAACGTCCTCCATTTCATTTGCAATATCAAAAAATTTTCTTATGCCCGACCATGGCATTATCTGCACCTTGTCGGCAATATAATCCTTTGGCTTCATCATGGCGTAACTATCATCCTTTCGTCCTTTTCACCTTTTTTCTCCATGATAATGCCATGCTCCTTATATTTTTTGAGAACAAAATGAGTTGATGTGCTCAATACGTTGTCAAGAGGTGATAGCTTATCCGAAATAAAGTGTGAGATTTCCTTAATATTCTTACCGTCCATCATAACAAGGAGATCGTATGCTCCCGCCATGAGATAAACAGCCTTAACATCGTCAAATCCATATATTCTCTCTGCTATTTTTTCAAAGCCGCTGTCTCTCTGGGGAGTTACTTTGACCTCTATCATTGCCGTTACAAATTCTCTGTCTGTCTTGTCCCAATTTATTAATGTAGTATAGCCGCAAATTATCTGATCCCTCTGCAGTTCATCAAGCGCCGCAGCAATGTCATCATTACTCTTTCCGAGCATGGCAGCCATGTCCTCAAGACTGACCCTGCTGTTCTTTTCCAAAATTTCAAGTAAAATGTTCTTAATATCCTGCATAATAAATCTCCTTTCGCTTTTACTTCTCTTAAGTATACTACATTGGCAAAATAAAGTCAAATAATAAAGAAAAGCAGAGTATAATACCCTGCTTTATCCAAGAGATTGCGTCAGATTTTTTAATGCGCTGAACAGTCCGCCTGTAATGGCGTCCTTTACGGAATCCACCGTGTCTATTTTCCAGCCTGTATTTGTCTTTACCACATTTATATCGATAGTATTAGTCACCATTTCGGCGCTGTCGCTTTTCATCTTTTCCATAACGATATTCATTGTTTCTATATTCAGCTGATTTTCGTCCAGTTTATTTTCGCCAAATGTAAAGGCATTTTTCAAATAAAGCGCCAATATTTCCTTAAGACTGTCGGCAAAAATTTTCTGCATATTAAATGCGGTAACATCAGCATTTACCTTGATTGTCTTGCTGTCGACCTTTTCGCTGTAATTTACTTTATATGTCATGTTTGAGAGAAGCAGCTTTAGCAGAGCCTCTTCCTCCTTATATTTTTCAGCAAACTCCTTATCGGCAATTTCTCCGCCCTTTACATAACCTGAAACCTTTACAAGATCTCCCTCCTTGAGAGCCTCCATTGCCGATGTAAATGTGTTCTCGGCTCTCTGTACCTCTGTGAGCTTGAATATGGCAAAGGCAGCGACTATAACTATCACAAACGCGATTATATATTTAATATACTTCATAATCTCACTTCCTTACTGTGATATTATGATAGCATATTTTGTACTGTTATGTCAAACTGTTATGTCAAACTTATGTTTTTTTATCTACTCCTCGTGGCATTAATACAGTAACTAACATTTATCGTCTTATTTATCAGTTCTGATAACCGTTAATATACGCTCCACCGTATACGATACAGTCCATAACTCCCGACGTGGATTTATTCAAGGGAAGTACATAGCCGTTTATGGAATCCCCCTCGTAAAGCTCTACGGAATCCGGATAATATATGACGTCCATATTTCCGTCATAGTCCATTACGCTTATCATTGTAAACGGCTTGTTAAGTACCGTCTGCTCGGCAGGCAATTCATATATCTCGCTTATAGTGCCCATAATATAAACTAATTTATCACCATAAATATCCGGATTTTTGTTTATATGCTTATACTCTACATCATAATCCACATAGTTCAGACATTCCTCCTCCGTTGCGGCAGGGAAAAGCTCCGGATGAGCAGCAAGGAATTGATTTGCTTTTTCGGTCACGGTATATGGCATTTCTTCGCCTTCTCCCAATCCGTTGAATAACTCCGATACAGTCATACTGTCTGATAGACCTACGCTTGATGAGGTATCTCCGCCTTGGGTATCAACCGACTCGCTGTTATCGATGTTTATATAAGGGTCGTCGCTTTCATAATTTCCCGTAGCAAATGAATATATCACAAATGCAAAAAATATACCTGCGCATATAAGAACAATTTTAGGCGTTTTCTTTTTTTTGATTTCTATAACGGGAGCATCATTGGCGCTTCCGTAGGACTGTGATGCCGCAAAGGAGTTATTTGGAGCAGGGGCAACGCCTGCAGCCGTATTTGCGTTATCTGTACGTCCATTTACATTATTATCCGTATTATTTTCTTCCGAAGTATTTTGTATATCAGGTACGGCATTGCCCTCCTCGCTGCAATAAAGAAATTTAAGCAGGTCTATAAACTCATCGGCTTTTTCCTTTATTTTTTTGGATTCAGTTACAACAAGTTCCTTTTCATCACCGTTCTTTAGCTTAATGAAAATACACCTTTTTTTGTTATAATATATATCGTCTATATTTTCTTTGGGTATAAGATGACCGCCTAAAACTCCTAAATCTATAATTCCTCCGGGAAACGCCATAAATCCGTTTGTCGCTTTGCCTGTCAAAGAGCCGGATACTATAAAATAAACTGCGCTGCTTCTGACCATCTGTCTTAATTCATTATTCTTAAGAAGTTTTGACGCCTGTTCATACATTATTTCAGCTTGCTTATTATCCTGGGGTCTGTCAAAATATGTAAGAGGCAAACCCTCATAGTCAGCCAATTTACTGCTTATCTTTTCATATCCGTTTACATATTTGGCAAATTTTATATCGCCGCTTTGGGCAATTTCATTGATTTTTCTTATTCTTTCCTCTACAATGTTCTGAGCTGCATTTCTTACGGCTAGTTTGCCGAGTGGTCCGTTTACTCCCATAGTTATTCCTCCTTACTGTCCTTATATAGTTCTTTGTTGAGTATCTGCCTTATTCTTTTGTCGGAATAATTCAGCTCCTTGGAAAGCTTTCTTATGTTTTTTCCGTTGTAATTATCCCTTATATATTGGTGTATATATTTTTTGCTGTATAATCTTTTTGGAAATACTATCTGCTGACCGTTAAGCATACGATATATTTCTATCGCTGTATCAATATTGATTTCATCAGCTATTTCTTTGTATATTCCGGCAAGATCATCGGCATCCATATACATCACCTCTCATCAAAACAAGACAAAATAACATTAACAGTATAATTTAGTGCCGCGGAAATTACACTTAGTATATTTCAGCGTTGTTTTCATTATATTTATCAATGAAAAAAGCACCTCACATATTGATTATAACGTGAGATGCTCTTATATTGTTAAGCCGTCAGCTTAATTTATTATTATATGGGTACTGTCGAATAAACTATTATAATAACAGCTATATATATTACTGCAGATGCCAGAAATCTTGCAGGATATGCAAGTCTTCTGAAGCCGGGTATAATTCTGACCTGTCTTGCTCTGTTGCCAAATAGCCACATAGGAAATATTATTTCCGCTATGTATATTACAACAAAATCGATTAATTCTCTTGCGCTGTTAAATGAATTTGCAAATAACATAACGACCAGTATAAGATATGCAAGCAATGCAGCCGCCATTCTTATTACGCTGCCTGTTCTGAAGCCCGGGAGCGGAAATAAGGCAAGGTCGGACATACTCGTTTGTTTAATATCGGAGATAAGCTGCGAAAAAATACCTTTTGCTTCGGTATGTCCACAATATTTTTTTAAGGCTCTTTCCATATCCTCTATACTTCCGTATCTCATATCGGGGTCTATCTTTACGGCGTTGTTTATTATTTTTTTAAAGAATCTTTTTTCGTAAACACCCTCCCGAACGATATGCCCTGTAAGCATATAGTTGAGAATAACGCCCATTGAATATATATCGCTTCTTGCATCTGTCTGAGCAAAGCCGTACTGCTCGGGAGCAGCAAAGCCCGCAGTACCCAATATTTCAGTATCGGTGGTTTTGTCCTTTCGGCTTTCTCTTGCTATATCAAAATCCAGAAGCACGGCGTTGTCATTTTCATCTATTATTATATTGTCGGGTGAAATGTCTCTGTGTATTATTTTCAAGCTGTGAACTGACTTAAGCGCCCTGCATATATCCAGCATATATCTAATGGCTCTTTTTTCGGTAAAAGCGCCGTTTTCATTTATAAGCTGCTCCACGCTTTTGCCTTTTATGTATTTTTCAGCTATTACGCATCTGCCGTCAGCTTCAAATACATCATAAATTTCGGGCAGGCTGTCACATTCTATGTTTTTCAGCCTGTCATATATGGACTTTTTTTCTATTTGGACGTATTTTATAACGCATACCCTGTCATCAGTAATATCGTAGCCAAGAATAACGGTTTCCTCTTCGTTCAATGGTCTTATAGTCTTATATTGTGACAGCTTGTATTTTGCCAAATTATCCATAAAAACACCTTTTTCTCTTGAAAAATGCCGTATAATATCTTATATTATATAAGAGGTGATACTTGATGAAAAAAACAACGGCGCAGCTCCTTGAAACACTAAAGAAAGACAGCAATATAAAATATTTTTTAGACAGCAACAAATCTGAATTCATAAATACAAGTCTTGCTCTCTTCCTCAATGAGCTTCTTATTGAAAAGAATATTGACAAAGCAAGAGCTATCGAAAAAGCAAATCTGAATACTCAATACGGCTACCAGATATTTGCGGGACAGAAAAATCCTTCACGTGATAAGCTGCTGCAACTTGCCTTTGGCATGGGGTTAGATTTCAGAAGCACCCAAAGTCTTCTGAATATTGCAGGAGTAAGCGAGCTTTATCCCCGCAGCCGCAGAGACAGCGTTATAATATTTTCATTCAACAATTCATTATCCCTTATGGAGTGTGAAGAGCTTCTTGAGGAAATGGGAGAATATACTATACAATAACTATTTTCTTGTTATATCAAGTCTTCCTCTTTCTCCCAGAGCTATATCGCATTTGAATTCCTCCGGAGTATGTACTTCAATGTTTTCGAGCTTTCCTTTATCCAGTATATTTTTTACAAAGCTATTGTCTATATTGATTCCGTAATTTTCAAGGGCATTTTTCCATATTGTG
Organism: uncultured Clostridia bacterium; assembly: GCA_947628755.1. GTDB lineage: Bacteria > Bacillota > Clostridia > Lachnospirales > CAG-274 > CANPXH01. The sequence goes on along the minus strand of CANRBC010000002.1, from coordinate 127,978 downwards.
AATTTACAGCCCTGCTTCCAGTTGCTGCAATAATAACCCTTTGAATTTTCCAGTATATGTCCCTTACATTGAGGACAAATACCAAGCACAGCGGCTCTTGCCCTTTTTCCTCTTGGCTTGTCTGCTGCAAATATTACTTTGCAGCCTTCCCTTGCGGAACGGTCTACTATATAATTTACATATCTTTTTATACTGCCCATAAATTTTTCGGTATCCATATTGCCCTTTGCAACGGAAGTAAGTCCCTTTTCCCACTTTCCTGTGGTTTCCGGAGATTTTAATTCAGGAGGCACTACCTCTATGAGCTTTATACCCTTTTCGGTGGGCACAAGATTTTTGCCCTTTCGCACTACATAGCCAACCTGTATAAGCCTTTCTATAATAGCGGCTCTTGTAGCGGGAGTACCTAAACCCGATTCCTTAAGCTGTTCCTTAAGGGTCTCGTCCTCCACAAAACGGCCTGCATTTTCCATAGCGGAAAGAAGTCCTGCTTCGTTGTAGGGTTTAGGCGGTTTTGTTTTCTTTGAGGAAATTTTGATGCTCTCAACGTTGAACTCATCGCCCTTTTTAACATCGGGCAGAGCTTCGTCCTTTTTCTTTTCCTTTTCTGTATTTACATTGAGTACGGTCCAACCCTTATCAATAACAGTCGTTCCCCTTGTTACAAAGGCTTCTCCTTTTACCTCTGTTATTATCTTGGTAGTGCTGTATATGTAATAGGGATAGAATACTGCAAGAAAACGCCTTGCTATAAGGTCGTAGACCTTGAATTCCACATCGCTCAGCTTACTTACGTTTATATTTACCTCCGTAGGAATAATGGCATGATGGTCGCTTATTTTTGAATTGTCGATTATCCTCTTTGTAATAGGCAGCTTGTCAAGTCCCATTACATAAGCGGCAAAGTCCTTGTATTCATTTGTATTGTACAGCTTTCCCGCTATTATTTTAAGCTTCGGTATCATATCATCGGAAAGGTATCTGCTGTCCGTTCTGGGATATGTTACCATTTTTCTTTTCTCGTAAAGCTCCTGGACTATTGAAAGAGTTTTCTGGGCGGAAAAGCCGAATTTTTTATTGCAGTCTCTTTGCAACTCCGTCAAATCATACAAAAGCGGAGGAGGATTTTTCTTTTCCTCACATTCTACGGAAATCACAGCGCCCTTTTCACCCTTTACGGCTGCCTTGATTTCCTCCGCCCTTTCCTTTGACTTTATTTTTGTATCGTCGTTTTCTCTGCTGAACCATAGCCCCTTGTATTTGCCAAAATTGGCTTCCAATTCCCAATAATCCTCCGGAACAAAGGCATCTATCTCCTTTTGCCTTGCGGTGATAATGGCAAGAGTTGGCGTCTGTACTCTTCCTATGCTAAGCAGAGCATTATACTTTATTGTAAATGCTCTGCTGGCATTTATGCCTACGAGCCAGTCAGCCTCAGAACGGCACTTTGCGCTTTTGTAAAGAGAATCGTATTCCCTTCCGTCCTTAAGCCTATCAAAGCCTTCCTTTATGGCTGCATCCGTCATAGAGGATATCCACAGTCTTTCAAAGGGCTTTGTACAGCCGGAAAGCTCATATATGTATCTGAAAATAAGCTCGCCCTCGCGACCGCTGTCTGTTGCGCATATAAGACTGTCGACTTTAGGGGAATTCATTATTTTTTTCAGAAGCTCAAACTGTGATTTTGTCTTGGCTATGGGCTTTATTTTTATTTTTTCGGGTATTATGGGAAGCAAAGAGGCGTCCCATTTCTTATATTTAGGGTCGTATTCCTCCGGCTCGCAAAGCGTCGCAAGATGACCTACCGCCCAGCTTATGATATATTCGTCGTTGTATAAAAATCCGTCGCCCTTTGCATTGCATTTCAGCACTCTTGCAATATCTCTTGCCACAGACGGCTTTTCTGCAATTATCATTTTTTTCATAACATCATTCCTTAAATACTGTCTATAACCCCAATAATATCCTCTACATTTTCGGCAACGGCTGAAGCCGTTGAAAATTCCTCCATATTTCCATAGCCGTAAAGCACACCTATGGATTTGATATTATTTTTATTTGCGCCTATAATATCGTGCTTTCTGTCGCCTATCATAATGGCTCTGTCCTTGTCAATGCCGTATTTATCCACAGCGTAGGCTATTACCTCCTCTTTTGAATTCCTGTCGCCGTTCATTTCACTGCCGGATACAAAGTCAAAGTATTTTTTCAAATCAAAATGCTCAAGGATTTGCTCGGCATATATCCATGGCTTTGAGGTTGCCAGTATTACCTTGTCCCCTCTGTCTCTCAGCCTTTGGAGCATATTCGGTACTCCGTCGTACACCTTATTTTCAAATATTCCCTTTGGAGCGAAATATTCCCTGTATTTTTTAATAGCCTCCTTAGCCTGCTCCTCCCTTAATCCGCTAAATTCCACAAAGGAATATATAAGAGGAGGTCCTATAAATTTATTGAGAGAGGAGTTATCCTCAGTCTCTATGCCGAAGTGCCTTAAAGCATAAGCAACAGCGTTTGTAATGCCCTTCTGTGGGTCTGTAAGAGTTCCGTCCAAATCAAACAGTATGTATTTCATATCGATATTTCCTTTATATAAATTTGAATATTATTATACACCATAATGCCAAAAATATCCACATAAAATAAAAAATCCCGACAAAACGGTAGCGGGACAGAATAATTCATTTAACAGAATATGTAATTGTGTTAACTGAAGTTTATGTAAAACATAAGAAAATATGCAGATATTTAATGACTGTTTTAAGCTCTTATAATATTATATATAAAATGATTTACGTTGTCAAGGCGTATTTTTGTGGTAATTTCAATTTAACACAATTACATAATGTGTTAAATATATGTAAACGGAGGTATCGAAAATGAACTTTACTTACCCAATAAGAGACTATGGAGATGTACAGAAGCTGAAAAACTATTATCTTGAAAAAAATGAATACAGAAACTATCTGCTTATAACCACTTGTCTTAATACTGCTTTAAGAATAAGCGATATTATAAGGCTTAAATGGAGCGATATTCTGGATAACAGAAATCACATACTGAGCCATATACTTGTCAACGAAAAAAAGACGGGAAAATTCACAAGGATATTTATTAACGGACAGATAAAATCAGCCGTAAAGCTTTATCTTAAAAACTGTACCGTAAAGAAATATGTATTTGATAACGGCAGAGGGCAGCATATTACAAGAGAATATGCCTATATGCTTATTAAAAACGCAGGAATAGGCTCCGGCATAGGCGGAGATATAAGCTGTCATTCTCTGCGCAAAACCTTTGGATACCACGCATGGAAGCAGGGAACTCCTCCTGCCTTGCTTATGGAAATATATAACCACAGCTCATACACCGTTACAAAACGGTATCTGGGTATCGTTCAGGAGGATAAGGATACTGTATTCAATAAAGTAATGCTATAAAATTACGGCATAAAGCAATATGTTTTTCATGTTCCATATTGCCTGCTGTAATTTTATTATAAACGCAAGGCTTATATAAAGCCCTGCGCGCGGCTGCAGAAGACCCTCTCTCTTTAGTCTTCTGCAGCTTTTTGTTTGTTGACAGAGATATACGTATAAAGTATAATCAAAATATAAAAGGAAAGGAGCTTATTCCTATGCGAAAAAAATATATATCGGCAATAAGTGTGTTTTTATTTTGTATTGCATATTCATCCCTATCTGTATGCGCCGCTATGCCTAAGGATAAAATAGAATTAAAGGGAGACGCCGCTTTTATAAAAGAAATACTCAAGGACAGCAGCGATGAAATTGTCACCGACGCCATTTATGTGGCAAAAAACGGCAATGATGACAACACAGGGACAGAAAACTCACCTTTTGCAACAATACAAATGGCTCTTGACACCGCCAAGCCGGGACAAACCATATATGTACACGGCGGAACATATACAGGCATAAATTATTTTTCAAATTCCGGAACGGAAGAAAAATATATTACGCTTAGAAATTATCCCGGTGAAAAGCCTGTACTTACCGCAAATGAAAGCGGAGCTGTACTCAATACCGACGGCTGTGATTACATCAGAATAGAAGGTCTTGATATAGGCGGCTTTGAAGCCGACACAGCCCAGGGAATATTTGTGGATACTGATACAAACCACGTTATAATAAGGAATAATAATATACACGACCTTGTTACAAGTCTACCCAATGAAAATGAAGAAGGCGAAGCCAACGCCATACTCTGCCTTGGCGAAGGCAAGACAAGCGAAAGCTCCATAAATAACATTTGCATAGAAAACAACAATGTATATAACAATGTAACAGGCTGGTGTGAGTCAATTTCCGTTGCAGGCAACGCCGAAAACGTAAATATAATAAACAACGTTGTTCACGACAATACCAACATAGGCATAGATTTTTACGGAAACGCAGGCTACTGTAAAACTCCTGCCCTCGATCAGCCAAGGTATTGTGTGGCGGCAGGCAATGAAATATATAACTCTGTGTGCGACTATGCGGAGTGTGCGGGACTTTATGTTGACGGTGCAAGGGATATTATTCTTGAAAACAATATTTCACACAACAATATGTATGGAATAGAAATAGGCTCTGAGGAAAGACAAGACAATTATCCCGTTAAAAATATAATAGTAAGGAATAATCTTGTCTACGGCAATCCTGCAGGAGGAATAAGGGTAGGAGGCTATGATAAAAACAAGACAGGCTATGTAAAAGCTACTAAAATTTATAATAACACAGTCATAAACAACAGCACAGGAAGCGAAAACGGCTACAACGGCGAGCTGTGCTTTGTAAAATGCGACGGCATCGACGTGCGGAACAATATTGTATATAAGGATAATGACGAATATCCTATGATAGGAGGAGATTTGCCGGCTCAGTATGTGCTTAATGTGACTTTCGGAAACAATATATATTACAGTCCCGCAGGTGAAGAGGAAATTTACTTTGAATTTGCCGGTGAAAGTAAAAACGGTATATCCCAATTCAATAAGCAGACAGGAGGAAGCGATACCTTTGGCAAGCCGGATTTCAACAAGGATTTCAGCCTTAAAAGAGGCTCTTACGGTATAGATATTGGCAGCGAAACAGTATATGACTATATCGGCAAATGCGACCTTAACAACAACCCCAGAATAAACGGTACAATAGACGCAGGCGCTTATGAATATCAGACTTTAAAGGGCGATGTTGACAAAAACGGAATTATAAACGATACAGACGTTAAAATAGTGCTGCAAATAATAAGCGGTATTGCAAATGATACAACATATTATGATATAGAAGCGGCAGATTATAACAATGACGGACAAGCGAATATTTTAGATGCTATATATATGTTAAAGAATAAATAATATTAAGCAACCTCACTTTGGTTTGTTGTCTTTCAAGTGCGTTAAAAATGTTATAAAATTGTTTGAAATGGTCCCCCTCCCCTCCGACGCCTGCAATAAAACGCATTGCGTTTTATCACAAGGCTAGGGGAGGCTGGGGTATTGACGACAGGGGCTTTTACAAAATTAATTTGCTGAACAGCATTACATTTGTTTGGACAGACAAAGAAATCTACCCATTCCGCCTACATTATTTTTCTTTAGGGTCAAATATAAGAGCCATTACAAAGGCGGAAAGTATTGCGGCGCATATTCCTGCCGCCGTAGCTTTCAATCCGCCTGTAAGTATGCCTATGGCTCCCGATTCGTCAATTTCTTTCATAACGCCCTTTGAAAGATTGAAGCCAAATCCCAGAAGCGGAACTGTTGCTCCTGCTCCGCCTATATCGACTACATACTGATATATGCCAAGTCCTCCCAGTATACAGCCGGCTATTACATAAAATACCAGTATTCTTGCGGAGGTCAGCTTTGTTTTATCTATAAGTATCTGACCTATAACGCATATAAGACCGCCTACCCAGAAGGCGTTTATATAATCCATCATACAGAAACCCCCTCATTCTCTATATCAACACAATGAGCTATACCGGCAATAGATTCGCCTTGCTGTATACTTGTTGGGCTCATAAGCGCTCCCGTAGGTACAAAAAGTATTTTGTTTATCATTTTTCTTCTCAGCTTATAATAGAGCATACCCGCAAAGGTTACCGCAGAACAGGCGCATCCGCTGCCTCCGCTGTGGGTATCCTGTAAATCCTTGTCAAAAATTTCAATTCCGCAGTCTATATGATTTTTACTTATATCATAACCCTTTTCTTTAAGGAGCTTTAATAGTAATTCCTTGCCTACATATCCAAGATCTCCCGTAACTATATAATCGTAGTAATCGGGCGTTCTGCCGAAATCCTGCAAATGAGCATATATTGCGTCGGCAGCCGCAGGAGCCATTGCTGCGCCCATATTGTTGGCGTCCTTTATACCCATATCCACTATTTTTCCCGTTGTTATTCCTCTTATAAAGGGATGCTCGCTGCCCTCTGCGATTACAGCCGCTCCGTCGCCTGTTACAGTCCATGTAGCCGTAGGCGTTCTCTGAGTGCCAAGATCCATGGGGAAGCGGAACTGCTTTTCGGCAGAACAAAAATGACTTGAAGCTCCCGCAACGGTATTTCCTGCTCCTCCGCTTTCCACAAGTATTGCGCAAAGGCTCATTGCTTCTCCCATTGTGGAGCAAGCGCCGAATACTCCGAAAAAGGGTATCTTAAGTCCTCTTACGCCAAATGTACTTCCGCAGCATTGATTAAGCAGATCTCCCGTCACAATGTAATCTATTTCCTGGGGTGAAAGATTTGCTTTGTTTATTGCCAGCTTTATATTATCCGACGCAATTTTACTTTCTGCCTTTTCCCAGCTTTCCTGCCCCAGTAGATTATCCTGTAATACCACATCAAAATATTCCCTCAGAGGACCTTCGCCCTCCTTTGTTCCCACTGTTGAGGCAGTAGCCTTTATTGATATATTTTTTCCGAATTCCATTGACTGTTTACCTATATGCCTTGCCATATACTTCCCCCTTTATCCAAGAAAATAGTACACTATTCCAACAAGCACAGACGTAAGCACGCCATAGAGTATAACAGGACCTGCCACAATGAATATCTTAGCTCCCAATCCAAGTATCATACCCTCTTTTTTAAACTCTATTGCAGGAGATGTAACTGAATTTGAAAAGCCTGTTATAGGCACTATGGAGCCTGCTCCCGCAAATTTTCCCAGCTTACTGTAAAGTCCCAGTCCTGTCAGCAAAGAAGCCGCCACTACAAGTATTACGGAGGTATATGTTCCTGCCTCCTCTACGTCTGCTCCCCATAGCTTTGCAATATTGGTTATGATTTGACCCACAGTGCATATTACGCCTCCTACAATAAACGCTTTTATACAGTTTTTTAAAATGGGACTGTCGGGAGACGCCTTTTTGACCATTTTATCGTATTGTTCCTTAGTTATTTCCTTTCCCATATAATACCTCCTACATAAAATAAAAACCGTCTACAAAATAATAGAGAAGCGAGCCTGTCATTTTGCCCAAGGCAAGCGCCGTTATAAAATATTTAAGACCCTTGTAAAGCCTTGTACGTCTTGAAAGAATCGGTATTACATTCAATACCTCTGCAAGAGAAACCGCCAGACAGCCGTAGAATATGCCTATACACAAGCCCAGTATAATAACGGGTACAGAGCCTATGGGAATATAGTAATCATACATTATCGTAAATGCGCCGAATATACCGCCAAGCACTATCATTTCCTCATATAGCTTTATATACTTGTCTGTCTTTGTTTTCATAGCCAGCCTTGGCACAACGCCGATTATGGCAATAAAAGCAAATACAGCCCCCGATATAACAACTCCCGCTCCCAGTCCGAGAATTATAAGAAATAAATATCTCAATACGCTCATTTTTTACTCTCCTTGTTAAGGGTATCTATAATGTTAGTGTTTACATCCTCTTCGTACACGGACATTTCCACCTCAATGGGAGTAGGGTCGCTTGTGAGCTTTTTACCACCGAAATGATTGAAAAATACTATTATTCCCACAGCCAGACCTATTGAATAAGGCAAGTCTATAATGGCGGGATTTGTCATTCTTTCGCCAAAAAATATATAATAATAGTTTTCAAATACTGTCGCCATCTGAGCATCTGAATGGAAGCTCATAATAGCCGTGGCAGAGCCTGCAAAAAGCACAATGGATACAAATATTATTTTCAGCGCCAGAATAAAAGGATTCTGTTTTTTGTTTGCGCTGAATTCTACTATTGTATCCATTTCGCCTACGTTGTTCACAGTATTTCCGGGGAAAGCGTTATCAATGGCGTTAATTATATCAAGCACCGATATAAGATAGCATTTGTTTTCCCTGTGGGTTATGGTCATGAGTATTATATTCTCAACTCTGTTTTTAAGACCTCCCTCGGCATAGACCTTAGCCACGTCTTTGACCTTTATATAGCCTGTACTGTTCACACTTATTTTTTTGTCGGGTTTAATATAAATATCCATGGCAATTCTCCTTTTTAGTTATGTTGCCGATATTTATAATTTTTATACATCAAATCCTTCCCTGAGCTTTTTAAGTATTTTCTTTTCCAGCCTTGATATCTGCACCTGTGATACGCCTATTATATCGGCGACCTGAGTTTGAGTCATTTCCTCCGTATACCTCATTCTTATTATATCCCGTTCTCTTTTATCAAGGCTCTTTATGTTTTCATTTAAAACTATGCTGTCTATTATAAGCTCGCTTTTATCGGAGTTATCGGGTATAGTATCTATTACATACATTTCTCTTCCCTTATCCGTTTCGATTTTTTTGTCAATAGACTCAACATCCCGCATGGAATTAAGAGCAACAACTATATCCTCTCTGTTTATTCCCGTATATTCCGACAGCTCGTCTATGGTAGCATCTCTGCCGTGGAGGGAATAAAAGCCCTCCCTTGCCTTCATTAATCTAAATGCCGTTTCCTTTATTCCCCTGCTTATTTTTATAATACCGTCGTCTCTTAAAAACCGCTTTATCTCACCGCATATCATAGGCACGGCATAGGTGGAGAGCTTTACATTATAGCTTATATCGAATTTCTTTATCGCCTTTACAAGTCCCATTGCTCCCAGCTGATATAAATCCTCGCCTTCAACGCCTCTGCCTATAAATTTCTTTGCCACGCTCCATATTAGCCCTATATTGTCGTTTACTAGCTTTTCAAGAGCCTCCTCATCGCCCTTCTGAGCCTTTTCTATAAGTTTATGTATATCCTCCATATTATTTCAGTTCCTTATACATGGTAATTTTTGTACCCTTGTCCTTTTCCGAGGTGACAAGCAGTTTGTCCATAAAGGCTTCCATTATTGTAAAGCCCATTCCCGACCGTTCCTCCTCAGGTCGCGAGGTATAAAGCGGTTTCCTTGCAAGCTCTATATTTTCTATTCCCTTGCCGAAGTCCTCTACCGTCACCATAAAGCTGTTTTTATCTATTTCACAGTATATTCGTACAGTTCCCTCTCCGTCATAGCCGTGTATTATTGAATTTGTAACGGCTTCAGAAACAGCCATTTTTATATCCTCCATATCGTTTATGCCGGGATTTTTGTACAAAAGAAAACCCGATACCGCAAGTCTTGCAAACGCCTCATTCTGAGATACAGCGTCAAATCTTATTTCCATTTTATTCATTGTGAACACCGTCCTGTATACTTTTAAGAGCTTCATCCGTAGTAGAGTAGTTGTTTATGATTCTGTACAGTCCCGAAAGAGTATAAATTCTTTCCATGTTCCCCTTTACGCCCACAAGAGCGACCGTACCCATTTTTTCTTTCATTTCCTTGTATCTGCCAAGTACCATGCCTATTCCGGAGCTGTCCATAAATTCTACATTTTCAAGGCTTATCACCAAGTTTTTAATATCGGGAGCAATACATTCATGTATATATTTTTTTATAAGCTCCGTATTGTGATGGTCTATATCGCCGAACAGATAAACAATAAGCGTATTTCCTGCCGTACTGCTGTCAATTTTCATATTATGACCTCCTTTATTTAATTTTAAGCTATACGGTACAAGTGTTCAAACAAATTCGTTAAACAAATTATGGCAAAATATATGTATATTATTTAATTTACGAGCAATTATGCAGAAAACGCAGCATATATATTCATACTCTTATATTCGTACAAATATTTTTTTGGTACAAATTTTCAGAAAAAACTTTACTTTTTTCAAAAATATGATACAATAATATTAAAGTGATAGAATATATTTTCGAAAGGTTGGGTATTATGCAGGAATTATCAGATATGCAGAAAAAGATTTACGACTACATAAGAGAAGAAATACGCAAGGGCATTACCCCTTCTATAAGGGAGATAGGCAAGGCAGTCGGTCTTTCCTCTACCTCCTCTATACATCTTCATCTTAACAGCCTTGAGCGCAAAGGCTATATTCGCAGACCAAAATCAAAGAAAAGATGTATTAAAATACTTGAAAATAATTTTTACGACTATGACGAAGTGCCTCATACTCCCGAATTCAGCAATATACCTATTATAGGTACAGTCGCAGCAGGCTCACCTATATTTGCCGAGGAAAATATTGAGGGATATTTCCCCGTTCCCGTCAGCTATCTTACAAACGATACTACATTTATGCTGAGAATAAAGGGCAACAGTATGATAAACGCAGGCATTTTCAATAATGACCTCGTGCTGGTGCGTCAGCAGATAACTGCTCGGAACGGCGACATCATAATCGCCCTTATTGATGATTCCGCTACCTGCAAGACCTTCTATAAGGAGGACGAATATATAAGGCTTCAGCCCGAAAATGACGAATACGAGCCTATTTATGTAAGGGATTGTAAAATACTCGGCAAGGTCACGGGACTTTTCAGGAGCTTTTGATATGGATAATTTTCTGGATTATCTCATTAAAAAATCTGATATTAAAAACAACGAATTCTATAAGTACAGACCCCCGCGAAAAGCCCCTGCCGTAAAAAAGGAATATACCCGTATAACAGAGCCTACTGCGGAAAGCTATGTTGTATTTGACTTTGAAACAACGGGAATGAATCCACAGCTTAACAGAATAACGGAAATAGGCGCAGTCAAGGTAACAGAGGGAGAAATCACAGGCACATTTAATACGCTTATTAATCCCAAGCAATATATTCCATACAGCATAACCCGTGTTACTCATATTACCAACGACATGGTAAAGGATAAACCAACTATGGATATAGTGCTGCCGAGGTTCTGCGAATTTATAGAAGATCTGCCTATTGCGGCGCATAACGCTCCCTTTGATATGGGATTTCTCCTATGCAGCTGCCAAAGAGAGGGTATAAGCATAAATAACCCTGTAATAGATACTCTTTGGCTCAGCAGACGCTATAATAAGGAATGTGAAAAGCACTCTCTTGCATATCTCACCAAATACTTCGATATTGATCTTAAAAATGCCCACAGAGCCTATTTCGACGCATTGGCTACCTGTGAAATATATAAAATAATTCAGCAAAAATACTATGCTTTAAACGATTAGATATAAGCAAATAAAAAGCAGACAAAATGTCTGCACTAAAAAACTAAGCCGAGGAAATCTTCCTCGGCTTGATTTTTATAATAAATCTGTTTTACAATTCAGTCAGTCGTACAAAACGGCTATATGCATTAATTTACATTGTCTTTCATCTATACATTTTATGCCAAATGGGCTACATTTATAAGCAAAAGCCATGACAAGCCATAGTAGGTAACAACTGCCACAAGGTCGTTTACTGTAGTAATAAGCGGTCCGGAAGCCACTGCCGGGTCGATTTTGATTTTATGGAAAAACATTGGCACAACAGTTCCCACAAAGCTCGAAATAATCATAGCAACAATAAGAGAAACGCCAACACAGCCTGCAACGGAAAAGGCATAACTCCAACTGCCGCTTTTAAACAGACCGATATATGCTCCTATGAACAAAAAGGCAATACAGCTTATGAGAAAGCCGTTGCAAAAGCCAACTCTCATCTCCTTGAATACAAGAAATAACTTCTGTTTAGGCTTAAGATTTTCGTCCATAAGAACACGAATCGTAACGGCAAGGGATTGTGTACCCACATTTCCCGCCATATCCAGTATAAGGGACTGGAAGCAAACAACAAGAGCGATTTGAGCTACTACATTTTCAAACATACCTACAACAGTAGATACTCCTATGCCCAAGAAAAGCAATACTATAAGCCAGGGCATTCTTTTTTTCATACTTTGGGAAAGGGTCTCGTCAAGGTCCTCCTCTGCAGTAAGACCTGCCAGCTTTGCATAGTCATCACCCATTTCCTCATCTACAAGCTCTACCATATCCTGAGCCGTTATTATTCCAAGTATTTCCATATCCTTATTAAGCACGGGTATTGAGTCCTCGGCATAGTCCATAATACGCTCAATATTATCGCTTATGGTATCATGATCCATTACATAAGGATATGACGTACTCATAAGAGGCTCAAGGGGAGTATGCTCTCTTGCGGTTATAAGGTCCTTAAGGTCAAGAGCGCCGTAATATCTGCCCTGCTCATCAGTCACATATATAGTTGAAATATTGTCATTTTTTTCAGCCTGGGTAACAAGAGCCCTCATAGCAGCCTTTACCGACATATCCTTTTGTATAACGATATAATTGGTAGTCATTATACTGCCGATTTCATCATCATCATAGGATTGTATAAGCTGAATATCGGCGCTTGCATCCTCGTCCATAAGACGTGAAATCTGCTCCTGTACCTCGTCGTCCATTTCCTCCAAAACGTCAACGGCGTCGTCAGAGTCCATGTTTTCTATTATTTTAGCAACATTCTGAATATCAAGCTCCTTAAGATATTCGTCGGCATCCTCAAGATAGGCATAAATTTCCGAAAACTTTTCAGGTCCGAGTATTTTATATAAATGCCGTCTTTCATCTTCGGAGAGAAGCTCAAAGGCGTCTGCAATATCATTTTCATGATAATCCTCTATAAATTCTATCAGCTTGCTTTCGTCTATATCGCTTCTTATAAGAGCAACAAGCTCCTCGGCATAATTTGGCTCTTTAATAATATTATTATCCATATTACCCCTCCTTTTTTTGGAGCATACCATAATTATAATTATTTTAAAGCCCTTAGTCAAGCCGAATAAATAAAATTTGCCGTAAACTGAAAAGCGCAGCCTCATAAGAGACTGCTCTTTCCAGTAGTATATATAATTTTATGCATTACAGAATATAACAGGTTGTATACAAGTATACAACTCGTTATATCGTAAATAAGGTGTCCGTAAAATTCCGATTGAATAGAAATAACTACATAATAGATTTGTTTAATTACACTTTAATTGTAGCACTAAATTATGGATTTGTCTATTGTTTTTTGTATTGTTTACAAAAAATTTATATTTTAAGAAATAATTGGCTATATAAGGTCGAAATATGGAGATATATGTTGATAAAATAAACACATTAAATGGCGGTCGATAAGACAGCCATTTCATACAGTCGAAAAAACAATATTTTGACAGTAAATATAAATTAAAATAAAGAACAGCTTGTAAAAAAGCGTCGCAGACTTTAATCCGCAGGAGGAATTCACTTCCTCCGAGGACAGGAACTTTACTGATATTTTGCACACTTGTCAAAATATCAGTAAACACGGCTGGTTCCTTCCTTAGATAACTGAAAGAAATGCCAGAAAGCATTTCTTTCAAGCGTGTCGATTTTATCGACACGCAAAAATGGCGGTCGATACGACCGCCATTTCAATAAACAATCAGAATATGTTTACTTCACCGAAAGTTATTCCATTAAACTGCTTTTTAAGCTGATTAGCAGCATTTATAGCGCTTACGTTAATAATATCCTGAGACTTTATGCTTGTTACAATTAATTCGGGTTTAGTATATTTTTTCATAACAATCTCCTCCTTAATCTAAACTTACAGCTGCAGCGCCGCTGCTAACATCTGCTGGCTTGTAGTCAGTTGCACTATCATATTCATCTTTTGTACAGGCTTTGATATAAGCATAAGCATCCGTTGAATACAAGTTATTGATTATAAGTCCGAACGTACTGTCATTGGTATTGTCGGCAGTTAACTTATATTTATATGTTGTTCCATCGGAACTGTTTGAACTTACCTTATAAAGGCATATATTTTGACCATCATTGGCAACAAAACCAGACTGACTGATGGTTTTGCTCAAACCACTAGGCAATTTTGCATTTGTACCTATTCTTAAGTATGTATTCTGAGTATTGCTCGGAACTATAACATCAAAGAGAAGATATGCCTTATCTCCTTCAACCTTTAAATTATCATCTTTAAAGGCAGTTGATAATGAACTTTCAGTATTTATTGCGTCTTTGTTCTCTACTGTTTCACCGCTCATTATATGTGAACTCTCAAAACGTTCATGGTTTGTAGCAGATGGATTAGTTGTAGTTTTTTCGCCCTTTACGTAAGAGGCTATACCCTTTATCTGAGCCTTGAACTCCCAAATATTATTACTGTAAGAACCTACGCAGGTGTGATCCCCTAATTGTGATGTAACAGTTCCATTTGTAATAAGATTATCTCCCACTTTGGCAGTAGCCTCATAATTGCCCATTTTAACTGTTTCACCTATTGTTCCTGTAATTACACCTATTTTGTATCCGCCCTGACCAACAAAACTGCTTTTGCTGTCATCGGCAAGCTCGCCTACAATAATGTTATTATAATTAAAAGCTGTTATTTTTCCCGCTACAGAAAATCCGGTATTTCCGTATATAGCGCAGCCAAGCAAACTAAATGGATTATCGGTGTATTTACTTGCATTGTGAATAGCAGCATTGCCGGGGATTTCATCATCTGCATTTATGTTCTTTATAACAGTGCCGCCCTGTATATAAAGATGTCCCTCGTTATGTATACCGCACATAACCTTTTCTGATTCGTCAGAGTCTGGACCGGTGCTTCCGTCTATGGTAACATTGTCAAGAGTAAGAGTAGCATTCGGATTTACTCTTATTATTGCCGCAGTAACATCATCATGACCATCTTTATGATATATAGGACCGCCTGTAAGGGTAACTTGCCCTTCTGTAATTGTTATACAATCATCGGAATTTGTACTTGCCACAGTTATTCCTTCAGGAGGTATTGTAACTTTAATAGGAGCTTCAAATGTTGAACCTTTTATAGTAAGATCCGTATATGTACCTGGGGTAAGTGTCTTAGTTTGGTAAATATCTACAGCAGGAGCAACATTGACTGTACACTGTGCTGTAAGGCTATCCGCTGTTGATGCAGTAATAACTGCCTTGCCTGCCTGTTTTGCAGTTATTATTATAGTGTTTGGATCATTGCTTTTCTTCTCAAAGCTTATGATATTTGATTTATCAACAGACCAATCCTGTACAGTTGTATTACCTTTCACACAAATTATCTGAGCTGTAAGCTCTGCTGTATTGCTTCCTGCTTTTGTGCTAAGATTTAACTCATTTGCATTAAACTCTATTTCGTGTTCATGTTCACCTTCCGGTATTTTAAAATGCCATGTGTTATCATAATACATACCCGTATAGGTTTTGCCGTTTAATACGGTTGTTATATTATGAGTCGGGTTAGCTGAAAGAACATCATTCATATTTGCATTGACGGTAAGGTTTGCAGTTTCATCTTTTACTTGTCCGCCTGTTGTATTTACAATTTTACCTGTGTTGAATTCGCCCTTAATGTTGTAGCTGCCCTTTATGCTGCCTACAATAAGACCGCCTTCAATATCAACTACGGCACGGATATTATATAAAGGAGTTGTACTGCCATATATAGTTCCGCCATTTATATTGATATTGCCGTCAAATCCCAGAACAGCAGCGCCTCCGCGGTGGCTGTTATCATGTATTGAACCGCCGTTGATATTTGTAGTACCGCTGTTGTTTATAATAGAACCATATACATAAGAACCATACGTATTTACGTTTGCTATTTCCGTTGAATTAATGTTCAAAGTGGCTCCCGAAGCAACATTTATTCCATCAACAACTGCCTGATCATAATTATCATATGGCGGTGTGCCTGTTGAATACTTATCCCTTCCGTATATAGCTGAATTTTCAAGAGTAAGCTCAGCACCTTTTGAAACATTAATAATTGAAAGCGACTTGTTATTTGTATCATTTTTGTGATAAATAGGACCGCCCTCAAACTTTACATTACCGCTTGCAATTGTTATACAATTATTACCGGATGCACTTTTGACATTAATGCCCTCTGCCGGTATAGTTATGACAACAGGTGCTTCCTTATTTTCGGAACCCTGAATCACAAGCTCCGTGTATTCCTGTTGGTCAAGGGTTTTGGAATCTGAAATAGTTTCCGCCATAGCAAAAACAGACATAGCTATGGTCAATATGGCTGTCAATAAGAACAGCTTAAAAAAGTTTTTCATAAATGACCTCCTTAAATAAATTTTTACTTCTTTATATGTGTTCTTATCATAACATAATTTGAACAAAAAATCAATATATTTTAACAATTTACAAATTTTGTTCATATTGTTAAACTTCTTTTAAAACGAAGTATTATAAGATATTCTATGAGCGTATTATAACGGTAAATCCATACGGTGAGCAGAAAGTATTATTAATGAGGTATAAGCAGACAGCAAATGTAATTTTCACACAAAAAAAGCATTACCATTCAGATAATGCCATAATGCGCGATCGGGGGCTCGAACCCCGGACCTTCTGATTAAGAGTCAGCTGCTCTACCAACTGAGCTAATCGCGCTCAATATAATATTTAAAAGAAAGTGCGCGATCGGGGGCTCGAACCCCGGACCTTCTGATTAAGAGTCAGCTGCTCTACCAACTGAGCTAATCGCGCATATTTCTTATGTCGGTTCTGCGCCCGACACAAGAAATATCTTATCACTAATTATGTGTTTTGTCAACAGTTTTTTTACTTAATTTCCAAATTTATTGAGCTGCAGTTTCGTTCTCGGCAGCAGGCTCTTCATCAGCTGCGCTTTCGTCCTCCGTGCCTTCACCATCTTCTGATGAAGCAGCTTCGGCTGACGCTTCCTCGGACATTCTCTCCTGGAGAAGCTGTGTATACTCGTCTGTGGTCATATAATCGTCTGTATTTGCAACAGCGTCTACCTTTGTCTTGTCTCTGTTTGTAAAGTCTACGGTCGTAATATACTTATATGGCTGAGAGCCGCTGTCATTTGTATAATTGGCGTCAAGCACATATATATAGTTAAGAAGATTGCCGTCCTTGTCCAGCTTAGCGTAAAGGTTAGAATAATTGACAGTCATATTCTCGCCGTCTACAACGCCTTGACCGTTTGCTTCAAGATTCGTTTTCATCTGATTTTCAAGAGAAACGGGATTATAGCTCATGTAGTATTCATTACTTCCGTCGCTGCCCTCTATACAAGCGCTCTTGTCAATACATTCGGGGAACACGCTTAAAGAATAGGAATTAACTACTGACATAAAGTCTTCATAAGCCATTTCCTCCATTATTTTGTCCCCGTCGTTTGTTGTAAAATACAGCTTAGTACCGTCGTAGTAGGCTGAAATCTTGGAATTCTCACCATTGTAGGTATTGTCCATAACGGCGCTGCCTGTACTTTGGTCGTCTGACTTAACTATCTTGACCTCGGTCTTGTAGTCCATATTCTCGGCATTTTCTCCCTCGCCAAGTGTAACGGTATTTTCAGCATTGACAGTAATATTTGCGGCGTCATTAGCGCCTGTCATGGCAGCGCTGAATGCAGTATTCAAATCATCACCGTTAATAAGAGCTTCTTCGGCAATACCGTCAAAAAGCGCAGCATTGTCTATTTCCTCAATTTTTTTTGAATTATTTTGGCTACAGCCTGCCATACTCATTGCAAGCACTACGCCTGCCAGAACAGCAATTTTCTTTTTCATAATCATTCTCCTTTTAGCCTGTCGGCCATTATTTTCATCTCCCGCGCGGCATTCCTCGTCGCATCGGTTATTTCCGCTCCGCCAATAAGCCTTGCTAATTCATTATACACCTTATCGCCGGATAATTCAACAATATTTGTAACAGTTGACAAATTATGGTCGCTTTTCTCAATAAGATAGCTGTTGTCCGCCATTGCGGCTATCTGCGGAAGGTGGGTGATACATATTATCTGATGCTTTTTTGATATACGGCACATTTTTTCGGCAACCTTTTGGGCTGTTCTGCCGCTTATACCCGAATCTATTTCATCAAATATAAACGTATCTATATTGTCAACATTGGCAAGTATTGTCTTAAGAGCAAGCATTACCCTGCTCATTTCGCCTCCGGAGGCTATCCTGCTGAGAGGCTTAAGCTCCTCGCCTTTGTTGGCGGAAATCATAAATTCCACATTGTCTGCGCCGTTTTCGTCAAAGCCCTCCTTAGGCGTTACAGCTATATCAAAGCGCGCATTTTCCATACTCAGCTCTCTGAGAGCCTCTTCTATGCTTCTGCTTATATTTTGCGCCGCTTTTTTTCTTATGGCTGTTATTTCGGCGCACAGCTTTCTTATTTCGGCTTCCAGCTTCCTTTTTTTCTCACTGTATTCAAGAGCAAGAGCTTCGCTGTTTTCTATATCGCTGAGCTTTTGGGAAACCTTATCCATATAGGCGTTTATGGCTTCTATGGTAGGTCCATATTTCTTTTTAAGCTCATATATCACCTGAAGCCTTTCCTCTATTCTGTCCAGTTCCGCAGGGTCAAATTCCGTCAGCTCCTCATAGCTGCGTATGGACTTGACGGCGTCCTCAAGTATAGAATAGCAGTCGTTAAGGGCTTCGAGGGTCTCTCTTTGCCCCTCGTCTATTGACGCAACGCTTTCATATTCGCTTACGGCTATGCCTATGTTGTCAAGAGCCGAATAATCGCCTCTGCTCAGCACCTCAAGACATTTATTTACGCTTAGCTTTAGCTTTTCACCGCTTGCAAGTATATTCTTTTTTTCGGTCAGCTCATCGTCCTCGCCTTCAACGAGAGCAGCAGACTCTATTTCGTTTATCTGATAGCGGTACAAATCCACCTTATCCTGTATATCTCTGTCGTTTAAATCTATTTCCTTAAGCCTTCTGCCTACTGATTTATATTCCGCATAAAGAGCCGATAGCTTTTCCATTTTGTCCTTAAGCTCATCTGCGCACAGTCTGTCCAACATTACGATATGGCTTTTTACATTCAGAAGAGATTGGTGGTCGTGCTGACCGTGAATATCCACAAGATATGATGAAATTTCTCTAAGCATACCTACGGTAGCGGGTTTTCCGTTTATTCTGCACAGGGATTTTCCGTTTATATTAAAGCTGCGCTTTAAAAGAATACAGTTATCGTCGTCGGTTTCTATGCCAAGCTCCTCAAGCCTTGCTCTCAGCTCCGGTCTTTCCGTATATATAAGAGCCGATACTTCCGTACTGTCGCAGCCCGATTTTATAATGTCCTTGTCGGCTTTTCCGCCCAGCACAAAATTAAGAGAGCCTATAATTATAGACTTTCCCGCTCCCGTTTCGCCGCTAAGTACATTCAGACCGCTGCCGAATCCTACATCAAGCTCGTCTATTAAAGCAAAATTTCTGACGCAAAGCCTGTCCAACATAATTTACACCCTGTTTCCCCTACTACTGTAATTTCTCAGATTTTCTATAAGCTCTATTGCCTTCTGCTCAGAGCGTACAACACAGAAAATAGTATCGTCGCCTGCTATACAGCCCATTATCTCGCTTCTGTCCATGGAATCCAAAGCTGCAGCAACAGCCATAGCCATGCCTGTGAGGGTTCTTATAACTATAATATTGCCTGCGTAGTCAAGAGATACTACACCTTCTCTGAAAACCCTTTCAAACTTTTCAGCAACGCCGCTCTGACCTCCTGTGACAGCTATATACTTCTGTCTGCCTGAGCCTGTGGATACCTTAGACAGTTTAAGCTCTCTTATATCTCTTGATACTGTTGCCTGAGTCACGTTAAAGCCCTCTTTTATAAGAAGGTCTGCAAGCATTTCCTGTGTTTCTACCTCGTTTTCCTTTATTAATTCCAATATCTTGGATTGTCTTTTTATTTTCATCATATACCCCGTTATACTCTTACCTCTACCATTTTTCTCCTTAAAATATCATAGAAATTGGTGTCGGTAGTTTTGATTATACCCGTATTATATTTGGATTTCTTTATTTTTATAATATCATCGTTTCTCAGTTGTATGCTCTGTTTACCGTCAAGCGTCATCTGAATGTTGTTGTAATTGCTCTCTATTTTTATTTTAAGCACATCGTCTCCCGAAAACACTATCGGCCGCGCATACAAGGCATGAGGACAGATATGAGTGATCGTCATAAGCTCAGTGGAGGGATTAAGTATAGGTCCGCCCGCTGAAAGATTATAGGCAGTAGAGCCTGTCGGCGTAGATACTATAACTCCGTCTGCGCGGAAGGTATCTATGTACTGACCGTTTACCTCTATTCCCAAAGAAATAAGCCTTGTGAAGCCGGAGCTGTTAATACAGACCTCGTTAAGGGCAATATTTCTGTCCTGGGCGCTGTCCTTGCGTACTACGCTCGCCTCTATCATCATTCTTTTTTCTATTTTGTATTTTTCATTCAATACGGCTTCAATAGCTGTCTTGGCGTCTGTCTTTTCCACATCGGCAAGATAACCCAATGTGCCGAAATTCACTCCCAGTATCGGTGTGTTGAAAAGCGCGGTTTTACGAGCAACTCTGAGTATCGTTCCGTCGCCACCCAGCACTACAACAAAATCCGACTGCTCGTATATTTCCTCAACGCCGGAAAATGCCGTTCCCTTGCCTATATATCGCAGAGCGCCCTCGGGAATAAGCGCCTGACAGCCTTTTTCAAGCACAAAATCCACAAGCTCTCCCGTATATTCAAAACCTGAATCTTTATCCGTATTTGTAATAAAGCCAACCTTTTTCATATTGCTCACCTACTGTTCAGACCTTCAAAAGCATTTTTTATAACAAGCTCTGCGTCTTTTATGCTTATGCTGCCACTTTCTCCCGAAAGAAGCATAATATACTCTATGTTTCCGTCGCCGCCCTTTATGGGGGAATAATCGAGAGCCTTGGGGTAAAGTCCGCTTTCCTCGGCATTTTCAATAAGGTCTGCTATTACCCTTTTGTGAACCTTGGGGGACTTTACAACACCCCTTTTGCCGACAGCCTCTTTTCCTGCCTCAAACTGAGGCTTTATAAGAACTACCGCCCTTCCCTTTTCCTTTAAAAGTCTTCTGATATGAGGAAATATATGCTTAAGGGATATAAAGGATACGTCGCAGCCTATAAAATCCACTCTTTCTGTATCGGCATTTCTTATATCGGTATTTTCCAGAGAAATCACCCTGCTGTCATTTTTAAGTCCTTCGTCAAGCTGACAGCTTCCCACATCTACGCTATACACCTTTTTTGCCCCTCTTTGGAGCATACAGTCTGTAAAGCCGCCTGTGGAAGCGCCTATGTCTATACATACACAGCCTTCAAGAGCAATTCCGAATTTTTCGCAAGCCTTTTCCAGCTTATAGCCGCCTCGCCCCACATACTTAAGCACCTTATCTCCTTGGTCTACGGACACATTATCTCCGCTGTCTATTTTAAGAGAAGCTTTTTCGGCTTTTTTGCCGTTTACATAAACACAGCCCGAAGCTATGAGCTGCTGCGCTTTCTGACGTGATATATTCATTTTTTCTCTGACATACATATCAAGTCTTGAGCACATATTTACTCTCCCATTATTTCTATTATTCTCTTGTATATGGCAGCCGCGGACATACCGTATCTTTCCATAAGGAGCTTCCTGCTGCCATGCTCAACATAGGTATCGGGGAAGGCAAAGTTGTGTATGCGAGCCGTTCCCATACCCGATTCAATCATTCTCTGGGCAAGCAGACAGCCAAAGCCTGCGGAATATATATTGTCCTCCAGTGTAAATACATACTTATATTTTGACAGCTCATGGAGCATTTCAGCATCTATGGGAGATGCAAACCTTGCATTAATAAGTGTGGGACTATATCCCTTTGTCATAAGATGAGCATATACATCAGCCGCCGTATCCATCATAGCGCCATAGCTTACAAGAGCAATCTTTTCACCCATATATATTGTTTCCGATTTGCCAAGCTCAATAGGTTTGTTTACGGAATACATAATATCGGAGGCTGCGCCTCTGGGATAACGTATAGCCACAGGACCGTTGTGCTCTGCGGCAAATTCAAGCATTTCCTTAAGCTCGCCGCCATTTTTAGGCGCCATTACCGTAAGGTTAGGTATATGAGCTAGGAAAGAAATATCGTATATACCCTGGTGTGTTTCTCCGTCGTCGCCTACTATTCCCGCCCTGTCTATTGCAAATATAACATGGAGATTCTGTATGCACACATCATGAAGTATTTGGTCATAGCTTCTCTGCAAAAATGTAGAATAAACCGCAAATACCGGTATATATCCGCCCTTTGCAAGACCTGCCGCAAAGGTCACGGCATACTCCTCGGCTATACCCACATCAAAAAACCTCTTCGGATACGCCATACTGAATTCATTAAGTCCTGTGCCAAGAGGCATAGCAGCTGTAATTGCGCAAATCTTGTCATTTTTAGAGGCAAGCTCTATCATTTTCCTTCCGAAAATTTCAGAATATGTTGTATGCTTTTCGCGGCTGGGCTGTATTCCCACTGATGCGTCGAATTTTCCTACACCGTGGTATACGCTTGGCTGCTTTTCGGCAGGAGCATAGCCTTTGCCCTTTTTGGTGATAACATGAACGAGTACGGGCATATTCAGCTTCTTTACCTTGTTGAATACGTGTACCATCTGTTTTATATCATGACCGTCAATAGGTCCCACATATTTTATGCCCAGCTCTTCAAATATACTGGAGGGCATAAGCATCTGCTTGATACCGTCCTTTGTCTTTGAAAGCAGATTATATATTGCCTCGCCACCTACGGGCATCTGCTTCAGCTTTTTCTGTATTCCGCTTTTGGTATTTACATACTTTTGGGAAACTATAAGCTGATTGAGATAGGTATGCATAGCTCCTACATTTTCGGATATTGACATCTGGTTGTCATTTAATACTATCATGAGCTTGGTGTTGTCACGACCTGCGTTGTTGAGCGCCTCATAAGCCATACCGCCTGTCATTGCGCCGTCGCCTATTACGGCTACCACATTATAGGTATCGCCCTTAAGGTCTCTCGCCTTTGCAAGACCAATGGCTGCGGCAATAGACGTAGAGCTGTGTCCCGTATTAAAGGCGTCGTATTGACTTTCGTTGGTTTTGGGAAAGCCGCTAAGACCGTCAAGCATTCTGAGAGTATCAAATTCAGACTTTCTGCCTGTCAGTATTTTGTGAGTATAGGACTGATGACCCACATCCCATATAAATTTATCTCTGGGACAAGTGAAGCTGTAATGCATGGCGACTGTAAGGTCAACAGTTCCCAGATTTGACGCAAGATGACCGCCTGTCTGAGATACGGAGTTTACAAGAAATTCCCTTATTTCAGAAGAAAGTATATCCAGCTTGTCAATACTCAGCTTCTTTATATCCTCAGGATAATTAATCTTTTCTAAGTACATTTAATCCCATCCTAATAAATTACTTTTTTCGACAGCAAAGGGCGCAGAAATACCCTCTGCACCGTTTTTTCTTTTAATTTATACGATTAATAAGCGTGTCTGCATATTCTTTAAGGAATTCGCCCTTTGCTCCGAAGTTCTCTATCATTTTTACAGCTCCTTCGGAAAGGGTCTTGAAATCCTCCTGCGCGTTTTCAATGCCGTGTAATGTCACATAAGTGGATTTATTATTTTTTTCATCGCTGAAAACAGGCTTGCCAAGTATCTCTGAGGTGCTTGTAACATCCAGAATATCGTCCTTTATCTGGAACGCTATACCTATATTATAGCCTATCTTTTCAAAATCGCCTATTTCGTCCTCAGTAGCTCCGCCAATAATAGCGCCTGCAACAAGAGAAGCCTTTATAAGACCGCCTGTCTTATTGTCGTGTATATACATAAGCGTCTTGTCGTCAATGGCAACGCCCTCGGACTCCACATCTACAACCTGACCTACAAGCATACCGCAGGTGCCGCTGTTTTTTGCAATATATGAAGCCGCCTTTGCATATCTTATATCCCTTTTTTCACATATTGTATTAAGCATAATTTCAAAGGCATAGGTCAGAAGTCCGTCGCCTGCCAGTATTGCCAATGCCTCGTCAAAAGCCTTGTGGCAGGTGGGCTTTCCTCTCCTGAAATCATCGTTATCCATAGCGGGAAGATCGTCGTGTATAAGAGAATATGTGTGAATCATTTCCATAGCGCAGGCAAAAGGAATAGCGTCCTCCGCTTTTCCGCCTACGGCTTCGCAGGCAGAAAGCATAAGCACCGGTCTGAGCCTTTTTCCTCCTGCAAACACGCTGTATCCCATAGCTTCATAAAGCCTTTCGGGGTATTTTGGAGCAAGATATTTCTTAAGGGCATTGTTTACCGTTTCTATTTTTTTATTGAGATTTTCATTAAAGTCCATATTATTCCTCCGCTAAATCAAAGGGTCTTTTGGTAAAAATGCCCTCTGCGCTCACTTTAAGCTGTGAAACCTGCTGTTCTGCCGTATTCAGCTTATCTGCGCAGAAAGCCGCAAGCTCCACTCCCTCTTTGTACAGCTTTACGCTTTCCTCAAGACCTGTTTCTTCTCTTTCCATAGCCTCGGCAATTTCTTCTAATCTGCCAAGAGCCTCTTCAAATGTTTTTTTCTTACCAGCCATATTATTCACCTATTTTTGTAACCTCTGCGTTTATTTTACCTTTGTCAAATCTTATCTCAATATTGTCGCCTTTATTGACATTTTCCGAAGAGGATATCAATCTGCCCTTGTCGTTATATACAAGGGAATAACCTCTTTTCATAATATTAAGAGGCGAAAGATTCTCAATATTATCTATACACTTGCCCAGCAGAAGTCTGCTTTTTTCCATTTTGTTAGCCATATTGCCGTATATCCTGTCATAAAGCTCGCCTGTATACATCTGAGAATCGTATATGCTCTGCGAAAAATTTCTGAAGGCGTAGCTACTTACGGCATAGCTGAATCTCGACCTCATATTGGAGGCTTTGTTATATACAGACCTATATATTCTTCCGTATACGTTTACAAGAGCCTTATTTATACTTTCCTCAGAGGGTACGGCTATTTCCGCCGCTGCCGAGGGTGTAGCCGCTCTTTTGTCTGCAATAAAGTCCGCTATTGTAAAGTCTGTTTCGTGACCGACAGCAGATATTACGGGTATATGGGATTCAAATATGGCTCTTGCCACTATTTCCTCGTTGAATGCCCACAAATCCTCTATTGAGCCGCCGCCTCTGCCTACTATTATAGTATCTGCGCCGCCCCATTTATTTACATTTTCTATAGCCTTTACTATATCGGGAGCTGCGCCCTCACCCTGTACAAGAACAGGAACGACCACTATTTCCACATTGGGATTACGTCTTCCCGCAACGTGTATAATATCTCTTACCGCTGCGCCCGTAGGCGAGGTTATGACCGCTATACACTTGGGATATAGGGGTATAGGTTTTTTGTACTTGCTGTCAAACACTCCCGACTTTTCAAGCCTTGCCTTAAGCTGCTCATAAGCCATATACAGAGCCCCTGTGCCAGCAGGCTCCATATCCCTTACATATATCTGATACTGTCCCGTCTTTTCATAAAGGGAAATACGTCCCTTTACAAGAACCTTCATACCGCTTTCCGGCATAAACTTAAGATTCAACGTATCGTGTCTGAACATAACTGCGCTTATGGCAGCGCCGCCGTCCTTAAGCGTAAAATATATATGCCCTGACGAATGGAGCTTGAAATTTGATATTTCCGCCTCTATATATAAGTCGCTCAGAAACGGGTCATTATCAAATACCCTTCTTATATAGCTGTTTATCTGGGAAACCGTATATATTTTCATAATTACTGTTCACCGCTTTTGGATACCTTTACAAGAACTGCGTTAATAAAAGCAGGAGCTTTGTCGCCGCTGAAGGACTTGCTCAGCTCAACAGCCTCGTTTACGGCTACACCGTTTGGTATATCGTCGCTGAATACAAGCTCATAAACGCCTATACGCAGTATAGCAAGGTCAGTCTTTGCAAGTCTGTCCACATTCCAGCCTACGGCATATCTGTCTATTATACTGTCTATTTCCTCTATATGGTCGACTATACCTCTGTACTCGCTTTCAATATATCCTGCATTGTCTTTTGACAGATCGGCATATTCCTCGTTATAGGTGCTGAGTATTTCATCGGCATTGACTTCCTCCTGAAATTCAGTCTGGAAAACCAGATTAAAAATATGCTTTCTGGCATCTCGTCTTTTCATTTTTATTCAACCTCGGTATCCTTATTTTCCTTTACAACAATGTCTATAACATCTACATCTACATCTGCACATTCATAACCCGTCATGCTTTCGATATTGTCCTTTATTTTGCTCTGTACCTTGCGAGCCACTTCAATGGCGTTGCTGCCGCTGTATACGGCTATCCCGACATGAGGCTTTATGCTTTCCTCATCCGCCTTAAAGCTGACTCCCTTTACGCTTTTTTTACTGAGTACACCCTTTATGGCAGAGTTCACGCCGGAAATATATGCAACACCGTCGACTTCAAGAGCAGCGGTCTTTATTATCTTGGACACTACCTCGCTGCTTATTACAACATTGCTTTCACTTAAATCGTTTTCCTTATTCATAAAAAACCTCCTCTGTCGGCTGACTTATTCATTTTAAGCCCATTATATGTAATTATAACACATATTAAATATTTTTCAACATTAATTTAGTCAAAACCCATTATAAAAGGAGCTGCTTTATTTTTGCGGCTCCTTTCGTATATTATTTATCCTTAAGGGGAGTTATTCTTATCTTATCGGGAGAAACTCCGGTTTTTCTCTTTACAATATCCTCTATCTGGGCAATCTCGGCGTCTGTAAGCTCCGCCTTATCCACTACAACGTCCACCGTGTCGTCGTCTATCCTTACATAGACATCGCCAAAGCCTTTTGCCTTTATCATTGATTCGGCTGCTGTTTCCTTTTCTATCCTCTGCTGTATTTGCAGCATTGCCGTAGTTACCTCGTTTTTCTGCTCATCGTTTATCTTTTCGTTATTCAGCATTTCATTAAGCATATCCTTCTGCTTTGAGCGTGACTGCTCTCTGTCGAGCTTTGCCTGTACAAAATATGAGGAATCCTGTGAGGAATTTACAAACACCGCCTCGCCTGCGTCCGGGTCGGCAGCCTCATTGGTTTTTTCCTCTTTTTTATTCTTTTTCTCCTCCTTTGTTTCGGATTCAGCGCTGTTCTCGGAAGTTACCTCGCTGCTGTCTGAGGCTATTGCCACATCGTCGTCTGTAAACGCCACGTCGTCGCTTAACGCCAGTTCGCTTTCATCTGTTACCATTACCTCACTTACGCCGCCTGTAGAGTCTATGTAATTCAAGTAGCCTGCCGCAGCAATCATTACTACAAGAGCGGAAATTATAACCTGATTTTTTTTGATTGTAAACATAGTTACCTCCTATTTCATCTTTAATACTTCTATCTTATGCTCGTCAATGCTCAATAATGCCACAGTTCCGCTTATTAATTGTTTTTTTACCGCTTCATTGTCGCCGCCTTG
Organism: uncultured Clostridia bacterium; assembly: GCA_947628755.1. GTDB lineage: Bacteria > Bacillota > Clostridia > Lachnospirales > CAG-274 > CANPXH01. The sequence continues at coordinate 100,279 of CANRBC010000002.1, read as the reverse complement.
GGCAACTATTATAACTCCCTCCGGCGTAGGCATATATTCCTTTAACACAAAGGGGGTTTTGCTGCTGTCATAAACCACTTGATTTCTCACGTTTGTTTCATCTCTGCCCTCCTCGATCTTATTTTCCTCCTCGCTGTCATAGGCAAGTATTTTTTCCCCTGACTGAGAATAGCTTATAAGCACTTTTACACGACCTGCTCCCTCTACCTGAGAAAGTATTTTTTCAAGTCTTTCGCTTAACTCCTCCTGCTGATGCGGAGCGTTTATTGTTTCAGCTACGTTTGTTTTGCCGATACCCGTCAGCAGAAATACTCCAAGACAAAATAATACGGCAATGTATACAATGCTTTTTTTATTTCCCAATATTTTTTTTATATCCAATATATCACCGCCTATGTAAAAAGTATCTCAAGAGGCTTCATTACAATGACCACCAGTATCGCTCCCGTTACGAGCCTTACATATTTCTTATAGCTGCCATCAGGAAAAATAACGGATAAATAGCTTGTAAGAAGCACATACATTATTATCTTCTCAATATATTCCCTTATTGTATCCATAGCTACCTCACAGAACACATAAGTATCGCCAATGACAATACAAACATTACGTTTACTGTAAACAAAGCCGCCAGTACCTTAAAATTTGCTTCTCCCACAGCGTCTATTACGGCTATTGCCGATTTATCGCACACAGGCTCAAGTATAGCGGCGGTCAGCTTATATACAAAGGCCGTAACGCCAATTTCTATAAGAGGAATACTGCTTATTATAATTATTATCACTATAAGAGCTATGCCTGCTCCGTTGCCTATGGCCAACACAGCCGACGCCGTTATCTCGCCCGCTCCCCCTATAATATCGCCTACAACAGGCACCATTTTTACGGCCGATTTAAGCATACTGCCTGCGCTTTTACTGAGTGTGCCTCCGCTTATTCTTTCAAGTCCTGACAAAAACACAAAGCCGTAAGCGCATATTCTGAGTATCCATGAAACAGATTCCAAAAGAAGCTCCGAGAGCCTGTCCAGTATCTCTCGCCCCGAAATCATATTTACTATCTTTAGCAGCGTTCCCATTACAAGCAAAGGTATAACGGCAGAATTTATCCCTGTTGCCGCCATTTCAGTCCCCATGGCAAGTATCAATCCTCCGCCCGGTATTCGTCCTCCCGCTGAAACCAACGCTATAATAAGGGGAATAGCGCTGTTTATTGTGTCTGTTATATTCTGTATACAGCTCCTGAGTATATTTATTGAATTTCCTATGCTAGCCGAGGCAAGAGCAAATATTATAACACGCCCTGTCAGCCCTATAAACTCCGCTGTTGACCTATCTCTTATATCCTGTGAAAACAAATTTATAAGACTGCATATAATAGCAACTACGATTATACTTTTTAACCCTGCCCTTTTTTCAGATAGCTTATTTTTTATGAAGGACTTTATGTCCCCTTTAAGCAGTGAAATAATATCTTCTCCCGATATGACCGCTTTCATAAGATCTTTAAAGGAAATGTCCGTATTTTCTTTGACTGTGCTTTCGACCTTGCTTATATCGGGAAGTCTGTCAATGTCATAGCCGTAAACGTATGTTGAAAACAAAATAACAAACAGAGCTGTTAATATAAATTTCATTGTATGAACCTCATTATTCTATCTGCCATATCCTCCATTACCGAAGCCGCGCTTATAAGTATTATGACCTTTCCGCCAAGCTCTATTTTATCTCCAATGCTGTTCTGTCCGAAATCCCTGCAAAGCTGTGATGAAAACATTGAAACGTATGCCGTTACAAGAGCCTTTATCATAAGAGAGATATATTCCGAATATATGTCAAGTCCCTCTCCTATTTCCTTTATTCTTTCCATAATTTCACCGAGAAGAGGGAGTATAAGTACAAATATAAGAATACAGGTCATTATGGCAGTAAATAATGAAAAAGAGCTTTTTTCCTCCTTGAGTATCACAGTCAGCACAGCGCCTGTTATTCCGAATATAGCTATTTTGCATATATCCATAGAATCACTCCTAAAGTCTGAACAGAGTCTGTACCCTGTCGAACAAATCGCTTATGTATTGGATGACCCAGTATAGAACGACCACAAGTCCTGCAAGTGTCGTAAGCATAGCCTGTTCGTCGCGTCCGGCTCTTGAAAGCACTTGATTTATAACGGATACAAGTATACCCACAGCCGCTATTTTGAAAACTATATTAATATCCATACAGCAGACCCCCTAAATAAGCAGCACTACTATAAATATGCCTATTGTAACGCCGACGCTTCTGTACAGCTTGCTTTCCTCTGCGGATTTTCCCTCTATAATATCGCATTGAGCATCAATATATTTAAGCGCATCTTCGGCATAGCCCTTTTGTAGTGAAAAATCTCCCGAAGAAAAGCCTTCGCCCAGCTTTGCTATTTTTTTAGTGTCCTCTTTTGTCATATATGTATCCCTGCAGTTTTCAAAAGAATATTTCCATGCCGTTCTTATGCCGTTGCTGTTTCTTAATGCCTGCAATACCGTCGAAAATATTTCGTTTTCCTCTATATTTTCGGCAGAATTCATAAGAGCCTCCTCAAAGGTCATTCTTTTATACTCCAGATTTGACATAATATTGCTTATTATATTTTTTATTTCCGTAAGCTCATCTTTTCTCAGCACCTGTCTGAGAGAAAGCCTGTATCCAAAGCCCATACAGGCGGCTATTATCATTGCTGCTCCTATTATTTCTCCTGCCATATATTTATCAGCTCCTTATTATATAATTTAAATATATTTCCCCTTTCAATGTCCTTTCTCAGCACTATATAGTAATCAAAAAGTCTTTCTGCGATAATTTCTGAAAAACAGGCTCTGCTTTTAAGCTCGTCCAAATCCGTCGAGTGTACGGTACACAGCACCTCCACACCCGATACCATAGCTTGTCTTACAGCTTTAAAGTCACCCTCGCTACCTATTTCATCTACCGCTATTACATCCGGAGCAAATGCTCTAAGGGCAATGTTAAAGCCGTTTTCCTTTGAGGAATTTACTATTACGTCTGTTCTTTTGCCTATGTCCAGACCCGCTTTGCCTCTGTATGTACCGCTTATTTCATTTCTTTCATCTATAAGGGCTATTGTTCTTCCACCGTCGCTCCACCGCCTTACAATATCTCTTAAAAGAGTTGTTTTTCCGCAGGCGGGAGGAGATATTATTATAATATTTCCACTGTCCAGTCCTATACATTTACTGCAGTCCTTTATCTCTCTTGCTATCCTTATATTTAGAGAGGATATGTCCTTTATGTTTCTGACTATGCCCTTTTCCTCTATGACAGTTCCGCATATACCTACGCGCCATCCATTTTCAATCGTAACATAGCCGTTTACAAGCTCCTCCTTATAGGCGTAGGGCGAAAACTCCACCAGACGCGAAAAGGTTTCGTTTATTTCATTGTAGCTTACGATATAGCCTGTATTTATTTCCTTGTTCCTGCATTTTATAAAAAGCGGCTTGTCCCCTCTCAGTCTTATTTCCGTAGCATCACCTATGTATTTTTTTACAGCCTTATACAAGCTGTCGCAGAGATATTTTTTTATATTGTCATATATATCCTTCATGCCGTCACCTTTTTTCGGTAGTATAGATAATATATATGCTTTGATTAGCTTTTTTATAACTAAAAAAAGCCGAGAAGCTCTCGGTTTAAAATAAATACACAAATCAAGTCCGTTTATTCGCATAAAAAAAGCAGACGCTATGTCTGCTTTAAAATGTGCGTGACATGATTCGAACACGCGGCCTTCTGATCCGTAGTCAGACGCTCTATCCAGCTGAGCTACACGCACACAGTATATTCATTTTACAACCAAAAGCTATTTTTGTCAAGATAAAATAAACAATTATGCCAAAAGTTAAGTTATTTGATATTTTATAGTTGCAATTTATACTTTCTTATGTTAAAGTATTAATATGCTAAAATATTTATAAAAACGGAGGCATTATTATGAAAAGATTTTTAAGCATATTACTTGCAGGCACAATGCTCTTAGGTATCGTAGGCTGCGGAGGCAACACAGAAGCTCCTGCTGACGCGGAAAATACCGATACTGCCGCAGAGGACACAGCTGATGCAGTGGAAAACACCGACGATGTTCTTGTTGTAGGTCTTGACGATACATTCGAGCCTATGGGCTTCAGAGATGAGAACAACGAGCTTGTAGGCTTTGATATTGACTTGGCAAAGGCAGCTGCCGAGAAAATGGGCACAGAGATAAAGTTTCAGCCAATCGACTGGGACAGCAAGGAAATGGAAATCAACACAGACAAGATTGATCTTATCTGGAACGGCTTTTCAACATCTCCCGAAAGAGAAGAAGCCTTTACACTTTCCAAGCCTTATCTTGACAACAAGCAGATAATATTAGTACCTGCTGATTCAGACATAGCAACCAAAGCCGACCTTGCAGGCAAAAATGTAGGCGCACAGGATGGTTCAACTGCTGTTGACGCTATTGAAGCAGATGACATTCACAATGAATTTGCTAACTTAGCTACTTATGATACAAACGTACTTGCATTCCAGGATTTGGCAATAGGCAGAATTGACGCCGTAGTTGCAGACGTAGTTGCGGCTCAGTATTACATTGCTACCAACGAAGACGCCAACCTCAAAATACTTGACGAGGACTTTGGCTCAGAGCAATACGTTATAGCTGCAAAGAAAGGCAACACAGAGCTTATGGACAAGCTCCAGGCAGCAATAGACGAGCTTAACGCAGACGGTACTTCAGCCAAAATATCAGAGAAGTGGTTCGGCGAGGACATAGTTGTTAAATAAACATAATACATATCGGGGCTGTTTATCAGCCCCTTATTTTTGAAATAAAATGCAAAAGGAAGTGAAGTAATGTCAGATATAGCTTCATGGGTCTCACAGATGCTTGTAGGCTGTAAGCTCACAATAGAGCTTTTTGCCGTAACCCTTGTATTTTCTATACCTCTGGGTTTGATTTTATCCTTTGTACGCACGGCAAAATGCCCTAAAAACACTTTAGGCAGAGTTTTGTACTGCTGCGTAGAGTGGATAGTATCGGGCTTCATACTTATAATGAGGGGAACTCCTCTTATGCTCCAGATTTTCTTTGTATATTTTGGTCTGCCCTATGTGCCTGTTATAGGACCATATCTTACATTTGACAGATTTCCTGCAGGCGCGGTGGCATTTGTGCTTAACTATGGCGCATACTATGCAGAAATATTCAGAGGAGGTCTTTTATCTGTTGACAAGGGACAGTATGAAGCGTCTAAGGTACTTGGACTTACCTCTATGCAGACAAAATTCAGAATAGTTATGCCTCAGATGATAAGAATCGCTCTACCCTCTGTCGCCAATGAAACAATTATATTGCTTAAGGATACGGCGCTTGTTACGGCTATTGGTCTTTCAGAGCTTCTGAAGGTGACCACAAATATTGTAAACAGAACAACAAATATTTCAGCCTTTGCTGTGGCAGCAGTATTTTATCTTATATTCAGTTATATTCTTACCGTTATATTCCGAAAGCTGGAAAACAAATTTGATTTTTAGGAGGTCAGGCTTATGTCAATAATAGAAGTAAAAAATCTTAAAAAGAGCTTTGGTCCTCTTGAAGTCTTAAAGGATATAAGCATAAATATAGAAAAGGGAGATATTGTCGCAATACTGGGACCCTCCGGTTCCGGTAAATCCACATTTTTGAGAAGTCTTATAGACCTTGAGGAAATAGATGCAGGAGATATATGTATAGAGGGAAGCTATCTGGTTAAAAACGGCGTATATCCCTCCGAAAAGGAAAAGCGAAAAATACTGTTAAAAACAGGCATGGTATTTCAGCATTTTAATTTGTTCCCACACCTTAATATAAAGAAAAATCTTATGCTTGCGCCACTTCTTGCAAAGCAGGATACAAAAGAAAATATAGAAGCCCTTGCAAGAGAAACTCTTGAAAAGGTAGGCTTGTCGGACAAAATGGATGTTATGCCATCTACCCTTTCCGGAGGTCAGAAGCAGAGAGTTGCCATAGCAAGAGCATTGATGCTAAGACCCGATATAGTCCTTTTTGACGAGCCGACTTCGGCTCTTGACCCTGAGCTTACGGGAGAAGTGCTCAATGTTATAAGAAATCTTGCAAAGGAAGGAAACACAATGCTTATTGTTACTCATGAAGTAGGCTTCGCCTCAGAGGTAGCCAATAAGGTAGTGTTCATGGAGGACGGATATATTCAAGCTGTCGGCTCTCCCGACGAGGTAATAAGAAATCAGACAAACGAACGTATAAATGCATTTTTAAATAAAGTAAAATAGCAAGGAAGCCGAGTTAAAAACCCGGCTTATTTGCTATTTTTTAAGAATGTCCATACATTTTTCAATATTTAATTTCAAAAGGCTCATTATTTTTTGTAGCCTTAACAATTTTGTTTTCTTCGTCTACCTCGTATTCAACGTTGTCAATACCCTCTGCTATTACATTAAAATCACCGTCAAGGAATGTGACCTTGTCTGTATCGCCCTCCGGGAAATACTTCCTATGGCCCTGATATTTGTCATATTCGCTTCTTGCAAAATACAGTCCCTTGTCAACTCTGTACATGGTACAGAAATCCGTTTTCAGCTTAAGTTTGCCGTTTGCGTCAAGTACACAGGCTTTATTGTCATTTAAATCGTTAGCAATAAATTCTCCGTTATCCGTAATACGAATGTTGAAATAATCGTCCGCCGTCTTTTCCTTTGAATAAAGGCGGTATATATACCAATCCATATCGGGATCTGCGCCGTACATTCCGTATCTGTCCTGCCACCTTCTTACAACAACATTTGTACCCGATATTGAATCTACACAGTATGGCGCCGCTGTCCCTTTGAAATCGGGCAGCTTATAAGTCATACTGCCTTTGAGATTGCCCTCTGTATCATAAACATAATAGGTATCGCCCTTTTTAAATGTGACAGTATCGTTATATGCCCACGTGGTTTTATCCTCGTACTGTGCTTCAACTACAACCTTTCCATGCTTGTCCAGAAGTCCCATTATAAGACCGTAATTATTTTCGGTATTAAATGTCTTATAAACATACACTCCGCAGCCAATATCCATTATTACGGGATAATCGGCAATAATATTGCCCTCTTTGTCCATTATAACATCATAATTCTGAGATACCTCCGGTTCTCTGGCATAACCCACATGATAAGAATGTATAAGCTCTAAATCCTCACTTTCAACCGCTTTAGTCTCAGAAGGAGCAGCCTCACAGTTATACAATCTCCACATAGTGGCAATAGCCTGTTCTCTTGTATAATTCATCCATGGAGAAAACTTGCCCTCGCCTGTTCCTGCCATAACATAGGTATCTCCGCTTTTCATAGCTGCTACGGAATAAATTGCAGCCCTTGACCAAGTGGCAAAATAGCTTTCATCTGTAAATTTAACCGTTTTCTCAGTACCTTTTACATTCAGGAGCTTTGCAAGGTTATCAAGCATTACCGCCGCCTCCTGCCGTGTAATGCTTTTATCGGGAGCAAATACGCCTTTGCCCAGTCCTGCCACTATTTTAAGGTTATATGCTGCCGTAACGTAATCGTCATTCACGTCTATGAAAGGATTTTCTGCATTATTTTCAATAGCATAATTTGTCTTTGCAATATAGGTCATAACTGCCAGCTTACAGAATTCCTGCCTTGTTATGTTTCTGATATACTGTGACTGTATTTCCTCCGGTACAATACCTACCGTTATAGCCTTTTCTATACTCTCCTTTGCCCATAGGCTCGGCTCTCCCTTTGTCTTGGCTGCGGCAAGTGCTTCGGCTTTGGTCTTATACTGATTGCCGTATAAATCATAATATTTTGTATCGCTGCCTTCCCATACGTTTTCTACATATATAGCGCCATCCTCTTCCTTTACAAACACATTGCCGAATCCGGGAGGTACGATCACCTTCATATCTGAGTCGAGCAAGCCCTCTATAATATCAGAATGTCCCATAATACTATTTATAATAAGGGTATTGCCAGGTTGCGCCTCCGTACCTATACTATAATAACTTCCCGTAAGGGCATTTCCCTTGTCGTCTATGACAAAGCAGGAATGTTCACCCGGCATAACTCCGTCCGGATATTGGTCATACACGCTTCTGCCCTCCATGCCCTTTATGGGAGTTACAAACACAGGACCATCCTCTGTTCTGAGCAAATTATTGTCCCTGTCGTAATATTCGATTTTGGCGTTTAGGTATCTGCTTGTTTCACCTGTTTCATTATCGTAGTATATTCTTAAATATTTTTCATCTATTGCTTCATTGAGATTTTCATCGAGAAGTCCATAAAGCAGAGGATAAGTATCGGAGCTTCTTACAAGTATTCTGCCGCCTGTATTATTTATTTCGTAGTATCCCTTATCCTTTAATACATTTCCGTCAAAATCACATATATAGTAAAGTCCGTTGTCGCCTTTTTTGTAATAATAATCTGTTCCGAATATATCGTTGACTTCCTCGGCAGGCTCAAATCTGTCTGATAAAAATACGGTTTCGCCCGTATCACTATTATGGCAGCGGAATCTTCCGTTGTCATACCATATACTTGTATATTTGCCAAAGGGTATGGCAATTTCAAGCTCCTTATCATACACGCCGGAGTTTAAGTCTGTATTAACGGCTATAATGCTTCCTGCCGCGCCCTCAATATTTTCAAATGGCTGCTCTATCAGTCTATTGCCCTCTATATCGCATATATAATACAATATTTCATCGGGAGCATTTTCGGTAACTACGACCTGCTTGTAATAATTTGTATTTTCAATCTTTTCTATATTCAAGGGTTGAGGTATTTTATTAAATTCTCTGTCATAAAATTCTATAACCTTTTCATTTTGGTTTATACATTCGTATGCCTGTGTATGCGCATTATATGTAATATCAGTATATTTAAAGGGAATAACCGTGTTGAGCTGCATATCCATAAGTCCTCTGAGTCCTGTGGTATCGTCTGCAGCATAGAGCTTACCATTTAAAGTTTCCACCCATGTGAATTTGCCTTTTGATTCAGTATCTCCTTTATCGTTAGTCCAGTTAATTGTTTTTTCCTCATTATCATAATAATACCTTGTATTATCTATATTTTTATAATCCGCAAAAGCCAATGTACTCATAAAAATACTTACAGCAAGTGTTAAAAAAATTTTTTTCATAATTATTCTCCTTTATATTTATAAAGCAGCTTCTTGTCCGAACCGTCGGTATTCATTGAATAAGCCTCGTTTTTGTCAACCAGATAATAGTATACTCTTCCGTTTTCAACGGATAATATATTTCCGCTGTCTGCAAGAATATTTGAATTGCCCTCGGAATCTGTCTTGATTATACCCGATGTAGAGCTTATATACACATTGCCATCATAAAGCAGTATAGGATTCGTAATTGTATAAATACAGAGAATTTTTTCGTTACTGCCGTCTTTATCGCTTCTTGCAAGGGAATAGTCGGGAGACCTCATGCCCATACTCCAGTCCTCTTTATAGTAATATTTATATTTTTCGTCATATACATTTTTATCAATAAATTCACTTGCATTTTCAAGCTCGCTGCTGCTTATTTCCGTTTTTTCCGTTCCGTCCAGCCTTATTTTGTAAAAGGAATTGCTTCCGTAATAATCGCTTACATCGTAGTATATATACTCGTTATCCGTAAAAATAACGGAAGAGCTGTATAATCCGCTGTCAAGAACCTTGCTGTCGCTTCCGTCCTTCCTTACGGCAACAAGACTGTAATTAGTATATTCGCCTGCGATAAAATACAAATATTCGCTGTTATTTGGCTGCACATACTGTCCGTTATTCACCGCAGGCTTTTCTCTGTAATTATAAAGTCTCAGCATAGTGGCAATAGCCTGTTCCCTTGTGTAATTCATCCAAGGAGAAAATTTTTGAGGCTCTGTGCCTGTCATTATGTAAGTATCTCCGCTTTTTACAGAAGCGATATTGTATATTGCGTCTTTTGCCCAAGAAGCAAAATAACCCTCGTCAATAAACTTTGGTATTTTTTCCTTACTCTTAACAGAAAGGACATTGGCAAGCTCGCTGAGCATGACCGCAGCCTCCTGCCGCGTAATATTATTATTAGGAGAAAAGCTGTTATTTCCCGTACCCGATACAATACCCAGCTTATACGCCGCCGTTACATATATATCGTCAACATCTCCGAAAGGCGTCGGCGCATTTTCGTCAACATTATTTCCCGTTTTGGCAATATATGTCTGTATGGCAAGGCGGCAAAATTCTTTTCTTGTGATTTTATCGGTATAGTCAGACTGAAGCTCAGGCGGTACTATTCCTTCCGCTATGGCGTTTGTAATGCTTTCTCTTGCCCAGGAGCTTGCGTCGCTTCTGTTGAGAAGCTGAGAAACGCTGTTGTATGTATTTGTTCTATTATTCACATCAGTAACTACAATATTCCCCGATATTGCCTTTATATCCATATATTCCACATCGGAAAGTCTGTTTCCGTTTTCATCACATATATAATAGCTTATATAACCCGAATTAATTTCGGCATTTTCATCTATAACTCTCTCATAAAAGCAGTCCGTACCCTCCAGCTTTCTTATATCCTTGGGCTGGGAAACAGGCTTCATGTCAATATTAAAAAATTCTATTTTATCCTTGCCCTCTCCCCATGTAAGACATTCGTAAGTTTTTGTGTTTTCGTTATAATTGATTTGACTGAAACGGAATTCAAGCAATATATTAAAATCGGTATCTATAATACCGGTAGTCTGTGGGAATTCCTTTCTGCGAGCAATAATATTGCCTCCGCCGGTTTTCAGTCTATCATACTCGCCGTGGGAAACGATATTGCCGCGGTTATCATATATATCACAGTATCCGCCGTCACTAATATACTCATAATAATAAGGAGTATCCGAAAGTCTTTCTCCGCAGAAAGCCGTTGCCGTCATAAGAAACATTATAAAAGGAAAAATCAGTATTTTTTTCATAGAGCATTATCCTCCAATTCAGCCAATGCGTTTATGTATGGCATATTTTCATAGTTATAATTATTTTCGGCAGAGTTACAGTAAATATATTCAAGTCTTGCTGCCATTCGGCATAATTCTGTAATATCCGCATTTATATCAGTGTAATTAAAATTATTTCCGTACTTTATATCAAAGCTATTTATAAAGCTGCTTATTCTGCCGTATTTATTAATGAGCGAATTATTTTTCAATAGTCCCATAAGTCTGTCGTTTACCTCTTCGACCTCTGAAAGGGCAGCTTTAACATTATTGCAATAGTCATAATCGGGATTATAATTGTCGGCGGTAAATTTTAGCTTATTCATACTGCCGCTTACCTTGTGAATAAGCAAAAATACGTCGTCGCTCTTTACATTATTGTAAATATTTCTTATTTCTTCTTCAATTTCCCTGTCCTTATTGTCTATCATATTTTTAAGCGTTTTGTCCGAAGCAGCTTCCGTCTCGTTATAAGCAGCATTTAATATGTCTGTATTATAATTATCTCCAAAAACGTTGGTAACATTATAAAATTTATTTAGAGACGCCGTATCTATATTTATCTGCCAATCGCTGAAATTATTGTCTGTAATAGGATAAGAAAAAATATAGGCGTTAAGAGTCTCCAAAATTTCATACGAATCATCAAAGGCATCCTGAGATTTATGCTTATCCGCATAACTAAGCAAAACATAAGCATTATTCATATCCTTTCTTACAACTTCGTTTTCAATACATTCCATTATCTGTCCAACAGACTGAATATTACGTGAAAAATCAGCCTCTTTCAGATTTCCCCCACTGTATTCAAAATTATAATACTGCATCATATCAACAACATTATTTGTTAAGGCTTCGCTTATTGCGGCTCTCTTGAATGGCGACCAGCCTATAAGACAATCATTTCTTACGCTTTTTATATTTTCTGTATTTTCCTCTGTACTTTTGTAATTACCGCCGGCAGCACAGCCAAAAAATATCGGTATTAAAGCAATCAATAAAATAATTTTTTTCAAAATATATTCCTCCCATAAACGAGCTTTTTTATAGTATAACAAGAGGATTTTAAAAAAATGTAAAAATAAAAAAATTATTAAATATACTCTATCACTTAAGAAGAACAATGTCAAGTTTAAGAACATTAAATCAAATTTACAAAAAAATAAACAGGCTGTTATCTAATTTAATTTATCAGATAACAGCCTGTTATTTTGATTCGTCAATCATTTCAATCACTTTCTTTTTTAATCTTATTATTAAATTTCATTTTCTGTCCATTTTCATTAATTTCATTATCGGCATCTCATTTAATTATGTTTAAAATTATAATTTTTATATTGCATTTTATATTTTATGCAATTCATTGTATTATAAATCATTTTCTATATTCAGTTGTAATTAAATTGATAATTCGTCTTATTCAAACTATCGATTTATTTGTTTTAATTAAATGAAATATTTTGCTCTTTTGTTTATTATTTCTTAAATTATAAATGTTTTAAATGAAATTTAACTGATTAATTTTTAATTTTTCTGTTTAACTACATTTCCATCTATATAAATTTTTCCTTGTCTGTATAACACTTTCGCTGAATTGATTTTTTATGCTATTTCTACACTTTCATAATCGAGTTCAATCCGGCATTTTTATTCTGTCAAGATCAAGCTGTCATTATCACTTATCAAAGTGTTTTATTTTTTAAATTTGTTCATTTATTTTCATAGTGTTAGGTTTCAATACTTTTGTAAAAGGTGTCAGCTATTATGTTATACGACTAATGTGCTGCGTTTGGTGGTCTCACTCCTTTCTTAAATTTTCTTGTCTTATAACCCGTGGGGTATCTTGTATATATATAATAACCTATATCTTTAACTTTGTCAATACCTTTTTTAAAATTTTTTAAAAAATTTTTATCTTCATAATTAGCCAATTTAAAATTTAAATCCGATGATTTTGCTTTACAAAATCATCGGATTTTTCAGAATAAATTCATCTGGCTGGGAAGATTATTTTTGCTCTTGTCATCTTCATTTATAAAATGACCTGTGGCAGGTATCTTTGAGCATCTGTAATACTCAATATCCTCGGATATAAATTCCTCCTTAGGCATTATTTTTGTCATTTTGCTGTTTTTCTTAAGAGTATATATCTGCACTCCGCCGGAGCTTTTAGTCTGCTTAAGAGGAATATAGGAGGTATTTATGAGCATTGCCTTATCCGTATCTCTTACAAGGAGGATATCCTTGTCCTCCTCAATATACAGAGCGCCTATAAGGGGAGATTTTCCAGAATAAGCGTTTATAAGTCTTTTCCTGTTCACCTTTGTAGCATAGGCGGACATTTCCACCTTATTGATTTTGCCGTTTTCAAAAGCGAAAAGCATATATCCCTTGTAGTCGTTGGCATTTGCCATATATACTATCTTTTCATCGGTTTCCATACCAAGTATATTATTGAGATATTCTCCCATGCTGCTTGTCTTACATTCCGGCAAATCATAAGCCTTTACCTTATATACATTCTGCTTATCGGAAAACATAAGAAGCTCATTTTTGTTATTGCTTTCAAGGACTTGAATAATTTCATCATTTTCCTTGAGCTTATGCTCGGCAGATACTCTCATAGAAGCCTGCAAGGAAACCTGAGTTATTTTCTTAAAATAGTTTTCCTTGGTAAGGAAAAGCGTTACGGGATATTCCTCTATAAAATCGTCATCGCTTATCGTTTCAATTTCCTCGGAATATATAATATCCGTTTTTCTTGGCTTGCCGTATTTTTTTGCAATCTGCTTTAGCTCGTCTATGATAATATCGTTTATAAGAGCCTCGCAGTTAAGAATATCCTGAAGCTCTGACATTTCCCTTTCAAGGTCCTTTATGGCATTTGTCTGCTTCAAAAGATAATCCTTGTTTAAATTTCTCAGCTTTATTTCGGCTACATATTCCGCCTGAAGCTCATCTATGCCAAAGCCTGCCATAAGATTGGGAATTACCATGGAATCCTCCTCGGTCTCCCTTATTATTTTTATAGCCTTGTCTATATCCAGTATTATTTCCTGCAAACCTATAAGCAAGTGATGTCTGTCCCACTTTTTGTCAAAGTCGTATTCAGTCTGGCGTTTTATACACTCCGTTCTGAAAGTAAGCCATTCGTCAAGTATGCCGGCTATACCCAGCGTCATAGGTCTGCCGTTTACAAGTATGTTGAAATTGCAGCTAAAGCTGTCCTCAAGAGGAGTCATTGAATACAGCTTAGTCATTAGCTTGTCGGGATCAGCCGACCTCTTTATATCTATTGTTATTTTAAGTCCCTTAAGGTCTGTTTCGTTTCTTACGTCATTGATTTCCTTAAGCTTATTCTGCTTAACAAGAGCAATTATTTTTTCAATAATGCTTTCTATATTGGTAGAATAAGGAATCTCATATATTTCTATAAGGCTGTTTTTCTTGTCAAAGCGGTATTTTCCCCTTACCTTGAAGCTGCCCCTTCCCGTGCGGTATATTTTATCGATTTCTTCCTCGTCGTATATAAGCTCTCCGCCTGTTGTGAAATCGGGGGCTTTAAGATATTTCTTTATATCTGTTTTTTTATTCTTGATATAATGTATCGCCGTATCGCAGACCTCTTTTAAATTAAAGCTGCATATAGAGCTTGCCATACTTACCGCTATACCTTGATTGGGCGTAACGAGAATATTGGGAAATGTAGTTGGAAAAAGCACAGGCTCTTTCATTTTGCCGTCGTAGTTGTCCGTAAAATCGACCGTATTCTTATCTATGCTTTTAAAAAGCTCGTTGCAGAAGGTGTCCAGCTTTACCTCGGTATATCTTGAAGCTGCATAAGCCATATCTCTTGAATATGTCTTGCCGAAATTTCCCTTACTGTCTATAAACGGGTGTATAAGGGCGTCGTTGCCTCTTGTGAGCCTTACCATAGTTTCGTATATTGTTGCGTCGCCGTGAGGATTCAGCTTCATTGTCTGACCTACCACATTTGTGGATTTGGTTCTGCTGCCGTTAAGCAGACCCATTTTGTACATGGTATACAAAAGCTTCCTGTGAGCCGGCTTAAAGCCGTCTATTTCAGGAATTGCTCTTGAAACTATTTCACTCATGGCGTAGGGCATATAGTTAAGCTCCAGAGTATCTGTAATATTCTGTTCTATAAAATTATTTACAACAACATTATTGTCTTTTTTCTTAGCCATAGCACTACCTCTCAGCTCAGCTCAGTCAAATCAATGTACTTGTGACCGAATTCTTCTATATGCTCTTTTCTGCCCTTCAGATTGTCTCCTAAAAGCATATCAAATATATCTGCGGTTTTTTCTGCGTCCTCGGGAAGCACAAGTATAAGTCTTCTGGTTTCGGGATTCATAGTAGTCTGCCACATCATTTCAGGCTCATTTTCGCCAAGACCCTTTGACCTCTGCACCTCATATTTGCCGTTCAGCTTACTTATAATATCCGCCTTTTCCTTTTCCGTATAGGCAAAATATGTTTTCTTGGCTGAATTTATCTCATAAAGAGGAGATTCCGCAATAAATACCTTTCTCTGTTCTATAAGCGTAGGTACAAGTCTGTAAAGCATAGTCAGTATAAGTGTTCTTATATGAAAGCCGTCTACATCGGCGTCTGTGCATATTACTATTTTGGACCATCTCAGCTGCTCTATATCAAAGCTGTTCAAATCCGAGCTGTGCTTTGTCTTTATTTCAACTCCGCAGCCAAGCACCTTAAGAAGGTCTGTAATTATATCGCTTTTGAATATCTTGTCATAATTTGCCTTAAGACAGTTAAGTATTTTGCCTCTTACAGGCATTACTCCCTGGAATTCCGCATCCCTGCCCAATACCACAGAGCCGAGAGCAGAATCGCCCTCTACTATATAAAGCTCTCTCCTTGTTACGTCCTTTGTACGGCAGTTTACGAATTTTTCTACTCTGTTGTTCATATCAAGAGAGCCTGTCAGTTTTTTCTTAATATTTACTCTTGTCTTTTCTGCGGTCTCACGGCTTCTTTTGTTTACAAGCACCTGTTTTGCTATTTTATCGGCGTCCGCCTTGTTTTCTATAAAATATATCTCAAGCTGCTTTTTGAGATAGTCCGTAAGAGCCTCTCTTATAAACTTGTTTGTAATGGATTTTTTAGTCTGGTTCTCATAGCTGGTTACTGTTGAAAAGCTGTTTATAATAAGAACAAGGGAATCCTCTACATCTGTAAACACTATTTTCTTTTCGGTCTTGTTATACAGATTGTTGTTTTTTAAATAATTGTCAATAGCGTACACAAAGGCTGTGCGCACAGCCTTGTCGGGAGAACCGCCATGCTCAAGAAAGCTGGAATTGTGATAATATTCCAAAAGATTGACGTCATTGTTGAAGCAGAAAGCAAGCTCAAATTTGAACTTATATTCCTCCTTGTCCTCTCTGTCACGTCCCTTTGTCTCATTTTCGTAATAGGCTATTTCCGTAAACGCCTTTTCTCCCGCGACCTCCTTTATATAGTCCTTAATTCCCTCAGGATAGCAATAGGTATATCTTTCCTTTGTCCTGTCGTCTGTAAGAATAAATGTAAGCCCTGCGTTTACTATACACTGTCTTTTAAGTATGCTCTGATAGTATTCAAGAGGAATATCAATGTCCGTAAACACCTCTCTGTCCGGCTTCCAGTGTATAACAGAGCCTGTTCTTCTGTTTCCTGTTGGCTCTTTTTTAAGTCCGCCTATATTTTCGCCCTTCTCAAAATAAAGCTCATATTTATAGCCGTCCCTTATAATAGTGACCTCCATAAATTCTGAGCTGTACTGTGTGGCGCAAAGTCCCAGACCATTAAGTCCAAGACTGTATTCATAGGTATCTCCGCTGTTATTATTATATTTTCCTCCCGCGTACATTTCGCAGAAAAGAAGCTCCCAGTTATATCTGTCCTCGTTGGCATTATAGTCCACAGGGATACCTCTGCCGTGATCCACCACCGTAATATCGTTATCCTTACCCAGTATTATCTCTATTTTGCTGCCAAAGCCTTCTCTTGCCTCGTCTATGGCATTTGAAAGAATCTCAAATACAGAATGTTCGCAGCCTTCTATACCGTCTGAGCCAAATATTACGGCAGGACGCAATCTTACTCTATCCGCACCCTTAAGAGAGCTTATACTTTCATTGGTATACTCTGTAGTCTTGTTGTTATTCATATAGCTTTCTTCCTTTCTTCTCTATATAATAGATTACCCTATTTGGACAAAATTTGCAAGCAAAAAATTTTTAGCCCAAAAAAAAGGATTGTACATATATACGGAGAATATATAAGTATAGACTGTCGGACTATGCTCCGATCAATTACTTATTGCATATAAGCAAGGAGGAGATTTATTATGGTACAGATATTAGCCGGAGGAAAAGGTGAAGGCAAAACAAAGAAATTAATTGAAATGGCAAATAATGCCTCTAAGGAAGCAAACGGTTGTATAGTATACATAGATGATGATTCAAGACATATTTATGACCTTGATCACTCTATAAGATTTGTAGAAATCGCCGAATTCCCTCTTATCAATTACAGAGAGTTACTTAGCTTTATTTATGGCATAATTTCTCAGAACGGCGATATAGAGAAAATATATATAGACGGTATATTCAAGATAATATCCAAGCTGAGCAGCGAGGATTTCATAAAGCTGGTTGCCAAACTTAAGTCTATCAGCGAAAAATACAGCATTGACTTTATTGCCTCTGCAAATGCCCTTCCGGCTGAATTGCCAAAGGAAATTGCCGATGTTATAATGGCTTAATAATATAAATTTTACGGAGCGGTTTATCCGCTCCGTTTTAGTTGTTTATATCGTTCACAATCTTATCAATAAGTTCTTATTCCTCAAAGAGCGCCCTTGCAAAATCCTTTGAATCAAAGGGCTGTAAGTCGTCTATGCCCTCGCCTACTCCCACAAAGCGCACGGGTATATTCATTTCATTCTTTATGGCTATAACGATACCGCCCTTTGCCGTTCCGTCCAGCTTTGTGAGAACAATACCGCTAATATCCGCTGTTTCCTTAAACAATTTTGCCTGCTGAATGGCATTTTGTCCTGTTGTTGCATCCAGCACAAGAAACACCTCGGTATGAGCCTGAGAATACTCTCTTTCTATTATTCCCGCTATTTTTTTAAGCTCATTCATAAGATTTTTCTTATTGTGAAGTCTTCCTGCCGTATCGCATATAAGCAAATCCGTTTTTCTTGCCCTTGCCGCCTGTACAGCGTCAAAAACTACTGCCGCAGGGTCGGAATTTTCTTGATGCTTTATAACCTCGCAGCCGTTTCTGTCGCCCCATATCTGAAGCTGGTCTATGGCGGCTGCTCTGAATGTATCCGCCGCAGCAAGAAGCACAGATTTACCCTCGCTTATATAATTATGTGCCAGCTTGCCTATTGTGGTGGTTTTGCCTACTCCGTTTACTCCAATCACAAGAATAACAGAAGGTGACGGCAGCTCCAAAGGCTGCTCATCCTTATCAAGAATTTCAGATATTACATCGGCAAGAGCTGTCTTTACCTCAGATACATCGGTTATTCTTTCGCTTTTTACCCTATCACGAAGCTGTTCTATTATATATACGGAGGTTTCAACGCCAATATCCGCCATTATAAGGGTTTCCTCCAGCTCCTCGAAAAGCTCCTCGTCTACCTTTACAAAGGACTTAAGTACATTGTCGACTCCCGACATAATGTTGTCCCTTGTCTTTGTAAGACCTGCCTTGATTTTGGCAAAAAATCCCGTTTTAGGAGCTGCTTCGGGTTCATCCTCTTCCGAAAATTCCTCGGTGGTTTCGCCGTCGGCTTCTTCCTCAATGACTTCTTCCTCGGCTGCTTCATTTTCTATATATTTCTCGGAGAGATTTTCATTTTCCTCAAACTCCTCATATTCCTCCAGCTTTTCAAGATCCTCAAGCTCTTCCTCATCCTCAAGTCTGTCAAGCTCATCTATTTCCTCGCTGCCCTCAGACAATATTTCGGCTTCATCAGTATTATTATTTTTCTTTTTGAGAAAATCAAACAATGCCATTAAATAACACCTCTTTCATTGAATTTTACAGATACGAGCTTTGATATGCCCTGCTCCTGCATGGTAACGCCGTACAAAATATCGGCAGCCTCCATTGTGCCCTTTCTGTGAGTTATAACTATAAATTGCGTATCGTCTGTAAAGTTTTTGAGATACTCGGCATATCTCACAACATTTGCATCGTCAAGAGCAGCTTCTATCTCGTCCAGTATACAGAAAGGCGAAGGCTTCATTTTAAGTATGGCAAATAAAAGAGCGATGGCGGTAAGCGCCTTTTCTCCGCCGGAAAGAGCCATCATATTTTTAAGGGACTTTCCGGGAGGTTGTGCCGCAATATCAATACCGCAATTAAGAATGTCATTATCATCGCTTAGCTTAAGCTCGGCAACACCGCCGCCAAACATTTCGGCAAAGGTGGCGCTGAAATTTTTGCTTATAATAGCAAACTGCTCCTTAAACTGCTTTTCCATCATGGAATCAAGGTCTGTTATTATTTCAACAAGCCTTTTTTCGGTTTCCATTATATCATCTCTGTTTTTCTTGAGAAAATCGTATCTTTCCTTTACATCGGCATATTCCTCTACGGCATTCAGATTTACATTGCCAAGAGCCTTTATCTGATTTCTCAGCTTTTTCTCTTCCGACTTAAGCTCGCTGTCAGACATTTCAAGCCTTTCGGCTGCTCTTGCGGTCACGTATGTAATCTCATACTCCTCCCACATAGAATCATAAAGCGTCCTGCTCTTTTCGTCTGTATTGGTTTTGCGTATTTCAAGTCTGTCAAGCTCTCTTTCAAGAGCCGTCTTGGTTTCAAGCTGTTTCTTTATGTCGGCTTCAAGCTCATCAAGAGAAGAGTTTGCAGCCGACTTGTCGCCGTAGAGCTTTTCCTGTACGTCGAAAAGCTCTTCATATTCAGCCTTTACCTTATTTACGGTATTTTCAAGCTCTTTCATTTCATTTTGCTTTTGCTCTATTTCGCCGTTAAGCTCTTCAATATTGTTTTCGCCCTCTGCAAGAGATTCTCTTGCAGATGAGATTTCATCGTTTATTCTGTCAATATCGCTGTTCAGGGTATATATATCGTTTTCAAGCTGATTAAGCTCAACTCTCATTGCTGAGATTTCCTCATTGCTTGCCTCTCTTACATCTCTGTCGGATTGTATAAGATTCTGGAATTCATCAAGTTTTTCGTTTAAATCCTTTATTTCTGATTCGATAGCGCTAAGTGAGGAATTCAGCTTGTTTTCCGTATCAATTCCTTTTTTTATAGTTATGCCAAGCTCAGAAAGCTCGTCCTCTGCTCCCTTCAGACGTGATGTAATATCCTCCGCATATTCTCTTGCCTGTTCAATTTTACCGGAAGCCTCTGTTTTCCTTATGGCAATATCTTGTAGCTCTTCCTTTGCCTCTGTAATTTTATAGTCCAGATTTTCGCATATTTCGGAAATCTTTTCAACATCGGCATTTGTGGAAGCCTGTTCCTCGTAAAGAGCCTTAAGCTCGTCTCTCAGCTCTGCTATTTCCCTGCCTCTGGAGAAAATGGACGCAGTTTTTCTGTGCATAGAGCCGCCTGTTACAGAACCGCCTGCATTTATAAGCTCGCCTTCAAGAGTAACTATTTTGTAGGAATATTTTGTCTTTTTCGCAAGGGCAATGGCATTGTCAATATTGTCGGCAACTATTACTCTTTCCAGAAGATAAGACATAATGTTTTCATACTCCTGCGAATAGCTTATAAGCTCCTTGGCAATTCCAAGAACACCCTTTTCCTTTATAATATTGTATTTTTCACCGCCTAATGTTTTAGGTTTTATGGCAGTCATAGGCAGAAAGGTTGCCCTTCCTTTGTTATTCTGCTTAAGGAAAGCAATAGCCTTTTTTACATCATCCTCTGTTCTTGCGATAATATTCTGAACAGCAGAACCCAAAGCCACCTCTATGGCAGTTTCATATCTGCTTTCCATATTTATAACTTCGCCTACTGCGCCGCATATACCCTTAAAATCAGACGATTTGCTGTCTCTTTGGGCAAGGACTGCCTTAACGCCATCATAATAGCCCTCATAGCTTTTTTCAAGCTCGGAAAGAATACGAAGTCTTGAATTCTTTTCCTGTATGGTCTTGTTTACGGCAGTCTGTCTTTCTCTTGCCTTTTCGGCATTGCTTATGAGAGTATTATACTGCTCGGTCATTTTATCTATATTTTCCGTGTTGAGTCTTAATTCCTTTTCGGCTCTCTCCATTTCCTTTTCGGCATCGGAAAGAGCGCCGCTTCTTTCCTCATACTGCTTTTTAAGGTCGGAAATATTTTCCTCCAGCTGACCTTTTCTTATTTCAAGCTGAGAAAGCATTGCCTCTGCCTTGCTTATTTCATTCTTGACATCGGTAGCCTTATTCATTTTGGCAATAACATCGGCATTGTATTTGTTCAGAAGCTCTTCTCTTTCGCTTACCTGAGAGCTAAGCTCTGAAAATACAAGCATTTTATCGTCAAACACTTTTTTCTTATTGCTTAATTCGGTATTCTTGCTTTCTATTTCCTTTCTTATTGCAGTTATGCTTTTTTCTTTTTCGTCTATTTTTCTGCTGTCCTCGGCATTTTCTCCTGTAATACGTTGAATATTTTCCTCTAAATGAGAAATTTTCTCACGACAAAGTCTTATATCGTTATCCTTTTGTTCTCTTTCGGAACGCTTATTGCCGATATTACGGGCAACCTCCTCAAGCCTTTCCTCAATATCGGAAATATTGCTTTTAATGGCTGATTTCTTGTCGCTGAGCTTTTTTTCATTCCTGTTTTCGGCTTCAATATCTGTGTTAAGAGTATTTATCTGTTTTTCAATATCCTTAATTTCATTTTCAAACTTAACGGCATCTCTTACAAATATATTTATCCTAACGAGCTTGAGCCTGTCCGAAAGCACGATACACTTTTTTGCCTTTTCCGCCTGTATTTCAAGTGGTCCGACCTGCTTTTCCAGTTCGTCTATAATATCGTTTACTCTAACAAGATTTTCTCTTTCCTTGTTCAGCTTATTGGAGGCTTCTATACTTCTTGTCCTGTACTTAACAATTCCCGCAGCCTCCTCGAAAAGATGGCGTCTGTCCTCGGACTTGGTAGAAAGGATTTCGTCTATTCTGCCCTGTCCGACTATGGAATAGCCCTCCTTGCCTACTCCCGTATCCATAAAAAGCTCAAGTATATCCTTTGCGCGGCATTTTGTTCCGTTAATTATATAATCGCTTTCTCCGGAACGGTATACTCGTCTTGTAACAGTTACCTCGCTGAAATCTATATTGAGCTTTTTGTCAGAATTATCCATAACAAGAGAAACCTCTGCAAAACCCAGAGGTTTTCTGTTGGCAGTACCGTTGAATATAACATCCTCCATTTTGCTGCCCCTCAGATTCTTGGCGCTCTTTTCGCCCAGAACCCAGCGCACAGCGTCGGCTATATTGCTTTTGCCGCTGCCGTTAGGACCAACTACCGCAGTTATTCCCTTGTTAAATTCAAGCTTGATTTTTTCGGGAAAGGACTTAAAGCCTTGTAATTCAATTCTTTTTAAATACATAATCAATTCTCCGTAAGTAAAATCTGCAAACAAAATTATTATAACATAAATGCTGACAAATTTCCATATAAATTTTGACATACTACAAAGCTATGGGCGAACCAAATGGTGTTATAAAAAATTCAAAAATTTATTGAAAAAAGCCGAAAATATAAGACCACCTTTTCGGGTGGTCTCAGACTGTCGAAAAAACAATATTATAGCAGAAAATACGAATTAAAATAAAGAACCGCTTGCAAAAAAAGCGTCGCAGACTTTAATCCGCAGGAGGAATTCACTTCCTCCGAGGACAGGAACTTTTCTGTAATTTAGGCATTTATGCCTAAATTGCGGAAAACACGGCTGGTTCCTTCCTTAGCTAACTGAAAGAAATGCCAATAAGCATTTCTTTCAAGCGTGTCGATTTTATCGACACGCTGAGACCACCTTTTCGGGTGGTCTTTTTAAATAATATTAATATTATTAATATTCATCCTCCAGCTTCATAGGCTTAATAAGCTCGCCAATGTCGTACTTATTAAGAGTTTTTGCAACAGCTGCAAGAATTTGTACCTTTTCATCTGAAAGAGAAGAAACCATGCTAAGCAGGGCTTTTCTGTCTTTTTCGGACTTAGTCATTTTAGGGGATTTAAGGCTCGTTCCGGAGGAAATATCCTCTTTTATAAGCCTGTCCATAGAAATTCCAAAGAAATCGGCAATGTTAACAAGGTTTGCCATACTTGTGCCTCTCTGTCCTCTTTCAATAAGACCAAGAAAGCCGGGAGCCATACCTATTATCCTTGCAAAATCGTCAATAGTCATACCCCTTCTTTTTCTTTCGTAGCGTATGTTTGAACCAATTATTTTCGTATAGTCCATCTAGCAGTTTCATCCTTTCTGATATAGTTATTTTTGTGTTTCTTTTAACATAATCATAGTATCATAAATTCAGAAAATATGCAAGCAAAATTTATAACATCTATTTTTGCTCTGAAAGATATTTTTCATAGCCTGAGCTTTCCAGAACGGCAGCCTTTTTTTCAACAGATTCTGCAAGCTCAGTCTTGTAGCTGTCTACCTTTGCGCCTATTTTTTCGTCAAAAGCTCCCAGTATCTGTACAGCCAGAAGTCCCGCATTCTTTGCTCCGTTTATGGCAACCGTGGCAACGGGTATTCCCGCAGGCATCTGTACTATGGAATACAGAGAATCTACGCCGCTTAAGGCTCTTGTCTTTACAGGCACTCCTATTACGGGCAAATCCGTAATGGCGGCTGTCATGCCCGGCAGATGCGCTGCTCCTCCTGCTCCGGCTATTATCAGCTTAAGTCCTCTTTCCCTTGCAGTTTTTGCATATTCATACATTCTGTCAGGGGTTCTGTGAGCAGAAACAATAGTCAGCTCGTAGTCTATACCGAAATCATCAAGTACCTTTGCCGCTTCGCTCATTACGGGAAGGTCTGAATCGCTTCCCATTATAATTCCAACCTGTGGCATTTGTTACACCTCCTCAGATGTTACCTTTAAAAATTTATGTGCTCTGTCCGCCAGATGCTCCGCCTCTGCAAGAGTATCCGCAGTAACAGTTACATGACCCATTTTTCTTCTTGGCTTTGACTCTGCCTTGCCGTATATATGCACGGCAGCGCCCTTTAGCTTCATTGTATCGTAAAGTCCTTTGACAAGAGCCGGTCCGCTGTGTCCTTCCTCTCCCAGTATGTTCACCATTACAGTTGGTCTTATAAGCCTTGTATTTCCAAGAGGAAGCCCTGCAACGGCTCTTATATGATTTTCAAACTGACTTGTTACGCAGCCCTCTATTGTATAGTGTCCCGAATTATGAGGGCGCGGTGCGACCTCGTTTATAAGAATATCGTTATCCTTTGTAACAAACATTTCAATGCAGAACATTCCTATACCGTCAAATATTTCCATTATCTTTCTGGCAAAATCCATAGCCTTGACAGTAGCCTTTACGGGAATATCCGCAGGCACAAGCGTTTTATGAAGAATACTGTCAATATGCTCATTATTTCCTACGGGATATGTAACGACATCGCCGTTAAGACTTCTGCAGGCAAGTATTGATGTCTCCATTTTAAAGTCCACCATTTTTTCCGCCATCAGCTTAATGCTTCCGCCGCCAAGAGCGGCATAGGCGCTTTCTATATCCTCTTTGCTGTGTACCACAGCATTTCCCTTGCCGTCATAGCCGCCTGTTCTTGCCTTAAGCATATAGGGATAGCCATATTTTTCTCCTGCCCTTTCCATATCCTGTATGCTTTCCGTTTTCATAAAATCGGGCACGGATACGCCTTCGTTATACATAAGCTGCTTTTGTGTATACTTATCCTGTATTACCTCAAGGCTTTTTGCCGTAGGATAGACCTTATAGCCCTTTTCCTCCAGAGCCTCCAGAGCTTTTGCGTCTATATGCTCGAATTCGTATGTGATAACGTCCGACTTATCAGCCAGAACATGAAAGGCTTCTCTGTCGTCAAAAGCGGCGACTATATGCTCGTCACAAAGGCTGTGGGCGGGACAGTCGGCAGACGGGTCGAGCACCGTAACATAAAAGCCCAGCTTCTTTGCCTCCAAAAGCATCATCTGACCGAGCTGACCGCCGCCTATTATACCAATCCTTGTTTTAAGATAATTCTTTTCCAAAATTTACACCTCATTGTTATTATAGCATAATTTTCAGTCGTTTACAATGTTCTTGTCCTTATATTTAAGGTATTCAAAATCCGCAGCGCTTCTTATGCCGCTTCCTCCGTCAAGGGCAAATATACCCACAAGAGTTCCGGTATGGCGCTTTCTGTCGTCGGGTACTCCCTCGTCGCATAAAAAGACGCAGTTATCTATATGTCCCAGCTCCTTCCAGTTCATTTTATCGCTGCTGTACAGAAATTTTCTGCTAAGTCCCTTTACTTCTGCTCTTAAATACACCGTACCTTCGTCATACCGTGTAAAGGCAAGCCGTTCCTCGCCCTTATTCCTGTTTATCACAAGCTCAATACCGCCCTTACACAAATTAAAGCGAATGTATGTGGCTGTTGAATAATAGCAGGTAAGTCCTGCCTGCTCTCCCTTTGCCGCAGGCTTAAAGCTCACCTTTGTTTCTGCTTCATAGCTTAATTCCTGTTCTCTCCTTACAAGAATATTCCTTGCACTTACATCACAGAGCCTTCCCTTGCTTGTATACAGCCTTATACCCTTGTCTGTAAATTCAACGTTATCCTTGTCAGGATTTCTTACCCATTCCCAGTCAAGAGAAATATTGCCTTCTCTGAAATCATAAAATCCCCTTTGGGCATAAGCCGTTACAGGCAGATTAGGCATTTCCTGTTCCTTACTTGGTTTTCCGTCGTTTATTACAAACCAACCGTCATCTGTCCATGTAACGGGATCGAGAGCCGTTTCTCTGCCTATGGTAGTATAATTTCCGCCGTTTCTCCTGCCGCAGAGATACATACAATACCATTGTCCATTTTGAGTTTCAACAAACATACCGTGACCGCTTCTCTGTATATCAGCTTCGGGGTCTGTCTGCCTTAATACGGGATTGTATGGACAGCTTTCATAAGGTCCGTACAGGCTTCGACCTCTGGCAACATTTATACCGTGTCCGTAGCCTGTGCCGCCCTCTGCGACCATAGCGTAGTACCAGCCGTCTTTTTTGAAAATATGAGGACCTTCGGGGCATCTTTCTCCCGTACCTGCCCATACCTGCACCTTTTCGCCTATTATTTCCGTACAGTCATCATTAAGAGGCACTATACAAGCTCCAGGAGCTATTACCATATAATGCTTGCCGTCGTCGTCTATAAAATGGGACGGGTCTATATCGTCAACAGGCAGTATATGCGGCCTGCCGTAAGGTCCTTCGGGCTTGTCCGACGTCATTACAAGCTGACTTCTCATAGGCTTGTTATCATCGTTGTGCCTTAATGTGGCAAATATGTAGTAGATTCCGTTATAATAAGAAATATCCGGCGCCCATATACCTCTTGAATCCAATATATCGGACAAATCAAGATATTCGCTTTTCGTAATGGCATGACCTATTATCTCCCAATGCACCAAATCCTTTGAATGGGAAATAACAATGGCGGGAAAATACTGAAATGTGGAATTTACCTTATAATAGTCCTCGCCTACTCTTATTACGGAAGGGTCGGGGAAAAAGCCTCTGTGTACCGGATTATGATATTTCATGCTGCGCCTCCATAATATTAATATGCAATTATTTTACAACAACATAATGATAAAAGCAACAAAAAAAAATAAAAGGGTACGAATACCCTTTTATTCAGCGTGTCGATAAAATCGACACGCTTGAAAGAAATGCTTTTTGGCATTTCTTTCAGTTATCTAAGGAAGGAACCAGCCGTGTTTTCCGCAATTTAGGCATAAATGCCTAAATTACAGAAAAGTTCCTGTCCTCAGGCGGGCAAAGCTCGCCTTGCGGATTAAAGTCTGCGACGCTTTTTTGTAAGCTTTTCTTTATTTTAATTTGTATTTACTGTCAAAATATTTTTTTCGACAGTCTGAAAAAATAAAAGGGTACGAATACCCTTTTATTTTACGTAAATTATAAATCAGCGCCCTTGTATTCTGACTTGCCGTATCCTAAAATCAGAATGAATATAGGATAAAGGAAAATAAGACCGATAGCAAAGCCTATACCATGACCGTAAGCTCTTGAGAGCTTTACAGTTGCCATTATCTGAATCACAATATTTATAATCAGAACAATAGTTGTTATAATTATAATAGCTGTGTTTGGCGCATCGGGATTGCTGAATTGGTTCAAAAGATTAAGTACAAACATTGCTACAAAAGCAATCCAAAACCACATAGGCTTCCATGTAATCTTGTACTGTACATAACCGTTATAAATAGGTATAATACTCTTCCAACCCGGCTCGCCTGCCTTTGTAAATAACTTCCAATAGGCAATTATCTGGAAAATCCAGAAAACAATAAGCGCCGTAAAGATAATTCCTGCGCCTAATCCAAGTATTCCACCTACAGTAGCGCCGCCAAGAGCTGCTTCCTGCTGTTCTGGCGTAAGAGCTAAAGCTGTTGTTGCTTCCATAAAAGATTCACTCCTTTTTTTTTAATTTTTAAAAGCTACGCTTTTATTGTCACATTCATTATAACATAATTTTACAAAATTTTCAACATGAAATGTATTTGTAATATTGTAGTTTATGCCGTTAAAATAACCATTTATGCCTTTTACTTTTATTCGGCGTCATATACGGCAGATTTTGTATCAGCATCCCAGCTTACATCAATATCGAGAGCCTTTCCCAAAGCTCTGAAGGGTATATACATTCTGTCTTCCCTTATCTCCGCTTTAACTCCGTTGTCCATTTCAACGGCTCTGTTGCCTATCATCATGATATTGCTGCCGGACTTAAAGCTCACAATGCTTTCTCCAACGTATAAAACAGCGGTTTTTGTATAAGCATCCCATTTAACTAAGGAATTGTCGTCTGCATCATCTATATCGTGACCTTCAAGTGCAACGGATAAAAACCTGAGTGGCACAAGAAGAGAATCTGAGCCGGTCTGTATATAGGGCGTAGCGTCCATTTTATATGATGTGTCTCCTATAATCAGCATATTGCTGCCTGCCGTTACTCTTACCTCAGATAATGCGGGACTGCTTTTCTCCTCGGTAGTTTCCTCCGTTGCCTTTTCCTCTGTTGTGGTTTCGGTGGTTACGGCATTTACTCTTCTTATTCTGCCGCCTCCCCCTGTTCTTGTTGAAGAATTTGTTGTAGCTTCGGTTGTTGTTTCCGTTGCTGCTTCGGTAGTTTCCTCCGGTACACTGTCGGAAAGCGTAAGAACGGGGAAGCCTGCCTTCCACTCGCCGTAGGATTCTATAACGCCTGCGCCGCTGTAGTTGTTTACATAAACCTCTGCCTGCTCCTCATAGAGCTTTACTGCATGAGGTCCGTCGGATACGGTAAAGCTGAGAATACCCTCGGCATTTATTGTACCCTCTGTCTTAACTCCGTCAACATATAATTCTGTTTGTCCTTCCGTGGCAGCAGTTCCGTCAGCATTATTAACTCTAATATTGGCAGTATAATCCTTTGGGGTATATTCGCCTACTGTCTTTATTCTTCCGTAGGTTACAGGAACAGAAAGGGGTTTTGAACCGTTATCCGTCAGCGCCGCTATATAATCGACAACAGCCTGGGTGAGTCCGCTTCCTTCTCCTGACAGAGGAATATCTGCAAGTACGCCCTGTCCTATAACATAATCGTTAGAACCGAGTATTATTTTAGTTTCATTATCGTTTCTGTCAAGAGCAGCGCTCATGGAGTCAAGATATACCGCCTTTACTCTGTTGCCCTTTTCTCCGTTTGGGTCATATTCAAAGCTCATACCACCTATCTGGAGAAAGCTTCCTGAGTATGCAGCATCCATAAAGCCCGTTTCATTATCCTGAGAATTAACGGAGGAAACAGAGCTTTCAAGCATATCATATATTACGGAAGGAGTAACTATCTTGTACATAACGGTATTTGCGAACGGTAACGCATTTATAATATGAGCCATTTTAATATCGCCGTTCGGTACAGCAGACCTAAAGCCTCCGCCATTTACCACGGCAGCAATGGGCATATCCTTGTACTCCTCCGGAATAAGCTCTTTAACGCTGTTTATAATAGAGTCAGCTATAAGTGAGCCGAAATTTGTCTCGCCAACTCTTGCCTCTGCTATCTGGTTAATAGAACCGCCCCAGAGCGTACCCTCTGTTTCGCCTATTTTTTCTTCAAGCATTTTTTCCTGCTTTGATGTGATTTCATCAAGCCTTTCCGCAGTTTCCTCATCGGGTGTTATATCCTTTAAATCCTCTGCGGTAAGGAGAGTTTCGGTAATGTCGGTATTTCCCTCTTCGTCAAGAGTAATTTCCATTTTTCCCAAAGCATTAAGTCCTGTGCCTGTCTGACCTATTACAATATTGCCGACCTTTTCATTTATGGTGGAATGACTGTGTCCGTCAATTATAGCGTCAAGCTCTGTGTCGGACATAGCCTCGGCAAGCTCGCGGCTGGTTAAGCCTTCCTCTTCCTTGATGATACCCATGTGAGTTATAGCTATAATTACATCTGCGCCCTTTTCGTCAAGACTTTCCACCTGTCCCCTTGCAGCTTCAAGCTCATCTCTGAACTCTACGCCTTCTATACCCTTTGGGTTTGTTGAAGTCGCTGTATTTACAGTTGTAAGAGCAAAAAAGCCTACCTTTACGCCGTTCTTTTCAATTATGGTACTGCAGCCGTCGGAATCGCCCTCTTCAAACAAAGGCGCGCCCTCATAGTATGTATTGGCTGAAATAATGGGGAAATCAGCTATATCTACAAGTTTTCTCAGCTGGTCAAGACCGTAATCAAATTCATGATTGCCTGCCGCCATAACATCATAGCCCGCGGTATTCATAAGGTCTATAACATCCTCGCCCTTTGAGAGAGAAGCAAGAGCAACTCCCTGGGAAGCGTCGCCGCCGTCGGCAAGTATTGCATTGTCGTACTGCTTTTTAACAGCCGCCACCTTGTCTATACCTATGACGCTGCCGGAACCCTGAAGAGAACCGTGCATATCGTTTGTATGAAATACAACCACAGTCCTTTCTCCACCCTCGGCATAGCATGGAACAGATACGCTTGTAAAGGCAACTGTCACGGCAATAGCCGCCGCCATGCACCTTATAGTTTTAAAATTCATATTTTTCACTCCCTTAAAATTTATATATGCATATTTTATCACAAATAAATCCATAAATAAATACTAAAAATCCGTTTTGGCGCAAACTGTAAATTTAACGTCATAAAATACTATCAAATTAAAAATTTTTATGCTATAATTTTAATATAGATGAATTTTAAGGAGGAATTTTTATGAAAAAATTATCGATACTGGCGTTGACGGCAGCAATTATTTTCACAGCTTTTTCTGTTGATTCCTTTGCCGAAAACAGTATAAAAGTGATAGTAAACGGCGAAAACGTCGACTTTACGGGAGACCAAGAGCCCGTTATACAAGATAGCAGAACTCTTGTACCCCTCAGAGCAGTCTTTGAAAAAATGGGAGCCGATGTAAAATGGTTTGAAGACATTAAGCTCTGCGAGATAACATACGGTCAGGTAACTGCAGGCATTGAAATCGGAAGCAATAAGGTAACCGTAGGCGACGGCTCATATATTACAAGCGACGTTCCCGCTCAGATAATAAACGGCAGAACAATGATACCTCTCAGAGTAATATCCGAGAGCATAGGCGCAAAGGTAAACTGGAACGGAGTAACAAAGACAGTCACAGTAGATGCTCCCGTAATAACAGCCGAAGCTCCCGATTCCGTTGAATATGAAATAAGCGGAGGCGGCGGAAACAATATGACGACAGGACTAGCAATAGACTATGAATTCCCCGTTATATCCTCTGAGTATACAATGGCTGATAAGCTGAATGAAAATATACAAAATGACATACTTGCCGCTGTTGATGAAACACTTGACACCTACACCGGCGACAAAAAGGAATTATATGTAAAGTGCGATGTGATATACAACAATGCGGGACTTATCACAATACATTATTTCATAGACAACGAGCTTTTCTATGAAGCTACTTACGGCATTATAAACGGAAACCGAATCGATGATGATGAAATAAAGGGACAAATTTTTGAAAAACCCGACGAGAAGACGGAAAGCCCCTATTATATAGAGACCTATTCCACGGCTCTCCACGACGCAGATGGAAATGACTATATTTCCGCAGCAGTTGAATACCCTGTGTTTAACGAAACGTCAAAAGCCATATCAGAGCTTAACACACAAATAGAAAGCGCAGCCGAAAAAGCAGCCGACAGCTTTATATCAAGCTATGATGATGAGGCAAAAAAGGTATATGAAAATATGGATGAAAAGTCCTCTGCAATACCCTATCATTTCTATCTCAGCGCAGAAGTCAAAATAGAAGACGATACGGCAGAAGTAACTGAAAATACAGTTTCTATGCAATACGGCAAGGATGATACGACAACAACAAACACATATAAGATAAACTTAAATACAGGAGAAATTATAGAGTAGTAAATATATCTTGTCGAATCGACGTTAAATAGAATTTTTTAAATATAGATATAAGCAAAGCCGAGAACACACAATTTCTCGGCTTTGTTTATATAATAAATTTGTATTATCGTTTACCGCTTTCTCCGATACATGCGAGCAAACGCCCCAGACATCATTAGCTTTTATTTGCAAGAGCAAGTCTTTAGCTTATTGCCCTACTATATTTTATCATTTACAGACATATCTGCGGTTCTGTTCCTGTTGGCTCTAACAACAGCTCTGTATTCCGCATTTATCTGTGCGCCTATGAGTATAACACAGGAGAGAAGATAAAGCCACAGGGCAAACACAAAAAGAGTTCCTATACTTCCGTAAATAACTGAATATCTTGAAAAATTGTTTACATATATGTTGAACAGCTTTGAAACAATGAGCCAGCCGCCAAGGGTAAAGAATATTCCCGGAAGTATGTCCCTAATTCTCGTTCTTATGCCTATGGAGGATTTATACAGCACTACAAGGAATACGAACATAACTCCCATATTTGCAATATTTATAAGCATACCGTCAAAAATATGTGGTATATGCTGTATTATCTTGAAATTCACAAGCAAACGGTTTATGGCGTCGCCGAAAATAACTACATACAGTGTTGCCACTATGCTTATAATAAAGAATACCATAAGCAGCACGCTCATAAATCTTGCCTTGATATAGTCCAGATTCTTGTTGGTATAGGACTGACATATACCCTTTATCATAGTGTAAAAGCCTGTTGAAGCGGTATATACGGCAATAAGCAAGCTTGTGGAGAAAAGGCTTATACGCTTTTCGCCGATTACCTCGGCTACGAAAGAGGAAATCATTTCTCCCACGTCGCCTGGAACATATTTTATGATAGTGGCTATTATATTATCTGTGGGCAGATTAAAAAAACCGAACAATGTAAGCACGGCAATAATAAGAGGGAATATTGCCAATATCAGCCTGAAGGACAGAGAATTGGCATAGGTAAGAAGGTCGTTCTGAAGGACCTTGTAAAAAACCTTTTTTATGAATTTAAATATCTGATTCAAATATCCCATTTATATCCCGCTCTCAGTAAAGGGCAGTCATAAACGACTGCCCTTTATTAACAATTTGCAATATTACAGTTTGATGTGTCTTGGAAGACCGTCTACCATGTATGGTAATATTTCGCCCTGGATAAGAGGCTTCATGTAATCGATAGCTTCCTGTGAAAGATATGTGCCATCGTTTATTATCCATTCCTTTGGAACTGTCTTTTCAACATTGGCAATAGCGTTTACATCATATATGCTTGTGTTCATGAGATAAGGCTTGTTGGAAATTCTGTTGTATATACCAACCTTGCCTGTTTCGCCGTCGAATGCAGCCTTTACAGCCTGTCCGCCTATAAGAAAGGCTTCGTTTACATCTGTAAGAGAACCTATATGGCTTGCACATCTCTGGATAGTGCTGAACTCTATTGGTCTTGTCTTGCAGCCGAATTTATTGGCAACAAGTCTTGAAAGAGCCGTAGCAGTACCGCTTAACGCCTTGTGTCCGAAGCTGTCCACCATAAGCTCGCCCTGAGCTGCAGCCTCGCAGATATAAGTGCCGTTAGCGTCCTTAATACCCTCTGATACAGCTACAACTATCTGCTTCTTTGTTTTGCTTATTTCCTCTATCTTAGCAAGGAATTTGTCAATATCAAATGCCAGCTCGGGAAGATATATAAGGTCTACTCCCTCGCAATCATCGCCCTTTGCAAGAGCTGCAGCGGCAGCAAGCCAGCCTGCATTTCTGCCCATTATTTCTACTATTGTTACGATATTGATAGGCTGAACAAGAGCGTCTCTTATAATTTCCTTAAGAGTTGAGCCGATATACTTGGCTGCAGAACCGTAGCCCGGAGTATGGTCGGTAACAGCAAGGTCGTTGTCAATAGTCTTGGGAACACCCATAAATGTAATGTCTGTAATGTTCTTATCCTTTGCATACGCGCTTAACTGCTTGATAGTATCCATAGAATCATTTCCGCCGATATAGAAGAAATGCTGAATATCCATCTTTCTTAATATAGCTATTATCTTGTCATAAGTTTCGGGACTCTTGTCCACTGTAGGGAGCTTAAATCTGCATGAGCCTAAAAATGCGGATGGAGTTCTCTTTAATATCTCAACATCCATATCGTTCTTAATGTAGTCAGTCATGTCTATGTACTGCTCATTAAGAAGTCCTTCGATACCGTTTCTCATACCGTAGATCTTGTCTGCGCCAAGCTCCTTAGCTGTCTTGAAAACACCAGCCAGACTTGAGTTGATAACAGATGTAGGACCGCCTGACTGACCAACAATAATATTTTTTGCCATAGTATAACCCCTTTCGTTACTCTTTTTAGAATATTTTTTATTATTATACCATTTTTACAGAAAAATTACAATAGCAGATTGAAAAAAATTGCCAAATATTTGACAAATACTATGACAAATTTAGACTGAATATACAAAATCGGGGCGCTGCACAGCAGCACCCCATAATTTTATTTGCCGATTTTTTCCATAAGTATATTAATATCAATAGGCTTTGTAAGAAAATCGTTCATACCGCTTTCGATTGCCTTATCTCTGTCCTCTTTAAACGTATTTGCGGTACAGGCGTATATTGTAATGCTCTTGGCATCGGGGCGCTCAAGGGCTCTTATTTCTCTTGAAGCCTCGCAGCCGTCCATTACCGCCATCTGCATATCCATAAGTATAAGGTCAAATTCGCCTATATCAGAGGCCTTGAATATATCCAAAGCCTCCTGTCCGTTTTTCGCAAGAGCTACATTAAAGCCTGTGTCCTTAAGTATTTCCACAAGTATTTCCGCATTAAGCTCGTTATCCTCCGCTACAAGCACATTGAGAACTTTATTTTTAGCGCCTCTGTCGTTTTGGGAATTAAGAGCTTTTATGTTTCCCTCATGACCTATAAGGGAACGAAGCACGACGGTAAATGTACTTCCTTCATCAAGCCTGCTTTCTACCTTGATTTCTCCGCCCATAGCTTCTATAAGCAGCTTGGATATGGGCATACCCAGTCCCGTACCCTTTACGCTTCGTGAATTTTTATTTCTCTCCTGGGCAAAGCTCTCAAATATATGGTCAAGAAATTCAGGACTCATACCAACGCCTGTATCCTTTACCTCTATTTGCGTTTCCACATAATCTGCGCCTAATACTCTCTGCTTAAGCGCAATACTTATGCTGCCGCCCTCCAATGTAAACTTTGCGGCATTGCCTACTATATTCATAAGCACCTGCTTAAGACGAATTTCATCGCCTATTATACAGGGAGCTTTCGTATTGATATTTACTTTTAGCTTTATTCCTCTGCTGTTTATATTGTCCCTCTGCATGATACATATATCATTTACAAGCGCTTCTATATCGAGAGGTTCGTTTATCAAGTCTATTTTTCCTGCCTGCAGCTTGCTCATATCCAGTATATCGTTTATAAGGGACAAAAGATACTGGGCGGTATTGCCGCTTTTTTCCAGATAATCATTCATTTTTTCCTTATCGTCCGTATGGAGCTTCATAAGGTGATTAAAGCCTATAATGGCGTTAAGAGGCGTTCTTATTTCGTGGCTCATATTGGAAAGGAACTCGCTCTTTGCCTTTGCATCTGCATTTGCGGCTATAACTCTTCTGTTTGATATTGTAAAAAACATAAAAGCCGCGCATATTATCATAAGCACTATAATAAGCATTATCATACTCATTATTATAAACGTATTGCTGCCCTTATAAAACACGCTGCTCGGTACTTCCATTATAAAATACCAGTATGTACCGTCTACTCTTTGTATATTTACTACTCTGTCCTCATTATTCGATGTAATATATCTGAATATAAGTCCCTCGTTGTATGATGTCTTTTTCAATATATCCTCAAGAGGCTCATTTCCCACAATACTTCCTGCTCTTACATTGTCAAAAAAATTCCCCTTTTTCTTGCTGTCGTAGGACTCGTCTATATTTACAAAATAGTTGCCCTCAGAGTCTATAATACTGCTATATCCTTGCCCTCCGAAGCTCTCAAATCTCAGCTTTTCCTTTGAATACTCCAAATCTCTTGCGCCTATAAGACAAATATAGTCCGTATCGTTTACGGAAAAGTCCTTTACGCCTACGGAATAAAAAACTGCTTCGCCCTCGCCCTCAACGGTAAGATCGTCATAGTTGTACCTTAGTACAAGTCTGCCCTTCTCGCCGGGTATAAACCTATCCATATCATGCTCAGATTTGAAGGATATTTTGTTATAGTCCGTATAAAGGTTGCCTTTTGAATCCAGTATGAACAGATTGTCAAAAGTCGCCGTAGACGCCTCGGCATACAGCTGATGCATAAGCTCGTCGTAGTCTTTTACATCGCTTATTTTAAGTCTTTCGACTATATTCTCAAGCTCAGACCAACCGTTGTCCAGATGTGTGCGTATGTTGTTAATATCATGGGCGGAAAGCTCCTGCATACCGGAAATTGTGTTGTTGTTCACAACCTGCTGGAGCTGAGAAATATATATGTATACAACGCTTATAACAACGGCAATCATCAATACGATCACCGGCAAAAATTTATATTTCAATTTGCTGTTCATAATAATATCTTTCTCTTTCTTTACTGATTTTAGCACATCTCAATCATTATACCGTAATTGCGCTTTGTTTTCAACCGTTAATTAAGCAATGTTATATTTTTTTACGTATATATACTAAAAAAATTATAAATTTGTAAAATATTAGCTTATGCTCTTGACTTATTACCAAAAAAATATATAATTATATAGTAATTAATCTTTGGAGGAGATTTATTTATGAGCTATAAAAATTTAAGAAAAATGGCTACGCCCGAGGAAATAAGAGAAATGACTCCCTTTGCTCCCGAGCTTAGAGCCATAAAGGAAGAAAACGATAAAAGAATAAGAAATATTTTCGAGGGAAAGGACGACAGATTCATAGTAATAATAGGTCCTTGCTCTGCCGATGCGGAAGAACCTGTATGCGACTATGCAAGAAAGCTCGCCGAGGTAAACGAGGTTGTAAAGGACAAGCTGGAAATAATACTCAGAGTGTATACGGGAAAGCCCAGAACCACAGGCGAAGGCTATAAGGGTATGCTTCATCAGCCCGACCCGAATGCCGCTCCCGATATGTCCGAGGGTATAAAGGCTACCAGAAGAATGTATTTAAGAGTTATAAAGGAGACAGGTTTGCCCATAGCGGACGAAATGCTGTACCCTTCCAATCTGCCATACGTTGAGGATATACTTTCCTACATAGCGATAGGCGCAAGAAGTGTTGAAAATCAGCAGCACAGACTTACTTCCAGCGGCATTGACTGTCCCGTAGGTATGAAGAATCCCATGAGTGGCGATCTTTCCGTTATGTTCAACTCTGTAAGAGCAGCACAGCAGTCACACGACTTTATATATAACGGCTATGAAGTACAGACAAGCGGTAATCCTCTTACCCATTGTATAATGAGAGGCTCTGTAAACAAGAGAGGCTCTCATTTACAGAACTATCACTACGAGGATCTTATGCTTGCATCCGATATGTACGACAAGGGCGGTTATCTGAACCCTGCAATCATAGTAGACGCCAATCACTCCAATTCTCAGAAAAGACCTGAGGAGCAGCCAAGAATAGTAAAGGACGTTCTCCATTCCAGAAACTGCAGCGATAAGCTCAAAAAACACGTAAAGGGCGTTATGATAGAAAGCTATATTGAGGGCGGTAATCAGTCCTGCGATGCCGAGAATCATATTTACGGCAAGTCTATTACAGACCCCTGCCTGAGTTTTGAAGAAACGAGAAAGCTACTTATAGAAATGGCTTCTCTTGTATAAATTAACGATAATATTGTTTTCAATAAAAAAGGCTGTCGCGTTATGATTTATGAGAAAAAATCATAATGTGACAGCCTTATTTGATTTAGGGGTAAATTTTTGTTTATAGTAATATCATCTTGCTTTATAACGACCCTTCCACCATGCTTCGCATGGTCCCCCTCCCCTCCGACGCCTGCAATAAAACACGTTGCGTTTTATTGCAAGGCTAGGGGAGGCTGAGGTATTAGCGACAGTTCAGGTATCGTCTTTCAAAGTAGATAAGTGACTTTGGCAAGCGTACACTTAAGGCTCCCCTTACGAGAAGGGGAGCTGTCAGCCTCGGCTACAGATAAGTGTAACGAATGGCTTAGAGCGGGGCTGACTGAGAGGTCGACCTTATTAACCTAAACAAAAATTTAATACAACAGCTTCTTTTATTTAACAATACTATTTTTTAAATCTTAATTTCTTACCTCTAAAAATAATTTGAAAATATCTTTTATCGCAGAGTAATTTTTTACCTTTGGAATTATCGCAGGCTTAAGTGTCGATTATTTCCTTACAATTCTAAAAAACCTTTTCAAATGGCCAGTCTATAATACCGCCGAAATCGTACACGTTATTGTAGCCTAGGTTGTCTAGAATACGGCAGGCAATAGCGCTCCTTCTGCCGCTTCGGCAGTACACAAGCACAGGCTTGTTCTTGTCCTTGAGTACCTTTTCCGCCCTTTCGCTTATATCGTCCAAAGGAATAAGCACAGAGTTATAAATATAACCCTCTGCCAGTTCATCCTCATCTCTGACATCAACTATGGCAATATCGGGGTCATTATCCATCATTTTTTTTGCTTCTACCTGATTGATTTTACAGCTCATAGTATCACCTATTTTAAATCAAGCTCTACGGGACAATGGTCAGAGCCGAATACCTCTGTGTGTATTTTAGCGTCTTTAAGTCTGTCCCTAAGGCGGTTGCTTACAATATAGTAGTCAATACGCCAGCCTGCATTCTTTTCTCTCGCTCTGAAACGATAGCTCCACCAGCTGTATATTCCCTCTGCGTCGGGATAAAAATATCGGAATGTATCCGTAAAGCCGCTGTCAAGCAAAATCGTCATCTTTTCTCTTTCCTCGTCGGTAAAGCCTGCATTTCTCCTGTTTGTCTTGGGATTTTTAAGGTCGATTTCTTTATGAGCCACATTCAGGTCTCCGCATAGTATCACAGGCTTCGTTTTGTCAAGTCCCATAATATATTCTCTAAAAGCATCCTCCCACTTCATTCTGTAATCCAGACGAGCCAGCTCATTCTGTGAGTTGGGAGTATAACAGGTAACATAATAAAAATCCTCAAATTCACAAGTGATAACTCTGCCCTCTTTATCATGCTCCTCTGAATTTATGCCATAGGTAACATTCAAGGGCTCTTTTTTTGTAAAAACGGCTGTACCGGAATATCCCTTCTTCTCGGCATAGTTCCAGTAGCAATGATAACCCTCAAGGGGCAATTCAATTTGCCCCTCTTGTAGCTTTGTTTCCTGCAGAGAAAATATGTCGGCGTCCGATTCGTTAAAAAATTCCATAAAATTTTTGCCGACGCAGGCTCTGAGTCCGTTTACATTCCATGATATTAGCTTCATTATTTTAACACCTCGTAAAGTCTGTCAATGGCATATATGCCTATTTCATAGGACACATCTCCCTTAAGGAGAGCATATACGTCTGACATATCTGCCCCTGAACCCTTGTATTTCAGTACATTCTCTATTACAGACTTTGCAAAGTCTGCCGTAAGTATGCCCTCCGGGTCAAAGTTGTCGTTAGAATCCTTTGCCTTTACAATACCCAAATGCTTTGCAGTAGCAACAGGCATTTCGTAAGGCTTGCCTTTTGCCACGTCGGCAAAGTTATCGGAAATATTTTCACTTTTATCTATTATATCCATAGCCATGGTCACAAATTCGGCTCTTGTCATAAATGTCTTTTCTTCCAGCTTATCCTTGTCTATATAATCCTTTAAAGAAGCGGAGGAGGATTGAAGCATTGTCAGTATTCTTTTTGCAACGGTATCTGCACCGAATTCGCTCAGCACACATGATGATATGCCGTTTTTCCTGTCAATAGCATTAAGAACCTCGCTGCCGTCCTCGCCCATTGATGTATAGAGATTCTTTGTTACATCGTTAAGATTCACATAGAAATATGACTTGGATTTAACAACATCTATAACATTTTGAACATAAGGATTTTCAATATCCTTGTATTCGCCGTTTTCAAAGCTCCTCTCCGCAGCGGGAGTAAGGAGAATAACTACCGCCTTTTTCTCCTCGGCGGGCTTGATATAGTTATTGTAGAGATAGTATGCAAAGGCATTCGCGGCATTTACGTCCGATGACGGATATGAATAATTGTAATATTCGTTTTCGCTTCCTCTGTCATCACCGTCATTGCTGCCGAAGTTAATTATAACATAATCTCCTTCGCTAAGCTCCTCCAAATATTTTTTGTATTCCTCGGTATTAGCATAACTCTTGGCAGTAGCGCCCTTAACAGAAAGATTTCTGACTGTAATTTTATCGGAAATATATTTCTGTATATGATTGCCGTAGCCGTCGGGAGCTACTGCATAATCTCCCTTATCATCTCCTGCTGCGGCAGTACCGCCAAGAATAAAGAGATTGGCATTTTTAAGAGACTGTGTTCTGTCAACAGCTATTTCAGAAGCAATAATGTGGTTGCCTATGGTCAGACCGGAAGTCTTTATAACGTCTGCCATTTTTCCCGCAATAAGATTAGCTCCGAATTTGTTGTAATGAGTAAGGTCAACAGTACCGTCTTCCTTGATATTGTGAAGTCCTTGGGTAGTCAATACGCCGTACTGCTCATAAAGCGCCTTTGTAATATCGAACATATCAAGGCAGAGAATACCCTCTTCATCTGCAAGCTGCTTTACTGCGGTAATATATCCGTCCTTTTCGCCAAAGTGAGGAGTTATCTTGCCGTCGCTGTCAAAGAATATTCTGCACATAGGAGTAAGAAGCACAGGGATAGCTCCCGACTTTTTAATAGCCTCGACGTGCTGACGCATATACCACTTGAATGTTCCGCTTTCATAGGGATAAAACATTTCGCCGTATGGGTATTCCGTATTCTTATAGCTGTTAAACAGCTTTTGTGGAGTTTTTGTAAGCGTTGCGGGCATAGTGGGATATATTCCGTTGGCATCTGGCTCGCCCAGAACAACGGAATGTTCCAGGAATGCTGCGTCGTCAGTTCTCTGGTCGTTTGTACCAAACTGTATAAATACATAATCTCCAGGCTTAACCTCGTCAAGTACCTCCTTAAGTCTGCCTTGGTTCAGATATGAACGGGCGCTTCTGCCTCCCTCTGCCTTGTTTATAAGCTCTACATCGTTATCAAAATAATTTACGAGAAATTCTCCCCAGCCGCCTATGGTGTTGTCGTCGCCATAGTATTTTGCCGTTGAATCACCCATAAGATATAGCTTTATCTTAGCGTCCTTAACCTCGTCTGCCGTATTGACAATGCTTACGCTGTCAGCCATTACGACATCCTCGTCGCCGCCTGCTCTTAAAGCGATAGTGCCTGCGCCAAGAGGTTCTCCGTCCTCTGCGGTAAGAGTTGCAAAGGCTTTCTTTGTACCTTCTATATAGAATGAGGTGGAAATTTTATTGCCGTTCTTTGAAAGTGTTACGCTGAAATAGGGATTATCCTCTCCGGAGTTCTGATATATATTGCCCTTAAGGCTTGTATCGTCCTTTGCAAGAACAGTTTCCGCACCGTTTACCACCTTGCACAGATACAGTATTATGCTCTTTGTATTGCTTCCTCTGCCCAGCTTTACCATATATCCGCTGTCAGTGTCCTTGTTGTAATTAATATATATATTATAGAAGCCTGTGGAGGCAAGTCCTTTCTTTTCGGGATTAAATCTGAAACGACCTTCAAAGTTGATGTTATCCCAGTTACCCTTATCATACACAAGGCTACAGGTGCTGTCATTTGGGCAGCCTGCGGCTATAAAGTCATTATATCCGTTGTTCAGCTTATTCCACGGACCGTCGGCAGTCCAACCCTCAGTACCCTTGTCAAAGCCATATCTGTATAAAGGACCTTCCTCGTCGTTTTTAGGCTTTACAAAATTCTTGGTAGTGTATGTTGCGGGAGCTCCGTATTCGCCGTAGGTAGTCCTTGTAGCCGGAAATACATCTATCATTATCTGATAGCCTATATCCTGCTTTGACAGTTCACAGCTCTTATAGAATTCGCCTGTACCTTCTTTTATTACTATTTTTTCATCGCCCTTTACCGCATACCATCTTATTTTTGCGGCGTCTATGGCGTTATCGCTTTCCAGCTTATAGCTATATTCAGCCTTTAAGGTCTGACCTACAACAGCCTTATCCTCGTTGCCTATACCTACAGACGCTATTTCCGGTACGGAGGTTCTGGGAGCTGTCACATTTACAACGGCATAGGCAGATATACCGTTTTCCGCTGTGGCATATACATTTGTACTGCCTGTTTTTACACCGGTTATAACGCCGTTCTCGTCAATTTTTGCAACACTCTCATCGGCTGATGAGTATACTACGCTGCCTTTATTTTCCATAGGAAGAGTGATAGCCTTAAGCTCACAGGTCTCACCCTGGGGTATTGACATATCATAACTGTTGAGAGTAACGTCGCATATTCCCTCGTCTGCCTTGACTTGGGCAGGATTCCAGTTGTCATTTCCCTTTAATACATTATAGGCATTGAAGCTCTCTGACTGCTCCTTTGTAAGCACCTTTACAAAATTCGCTCTTTTGCTCAAATCCAGCAAATGACCGGTGCTGTCGGTAGAGCCGTACTCATAAAACCTCATTTTGCTTACCATAGTGGTTGCATCCCATGTGCTGAAGCCCTCCGCCTTCATAATATCCGGCAAAGCGCAGTTTATAAACACACTGTTAGAGCCGGAATTGGGATATGCCGCGTCGCAT
Source organism: uncultured Clostridia bacterium (assembly GCA_947628755.1). Taxonomy (GTDB): domain Bacteria; phylum Bacillota; class Clostridia; order Lachnospirales; family CAG-274; genus CANPXH01. The sequence goes on along the minus strand of CANRBC010000002.1, from coordinate 57,646 downwards.
TGCCATGGTCTGCCCAAATCTATTTTTGAAGCCATATCCTCGGTATAGCTGTCGTCTGTGGTAAGTCTGCAATTATTGAATACATATCCTATATTAAACAGAGTAGTGTTGGGAGCGGTATAATGTCCGCCGTTCTTATAGTTCATGAGCTTAAGGTCGCAGTTGTCAAAATATGCCGTTGCGTCGCCGAATATAAAGTCAACAGTACCCTCTATATAGGAATCCTTTATATAAACTCTGGCATCGTTGGCAGAGCCGTATACCGTCTGTCCCTTTGACGCGCCCTTTAAATAGAGCGTATCCTGTCTGCCTATTATCCTGCACTTATCAAGTATCACCTTGTCAGCAAGAGTTTCAAGCGCTACAGCCTGTGTCTGCTTTCTCACATCGTTGTCAGGCTCGTCTATATTATAGGAATTCACAAATGTGATATTTCTGGCGGTAAAGCCCGTTGCCTCTGCATTAACTGTTACCGTAGCGGTCTTGTCCGTACCGAAGTTTCTGCTCTCGTCGGGATGTCCGTTAGCCTTGTCATAGGTAATGATAACTTCTGCCTTCCCGTTGTTTACAAGGCTGATATAGGGCTTATTTACCGTAATCTCCTCATTGTAAACACCCGGAGCAATATTTATTGTCACGGGACTTTTTTCCGTAGGAGTACCCTTAACGGAATCAATAGCCGCCTGTATGCTTGCATAGTCACATTCGCTTGTCTTGCCTACGTTTATAGTAACAGGCGCAGAAAGTCCGCTCTCTGCATATACGCATACGCCGCACAAAGCAAGCGTACACGAAAGCATGGCGGATATAAATCTCTTACATTTGCTCTTCATATCACATACCTCCGTAAAAATTTAATTATATTAATTTTAACATATATTTTAAATAAGCACAAGCCAAAAAAAGAGCCTCTTTACGAAGCCCTTTTTACCCATAACAGCATATTGTCCTCAAAAATCACATCCAGCTTTCCCATATCCTTAAGCCATGCCAGATATGAGCGCACGGTACTTCCCGCAAGAGCGTACTGCTCAAAGCTCATAACAAGACTATATTGGTCGAAAAGTCTTTTTAATATTGCTTCAAAACAAACAGGCTCGCCGCATATACTCTGAATTTTATCGGAAATTTCACAGACCTTGTCGATATTATACTGCGCAAGCTCCTTTATATCCTCGGTGACCTCGGCGTGAGCAGGCACAAATATTTTCGCCTTCATGTCCTTTACCCTTTCAAGAGTGTTCAGATATTCGCCTACATCATATATAAAACCTATACCGTATTTGTCAAGAGTTTCCCTGCTTGACAAACAATCCGCCAAAAATACAACGTCGTCATATACTCTGAAGCCGACCATATCAAAGAAGTGTCCCTTAAGCTCTATGGCTTCAAAGCCCTTAGGAATATTTTCATCTGTAAGACACTTACAGTCGCTTTCCTGCGCCATAAGGAATTTATGTCTTAAATCCTTACAGGGATAGCCGCCGTAAAGAAACGAAGGCTCAAGCAGAGTATGTCTTGTAAAATCGCACTCGATACCGGGCGCATATATTTCGCAGCCTGTATTGTTCTGTAAATATCTGTTGCCGCCTATATGGTCTGCATTGGAATGAGTGTTGTATATAGCTTTTAATTTCCAGTTATTGCTATCCAGTATACGGCGTATCTTACGCCCTGCTTCCTTGTCGTTGCCGCTGTCTATAAGACATACCTCATTTTCGCTCAGCTTAACAAGTCCTATTTTGGCAGGACTTTGTATGTAAAAGCATTTATCGGTCAGCTGTACAAGCTCATACATTTCTATCGCCTCCTTTTTTGATTATACCACAGCATAGCTGTAAAGACAACAAAAAGAACCGCAGCAATTTGCAGTTCTTTTTATACTAAAGAAGTCTATTGTTTTTATAATCTCCCGTTTCGGAAAATTCCGTCCACTCGCATATATTTTCCGCATGGTCGCCTATTCTTTCAAAATATTTGGCTATCATAAGGAAATTTATGCTCATATTACTTTTTTCCGGAGAATGAAGAAGTAAATTTATTATATCCAGCTTTACCTTTTCAAAAAGCTCGTCTATTTTATCATCCTTTTTTCTTATATCGGCAGCTCTTTTAACATCTCTGTCCACAAATGCCGCAACAGCCTCCTGTACCATACTTACAGCTGCCTCCGCCATTGACGGTATATGCTCTATTACGTTATAGCTGTATTCGTCATTAAAGCTAATAACAAGCTCTGCAATGTCTGACGCATGGTCGCCTATTCTCTCCATATCTGTAACAACCTTAAGGGCAGTAGATACTACTCTCAAATCACGGGCAACAGGCTGCTGCTTAAGTATAAGCGAAAGGCATTTGGCTTCTATATCCTTTTCCATATCGTCAATAATTCTGTCTTTTTCCGTAACCTCTCTTGCCAGCGCAATATTTTTGCTTTTAAGAGCGTCTATTGCAGAATTTATAGCCTGCTCAACAACAGCGCCCATTTTTATAAGCTCTGTATTAAGCTGTTCAAGAGAAGCCTCAAATTTTACTCTTGCCATAATACACCTCCATATCAACCGAAACGACCTGTAATATAGTCCTCAGTTCTTTTATCCGACGGTCTGGAAAAAAGTACGTCTGTTCTGTCCATTTCTATCATTTCGCCTACAAGGAAAAATGCTGTATTGTCTGCAATTCTCGCTGCCTGCTGCATATTATGCGTAACTATGGCAACGGTATATTTTTCCTTAAGCTCTGACATAAGCTCCTCTATTTTAAGCGTTGATATAGGGTCAAGAGCAGATGTAGGCTCGTCCATAAGAAGCACATCGGGTTTGACAGCCAATGCCCTTGCTATGCAAAGTCTTTGCTGCTGACCGCCCGAAAGACCTAAAGCGGATTTATTAAGTCTGTCCTTTACCTCATCAAATATAGCCGCGCCTTTAAGGGATGCTTCTACTATTTCATTAAGCCTTGCGCGGTTTTTCAAACCATGTATTCGCGGTCCGTAGGCTACATTATCGTATATGCTCATAGGAAACGGATTTGGCTGCTGAAATACCATACCTACCCTCTTTCTCAGAAGCGTCGTATCCACTCCGCTGCCATATATATCCTCTCCGTCAAGGGTTATTTTGCCCTCTATCCTCACTCCGTCAACAAGGTCGTTCATACGGTTCAATGTTTTCAGAAATGTAGATTTACCACAGCCCGACGGTCCTATAAATGCCGTTATTTCCTTGGCAGGAATATCCATAATTACATTTTTAAGAGCATGATTTGCTCCATAGTACAGATTAAGGTTTCTGACCTCTATTTTAGCTTCCATATTCAGTTGCCTTTCTTCATTTTATTTGTTATTATTTTTGTCAAAGCATTTATAATAAGCACTATTACCACAAGCACAAAAGCAATACCAAAGGCTGAATCAAATTCTCCTCTTTCCATACTAAGATACATCTGTATAGTAAGAGTACCTCCGGACTTAAATATATGTGAAAGCAATGCCTTTGGAAGATAATATCCCGAGCCTGCAGTAAAGAGCAGCGCCGCCGATTCGCCTACTATCCTGCCGATACTGAGTATTACCGCCGTAACAATACCTGGTAAGGCAGAGGGAAGTATAATAGTCCTTATCATATACCACTTTGTAGCGCCCATACCCATAGCGCCTGTTCTGTAATTCATAGGTACAGTCTTAAGGGCTTCCTGAGTAGTTCTGACAATAAGCGGAAGTACCATTATAGTAAGCGTAAGACAACCGCAGAGTATTGACGTACCAAGCAGAAGAGTTTTGCCGAAAAATACCATGCCGAACAGTCCGTATATTATAGAGGGTATGCCAGAAAGAGTCTCGGTAGTAAATTCTATAAGCCTTACTATTTTACCTGGCTTGGCGTATTCCGTAAGATATATGGCAGCGCCTATACCTATAGGTGTTGCAATTAAAAGTGTAATTACAATTATATACAGTGTGTTTACTATATTGCCCAGTATACCGAAGGTATTGTTCATTTCAGAAGTCACAGTTGATAAAAACTGCCAGCTTATTGAGCCTATTCCTCTGAATGTTACATAGCCTATAATACCGACCAATATTCCAACGGAGAGCAAAGCGGATAAATATATAAGGGCATTTAATATAATATCGCTTATTCTTACACTCTTATGACAAATACTGTTATTCATTCCTGCCACCACCCTCCATTATACCGTTTATTACAACATTTATTATCATTATGAACACAAAGAGCACAAGACCTATTGTAAAGAGAGCCTCTCTGTGAAGTCCTGAAGCATAGCCCATTTCGGAAACAATGCCTGTAGTCAGAAATCTCACCGAATTAAAGGGCAGCGGGATATTTACCGTATTTCCCGATACAAGGACTATGGCCATTGCCTCTCCGACCGCTCTTCCTATTCCCAGTACAACAGCCGTTATAATTCCCGACTTTGCAGCAGGTACAGTTACCCCGAATATGGTCTGTATCTTAGTAGCGCCGAGAGCAAGACTTGCCTGTCTTATAGATACGGGAACGGCTCTTAGGGAGGTTTCTGAAACATTTATAACTGTCGGAAGTATCATTATAGCAAGTACCAGTACGGCCGATATAAGGTTTGCGCCGCCGTTCATAACATGGGTTTTTGAATCGGCGAACAAAGCCTTTTCGGCAGCGCCCATTATAGGGTTGATAATAAGCAGTCCCAGAAGTCCGTATACTATTGACGGGATTCCTGCTAAAAGCTCTACTGCAGGCTTTACTATTCCTGCAACCTTTTTGTCTGCTACCTCAGACATAAATATTGCTGTCATAAGTCCTACGGGTACGCCTATTACAATAGAAGCGGCGGTACCGATTACAGATGTAAGCACTATCCATGCTATACCAAAGGAAGGCTCTGCTGCCGTTGGCGCCCAATCTGTGCCCAAAAGCATTTTTGCAATACCCACCTTAAATATAGCAGGCGTTCCCGAAATAATCATATATATTGTAATTGCCGCTACCGCAGCTACTGCCGAAAGTCCACATATTGTAAATATACATTCCATAAGCCGCTCAATAATCGACCGAGATTTAGAGCCGTTTGTTATAGATTTATAGGAATGAGCATTTTTGCTTCTGCTCATATTTTTTAACAATGGCAATACCTTTTCCATAATATCACCTCTATGTTATTTAGCGGATACCAAGCCTACATTTGCAATAATTTCCTGTCCCTTATCGCTGTTTATGTAATCAAAAAGGTCCTGTATTTCTTTTCTTTGCTCTGATATTTCACCCTTTGTAGCCATAACAAACGGTCTTTGTAAAGAATACGAACCGTTCTTTATATTGTCGGCATTGGCAGATACACCGTCTATTGACAAGCATTTTACAGTATCGTCTATTACATCTAAAGATACGTAGCCTAAAGCGCCCGGTGTAGCCGCAACCTTTGCCATGACTGCTCCCGTTGAATTTATTTCTTGAGCATATAAGCATTTATCCTCTATATCCAGAATTTCCTCAAAAGCTCCCCTTGTACCTGAACCTGCTTCTCTGCCTATTACAACGATAGCTTCGTCGCTTCCGCCCAGCTCGCTCCAGTTCTTTATCTCTCCGGTATATATCTTGGCAAGGTCATCTTTTGTAATATCGTTTACCGTATTCGCCTTGTCAACTATAATACCTATACCGTCCAGAGCAACAATGTTTTCGGAAATCCCCATTGCCTTTTCCTCGTCGTTCAAAGCTCTTGAGGAATTGCCTATATCCACAGTACCCTCAGTTACCGACTGTATGCCTGCGCCGGAGCCTGTAAACTGACAGTCTATCTCAACGCCTGTATCGGCAAGATAGTTTTCCTTTAATGTATTTGCAAACTTTTCCATAGAGGTAGAGCCGCTCATTTTTATAACTCCTCCGCCTGATACAGATTCCTCCTCTCCTCCGCAGGCTGTAAGCATAAGAGCCGATAAAAGGCATAGTGATAATAGTTTAATCATTTTTTTCATAGTAATTTCTCCTTTATTTTTTTATTTTCAAGGAGATTATACAGCGGTTATAAATATCTATCTATCATATTTTAGTATCATAAAGGTTAAATAAATGTAAAAAACAGACCGCATTTGCAGTCTGTTCTCTGAATTTCTTAATCAATTCAAGTTACATTAAATTATACTATATTGATTTTTCGGAAGTCTTTTCTGTATTTATGTTATTAAGCACAACTCTTATTGTAGTTCCTTTATCCTGCTCGCTTTCAAGGTCTATCGTGCCATTATAATATGCCGTAATATGCTTTACAATGGCAAGCCCCAGTCCTGTTCCTGCAATTTTTTTACTTCTGCCCTTATCCACTCTGTAGAATCTTTCAAAAATTCTTTGCTGCTCGTGTCTGGGTATACCTATTCCCGTATCCGAAACCTCTATGGAAAGTTTGTTGTTGATATAGGCGACCGTAACAAATATTTTTCCTTTATAGACATTATATTTTACGGCATTTCCAATAAGATTTGAAATAAGTGATATTATTTTGTTTTTTTCCTCATATATGACTATATCTTTGCAATAAAGCTCCGTAGAAAGAGCTTTCTCTTCTATTGAAGGCGCAAGCTCCTTTAATATATCACCTATCTCTGTTTTAACATTGAATATTTCCTTTTGATTTTTGCCTTTTCCCGATTCTATGCGGGATATTGTAAGTATATCGTTAATAAGCGATGTAAGATTATCGCTTTCTTTCTGTATGCGCTCTATAAATTCCTTTTTCTGTTCGTCGCTGTATTCAACAGGCGAGGTTAAAAGCTCCGAATAGCCCTTTATAGATGTAATAGGCGTCTTAAGCTCGTGGGACGCATTTGAAAAGAAGCTCTGACGCATTTCATAGCTTTTTCTCTCACTGGTAACGTCCACAAACAAAAGTATAACGCCGCCTTTTTCATCTATCACTCCTTTTTTTATGGCAGATACGTGAACAGATATTATCCTTTCGTCCTCAAGCGTAATATCAAATAAGCTGTTTATTCCCTTTTCTGCTGCATCTTCAACAGCGTCGAGAATAGCCGTATTTCTTGTATAGCGTACAATATTGCATATTTTTTTTCTTCTCCTGCATCTGAGTATATCCATAGCTGCCTTGTTTATGCTTATTACATTGCACATATTATCAAGTATCACAAAGCCGTTATTCATATTGTCAAGTATGTACTCCGTTCTGTTATTTATATCCGTAATTTCCTTTAAGCCCTTTTCCACCCTGTCGGACAGTATATTAACAGCCCTTGCTATATAGTTAAGCTCGTCATATTTATAATGCTTAAGATTTACCTCCGATTTGACATTTATCTTTATTATTTCATTTGTAAGCTCCATAAGAGGCTCTGTTATGCTTTTTGCCATACTTCTGCCAAACACAAATGCAAATATAAGAGTTATAATTACAGTCAAAATACAGGCGGGAAGCACCGCTTTCATAAATATAAGCCTGTTTGTATAAGGTATGGCTATTCTGTATATGTAGTCATTATTACTGCCAAGCATTGCAATATAGAGCATTTTTATACCCAAAGTATCGGACAGCCTTATATCCATTCCCTGATTGCTTTTCAGCGCTTTTGTTATTTCAGGTCGTTCCATGTGATTATCCATTTCAGAGGCATTTCCTTCTGTATCCGCTATAACATTTCCCTTTCTGTCAATAACGGTTATACGCATATTTTCTCTGTCATAAATATCCTTGAATAGGTTGATTTGTTCGGCAATATTTTCATTATAATTTACAGACTGTTCTATTACTCTTAAGGCGCTTATCATATCCTTTTTTGTATTATCTGCATTAAAGTCCGTGTAAAAATATATGAATACTGCCGTATAAACTGCAACTACCGCAATAATTACGGCAATAAACCTCATATATACAGCCTTTGTCATATTATCATTCCCCGCTTATTCTGTAACCCATGCCTCTTATCGTCTTAATATATTCTCCTGCTTTACCCAGCTTAAGTCTGAGGGTTCTTATATGTATGTCAATAGTCCTTGTTTCCCCTGTGTATTCATATCCCCATATTTTATTCAGAAGCTCATCTCTCGTAACTACCCTATGAGTATTGTCAATCAGGTAAAGCAACAGCTCATATTCCTTGAATGTAAGTACGCATGGCTTATCCTCTGCAAACACCTCTCTCGTATCGGTATTTATTCTGAGAATACCCATTTCCTTTATATTTGAGGTGCTTTTTTCACTTTTTCTCAGCAAAGAACGTACTATTGCCATAAGCTCCATTACGCTGAACGGTTTCGTTACATAATAATCCGCTCCGCTGTCAAGTCCTGTTATCTTATCTACTTCGCCGTCCTTTGCCGTAAGGAGAATAATAGGAAGTTTTTTATACCTTTCGTCACGTCGTATGAGCCTTAAAGCCTCTGTGCCTGCCATACCCGGCAGCATAATATCAAATATTATTAAATCCGGAGATACCGTTCCGATTTTTTCAAGTGCCTCTTCAGCAGTTTCAAAAGCATATACAATATGTCCATAGCCCTCCAAAGCCACTTTTACAAGCTCTCTTATGCTTTCATCATCTTCAACTGTAAATATAACCGTATCCATATTCTCATCTCCGATTTTTTTATTTTATTATACTACATTGAAAATGCAAAAACATATTTTTTATATTAAGTCTTTGTAAAATCTATGTAAAGTCTGCAAATGCAGACTTCAGACATTAAAAAGTAATTTTTCACCGCTTATAGCCGTTACGGGAATATTTATGCTTTCGGCTGAATTAAAGCTGTCTATAAGAGCATCTATATCGACCTTTTTTTCTTTATCCTCAAAATATTTATATATATAAGAGGCGGAGGTCATTTCGTCAGGCTTTGCCTCCAGTATTTTACTTACATTATCTCCCTTTACCACAACAACATCTCTGCCTATCTCCACATTGTTCTTTATATAATTGATAAGCAGGTCATATTTTGTAAAGCCGTTGTCTATTATAAGAGCCTTTGTATGTCCCAGATACAAATCGCCGGCTGTTTTGGTATTCATATCGGCAAATGCGGAGGTCATATCCTTTCCTCTCCCGTCATACAGTATTTCCTCAGTTCCCGTATCCTCTCCCTTGTTGCTAAGCTTTGAAACACTTGTGTATACAACAAAATCATTATTTTTTTCCTCTACTGCCACCGCCATTACAAAGTCCCTGTTTTCAAGGTCCTTTCCTCCGCTGCAGCCTGTCAGCAAAAATGCGCATAGCAATATACACAGCTTTTTCATTTTCTATTCCTCCTTATATATAAAAGCGGCAAAACAAGCGATGTTATAATACCGCCTATAATCTGTAAAAAGCAATAATTTGTAATAGTTGCCGATGGACTTATGTGCATAAATGAAAAGGCAAACACAAAAAGCATTATTATAAGCATTATATATTTTTTGTCAATAAATATTTTCCTTGCAAGCGTATTTGTAGAATAATAATAAACAAAAAGAGTTATAAAGCAGCTTATCATCCACAGGGATATAAATATGCCTTCCTGTCTTTTAATAACAAAGCCGGGCAAATCCGCAGTATACATAAGCTCAAAAAAAGGATACATTGTGTTTTCCGCCCCCGTAGTACCCAGCTTTCCTATAATAACAGAGGAAATGAATACAAAAAGCACAAAGGCAGTTACCACCGAGCGGAAAAGTCCTGTTTTTTCGGAGGCGAGCTTGTTTTTTATCAGTATTATTATTTCGCCGCTGTTTATAACGAAGCCGTATATTACCGCCGTAAGCCCTTCTCTGTTTATGCGAGGAATTATATTATACGACTTTACATCGGGAGCAGACATAATATAAATATAAAGCGTAAATAAAAGCACAAACCAGAATATCAGCTGAGCCACTCTGCCTGCCGCTTCTATGCCCTTATGCCCACAGTATCCGCACAGAAGCGTAATTATCAGTATTATTTTATAAAGCGCCATTTCTCTTAGCATTACAAAGTGTATGGCGTCTGCGAATATTTTGGTCAGCAGCACGATTACAAGAATATTTTTTATAAAATATATTATCTGCCATACCTTGTTTTCATATATATCAATATCCGATAATATGGCTATTGTCATAAGAAACACACTGAAAAGACTTGCGCATATTACGGCAGACACAGAAGTGCATATTTTTGGCAGAAGAAGTATTTCAAAGCCAAGTACGGAAAGTATAACAATGCTGTTAAGCTCCTTTGAGGAAATTTTATTGTTCATTATTTTCACTCTCCATTTCACTGTAAAAATGTCTGCCCTTTTTGTTTTTCAGAGGAAAACGAAAAACCGTATCCTTTAATATAGCCTTTTTGTTTCTGTTTGTTCCGCTGAAGGGAGCGACGTAGGGTACGCCGAAGCTGTCAAGAGCTGCAATATGCACAAGCACAAGCAGAAGTCCTGCCACATAGCCGAGAAGTCCCGCCATAGCCGATGCAAATATTATAAAATATTTTATAAGCCTGTATGCCGAAACAAGAGCAATATTTGGAATAGCAAAGCTGCATATACCCGTAAGAGCTATTATTATGACCGCTATGGGACTGACAAGTCCTGCATCTACGGCAGCCTGTCCTATTATAATACCGCCTACTATACCCAATGTGCTGCCTATGGATGCGGGAATTCTTGTGCCCGCCTCTCTCAGCGCTTCAAAAATAAGCTCCATAACTATAATTTCCACCACTGTGGATATAGGTACCATTTGCCTTGCTCCCGCAAGCCTAAGCGCAAGCTCCGTAGGTATCATGGAGGGATGATACAAAGCCACGGCAATATACAGTCCTGGCAGTGAAAAGGCTACAAAGCCTGCCAGATACCTTATAATTCTTATAAACGTCATTATCTCCCAGCGCTGATAATAATCCTCCGACGCCTGATAAAAGCTCGCCAGAACAGCAGGCAAAAGTATTACAAATGGGCTTGTATCAACTACAATGGCTATTCTGCCCTCCATAAGCTCTGCCGCCGTTTTGTCAGGTCTTTCGGTAAGCTGTATCTGTGGAAAGGGAGAAAGCCTGCTGCCCTCTAAAAGCTGCTCCAGATAACCGCTGTCATACACCATGTCTGTCTTTATGCTTGCCAGCTTATTTTTTATATCCTCCACAAGTTTGTTGTCGGCAATACCCTCCATATACATAAGAGCAATATCCGTGCGGCTTACATTTCCTGCCTTTGACTGCACGCATTTAAGCCTTGTATCTCTTATTCGTCGTCTTATTAGCACTGTGTTTATTCTTATGGATTCGGCAAATGCCTCCTGTGGACCTTGCACTGCAATTTCATTTTCAGGCTTGTCCACACCTCTTTTGGGGAAACCCTTTGTGGATATTACAAGTATTTCATCCCAGCCGTCAAGCAGCATAAGAGTGTTGCCGCACATTACCTCAAGTATTGCGTCGTCTATATCCGTTACGTTTTTTATATCGGCTGTTGTTACGCCGCCGTTTATATATGAGCTGTATTTATTTGAGCCTCCGCCCTCGGGAGGCGTAAGCCTTATGTTTATAATAAGGTTTTTAATTATTTCCTCCTCTATAAGGTTTCTGTCGACCATATCGTCAATGTATGTTATATATACGGCTTGCTCCCTGTTTTCGCCTATATAGAATTTTCTCTTTACTATATCGCCCCAGTCCTTGAACTTATCCTCTATATACTTTATTCTGTTTTCTATATTTACGGACATAAAAAAATCACCTCTCTATATTTTTAAATAGAGAGATGATTTTTATTCATTTATCTTATCATAAAGTAAAGTATTACTACAACGCCCAGAAGAATTCTGTAATATCCGAATATCTTAAAGTTATTTTTCTTGATATAGCTCATAAGGAACTTTATTGAAAGCACAGAAACTACATAAGATACCGCCATACCCAGTATAAGCACTATAAACTCGAACATACTTGGCATACCGAATTTAAACAGCTTTAAAAGGCTTGCGCCGAACATAACGGGTATTGCAAGGAAAAATGTAAATTCCGTAGCAACATATCTTGAAGTTCCCAGTATAAGACCGCCCAGTATTGTTGCGCCTGAACGGGAAGTACCGGGCACAAGCATTGCAAGTACCTGGAAAAGACCTATACCGACTGCCGTACTGAGAGGAAGTCTGTCCAGATTTCTGAATTTCGGTTTTTTATTCTTATTTATATTTTCAATTACAATAAATGCAACACCGTATACTATAAGAGCAATAGCCACAACAATAGGTCTGTACAGATATTGGTCGATAAGGTCGTCAAAAAGCAGTCCTATTACGCCTGCGGGTATGCACGCTATTATAACCTTTATCCAAAGAGCTATGGTGTTGTTTTTCTCATCGTCGGATTTATCTCTTGCAAAAGGATTCAGCTTATGGAAATAAAGCCATACAACAGCCAATATTGCGCCAAGCTGTATCACAACATTGAACATTTCGGAAAAATCATCGGAAATAAGTCCTCCTATAAGTTCGTCGATTATAATAAGATGTCCCGTGCTGCTTATGGGCAGCCATTCGGTTATACCCTCTACAACACCTAAAACTATTGCCTTAAAAATTTCTAAAATCGCAGTCATTGTCTTTCTCCTTAGCCGTTAATAATAATTGTTCTGTTATCGTTGTCCCATTGTACGCTAAGTCCCAGATTTTCGGATAACGCTCTTACGGGAACCATTGCTCTGCTGCCCATTATAACAGGAGCTACGTCAAGAGGTATAAGCTCCTTTCTGTCTACCATAATTGACTTTTCGCCTATAACAAAGGATATTGTCTTATCTCCTCTTATAGCAGTCACCTGCTGTATTCCCTTTTCGTCACGCCACTGTATTTCAGCGCCGAGAGCCTCGAATATCTTTCTGAAGGGTACAAGAGTTCTGCTGTTTTTTATAACAGGCTTCTGGTCGAATTCCACCTTTTTGCCGTTTACATATACCATTATTTCGTCTGTTTTATTGGTAGGTATTATAAATTGTGTAGTTGCCTCCGTAGTGGTCTCGGCTATTGTAGTTACCTCCGTAGTTACCTCCGTAGCTGCCTCCGTAGTTATAGTGGGAGCTTTGGTAGTCTCCTCGGAGGTAACAGTAGTGTTTAACGTTCCCGTTGTTATGGCATCGGCAGATACGGGAACAGAGCCGCCGTAATTTTTAACTATATCATACAGATATGAATTATTCACAAGAAATTTATATCTGAAATGAATTTCTCCCTGTATCTTAGTCAGCTGAGAATTAAGGTCAAGCTGCTTTCTTATGGCATTGCCGTTATACCATGGACTTGACGAGCCTGCTCCGTCGCACTTATAGTCTGCAAGACCTATGTAAAGTCGGCATCTTGAATCTTTAAGAGTATCCGCCCACCATCTTGCAATGGTTTCATAATCAGCGGTACTGTGTCCTATCTCCCAGTAAATCTGAGGAGCTATGTAATCTATCCAACCCTCAAGCGCCCATTTTCTCGTATCGGCATAGAGCTTGTAATAGGACTCCGAGCCGTTTGTATTGCTGCCAAGCTCATTATTTTTTTTGTTTGCCCATACGCCGGAGGGACTTATACCAAACTGGATATTTGAGTTACGCTCCTTTATTTTTTCGCTTAAGCTCTTTATCAATGTATTTACATTTTCTCTTCTCCACTGGGCTCTGTCAGCTCCTCCGCCGTATTTGGCGTAGGAATCGTCGTCATTAAAGTTTTGTCCGGGATAGAAATAATCGTCAAAATGTATACCGTCTACATTATAATTATTTATTATTTCCATAACTCCGTCTGTAACAAGCTGTCTTACCTCGGGAATAGCAGGGTCAAAGTACATTTTTCCCTCAAACCTTACCACCCATTGAGGATTTTGCCTTGCGGGAGAGCTTACGGCAAGCATATCCAGACTGTTTATTTCCGGCTGATTCGTTATCCTGTATGGATTTATCCACGCATGGAGCTTCATTCCCTTGCTGTGACATTCGTTTATCCAGTATTCAAGAGGGTCAAAGCCGTCTGACGGCGCTGTGCCCTGAGAGCCTGTAAGATATTGACTCCACGGGAAAATATCCGATTTATATAAGGCGTCTGCCGTGGGTCTTACCTGAAAGAAAATGTCCGTAATTCCCATTTCCGAGCATTTTTCTATTATAGTATCGGCTTCTCTTTTAAGAGTGGCGGCATCCGTTGTCTTTGTAGACGGATAGTCCAGATTGCCTACGGTGGATACCCATACTCCCTTAAGTCTTTCCTCTGCCGGCGTTTCAACAGTATTTATATTTATTACCTGAAAAAACAATATGACAGAGAGAATGACAGTTAAAAAACTCCTTTTAAACATATTTATCTCTCCTTGATATATTTTAACCATTTTTTAAGCTCTGCCTCTTCGCCGTTGTCCGAAAGCTCATAATATACCCTCCCCACAAGCTCGTCGGGAAGATACTGCTGCTCTACATAGTGATTAGGGAAATCATGAGCATACTTATATCCTATACCATGTCCCATTTTAGCCGCTCCCGGATAGTGGCTGTCTCTCAGATGATTCGGTACGCCGGAAACCTTTATGCTTCTGACATCCTCCATGGCGTTATCAATAGCCATTACAGCGGAATTGCTCTTAGGCGAGCAGGCTACATACGCTGCTGCCTGAGCAAGATTTATCCTGCATTCGGGAAGTCCCAGATACTCCACAGCCTGAGCTGCGGCATTTGCCACAACAAGCGCCATGGGATTGGCGTTTCCCACGTCCTCCGACGCGCATATTACTATACGCCTTGCTATAAACTTAGGGTCTTCCCCTGCATATATCATTTTGGCAAGGTAGTATACTGCCGCATCGGGGTCAGAACCCCTCATGCTCTTTATAAATGCAGATATAGTGTCGTAGTGATTATCTCCGTCTTTGTCGTAATTCAAAGCCCTTTTCTGTATACACTGCTCCGCTGTATTAATATCTATATGTACTCTGCCGTCTTTTTCTCTTTCAGTAGTGAGAACGGCAAGCTCTATGGCGTTGAGCGCTATTCTGGCATCACCGTTTGATGTATTTGCCATAAATTCCAGAGCGTCGTCATCAATGTACGCATTAAAGCTGCCCATACCCTTTTCCCTGTCGGTAAGCGCCCTCGTAATAATAGTCTTTATATTGTCTATGGTAAGAGGCTTTAACTGAAATACTATGCTTCTTGAAACAAGAGCCTTATTTACCTCAAAATACGGGTTTTCCGTGGTAGCGCCTATAAGTATAACAGTGCCGTCCTCAACATAGGGCAGCAATGTGTCCTGCTGAGTTTTATTGAATCGGTGTATCTCATCTATGAAAAGTATAGTTCTTCTGCCGCTGTTTCCCAGAGTAAACTTTGCCCTGTCAACGGTATCGGTTATTTCCTTTTTGCCGGAGGTGGTAGCATTTATCTGCAAAAACTCACTTTTAGTAGTGTTGGCTATGACCTTTGCAAGAGTTGTCTTGCCTGTGCCCGGAGGACCGTAAAGTATTATGGAGGATACCTTGTCCGCCTTTATAGCTCTGTAAAGCAGCGTATTCTTGCCTACGATATGCTCCTGTCCCACAAATTCCTCAAGAGTTGAGGGTCTTAGCCTTGCCGCAAGGGGACTTTCCTTTTTAAGTCTTTGTTCACTCTGATATTCAAATAAATCCATTAAAAACACCTCTGTCTACACAATAAACATTGCATCTCCAAAGCTGAAAAATCTGTATTCCTTCTCGACTGCCTCTTTATAGGCGTTAAGTACATTTTCACGTCCTGCCAAGGCGCTTACAAGCATAATAAGAGTTGATTCCGGCAGATGAAAATTAGTGATAAGCCTGTCTACGGCCTTGAATTTATAGCCGGGATATATAAATATATCTGTCCAGCCGCTGCAGGCTTTCACAAAGCCCTTTTCATCGGCTGCAGATTCTAGAGTTCTTGTACTTGTAGTGCCAACGGCTATGATTTTGCCGCCGTTTTTTCTGGTATTGTTTATAATCTCAGCATTTTGCTCATCTATCATATAGAATTCGGAATGCATCTTGTGGTCGAGTATATTATCTGCCTTTACGGGTCTGAATGTGCCAAGACCTACATGAAGGGTAAGCCTTGCAATATTTACGCCCTTATCATTTATTCTTTGCAAAAGCTCCGGCGTAAAATGAAGTCCTGCCGTGGGAGCGGCTGCAGAACCTTCATTTTTGGCATATACCGTCTGATACCTATTCTTATCCTCCAGCTTCTCCTTTATATAAGGCGGAAGAGGCATTTCTCCCAGTCTGTCAAGTATCTCCTCAAATATACCCTCGTAACTGAATTTTACTATTCTGTTGCCCTCTTCTGCAATATCCGTTACCGTACACTCCAGTAATCCGTCGCCGAATACTATGGTGTGTCCTATTCTTGCCTTTTTACCGGGATACACAAGAGTTTCCCAGGTATCGTTTTCCCGACGCTTTAGCAAAAGCACCTCTACTCTCGTTCCCGTATCCTTTCTTGCGCCTATAAGCCTTGCAGGAAGTACCTTTGTTTCGTTAAGCACAAGGCAATCTCCCTTATCAAGCATATCGACTATATCTCTGAAAATTTTATGTTCTGTCTTTCCCGTTTTTTTATCAAGTACCATAAGTCTTGATGACGCTCTGTCCTTTAAAGGCGTCTGCGCTATAAGTCCTTCGGGAAGTTCAAAATAAAAATCACTTTTTAACATAACGACCTCGCTATTTTATCTCAACATCCTTATAATAATATTTAAGAATATCCTCGTAATTATAGCCTTCCTCCGCCATAGCCTTGGCGCCGTACTGGCTCATGCCTACGCCATGACCATAGCCCTTGCCCTCAAATGTGATAGTACCGGGAGTGCCTATTGTAGTAACAGAAGCAACAATGGTCTCGGAATCCGTATCGTTCATTATAACAAACTTATTTCCTATTTTCCCCTGCTTACCTTCTCCGTTTGTGGCGGATATGCCCGTATAATCCTTGGTATTCTGACCGTCACCGCCTATTACATACACCTTGTCCCCCTCGGTATGAGCGCCGCCTATTATTCTGAAATTACGGGAAAGCAAATTGCCCTCTCCCGAAGAATGAAAGGCAGAGCGAATTTCATCCTTGTATATGGTCTTATTACCCTTTGAGCCCTTGAACGTAAGGCTTGAAACAAGACCCTCGTCGGTGTAGTCTGCGCTTACAGAAACAACATTTCCTATGCCGTAGCCGTTAGCGGCGCATATATTTGTAAGCTCAGAATATGTAAATGTCCTTGTCCACTCTCTGTATTCCTTTTCGTGAGTATCCTTAACAGCCTTAAGATAAGGGGTTGAGGAGCTCCATACCTCCTCGCTGTTAAATGTCGCTCCGCCGTCGCTTGAAAAATATACTGCATCTGTAAGCTCATCGTTATAGTATATTTCCTTGCCGGAGGTTTCGTTTACTGCCCTTATGCCGCTTTCGCTTTCATTCTGAACGCCGTAATACGCCTGACAGTGAACCGTGTCGCAAAGGTTGTATTCCCCATGACGTCCTCTGTTCTTTTCAGCATAAGTCCTGGCGGCAACTGCCTGAGCCTTAAGCGCCTCCAGGCTCCATGACGACGGCATTTCAGACGTAACCACGCCATAAAGATAACTGTCTACTGGCAGAACATTTACGGCAGTCATAACGCTACCCTGTCTGTAAAACTCTATATCGCCTCTGTAAAGGCTGCTGCCCATATTCACAATACCATCCTCTGCCATTATCCTGCATGGCTCAGAGCCGTTTACTATAAATCTGTATCTTCCGTCTACTGCAAAGCCTACGCAATTTACGCCTGTCTTTACAACAGGCTTGTCCAGCTTTGCGCTGTCTGCTCTTACATATACTGTCCAGCCGCTTTCCGTAAGGGCAGGTATACAGCTTGTTCCCGTATACTTTGATAAAAGAGCTTCTGCCTGTTCAAACGTGGTCTTATATTCCCCTGTATCATAATATGTGTTTCCCACGGGTTTTATAACATATACTCCGATATTTGCTCTGTATTTATTTCTGTCGCCTATTCCCACTCTTATTGCGCTGTCGTTTACCGTTATCTGAGAAACATTTTTAAAATTTCTTTCAAGACCTATGCGCACATCCGTTTCGCTGCCATACACAGCTGTACTCACGGCAAAAACAGCCAGGAATAACGAAAGCACCGTAAATATCTTTTTCATGCCATCACCCGCCTTTGCTTTATTAACGATATTACTCAATTAATTATATAATATTTAGCATGAATTTGCTACCGAAAAGCAAAAACGTAATGAAAATGTCACATAAATGTTGGAATTAAGACATAAAACCGCGAATAAGGGACACCCTCTGAAGATGTCCCTTAGTGTAAAGTTTTGTATAATCAATGTCTGAAATGACGCATACCCGTAAATACCATAGCTATACCATGCTTGTTGCAGGCGTCAATGCTGTCCTGATCTCTTACTGAACCGCCCGGCTGAATTATAGCTGTAATGCCTGCCTTTGCCGCAGCTTCAACACAGTCGTCAAAGGGGAAGAAGGCGTCGCTTGCAAGCACAGCGCCCTTTACAACATCAGCGCCAAGCTGCTTTGTGCCGTGGTCTATGGCCTGCTCCGTAGCCCATATTCTGTTTACCTGTCCCGGTCCTATACCTACGGACTGCTTGTCCTTGCCGATAGCTATACCATTTGACTTGGTGTATTTAACTATCTTCCATGTAAAGAGAAGATCCTCCATTTCCTTGTCTGTGGGCGCTCTGTCAGTAACCACCTGCAGCTCTCCGTCAAGGAGCTTGTTGTCTATATCCTGCACAAGTATGCCGCCGCTTACCTTCTTTACGTCAAATGCCGTTTCGGGCTGCTTGTTTTCAATGCCTTCAAGTTTAAGAAGTCTTATGTTCTTCTTTCTTGTAAGCACTTCAAGAGCGTCCTCGTCAAAGTCCGGCGCAAGCACTATTTCAAGGAAAATTTTGGAAATTTCCTCTGCAGTCGCCTTATCTATTTTTCTGTTGGCGCAAACTATGCCGCCGAATATGGAAACAGGGTCTGTATTGTATGCCTTTGTATAGGCTTCATATATGTTCTTGCCGCTGGCAACTCCGCAGGGATTGGAGTGCTTGCAGGCAACTACCGTCGGCTCGTCATATTCCTTTAAAAGCTCTAAAGCTCCGTGTGTATCGTTTATGTTGTTGAATGAAAGCTCCTTGCCGTGAAGCTGCTCTATGCCCGTAAGCATACCTGTATTTGCGCCTACCTCCTTATAGAAGGCTGCCGCCTGGTGAGGATTTTCGCCATATCTCATATCCTGCACCTTTTCAAAGGTCATTGAGAGAGTATCGGGATACTTGGGAAGCCCCGCTTTATCCTTTAAGTAGTTTGCTATCATGGAATCATAGTATGCCGTGTGATTAAATACCTTTGCCGCAAGGTAGAAATTGGTTTTTACGGAAACGCGACCGTCGGATTTTATTTCTGAAATAACCTTATCATAGTCGGACGGGTCTATAATTACAGAAACATCCTGATAATTCTTAGCGGCGGCTCTCAGCATAGTAGGTCCGCCTATGTCTATATTTTCAATGGCGTCGGCAAGTGTAACGTCGGGCTTCATTATAGTCTGCTTGAATGGGTAGAGATTTACAACTACCATGTCTATAAGCTCTACATTCAATTCCTTTACCTGTCTTATATGCTCGGGATTGCTTCTCATAGCAAGAAGTCCCGCATGAATATTGGGGTGAAGAGTCTTTACTCTACCGTCAAGACATTCGGGAAAGCCTGTTACCTCAGAAATGCCTATTACCGGCAGTCCCGCCTCTTTAAGCACATTGTATGTGCCCCCTGTGGATACTATCTCAATACCCAGCTCGTTAAGCTGCTTTGCAAAATCCACTATTCCTGTTTTGTCCGATACGCTTATCAATGCTCTCATAATTAACCTCCTGTAGAATAAAAAAAGCCGTACCAATCTAAGCTCTATGCCCAGACGGTCGGCTACACTGCATATCTGTACTCCCCTGTGGTCATCCACTTATCCGTCAGTCGTACAGAACCTATATATAATATAACAATATTATAAAAATTTGTCAAGACTTATTGAATAAAACCGAGCTTATTCAGCACAATAATTACAGAGGTGATATTATGAATAAAAACGAGCTTGACAGGCTTAAATACGAAATTGCAGAGGAGCTTGGATTGCTGGATAAGGTAAAAAAATTCGGCTGGAAATCCCTTACCTCCAAAGAAAGCGGAAAAATAGGCGGCATTATTACCAAAAGAACAAGAGAGCAAAAAGAAAAAGGGGAGTCCTAAGCACTCCCCGCAAATATTTCACACAAGCATCGCTTAATTTATATTTGTTTCATCTGTTCTGTTTTCAGCCTTTCTCTTGGCTTCCTTTTCAACATTCATATTTTCCTTTGCGCGGCGTTCCGCCAGCTCGCAGGCTATGTCCTCCCATGTTATTCCCTTTTCTACCATCATCACTTCCGTGTGGAAAAGCAAATCGCATATCTCGCCTGTTATTTCACTTTTTTCGCTGTTTTTGGCAGCTATAATGGTTTCGGTAGCCTCCTCGCCTATTTTCTTGAGTATTTTATCTATACCCTTTTTGAAAAGATAGCAGGTATATGAGCCCTCGCGAGGTTCTTCCTTTCTGCCCTTTATTATATTGTATTCCTCTGTAAGCATATCGCCTAAATTTGCCATAAATTATTCTCCTTTGAATTCCTCCAGCTTTCTGTAGAAGCAGGAACGGTTTCCCGTATGACAGGCTGCGCCCTCCTGCTCTATAAGCAAAAGTATGGTATCGCAGTCACAGTCATAGCGTATTTCCTTAACGTGCTGATAATGTCCGCTTGTTTCGCCCTTTACCCAAAGGCATTGACGCGAACGGCTGTAATATGTGCCAAGTCCTGTCTTTACCGTAAGGTCAAACGCCTCTTGGTTCATATAGGCAAGCATAAGCACTTCCTTTGTTTTATAATCCTGAGCTATACACGGCACAAGACCGTCGCTGTTAAACTTTATATCCATAGCTTTCTCCTATTTAAGCCTTACGGGAATATTCTGCTTTGCAAGATATTTCTTAAGGTCTGTTATTTCCATTTCTCTGTAATGAAATAGACTTGCCGCCAACGCCGCCTCTGCGCCGCCTTTTGTAAGAGCCTCGGCAAAATGCTCCATAGTGCCTGCTCCTCCCGACGCAATAACGGGTATTGAAACAGCGTCGCTTACGGCTCTTGTAAGCTCAATGTCATAGCCTGCCTTTGTGCCGTCGCAGTCCATACTTGTAAGAAGTATTTCTCCCGCGCCACGTCTTTCTGCCTCGACAGCCCATTCCAAAGCGTCCTTTCCCGTGTTTACACGTCCACCGTTTAAATATACGTCATAGCCTGTGTTATCTCTTCTCTTGGCGTCTATGGCAACTACCACGCACTGAGCGCCGAATCTTTCGGCAGCCTCATTTATAAGCTCAGGTCTTTTTATGGCAGCGGAGTTTACGGCTATCTTGTCTGCGCCTGCGCTTAATATTGCCCTGAAGTCCTCAACGCTTCTTATGCCGCCGCCTACCGTAAGGGGTATAAACACCTGCTCGGCAGTTCTTGCAACAACGTCTAGCATTATATTTCTTTTATCCGAGGAGGCGGTTATATCCAGAAAAACGATTTCGTCAGCAAGAGATTTGTTATACATAGAGGCTATCTCAACAGGGTCTCCCGCATCTCTCAGATTAACAAAATTAACGCCCTTTACAACTCTGCCGTTATTTACGTCAAGACAGGGTATTATTCTCTTAGTGTGCATAGACCTTCACCTATTCCTTCTTTTTCTTTATGTGCTTGCCAACAATTTCTGAAACATCCGAAACGGTCATAAAAGCTGAGCCGTCGTCGTCCTTTACTATTCTTTTCAGCTCGCTTAGCTCAATACGGGTAACTACGCAGTAAAGCACAATTTTTTTGCCGCTTATCAGTCCCTCGCCCTGTAAGAGAGTAACCGTTCTGCCTAAGTGTCTGTATATGGTATCGGCTATTCTTTCGCCGTTTTCCGTAATTATCATGACCGCCTTACCCTGGTCAAGTCCTGTTTCCACTATATCTATTACCTTTGATGTAATAAAATACGCAAGCAGGCTGTACAGCGCCCTGTCCGGACCAAATATGAAGCCTGCGCAGGAATATATTATAAGATTGAAAAAAAGTATTATCTGTCCCGTTGAAAACTGTGTCTTCTTGCTGAGCAGCAGAGAAACCGTATCTATACCGTCCACACAGCCGCCGGAACGCATAACAATACCTACTCCAAGTCCTAAAAACACACCGCCGTATACCGTAGCCAGCAGCGGGTCGTCCGTAACCTCCTGCATTTCCTCAAACACAACAAGAAATGCCGAAAATGCAAGCATGGCGTATGTTGCCTTAAAGGCAAATGTCTTGCCCATCATTTTAAGTCCCATTATAAGAAAGGGTATGTTAAGTATCACAATAAAAATACTTAGTCTTATATGGAACAGATGATTGAGTATAATGGATATACCAACTATGCCGCCGTCAAGTATCTGCTTTGCAATAAGGAATTCCTCAATGGCAAAGGCGGCTATTGCTGCGCCTATCGTTATAAAAAAATATGAATAAATATATTTAAGAATCGTGTATTTTAAATCCTTTTTATTCATCGAAATTCTCCGTTCAGCCGAATTTTTCAATTACTTCCTTTAAATCGAGAGCGCCGTTATAAAGAGCCTTGCCTATTATAACGCCTGCTGCGTTTATATTCATAACGTTTTCAATATCCCTCATGTGAGATACGCCTCCCGACGCAATAATATTCATGCCCGTTTTGTCTATAAGCTCCTTAGTGGCATGAATATTTGGTCCGCTCATCATACCGTCCTTTGAAATATCAGTATAAATTACGGTGTTTACACCGTATTTTTTCATTTCATGGCATAAATCGACAGCCTTTACGCTGCTTATTTCCTCCCAGCCGGATATGGCGACCATACCGTTTTTGGCGTCTATGCCTACGGCTATTTTATCGCCGTACAGCTTAACTGCCTCTCTTACAAGCTCCGGATTTTTAACGGCAGCTGTGCCTATTATCACTCTTGAAGCGCCTGCGTTTATTCTGTCTTCAATATCTCTAAGACTTCTTACGCCTCCGCCTGTCTGTATATATACATTATATTTATTCTTTATATCCTTTATTATATCCGTTATAAAGCTATTTCCATAGCGAGCGCCGTCAAGGTCGACTATATGTATGCGGTCTGCTCCTGCCCTTACCCAGTCGGACGCAGCATCCGAGGGAGTGTCGTTATATATTGTTACGTCGTCAAATTTTCCCTGTGAAAGTCTTACCGCCTTGCCGTCTATTATATCTATTGCAGGATATATAAGCATATCATAAACCTCCGAAATTTTTTAATATCTCAAGTCCCACATCTCCGCTTTTTTCGGGATGAAATTGTAGGGCAAATATATTGTCCTTCTGTACTGCAATCTGTATTTCTCCGCCATAGTTCGTAGTGGCAGACACTACGGGAGCATCTGTCTCAAGATAATAGGAATGTACAAAGTATACATAGGGATTTTCTCCCGTATTTTCAAAAAGCGGCGAGCGCATTTTAATGTTTAAATCATTCCAGCCTATATGGGGTCTTTTTACGCTGTCGGGAAGGAGCTTTATTTCGCCCGGTATAAGTCCCAGTCCATTGAATTCGCCGTATTCATAGCTTTTATCAAATATAAGCTGCATTCCAAGACATATACCCAGAAAAGGCTTATCCGCTTTTACACCCTCATATATGATTTTGTCGATACCCTTTTCTCTTATTGTGTTTATTGCATCGCCAAAGGCTCCCACTCCCGGAAGCACCAGCTTATCTGCCTTTTTCATAAAATCTGCGTCATCGGTGATGACCGCAGTTTCTCCAACAAATTCAAGAGCCTTCTGAACGCTTCTCAGATTGCCCATTCCGTAATCTATAATTGCAATCATTATTCCAACATTCCTTTAGTAGATAATACGCCGTCAATTCTGTCGTCTATGGTCACAGCCATATCAACTGCCTTGCCGAATGCCTTAAATATAGCCTCTGCAATATGGTGATTGTTTTTACCGTCAAGCACCTTGATATGTAATGTCATACCGCAGTTATCCGCAACGGCTCTGAAAAATTCCTCTACCATTTCAAGGTCAAAAAGGCCTATGCTTGGTGCAGTAAATTTCCCGTCAAAGCTGAGATATGAACGGCCTGAGAAATCCAGCGCACAGAGTACAAGCGCCTCGTCCATGGGAACTATAGCGTAGCCGTATCTCTTTATACCCTCTTTGTCTCCGAGAGCTTCTTCAAAACACTTGCCGAGAACTATGCCTACATCCTCTACGGTGTGATGACAGTCTACGTCCAAATCGCCCTCGCAGTCTACGTTAAGGTCTAAAAAGCCGTGCTTTGAAATATGAGTAAGCATGTGGTCAAAAAAGCCAACGCCTGTATTAATGTCGTTTACGCCGCTGCCGTCAATGTCAAGACTCATTTTTATTCTTGTTTCATAGGTATTTCTCTTTATGCTTGCTATTCTGTTCACCGTATTCCCTCCTTGTCCCTATAATCTTACCTTAACCGAATTTGCGTGAGCAGTAAGTCCCTCTGCCTCAGCAAATTTAATAACGTCCTCTCCCAGCTCCTCCAGAGCTGCTCTGTCAAAGTATAATATACTTGATTTCTTTATATAATCGTCTATTGAAAGAGGTGAGAAAAATCTTGCCGTACCGCCTGTTGGCAGAACATGATTCGGTCCTGCCATATAGTCGCCCAAGGGTTCGGGAGTATAGTGTCCCAAAAATATTGCGCCAGCATTTTTTATCTTGGGCAAAAGAGCAAAGGGCTCTCTTGTGGAAAGCTCTATATGCTCCGGAGCAATTCTGTTTGAAAGCTCGCAAGCCTCGTCAAAGCTGTCCACAACTATTATTGCGCCATAGTTATCAAGAGATTTCTCTATAATTTCTCTTCTTTCAAGTACCGCAGTCTGCTTCTCCACCTCAGTCTTTACATTTTGCGCAAGCTGGTATGAATCCGTAATAAGTACGGCGGAGGCAAGCTCGTCATGTTCAGCCTGAGAAAGGAGATCCGCCGCCACATACACAGGATTGGCGCTGTCGTCTGCAAGTATAAGTATTTCACTTGGACCTGCAACGGAATCTATATTTACATAGCCGTATACGCTTCTCTTTGCAAGAGCAACAAATATATTGCCCGGACCTACTATTTTGTCTACCTTGGGTATGCTCGCAGTACCGAAGGCAAGAGCGCCTATTGCCTGAGCGCCGCCTGCCTTGTATATCCTGTCCACACCTGCAATATGCGCAGCAACAACAGTCGTAGGATACACTTTTCCCTCCGGAGAGGGGGGAGTAGTCATAACTATCTCGTCGACTCCCGCTACCTTGGCGGGTATTATATTCATAAGCACGCTTGAGGGATAGGCAGCCTTGCCGCCCGGAACATATACGCCCACCTTTTCAAGAGGTCTTATGAGCTGACCGAGCATTTCGCCGTTTTTACTGGGTTCAAGCCAGCTGTTTGTTTTCTGCTTTTCGTGAAAGGCTCTTATCCTGTTGGCAGCTCTTTTTATTACCCTTATAAGCTCCTGGTCTACCTGTGAATAAGCCTCGTCTATCTCGTCCTGTGTCACAAGTATATTGTCCTTATTGACGTCGTACCTATCAAATTTCTTTGTATAATCAAACAGAGCCTTATCGCCCTTTTCCTTTATATCGGCAAGTATGCCGTTTACTGTCTGCTGCACATTGCCATGCTCAAGCTGAGAACGTGACAAAAGACCTTCCGTAAGTCTTCTGCCCTCCTCATCATTATATCTTATTATTTTAATCAATTATTTTCACCTGCCATTTTTCTTAAGCCGTACATTATTTCGGCTATTCTTTCATGCTCCAGCTTCATGCTTACTCTGTTTACAACAACTCTTGCGGAGACCGGACATATATCCGCCAGCACCTCAAGACCGTTTGCCTTTAGCGTAGAGCCTGTTTCTACTATATCCACTATTACGTCGCTTAGCCCAACTATGGGCGCAAGCTCAACACTTCCGTGGAGCTTTATTATTTCTATGGTCTGATGCTTTTTCTGATAGAAATATTCCTTGGCTACATTGGGATACTTTGTAGCAACTCTGAGGTCAAGGGAATTATTCAGCTTATCCATTGTTTCTCTGTAGCCTGCTACTGCAAAGCGGCATTTGCCCATTTTAAGGTCCATTACCTCATAGAGATTTCTCCCTTCTTCAAGGAGAGTATCCTTGCCTACTATGCCTATATCCGCAGAGCCGCTTTCCACATAGGTGGGAACATCGGACGCCTTTGCCAGAAAGAATCTCAGCTTTAATTTTTCATTTGTAAATATGAGTTTTCTGGAGTTTTCTTTCATCTCGTCACAGGTAATGCCTATTTTTTCGAGAAGCTCCATAGTTTTGTCTGCCAGTCTGCCCTTTGCAAGAGCAAAAGTCAAATACTCCATTATTCTGCCTCCCTTATACCCGTGGCGTCCACATATATTATTTTGTTTATACCCTTTGCCTTTGCGTCGGAGGTATCTCCGCCGTTAATACACAATTCGGCAATACTTCCCTCGGCTCTCAGCTTTTCGGCTAATTTAAAAGCGGCTGTTCTGCTGTCCTCGGAATATACAACAAGAATATGCTCAATTTGATTTGCGCTGTATATCCTTGTGTGCATTATATCGTTTATCTTTATTGAAAAGCCTACGGCAGGCATATCTGCGCCGAATTTAACAACCATATTGTCATAGCGTCCGCCGTCAAGTATGGAGGAGCCTGTGCCTTTGGCGTAGCCTCTGAATATAATTCCCGTGTAATAATCCATAGAGCCTATAACTCCCAAATCAAATGAAATATATCGGCTTAAGCCTATTCCCTTCATAATGCCGTAAAGTCTGCTAAGATAGTCAAGAGCATAAGCGGCAGCGCCGTCTTTTACTCTGCCCCTTACCCTTTCTATAACAGAAGAACCGCCTATAAGGAAAGGAAGCTCCCGAAGTATATATCTTATATTTTCATTTTCGATTTTTTCAGCAAGCTCATTTACTGCGGCATAATTTTTGTTTATAATATTCTGCTGAACCAATACCTTTGTTTTTTCGTCGGTATCGGCATCTTCAATTATACTGCTTAAAAATTGCGCATGACCCAAATCTATTTTGAAATCCTCTACTCCTGCGGATAAAAGCGAATCTATGGCGACCGCAAGGACTTCTGCGTCTGCGTCTATGGAATTAACGCCTATAAGCTCTATTCCCGCCTGAGTAAATTCTCTCAGCTTGCCCTGATAATTTTCATTTGAGCGAAACATATTCTCAATATATGAAAAACGCAGAGGAATATCCTTTTCGCTGTAAGCGGTAGCGGCTATCCTTGCTATTGCGGGAGTCATATCGGGACGAAGAACGAGAAGCGAACCGTCTCTGTCCAGAAATTTATATGTTCTCCTGTCCTTAACTCCGCCCATATTGGCAAATACATCATTATATTCAAATGTTGGGCTTGTGATGCGTCTGTAACCAAAGCTCTCAAATACCCTTGATACATTTTTTTCAATTTCGGATTTTAATGCGCACTCCTCGGGAAGATAGTCCTTAACTCCCTCCGGCGTATGTAATTTAGTGATAAGCATAGTCAACTCACGGAATAATTCCGCTTTCCTTTCTATGATATATGTCACTTTATCGTACTAAAGTGATAAATTATTACAATTATATCATATACAGCGTTTTTGTCAACTGCATATTTTATTAAACAGCAAAAGAGCTACAAGATTTTCACTTATAGCCCTTTATACTCAGCCTACATTAGCCTTTTTGTCGGCAGGCGTTTTCCTCTTTCTGACAGAGGTTTGTTTTTCTTTATTTATAACGACCTGAGGAGGCATGCCGTTCTTAACGGTATCCTCTGTAATAATACATTTTTCAATAGTGGGATCTGAGGGTATGTTGTACATAACATCTCTCATAAACTCCTCGATAATGGCTCTCAGACCTCTTGCGCCTGTTTCCTGCTCCACAGCCTTGTGAGCGATTGCCTTAAGGGCGTCATTCTCGAATTCCAGCGTAACGCCGTCAAGCTCAAGTATATACTTATACTGCTTTATAAGGGCATTCTTAGGTTCTGTCAATATCCTTATAAGCGTATCCTCGTCAAGACTTTCAAGAGTAGCTACAATAGGCATACGTCCTATAAGCTCCGGTATAAGTCCGTACTTAACAAGATCCTGGGGAGTCACGTTTTTAAGTATCTCGCTGCTGTGACTGTCCTTCTTGCTTCTGACATCAGCGCCGAAGCCTATTACCTTGTTTGTAAGTCTTTTCTCTATTATCTTATCAAGTCCTGCAAAAGCGCCGCCCAGTATAAACAGTATATTTGTAGTGTCTATCTGTATAAAGTCCTGATGGGGATGCTTTCTGCCGCCCTGTGGCGGAACATTTGCAACAGTACCCTCCAATATCTTAAGAAGAGCCTGCTGTACTCCCTCGCCGCTTACATCTCTTGTAATAGAGGGGTTATCTGATTTTCTTGAAATCTTATCGATTTCATCGATATATATGATACCTCTTTCAGCCTTTTCAATATCAAAATCGGCTGCCTGTATTATCTTGAGCAGAATATTTTCAACATCCTCGCCTACATAGCCTGCTTCGGTAAGGCTTGTGGCGTCGGCTATTGCAAAGGGTACGTTAATCAGCTTTGCAAGAGTCTGAGCAAGATATGTCTTGCCTACGCCCGTAGGACCTATCATAAGAATATTGCTTTTTTGAAGCTCCACATCGCCCTTTTCTTCATTTGCCGCTATTCTTTTGTAATGATTGTAAACGGCAACGGAAAGGGATTTCTTAGCCTCATCCTGACCTATAACATATTCGTCAAGAGCCGCTTTTATCTCGGCAGGCTTGGGAAGCTCTCCCTCGTCGAAATACTCCTCCTGCTCCGCTGTAAATTCCTCCTGCACTATTTCATGACACAGCTCTATACACTCGCTGCATATATAGGCGTGAGGACCTGCAATGAGTCTTCTTACCATATCCTGTGACTTTCCGCAGAAGGAACATTTAATTTTCTTATCATCAACTTTAGATGCCATAAATTCTCTCCTTTAACGTGGCTTTACGATAATATCATCGATAATGCCGTATTCCTTAGCATCGGCGGCAGACATGAAATTATCTCTTTCCGTATCCGCCTGTATTACATCTAATGGTTTGCCCGTATTTTCGGAAAGTATTCTGTTAAGAGTATCTCTTGTCTTAAGTATCCAATCGGCGTGTATCTTTATATCGGACGCCTGTCCTCTTGCGCCGCCCAAGGGCTGATGTATCATTATCTCGGAATTTGGCAAAGCAAACCTCTTGCCCTTTTCGCCGCCTGCAAGGAGAAATGCGCCCATGCTTGCCGCCATACCTATACATATTGTGGATACGTCGGGCTTAATATACTGCATAGTATCGTAAATAGCCATTCCGGCAGTCACAGAGCCGCCGGGACTGTTAATGTATAAATTTATATCCTTGTCGGGATCCTCTGCTGCCAAAAAAAGCAGCTGTGCCACAACAAGACTTGCCGTAACGTCGTTTACCTCTTCTCCGAGAAATATAATCCTGTCCTGTAAAAGTCTGGAATATATATCATAAGAGCGTTCGCCTGCGGCAGTTTTTTCTACAACAATAGGTACCAAACTCATTCAAATACCCCCTCGTTTATATTATTATTTTTCTGCCTTAGCCTTTGCCTTGGCTTCTTTTTTTGCCTTCTTTTCCTCGTTCTTAGCTTCCTTTTTCGCCGTCTTGGAAGGTTTTTCTTCTTTTGCGTTTTCACAAACGAGCTTAAGAGCTTTCTGTCTTAAAAGGTCTTCCTTTACAGTCTTTACAAAATCGGGGCTCTTCATTATCTGCTCCGTATCAACGCCGTAAGCCTTGCTTACCTTTTCTGCCTCTGCCTTTATATCATCGTCGCTTACGGTGAGATTTTCTGCCTTGGCAACTGCCTCAAGCACAAGTCTTGCCTTTACCTGCTTTTCTGACAAGGGCTTGTAAGCCTCCTTAAGTGTGTCAAGTGTCTGACCCATCTGCTGGAGGTACATATCCATAGACCAGCCCATCTGCTGAAGCTGATATGCCTGGTCCTGTATCTTCATATCCACGTCGGAATCAATCATAGCCTGCGGTATATCTGTTTCAGAAGCGTCTGTGAGCTTGTTTACAAGCTCCTCCTCCTTTGCGGTATCAGCCTTCTGCACATTCTGCGCAAGGAGCTTGCCGCATATATCGTTTCTGTAATCCTTCATATTTTCAAACTCGGAAGTATCCTGAACAAATTCATCTGTAAATTCGGGAATCTCCCTTACCTTTACAGCCTTTATCTTGACCTCGAACTTGGCGGGCTTTCCTGCAAGCTCCTTCTGACCGTAGTCCTCGGGGAAGGTAACGTTTACAACAACGTCCTCGTCTGTGCCATGACCTATAAGCTGCTCCTCAAAATTGTCTATAAATGAATGTGAGCCTATGTTAAGGTCATAGTCGTGACCCTCTCCGCCCTCAAAAGCAACGTCGTCGATATATCCCTTGAAATCTATTGTTGCTATATCGCCGTTTTCAATAGGTCTGTCCGTTACAGTAACAAGTCTTGCCGCCTTGTCAAGCTCCTTTTTTATCTCGGCGTCTATTTCCTCGTCTGTAGGGTTTACCTCTCTTTTCTCATAGGTAAGTCCCTTGTAGTCGCCCAGCTTTACCTCAGGCTTTACAAATACCTCGGCTGAAAATACAACGCCGTTTTCATCAAGTGATACAACATCTATTTCCGGTCTTGAAACGACCTCTAAATTATTTTCCTCAACTGCCTTTTCGTAAGCCTCCGGAAGCACATAATTAATGGCGTCATCATAGAATACAGCCTTGCCGTACTGAGCCTCTATCAGCTTTCTGGGAGCCTTGCCCTTTCTGAAGCCCTGTATATTTATAGAATTCTTGTTCTTGTTATAAGAATAATCCATACCCTTTTCAAAAGTCTCTGAATCTACGGAAAAAGTAAATTTCACCTTATTCTTATCTACTGTTTCAACTGCGCTCATTATAAAATCCTCCTTAATCTGATTGCACTTCTAACAATTATAGCATAGGATATTGGAAAAAGCTAGTATTTTTTTAAAAAATTTCTCTTTCTACATTGTCTATTACTGCGTCCGTATTATTTTCCATATAATTAAGGACATTTTCTATTATCTCATCGGCGTGCCTTACCTCGTTGGTGACACAGGCAAAGCCTATAACTATGGATTTGTGTACATCCTGCTTGTCTACCTCGGCTATTGCCACATTGAACTTATGTCTTGTCTTTTCTATAATGCTCTTTACCACCATTCTCTTTTCCTTAAGAGAATTTACCCATTCGGCAGACATATATACGGTACAAGCGCCTATTATCATAAGAAAGCTCCTTTCAGTATCTGTGGTTAATATAGCTGTCTATCCTTGAGGAGCATACTCCCTCCGAAAAGCAATTTTCATCTCTAAGCTTATTGAGTATAACCTCCGAGGTAGAGTGCAATATCATATTGTTGTCCTCAAGGACTATTTCAAAGAGCTTGTTTTTAAGCTCTCTGCTCCTTACCTTTATAAAATAGGCGCGAACATTCTGATATTCAAGAAGCTGAAGCACTCTCATGGTCGCCTTGTCCTTCATACGATAATAATAATCGCTTTCACTGTTGTAGAGCCTGTTGTATTCTCTGTCTGTTGCGCCGTATCTGTTTGCCTCCATACGGGCGTCCTTTGCCATGGCATTATAATACTGATAGTTGAAAAGTCCCTTATCCACCGTATCTACATTTTTAAAGGGCTCTATATTAAGTGAAAGAACTGCATCAAAGTTTCTGTTAAGATATTCCCTCTTGGTCATATCTCCCTTTATATATTGATCGATTAATGCCTGCCTGTAATTAAAATATTTCTGCAAAGCATTCATATCAACACCTCAATTCCAATATTTACAGCTGGATTTTAGCGCTCGGGTAAATTATAATCAGTATAAGGAGTGAATACAATGAATTTCTACAACACATACAGCAACGAAATACGCCCTGCTCTAAGATCCCTTGATGTTCTCATAAAATCAAGCGAGGATGACATAGCGCCCGATGAAATATGCTCTCTGCTTAATATATCCCGTAAGGAAATAAATAAAATAGTAAGAGCCAAAAACATAAAAAATATTTCCTCGGACTGTATTCCTCTTATTATGCTTAACGGAAGCAGCTATATATGCAGGATATTCAGAAAATCCTTAAGCTATACAAAAAACACCGTATACTCTCCGGAGGATATTGCATACATATATTCAATAGACGCAGGCAAGGTAACAAAAGCCTGCGATAAGCTCCGTATAACCGAGATCACAGAAGATATTTTACCTAAAATATTTAAAAATATCAGCTGAGCAAAAGTCCATTGGCAACACTGTCGGCAGCTTCGTCGCCCTTTAATACTCTGAGAAGCTCTACGGCAAATTCAAAAGCCGTGCCAGGACCTTTTGATGTTATTATATTGCCGTCCTTTACAACTCTGTCGCCAAGTATTTCAGCTCCCCTGCACTGTTCCTCAAAGCCGGGATAACAGGTCGCTTTTCTGCCCTTAAGTATGCCGTTTTCCCCAAGCACACTGGGAGAGGCGCATATAGCGGTCACATATTTGCCCAGCTCGTTGAACTTTTTGCATACCGTAACTACATTCTTATCTGCCATAAGATTATTTCTTCCTTCAAGGCCGCCCGGAAGCACTACCATTTCCGCCTTGTCAAAATTTACCTCCTGAAAAAGACAGTCCGCCATAAAATCAATGCCGTGAGCGCCCTTTACAACAAGGCTGTCCGATATGGATACTCCCTTAACCTCTACATTTCCTCTTCTCAGCGTGTCTATTACAGACAGCGCCTCTATTTCCTCACAGCCGTTTGCCAAAAATACGATTACCATATACAAAACCTCCGTTATGTGTTAAAATATATATAAAACAACATTTATCTATTAAAAAGTATACCATATTACAGTGTATAAAATCAAGTGGGAGGGATATAATGAGCAAAGAAATTTATGAAATAGAAAGAAAATTTCTTGTAGCCGAGCTGCCTGAAAATCTGTCCGATTACAAGAGCCATAAAATAAAGCAGGCGTATATTTCCACAGACCCTACTATAAGAATAAGGCAATGGGACGACGAATATATACTTACCGTAAAGGGCGGCGGTCTTATGAAAAAGCTGGAATACGAGCTGCCAATTACAGATGAGCAGTTTAAAAATCTGTGGAAAAAGACAGAAGGCAATCCCATAGAAAAGACACGGTATATAATTCCCCTTAGTGATAGCTTAAAAGCAGAGCTGGATATATACCAAGGCTTTCTTGAGGGCTTTATGAATGTTGAGGTTGAATTTTTATCTACAAAAGACGCTATATTATTCGACCCTCCGTCATGGTTCGGCAAAGAAGTGACACAGGACTACAAATACCGCAATTCTAATTTAGCAAAATTTGGAATTCCTAGAAATAATTAATAATTTCCCCTTGCATTTTCAAAATAAATATACTATAATATCCATATATGGTAAATATTACCAATTATCAGGCAACTGTTAAATTTGTAAATTTATTAATTGGAGGTACTTATTTTGAAAAACGAAAAACTGAAAGTATTAATTGCTGATGATAACAAGGATTTTTGTGATTGCCTTAGCAATTACATAGGCAAGCAGGAGGATATGGAAATAGTCTCTCTTGCCTACGACGGGGAAGAAGCATACGAAAAGATAGTAAAGGAAAATCCCGATATTGCCCTTATAGACGGGATAATGCCTAAACTGGACGGTATAGGAGTTCTTGAAAAGCTCCACAGGGAAAACAAGGGCAAGGATACAATGTGCATTATGCTTACCGCTATTACGGGAGAGCAGATAACACAGAAGGCATTTACACTTGGCGCAAAATACTATATCGCAAAGCCCTTTGACATGGAGCTTCTTGTGTCCAGAATAAGGCAGCTTAAAGAGCCTATTACCAAAAAGGGTGTGCTTAACACAGGAGTATGTTATCGCAGACAAAGTGATATTGACCTTGAAACAAGGGTAACAAATATTCTCCACGAGGTTGGCGTACCTGCTCATATAAGAGGCTATCACTATATGAGAGAGGCAATTATAATGGCAATAAACGATATAGACGTACTCAACTATATTACCAAGGAATTGTATCCTGCTATTGCCAAAAAATGCAATACTACTCCAAGCAGAGTTGAAAGAGCTATAAGGCACGCCATAGAGGTAGCATGGAGCAGAGGTAAGGTAGACGCCATAGATTCCCTTTTCGGCTATACCGTATCCAACAACAAGGGCAAGCCTACAAACAGCGAATTCATAGCTCTTATAGCCGACAGGCTCAGACTTGAATTAAAGGCTTCATAATCATAATTCTAGCAACGGTATTCTTCGGAATGCCGTTTTTTTATAAAGAGATGTAGACTTTATGTTCTTTTTGTAGTATACTTTATATTGACATATAAATGAGGAGGTTTATTATGAAAAGAATTATAGCGCTCACTTTGGCTTTGGCTATGACAATTTCAAATGTATATGCAAAGGATATTACCGTAACACTTAACGGAAAGGATATTGAATTTTCCAATCAGTCGCCCGTTATAGTTGAAGGCAGAACGCTTATACCCCTAAGAGGTCTGTTTGAAAAGCTGGGATATACTGTTGAGTGGAACGGAGATACAAAAACAGCCTCTCTTTCATACAACAATAAAAAAATAGATATTACCGCAGGCAGCAGCACAATGATAATCGGCAAAAGCAACACCGTTACTCTCGATGTTCCCGCACAAATCATAAACGGCTCTATGATGCTGCCCTTAAGGGCGATAGGCGAAGCAACAGGGCTTGTTGTGGAATGGGATGACAGCAGCAAAACCGTTACCCTCAGTTCGGATAACGCCGTAATCAAGGCTGACGACAAAGCTGCTGCAAAGACTGCAGAGTATGGCAATAAAATAAGTACGGATACCGCAGAGTATGCCCGTGCAAACGAATATATTTACATAGTTTTAGGTGCAATATCGGATATTTCAATGTCTGTTTTCAGAAATATGATTTCATACGATGAAGAAAACGGCGATAATGCTGAATTGTTCAAAAATATGTATGAAAGCTCTGATTTTAATAGGTCAATAGTAAACAATTTATTGCCTGAAAATGAGTATGAAACAAAAATTAAAGCCGCGGCACTTGAGCTTATAGATTTGCACAAAGAACAGATAAGAATTCTTGAGCTTGAGGACTCTGAAGGAGTTACGGAAGAAGGCGCAGCCAAAATGTACGAAGACCTGGAAACAAAGCAGAACAAAGTAATTGTTCAGCTGGATTCTGCTATGAATCAGTATGCTCACATTGCAGAGGGATTTTATCTCAAAAACTTTGATACAGGCAATTTAGAAGATGCGGATGCCGAAAAGCTGGGAGAACTTATTAAAAAGCTACGCGAAGCCGACGAGAAAAATCTATGCAAAATATCATCTTCGGCTACAAGCATTGAAGATATACTGAATACGCCTCTCTACTATGCAAGGGATTTATATGAAACCGCCGCAGCAAGAGATGAAGCATTTGCAAAGATAAAGACAGAACCTATCTTTGCAAAAAGAATCGAGATACTCTACTGCGCCAACGATATGATGAAGAAAGCAGCGGATGTATTGGAAAAGTACAGCAATAAAAAACTGACTTACGAGGAAGCAGAGAATTACCTTGCATTGTACTGCGAATTGTACGACAATTTTAATATAGACGGTGCTGAAGGAGCCTTTAAAAGTATAATGCAAATTATACCTTCAGTCGAATACGATACAGAGGACTTTGATTTAGACAAGGCGTAAATATGAATTTTTGTTTTTGAAGCTTATAAAGAAACAAAGCTGCCGTATTATGAGGTGTCATATTACGGCAGCTTTGTCTGATTTGTGAGTAAATTTTTGTTTGAGTGAAAACTTAACAAAAATTCGCCCCGGCAAGCCCGTTAAATCATATCCGTACCTTATTTCCCTGAAATCTCCAGGCTTTTTACGCAAACGGTGGGAGAGCCGACAGCAGAGGAATTGAATTTAAGGTCGGAGCAAACGGTATCTATATTTTTGAGTACCTCATAGAAATTACCTGCTATCGTTATCTGAGCAACGGGTTTTGTTATTTTACCCTTTTCTATAAGAAAACCCTCGGCAGCCAGTGAAAAATCGCCTGAAATACTGTTTGTGCCCGAATGAAGTCCCGCCACGTCGTTTATATATATGCCATAGTCAATAGCTTCTATAACATCATCAAGGCTTTTGCTGCCCTTTTCAATATAAAAATTGGTGGGCGCAGTTCCCACAGCCGTTCTGAAGCTGCCCTTAAAACCGTTTCCCGTTGACCTTACGCCGTCAACATTGGCAGATTTAAGATTATAAAGGTATGTCTTTAAAACGCCATTTTCCACTACAGTTTTTTTATAGGACGCTACGCCCTCGCTGTCAAATGCAGTTGTCATATAGCCGCCCTCCATAAGAGGGTCGTCCTTTACGGATACAACAGGCGAAGCTATGTCTGTTCCGAGCTTGTCTTTAAGAAGAGAAAAACCCTTCTGCACATTTTCCGCATAAAAATTACCTACAAAGCATTGGAAAATATCGGCAAATGTCTCATTTTTTATTACTGTTTTCATTTTGCCGCTCTTTATACTTTCCGCTCCCAGCGCCGAAAGCGCCTTATTACAAGCCGTTTCGGACAGCTTTTTGGGTTCGAAGCAATTCATATCGTTGCCAAGCCATATTTCTCCCTTTTCCTTTGTATCTCCCTTATCTTCAGCCATTACTTCTACGTATGCAAGTATCTGATTTGTCCTTTCGCTTACCTCAAGACCCTCCGTATTGCATATATACACATAACTGTCGCCGCTTGCAACCATAGATTTATTGACAGTTATTCTGTTATCATATTCCTTGGCATATTTTTC
The DNA here is from genome assembly GCA_947628755.1 of uncultured Clostridia bacterium. Taxonomy (GTDB): domain Bacteria; phylum Bacillota; class Clostridia; order Lachnospirales; family CAG-274; genus CANPXH01. The sequence goes on along the minus strand of CANRBC010000002.1, from coordinate 20,573 downwards.
AATATCTAGGGCAGTCTGTATTTTGCGCTCTGCCGTAATATCCTCAAGAGCTGCATTATAGACATTTACATGGGGATATTCCTTATCTCCCCCGTATATGAATTCCTTGTCTTTTATTGTTATTGCCTCGGCATTTTCTTTTGCGCTCTTTACCACCTTGTCTGCATCTATATCCGTATCCTCGCTGAAATAATAACCTATATTGCCCTTGTAAAGACCTCTGAAGCAAAAGCCGCCATTTTCACTGCTTTGGTACTTCTCGATATTTCCCTTATATACGCATACGTTAAAGGAGCTGCCTGACTGATAGTAAATTTCACAGCTTTCAAAGCCCTCTTTTTTTGCCCTTTCAAATAATCTGTCCTTTAAAGCCTTTATGTCCATTATCCTCTGCCTCCTACTGTTATATTCTGTACTCTCAGCATAGGCTGACCTACACATACGGGTATAGAGCCGCTTGAAGCTCCGCACATACCCTCGGCAAGAGCAACGTTATCGGATACCATATCTATATTCTTTAAAACCACAGAGCCCTTGCCTATAAGGGTCGCTCCTCTTACAGGCTCGCATATCTTGCCGTTTCTGATTATATAGGCTTCGTTTACGGCAAAATTAAAATCGCCGCTTGCGGGATTGACCGAGCCTCCGCCCATATATTTAGCATACAAGCCGTATTCCGTATTTGCTATAATATCCTCCTTCTTGTCCGTACCGGCAGCTATATAGGTATTTGTCATTCTGGAAACGGGCACTAATTTATAGCTTTCTCTTCTGGAATTTCCCGTAGGCGCCATACCTATTATGCCTCCGTTATATCGGTCTGTCATATAGCTCTTTAATATACCCTTTTCAATAAGCACATTTTTTCTGCTCGGTGTACCCTCGTCGTCAATATTGATGCTGCCCCACATATTGGGTATAGTTCCATCGTCTATTGCCGTTACCTTTTCGGAAGCGATTTTTTCTCCCAGCTTATCGGTAAATACGCTTGCCTTTTTGCTTATGGCAGCCGCTTCAAGTCCGTGTCCGCATGCCTCATGGAATATAACGCCGCCGAAGCCGTTGTCCATTACTACGGGCATTTTTCCGCTTGGGCAGTTATCCGCCTTAAGCATAGTTACGGCGCAGCGTGACGCCTCCTCTGCAATAGCCTCTATATCCGTATTTTCGCAAAACTCAAAGCCCTGTAAAGCGCCAGGTCCGAAATATCCTGTCTGTTTTTCGCTTTCGTTTGATGCTACGGCAGAAACTGAAATTCTCGTTCTGACTCTTCTGTCCTCTGCCCACAGCCCCTCTGTATTGGCAATAAGCACATCCTGTACGGAATCAAGATAAGACAGACCCGTCTGGGTTATAAGGCTGTCATAAGCAGAGGCTCTGCTGTGTCCGCGCATAAGAAAGTCAATTATTTTTTTCTTTTCAATGGTATCGGGCATTGAGATAATGGGATGAGCATTGCCGCTGTCAAGTCTGTTGAATACTATAATATCGTGTTTTGTATCGCCCTTTACGGCTGCCGCCCCTTCCCTTGCGATTCTTATAAGGTTATTATATGTCATATTGTTGGTGTAAACATATATTACTCTTTCTTTGTTGATTATCCTTATGCCGCAGCCTCTGTTCGTACCCGAATTGGCTCTTTCCACAATGCCGTTTGTTATTCCTATATTATTTTTGCTGTTGTTTTCCGCAAAAAGCTCGGCAAATCCTGCTCCTGTGGAAACCGCTGCCGTAAGTACATCCCGTACTGTTTTTTCACTTAACATATAAAAACTCCCTTTTAAATATTTATTAAAAAATTGTTTAAATTTTACTTGAAAAAATACTGATAATAGTATACAATGAAATTAAGTAAGAATAATCTTACAAAAAAAATATGGAGGTGCTTATTATGGCATATAAGATCAGCGACGACTGCATCAGCTGTGGCGCTTGTGCAGCAGATTGTCCTGTAGGCGCAATTTCCGAAGGCGACGGCAAGTACGTTATCGATGAGAACGCTTGCATCGACTGTGGTGCTTGTGCAGGTACATGTCCTGTAGGTGCTCCTCAGGCTTAATTTACTTAGATAAAAAGACCTGTTTTCAGGTCTTTTTTTCATGCGGATCATCCCTCTATATTATAGTCCTCGGGCAAAGCATTGTCGAATCTTGTGAATTCACCTCTGAATATAAGATTGACCTTGCCAGTAGCGCCCTTTCTGTGCTTAGCCACAATTACCTCGGCCTTATTCTTAAGCTCAGGGTCGTCCGGCTTATAGTATTCCTCTCTGAACAAAAGACAAATCAAGTCCGCATCCTGCTCTATTGCGCCGGATTCTCTCAAATCAGACATAACAGGTCTTTTGTTATCCCTCTTTTCATTGCCTCTGCTCAGCTGTGAAAGAGCTATTACCGGTACCTCCAGCTCTCTTGCAAGAGCCTTGAGAGAACGTGATATGTAAGACACTCTCTGCTGGTCGGATTCGTTCTTATTGCCCGTACCCTGCATAAGCTGCATATAGTCTACCACCACAAGTCCAAGACCCTTTTCCATCTGAAGTCTTCTGCATTTTTCCCTCATCTTGGTAGGATTAAGATCCGGAGAGTCATATATATAAATAGGCGCGGCAGAAAGAGCGCCCATAGCCATTGCTATGCTGTCAAACTCCTCAATAGTAAGTCTGCCGTCTCTTATGTTCCTGCTGTCAACAAGAGCCTGCGCCGAAAGCATTCTGCTGCCAAGCTGCTCCTTTGACATTTCAAGGCTGAATATTGCAACGGGAATATTGTTCCTTACAGCTGCGTTCTGAGCTATATTAAGAGCAAATGTAGTCTTTCCCATGGCAGGACGTCCCGCTACTATTATAAGGTCAGACTTCTGAAGACCTGCGGTTATACGGTCAAAATCGTCGAAGCCTGTGGGCACACCTGTTATAGAGCTGTGAGAACGCGATACCCTATCTATTGTTTCTATGACCTCCGCCATTACTCTGTCTATGGAAGTAAAGTCGTTTGTCTTTCTGTTCTGAGCAACCTCGAATATGTCCTTTTCGGCGTCGGCAAGTATATTGTCAAGCTCGTCTGCGCCCTCATAGCCGGATTCGGATATTCTGTTGCCTGCCTTTACAAGATTGCGCAGAATAGATTTTTTCTTGACTATATCTACATAATAGGCTGTTTTTGCAGTAGTTGCCGCAAGTCCCGAAAGGTCTACAAGATACTGTATGCCGCCTATCTGCTCCAGATAGCCCATAGACTCTATTTTTTCCTTTGCAAGGACAAAATCCACAGGCTTATTGTTGTTGTACAAATCTATACAAGCCTCGAATATGAGCCTGTGGGCAGGACTGTAAAAATCCTCTGCGTAAAGCTCCTCGGCAGCTATCCTTACACCCTCCTCGTCGGGATAAAGCATACAGCCAAGTACCATTTGTTCAGCGTCGTTGTCATGAGGAGGTATTCTGTTTGCATATAAATTATTTTCAACATTATCAGCCATAATACTGCCTCCTCCTGTAAATTACCGTTCGGATACTATAACCTTTACCTTTGCGGTAACATTTGTATGGAGCTTTACGGAAACCTCTTCCTCACCCAGTACCTTAATCGGCTCTGCGATTATTTTCTTTTTGTCTATATCCAAATCTCTCTGCTGCTTTAATGCAAGACTTATTTCCTTATTTGTAACTGCGCCGAAGAGCTTTCCGTTTCCTCCGGTCTTAACGCTTATAGTAACAGGCTCTTTTTCAAGCTCCTTTGCAAGAGCCTGTGCCGCCTCCAGCTCGGCTTGTGCCTGCGCAGCCTCGTCTGCCTTTTGCTTCTCCAGCTTTTTTACATTAGCGGGAGTTGCCTCTACGGCAAATTTCTTTGGTATAAGAAAATTCTTGGCATAGCCGTCGCTGGCATTTATTGTCTGGTCTTTTTTTCCTACGCCTTTTATATCCGTCAATAATATAACCTTCATTTTAATTATTCTCCTCAATATATATTTCTATGGTTTCTTTCAAGATGTTTATTGCTTCGCCTATTGTAACGTTATCAAGCTGCGCCGCCGCTCCCGCCTGGTGACCTCCGCCTCCGAGCTTTTCCATGAGCTTCTGGACATTTATCTTGCCAAGGCTTCTTGCGCTTATGTTTATAACGCCGTCGCTTTCGCACAGCACAAAGCTGGCTTCTATACCCTCCAGGCTGAGAAGCTCGTCGGCTGTCTGAGCAATAAGCAGCACGGGATTATCCACCTCTCTGTGAAGTACGGAAAGCGCCATATTGCCGTATATTATTTCTGCGCTTCTGACCGTATCCGAACGGGCAAGATATTCGCCTATGGAGTTTTTGAAAAGTCGCCTTACGGACATGGTATCCGCGCCGCTCTTTTTGAGATATGCGGCGGCTTCAAATGTCTTTATTCCTGTTTTGAAGGCAAAATTCTTTGTATCTACGGTAATACCTGCAAGAAGTCCCTCTATTTCCGTTCTGGTAAGCCTTATGCCCTTAATATACATAAGCATTTCCGTTACCATTTCAGAGGTAGATGAAGCGTATGACTCATGGTATGTCAGAGCGCAGTTTTCTATTGCGTCTGCGCACTTTCTATGGTGGTCGAACAATACCAGCTTCTTTGTCCTTTCAATAAGCTCCGGACACTCTGTAAGCACTGCCCTGTGGGTATCTACAACAATTACAAGGGTTCTTCTCCTGAGTATGCTCTGAGCAGTTTCGCCGTCTATAAATACATCCTCATATCTGCCGTCCTGACAAAGCCTGTCGTAAAGATTCTTTATGGAGCTTGTAACCTTATTGAGCACTATATGACATTTCTTGTCGTAAAATCTTGATATTGCAAATATACCTGCAGCTGCGCCAAGGGAATCCAAATCGGGATTCTTATGACCCATTACGATAACATCCGATGCAGAAAGTATAAGCTCTACAAGACCCGACGCCTTGACCCTTGCTCTTACCTTGGAATTGCGGCTGACCTCATTTCCGTCGCCTCCAAGGAAGGTATATCTTTCCTCGTCCTCTTTTATGACTATCTGATTTCCGCCTCTGCTCAACGCAAGGTCCAATGCGCCTCTTGCAAACTCCATGTCCTCGTTTACAGTTCTGCCGTTCATACCGATACCTATGCTTAATGTAGCTGGAGTTTTGTTGCCCATTTCTATTTTGCCTATCTGCTCGGAAACGGAAAACTTATTTTCCTTAAGAACGGGAAGCATATCCTTATTCAGCACAAAAAGGAATTTATCCTTTTCAAACTTACGCAAAAGACCGCCGTAGTAATTGAAATAGTCATTAATTTTCCTCTCTATAATTGCCATAAAGTGAGGAAGACGCACCTCGTCCATATCCTCCTGTATCTCCGCATAATTATCGAGAGTAAGTATGCCTACAAGTATGTTGCTGGCTATCTGTCCTACATTGTTTATATACGGGTTTTCAACAAAGAACACACTATAGCCTTTGCTGTATTTTGTAGTAAACAGCTCATAATATTTATCCCCTATAAGAGCTCTCTGCTGTGGTCTGTCAACACTATATTCCGGCATAAGCTCCTTTATGGACACAAATTTTTCATCCTTTACCCAGGACTTATACAGGCTGTTGCTGTCTACAATATTCAGTTCAAAGTCCAGATTGATATATGGAAAAGGTATTGTAATCAAATCATTATTTTCTTTCATATTCAATTCCCTCTCGCTCCCCGAAATTTATAAATTCAAGTATAACACAATATAATTATTTTTGCAATCTGTTATCTCTTACGTCATAGCAGCCAAGATTTTTGCAAAAGGAGCTTTTTCTTTCAATCAGCTTTATGGCGTCTTCTATATCCTTTGAATTATTATTGACATCGAGATCTATAAGGAATACATATTCCATAGGCTTGTTTCTCATAGGTCTTGAAGCTATCTTGGACATATTTATATCGAATATTGAAAATATGTCAAGTATTTTGTATAAAGCTCCGGGTTCGTCTGTTGTAGAGAAGCACATTGTTACCTTTTCTCTTACATATTCCAGATTTTTTTTCTTTGAAACTCTGAGAAACTGAGTAAAATTATTGTCCGTATTCTGTATACCCTCTGCAAGAACGCTGAGTCCGTACATTTCCGCAGCGCACTCTGCGCCTATGCCTGCAGTACCGTACTCTGCCTCGGACACCTTTCTTATAGCCTCCGCTGTGGAGCTTTCCGTCACAAGCTCGGCATGGGGCATATATTTCTCTATAAACTCCCTGCACTGAGGAATAGCGTGAGGGTGAGAAAGAATACGTGTAATATTCTCCATTTTCGTTCCCTCTTTTGCTATAAGACATTGCCTTATAGGAAGAATAAGAAGCTCCTGTATATACAAATTTACATCAAAAATAAGGCAGTCTGCCGTACCGTTTACAACGCCCTCAATAGAGTTTTCAAAAGGCACAACAGCCTCGTCTGCCTCGCCCTTTTCTACTGCCATAAGAGCCTCTGAAAAGCTGTGATACGGTATAGTTTCGCTGCCCTTTTCCAATATTTTGGCAGCCATTTCTGTAAAAGTACCTCTTGGACCTAAATAAGCGACCTTCATAATACTATCTCCCGCTCTGAATATTTATAGTCATTATACAGCAATTTTTTAAAAAAGTACAGTAAAAAATACAAAATTATTTTACCTATTATGATAAATATGATATAATCACTGATGAGGTGCTTTTATATGATAGCGATAGATAAAATAAACAGAGCCGAGGCTCTCAGATATATGGGCTGCAACAAAAGCATAGATACTAAAAATATCGAGCCGCTTCTGGATAAGTGCGAGGAGGAGCTTTTGACAGCCATTAAGCCCAGATACTGTTACAGAATATTCGATATAAATATACATAAGGCTCATGTTGACCTTAAGGACTGTCGGCTAAAGCCGGAGGGCAACGATATTGTAAGACATTTAAGCGGCTGTACTGCAGCCGTTGTTATGGCTGCTACCCTTTCGGCAGATACTGACAGGCTCATAAACAAATATAAGGTACAGGACATGACCTCCGCCTTTATACTGGACTGTATGGCAAGCGCCGCCATAGAGCAGGTATGCGATAAGGCTGAAAGGGAAATAGCAAAGGCAGCTGAAATAAAAAATATGACATGGAGATTTTCCCCCGGCTACGGTGATTTGCCCATAACCATACAAAAGCAGCTTATAAGCACTGTAAACGCCGAAAGGCTTATAGGACTTACCGTTACGGACAGCAATATTCTTATACCCAGAAAATCCGTAACGGCTATAATAGGCATATCCCAAAACAATATACCCAAGGGAAAAAGAGGTTGTTCGCTATGCAGTATGGCGCAGACATGCCAATACAGAAAAAGAGGTGACCGCTGTGGATATTAATACATTGTTGAAAAAAGACCATATAATACTTGACGGCGCTATGGGTACAATGCTCCAGTCTTTGGGACTTGAAGCGGGAGATATACCGGAGCTTCTCAGCATAACAGAGCCTGATAAAATAATAAGCATACACAAAAGCTATATAGACGCAGGCAGCAATATTATATATGCCAATACCTTTGGCGCTAACCGTTATAAGCTGGAGGGCAGCGGCTATGACGTATCCCATGTTGTAAAGGCGGCTGTCAGAAATGCAAAAAAAGCCTGTGAGGGAACAGATACCCTTACCGCTCTTGATATAGGGCCTATTGGTCAGCTTTTAGAGCCAACGGGAAATCTCAGCTTTGAAAAAGCCTATGAAATCTACAAGGAAATAGTAGAGGCAGGCAGCGACGCCGATATTATAGTTTTCGAGACCATGACGGATTTATACGAAGTAAAGGCAGGCGTACTGGCGGCAAGAGAAAATTCCGACAAGCCCATAATAGTTACAATGACCTTTGAGGAAAATATGAGAACATTTACGGGCTGCTCCGTTGCTTCAATGGCAATCACACTTGAGGGTCTTGGCGTCAGCGCCATAGGTGTAAACTGCTCTCTCGGACCAAAGGAGCTTTATCCTATAATAGAGGAAATGAGCAAATGGACAGAGCTGCCCTTGGTGATAAAGCCCAACGCGGGACTTCCCGACCCCATAACCAACAAATATAATGTTTCACCTACTGAGTTTGCAGAGCATATTGCAAAAATGAACCGCTTCGGCATAAGATTTGTAGGCGGCTGCTGCGGCACAAATCCCGAATATATAAGACAAACCGTTAAGGCTCTTACAGGGCTTAAAGCCGTTACTGTCAAAAATGAAATACCCTCTGCCGTATGCTCTCCCGTAAATACCGTTACAATAAATATGCCCAGAATAATAGGCGAAAGAATAAATCCCACAGGAAAGAAGCGTTTTAAGGAAGCCCTTAAAAACAGGGATATAGACTATATATTAGGGCAGGCAACAGAGCAGATACAAGGCGGCGCTGAAATACTGGATGTAAATGTAGGACTGCCTGAAATAGACGAAAAAGAAATGATGGTCACCGTAATAAAGGCAGTACAGGGCGTTGCAGACGTACCCCTGCAGATAGATTCCACAATACCGGAGGTGCTTGAAGCCGCCTTAAGGGTATATAATGGAAAGCCTATCGTTAATTCGGTAAACGGAGAGGAGGAAAGCCTTGATACAGTCCTGCCTCTTGTTAAAAAATACGGCGCTGCTGTCATAGGTCTTACTCTCGATAAGGACGGAATACCTCCAAGGGCGGAAAAAAGAGTTGAGATTGCCGAAAGGATAATGAAAAAAGCTCTTGAACTTGGTATACCCAAAAGGGATATATATATAGACTGCCTTACTCTTACCGCATCTGCAGAGCAGGCGGCTGTAACTGAAACCCTTAAGGCGGTGGAAACCGTTAAAAACAAGCTGGGACTTCATACAGTGCTGGGCGTATCCAATATTTCTTTTGGTCTGCCCAACAGACCTCTTATAAACTCCACTTTCCTTACAATGGCGCTTACAAAAGGTCTTGACCTTGCCATTATAAATCCCAATACAGAAGCCATGACGGGAGCTGTAAGAGCCTATCGGCTGTTGGCAAACCACGATATTGATTCAGCAGAGTTTATAGAAATCTACGGTGGTAGCAGTACCAATACCGTTTCCGATGCTATCCCCACGCATACTTTGGAATATGCCATAGAAAAGGGTCTCAAAAGTGAAGCAAGAGCCATAACCTCGAGACTTCTGGAAACAATGTCGCCTATGGATGTAATAAACCATATTGTAATACCCTCTCTTGATAAGGCAGGAGACGAATTTGAGACAGGCAAAATATTTCTTCCTCAGCTTATACTTTCGGCAGGCGTAGCACAGGAGGCATTTGAAGTAATAAAAAAGGAAATAGCAAGCACCGATGATAATACCATAAGCAAGGGTAAAATCGTTATTGCGACCGTCAAAGGCGACGTTCACGACATAGGCAAAAATATTGTCAAAGTCCTTTTGGAAAACTACGGCTATACCGTAATAGATTTGGGCAAGGATGTGGATTACGAAACGGTGGTAAAGGCAATAAAAGAAAACGACTGCCGACTTGTAGGACTGAGCGCTCTTATGACAACGACGCTGGGCGCTATGGCAAATACAATAAAGCTGATAAGAGAAAATGGACTTAACTGTAAGATAATGGTAGGGGGAGCTGTACTTACTCCCGACTACGCGAAAAGCATCGGCGCAGATTATTACAGTAAGGACGCCAAGCAGTCCGTAGACATAGCAAAAGAAGTCCTCGGGTGAAAAGTAGAAAAGCCTCTCTACTTGAAAATGGCAGATTGGTTGAAAGTAAGGCAATATTTTTCATTTGGATATAAACTAAAAGCTGTCGATTTTTGAGCAAAAAGGTCATAATACGGCAGCTTAGTTGGATTTATGAATTTTGATTTATGGATAAATTTTTGTTTATTGTAGTAAAGTCGACCCTATCGGCAGCCCAATGCAAGAGTATTTTAAATTCAACGAAGTGGTTGGGCTGCCACTTCCCCTTCTCTGAAGGGGAAGCTCGGGATTACGCTTTCTAAAGTCACTTATTTACTTAGAAATAACAATAACTAAGTCATTGTCAATACCCCAGCCTCCCCTAGCCCGTCAGGGCGTCGGAGGGGAGGGGGACCGCCGTTAGGCGGTGGAAGGGTCGTTTTAAAACAAAAAATCTCTATTTAGATAAACAAAAATTTAAAACAACAACACCCCTTTTACTCTCTCTGCGCATATTTGGAGGTCGTCGGTCAGCTTTTGGAAACAGCCTCCCACAGTCCGTTAAGATAGGCTGCGCCCAAGGCTCTATCGTAAAGACCGTAGCCTGCCCTACCCGTTTCTCCCCATATCATTCTGCCGTGGTCGGGACGAATATACCCGTTAAAGCCATTGTCATGAAGCGCTCTCATTATTTCGCACATATCAAGAGAGCCGCAGGCAGATGGATGCGCCCTTTCCTCAAAGCCGTTGTCCAATACCGCCACATTTCTCATGTGTACAAAGTGTATCCTTCCCATAGCGGCATATTTTGCCGCCATTTTTACGACATCGTTCTTTCCTGAACAACCCAAAGAGCCTGTACACAGCGTAATACCGTTATGCACATCGTCCACAAGGGAAAGAAAGCGGTCTATATTTTTTTCATTTGTTATTATTCTGGGTAAGCCGAATATACTCCAACACGGGTCGTCTTCATGTATCGCCATATATACGTTATTCTCTGCGGCAACGGGAATTATTTTTTCGAGGAAATATTTCAGATTATCCCAAAGCTGTTCCTCAGTAATGTCGTTGTATTGGGCAACAATATCCTTAAGCTCCTCTCTTGTATAGCTTGAATCCCATCCCGGCAGAGTAAGGTCGCTTTCACTTTCAAGAGGGTCTACCTTGTCTACCTGCTCCTGATAGTACACAAGAGTTGTTGAGCCGTCGGGCAGAACATGATCCAGCTGTGTTCTTGTCCAGTCGAATACAGGCATAAAATTATAGCATATACACTTTATGCCTGCTTCGGCTACTCGCCTTATATTTTCACAGTAGTTTTCGATATATACGTCCCTTGAGGGTTTGCCCAGTTTAATATCCTCGTGTACGGGAATACTTTCTATTACATCAAAACCAAGACCGTTTTTCTCCACAAGTTCCTTAAGTCTGCCTATACTTTCTCTGCTCCATACCTCTCCCACAGGCACGTCGTATACTGCTGTAACTATCGACTGCATACACGGTATCTGCCTTATTTTATCAAGAGTTACCTTGTCATCCTCTCCATACCATCTGAAAGCTAATTTCATATATTCTCCTCCTTTTCTTTACATTATTATCTGTTATTAAAGAAATATCATACATATTTTTGCATAAAAAAATACCATCGGCAATGCCAATGGTATATCATCACTTTCCGCTGCTGCCCAAAGCGCCGCTTCCTCTTTCAGAGGGTATAGCCTTAAGGCTGTCGTAGGATATTTCCTCCCTTTCAAGCTCATTGTGTACGCAATGTACAACTCCCTGGAAAAGAGCCTTACTGTAAGGATATATAATATATGCGTTTTCTATAAGCTCTCTTGCTGAAGCAGGCAGCTTATCCATATCCAGCTTGCTTATTACAACAGGCTTATCGTTGGTATTGGTAGTGGCTAAGAACCACTCGCCTCTGTAACTTGAGTCAATAACTCCTGCGCTATATTTGATACCCTTGCTGCCTGTTGAACCTCTTTCGTATATCTGAATATAATAATCCACAGGGATTGCGCTGGCAAGTCCCGTAGGCACAAGCCTTGTGCTGTGGGGCGGTATTATAAAATAATCTTCCTCAAAGCATGGGTAAATATCAAGACCTGCGTTCCATATTTCTCTGTCGGGAATCCTGGCGTCAGGCTTTACCCTTGCAAAATAAATCTTATCCATACTTACTCCTAGTCCTTATAAAGCACTACCTCTCCTTTTTCAAGAGTAGCTTTTACGTCTATTGTCCTTTGATTGGATGAGCCCTTCCATTCCAGCTGATTATCCTTAAGCTCCTCCATGAATTTTCCGTCTATGACAACATCCAGATACTGCACGATTTCAAGATTGCTTATCTGCTCCCAAAGATAGCCTGTATAAAGCCATATATTCTTATTGGGATATTTTTCCTTGAATTTTTTGGCAAGCCTTGTTACCTCTGCTCTGTTGTCAGGGTGGAGGGGATCTCCGCCGCTGAATGTAAGTCCTGAAATATAACCCTTGGCAAGCTCTTGAAACAGCTCTCTTTCCGCGCCGTCGTCAAAGGGAAGTCCGCCGTTTATATCCCATGTAATGGGATTCTGACAATTAGGGCAATGATGAGTACAACCGCTTACCCAAAGCACCGTTCTCAGACCTTCGCCGTTTAGCATATCATCATGAGTTATATTGTGATATCTCATTTTTAACTTCTCCTTTACAGAACAAATAAGTGCCAAAAAGCTGGCACTTATCTGTAATTGTAATATATATATGGTAGGAATTTTAATCCATTACATAGATTTTCTTTCAGCTATTTCAGCCATCTTAGCTTCGTTAAGACGAGTATCGCCCTTAACTCTTGAATAGCTTAAGTATCCGTTCATTCTGTCTATCTTAGTCAGATTTCTGCTGCCGCACTTAGGACAAACGTCCATTTCAAGCTCCTCATGACCGCAGTCGTCACAATAGGAAAGACTTAAATTTACACCCTCATAGAAGCCCATATCCATAGCTCTCTCTATAAGTGTAACTATTGCCTCCTTATTGTAGGAAATAGGATACTTGACATACTGTATCTTACCGCCGTTAAGAAGATTCCAGAATCTCTTTTCAAGATCCTGCTTCTCAATAGGAGTAATGTCCTCTGTAACATGGCAATGGAAACTGTTGGATACATATTCTCTGTCGGAAACATTAGCAACTATGCCGTACTTTCTTCTGAACTGCTTAACCTGTAAGCCGCAGAGACTCTCAGCAGGAGTACCGTAAATCGCATAGGCGATACCGTCCTCCTCCTTATACTGATTTATCTTCTTGTTGATGTATTCCATAACCTCTAAGGCAAACTGACCGTCCTCAACAAGGCTCTTCTGATTATAAAGCTCCTGAAGCTCGTTAAGAGCAGTAATACCAAAGCTGATAGTACACGCCTTAAGTATAGGCTTGATCTTGTCGCTTGGCTTAAGATGACCGCCATAGAAGCCGCCCTCACAGTAAGCAACAGGATTTGTGGAAGCTCTCATTTCGCCTAAATAATCGATAGTTCTCTTGTGGACGCCTCTTATCATCTCAAGATAATAGTCAAGCACCTCATAGAAATCTCTGCTCTCAGAACGCGCCTTTGCCAATATCATAGGCAAGTGCAGACTGATAGCGCCTAAATTGAATCTTCCTACAGTAATAGCCTTGTCGTTTTCATCTGCAGGCTTCAGACCGCCTCTCTCGAACCAAAGTGAAAGAAAGGCTCTGCAACCCATAGGGCTGACAACAACGCCATACTTCTTATATGCCTCGGCAACATAGCTGTCGCCTGTAAGTGATAACCAGTCGGGATACATTGTCTTTGCAGAACACTCAACACCTGCAAGAAATACATCATGCAGCTCCTTACCCTCGGCGTGTAAATTCTTATCATATAAGAATACAATCTTGGGGAAAAGAGTAGGCTTTTTGTTTCCTGCCTTACCCTGACCGATTCTATGCACATCAAGCGCAGAAATCGCCGCCATTTTGCCAAATCTATCCTTAGCTAAACCTAAGGTAATTGTTATGAAAGGATAATCGCCTCTTGATGAGCCTACGGAATTGAGCTTATACTCAAGCCCCTGGAAGCCCTGCTCAAAGTCGCGCCTTATCTTTTTCATTGCGACCTTCTCTATATATTTAAGGTCGCTGATACTAAGCTCTTTAGTCTCCTTAATGTTTTCAACATAATCTCTCAGTTCGTCACAATATTTCCTATAGCTTTTTTCAGCATAGGGTGCCAAAATCTTATCTATTTCAGGCACGGTGAAGCCGCCATATTGCTGAGATGCCGTTGATAAAATAACATCGCCTATTACATCAAATGCAACAGATAATGTCTTGGGCTCATTATACCAAAGGTTGCCCATTTCAAAGCCGCCTTTCAATACTGCTCCCATATCAAACAAACAACAGTTCATGGTGTCACGTCTTGCTGACATATCATGGATATAGATATATCCGTCCTTACAAGCCTGCTTTTCGTCAGTAGTAAGGAAAAACTTCTGATACAATTCTTTATTAAGATGATTATAGATAAGACTTCTTTTAGTGGCTACTAAGGCAGAATCCGTATTGGAATTCTCCTTGTCTCCAATGTACATAATGCTCTGCGCCTTCTGATAAACATCGTCAAGCATATGAACAAAATCTTTCTTGTAATTTCTGTAATCTTTATAACTTTTAGCAACCTTGGGCTCAACTGCCTCAAGAGCGCTCTCAACCAGATTGTGCATCGTCTGGATAGGGATATTCTTTATCTCGCTTTCTTCAATGTGAGATTCTACCCAGTCTACAATGCTTTCGTACTCATCCTGCTTGAATGTGTACATAACTCTGTTGGCTGATTTAGTTATAGCTGCCACAATTTTTGTTGAATCAAAGGGTTCTAAAGTGCCATCTTTCTTGATAATAAAAACGCCATTCATTTCATTATCCATTTGATAAACACCCCCTATATTTTGTGTCAATTAACATTGTACACCACTATATCTAGTATGTCAACAAAAACCGAAAACAATTTTTGCACAAATTGGCAACTATTTTTTTGTTAATTTTTTCTGATAAAACTTCTTGACATTGTCAAAAGCTATTAAATACTTGATTAGGCATTTGTTACAAAAAATTAATATTATTTGTATAATTTTACTATTGATTTTTACTTAATGTAACAAAAAACATTCCGCCGTTACCTCAATCTTAAAAATCAAAATTTCCGAAATGGGCATTTTTTCAACAGCTTATGCCCTTTATCCACAATGGTGAAAATTTACACAAACAAAAATTTTATCTGTTGTCCACCTTTTCGGGATACATATCGTGGGCGCTCAGTCTTTGCCATGCGACCTCCTCCCACTTTGTACCCTTTCTGCCATAGTTGCAGTAAGGGTCTATTGATATTCCCCCTCTTGGCGTAAATTTGCCCCAGACCTCAATATATTTAGGCTCCATGAGCTTTATAAGGTCTTTCATTATAGTGTTTACACAGTCCTCATGAAAATCTCCGTGATTTCTGAAGCTGAACAAATACAGCTTAAGACTTTTGCTCTCTACCATTTTTTCATCGGGTACATAGCTTATATATATAGATGCAAAATCTGGCTGACCCGTAATGGGACAAAGGCTTGTAAACTCAGGACAGTTGAATTTCACAAAATAATCGTTGTCCCTGTGCTTGTTTACAAAGGTCTCCAATACCTGCGGAGCATAATTGTCCTCATATTTTACATTTTTATTTCCAAGTAATGTTATACCTTTCTTTTCATCGGTACTTCTCATATCTATTCCTCCAAAGGGTCTTTTATGCCGTTTGCTTCAAAAGCCGCGCGTCTGTCTATACAAGTACCGCATTCTCCGCAGGGTTTTTCTCCGCCCTCATAGCAGCTCCACGTCAAATCATAAGGTACTCCCAGTTCAATACCTATCCTTACTACATCGGCTTTATTCATATTTACAAAGGGCGCTTTTATACACAGCTGTCTTCCGCTGCCTTCATATATAGCCCTGTTCATAGCGTCGTTGAATACGGGACTGCAGTCGGGATACGCATTTCCTGCCGAATCGTCTGCGTGAGCGCCGTAATATATTTCAGAACAGTTCTTTGAAAGAGCTATGCTTGCCGCCGCAGACAAAAAAAGTCCGTTTCTGAAAGGAACATAGGTGGAAACGGGAACTCCGCCCGTTTTCTCTATCTGCTTTGCATAGCTTTCCTTGGGTATGCTCCTGTCTGAATGAGAAAGGAGAGAACAGTCGCTGTAATCAAATATTGAGCTTAAATCCATTTTGATATGCTCAGTATTATAATATTTTGCCGTATTTTCCGCCGCTTTTATTTCCCTGTCGTGCTTCTGACCATAGAATATCGAAAGAGCGATTACATTATCCTTTCCGTATTTATCAACCGCAAGCGCAAGAGCCGTTGTGCTGTCCACACCGCCGCTTGACAATACCATCACTTTCATAATTTACCCCCTTATTCTCATCTGCAAAGCCGTATCTGTTTCAAACCTGCCTCTGAGAGTTTCCGTATAGGTCTTTGAGGCAGATTTTTTAATGCCTCTTGCCGTCATGCAGCTGTGACAGCCCTCAATCATAACGGCGACATCTTCCGAGCCTGTGGCTATGGATATTATCTCCGCTATATCGTTGCCCAATCTCTCCTGGAGCTGTAATCTTTTGGCTGCCATATCGCAAATCCTGGCTATTTTACTAAGGCCTATAACCTTTCCTTTGGGAATATAAGCTACCGATACGCGCATATCGTACATAAGCGCAATGTGATGCTCGCAATAGCTGTATACCTCTATATCCTTTACAACGACCACATCGCCTGACCCCGAACGAAAGTCCTCCGAAAAGGTCTTTTCAAACATTTCGGCTATTTCGGCGTTGGTATAATTCATGCCCTCGAATACCTCCTCATACATTTTGGCAACTCTTTCGGGAGTTTCCCTTAAGCCCTCTCTGTTCGGGTCGTCGCCTAACGCTATGAGAATTCCTTTAATATGTTCTTCTATCGCCTTAACATCTATTGCCATAATTACACTCCTTTCTTATGGGGGTCCCATATAAATTTGTGCAGCTGCAGCTGCAGATTCACACCGTTCATTCTGTTGTTTATCATAAATTCAACAATTTTCTTAGGAGCGAGCATACCGAACACGGGACTTATATATACGCTGCATTTTCCCGTCAGCTGGTATTTATTTATTATATCAAGGGCGTTTTGCATATCCTCTTCGCTGCCGCATACAAATTTAACTGTATCGCCCTTATCTATATAGCCGAAGTTATCCATGAACATTTTCCCGTTCATACCGCTGGAGGGAGATTTGTAATCCATTGTCATGCTTACGTTATACTTTTTATAAGGACTTATATCCACGCTGCCGTTCGTCTCAATTTCAATATACAAGGATTCGTCGGAAGACAATATTTCAAGGAGCTTGCCCATATCACTCTGTAAAAGCGGTTCTCCTCCCGTAAGCGTTACATTTGTAATACCCGTACTCAATATGTATTCATATATATCCCAAGGCGACATTTCCTCCGCAGGACAGTCCTCGCTGTTTGCCCACTTCGTATCACAATAGCCGCAGCTGAGATTACACCCCTTAAAGCGTATAAATACAGCCGGCTGACCAGCCCTCCTGCTTTCTCCGTTTATACTTACAAATTTTTCAGCTACAAGCATAATTTACACCTCATAATATGTCGCGCAGTTATTTGGAGTTTCATAGACAGTGGCGCAACGGACATTATATCCCTTTTCTATAAACAAATCGTAAAAATACTTTGCAAAATTTTCAGCAGTCGGTCTGAAAGGCATTTCTATCATACTGAAGCCTTCCTCTTTGAGAGCTTCATAGGTATTCTGCTTAAGAGTACCCTTTTCTATTATAAGGCAATGGTCAAGAGCGTCGGCTTCCTTTCTGACCTCCTCCTTAAGTGTGGCAAAATCAACTATCATGCCTCTTGTCTGACCGTCGTCGCCTACTCTGCTATCCATGACCTCTATTATAACTCTCCACCTATGACCGTGGATATTGCTGCATTTTCCATTATATCCCTTTAAAAAATGTGCCGAGTCAAAGCTGTGTTCCGTTTTTAGACTATACATAAATACCTCCAATAAAAAAGGGCGTACCACGCCCGAAAAAAAGGACCTAGTTTTGTTTAAGGACAGGAGGGTTTCGAACTGTCCGTTATCAGTTTTATATATAATAACATAATAATCGCTCAAAATCAACTTGAATTATTATAAAAATCAGAATATACTTAAATAAAAAAGAAAGGAGAATACTTATGTCACCCAAAAAAGAATATTACAAACTGTTGGCGCAGAAAATAATCAAAAATCTTGAGAAAAGGAACATGGAGGGCTACTATGCAGAATCTCCCGAGGATGCTGTAAATACAGCTCTTTCACTTATGGAAGAAGGCAGCAGCGTTACATGGGGCGGTTCTATGACTATGGAGGAAATAGGACTTAAGAGCAGACTTGACAAGTATACCGTATATGACAGAGCAAAGGCGGCTACGCCCGAAGAGGTACAGAAAATATACAGAGATGCTTTCAGCTGCGATAATTATATAATGAGCACAAATGCGATTACGGTTGACGGAGAGCTTCTGAATATAGACGGTACAGGAAACAGGGTATCCGCTCTTATATACGGTCCTAAAAACGTTATAGTGATAGCAGGCATGAATAAGGTAACGGACAATATTGAAGCCGCCTATAAAAGAGCAAGAAGCGACGCATCCGTTCCCAACGCCATAAGACTTGACATGAATACGCCCTGCAAGGCAACTGGTCTGTGTAATGACTGCACAAGCCCCGACTGTATATGCTGCCAGGTAGTCGTTACAAGATATTCAAGGATAAAGGGCAGGATAAAGGTAATACTTGTGGGAGAAAGTCTGGGATTTTAACCGCCACATAAGTCTAGAGAACTTACTTTTGTACTCGGCAGGAGTACAAGCTCCTGCTGAATACAAAGGCTTTGGCAAGAGCCGTAGATTACAATAATAAGCATTCAACTTTTATAGGACAAATCCGATATAAACTGCCATATTCTCTTGCTGACAAGTTCATTTTCTTTCATTCTGAGCAATTCATCACGGCTTGCCCACTTATAGGCAATAGTTTCGCCTTCCTGCAGCGAAATATCGCCTTTATCCATATCTGTCACACATAAAAACTCTACATATATAGAATGAGTCTGAGGACTTACTATTTTACCAACTTCTTTTAAATTTTGTGAAACAATACCCGTTTCCTCTCTCAATTCTCTTATGGCACATTCTAAAGGTGTTTCGCCCTGCAAAGCAGAGCCTCCTGCCGTTGTCTCCCACATTCCGCCAAAGTTCTTTTTATTATCTCTCTGCATAAGCAGATATGTGCCGTCTGTATGCCTTACAATTACATCGCATACCAAATGAAACAGGCCATCGGGAATTATTTCTCCTCGCACAAGGGTTTTACCCTCTATTTTTTCAAGGTTTTTATTGTAGACATCCCATATTTCCACGCGCAGATCACCTCATTAATTCCTTATCATTCAATTTCACTGTGTATTCCCTCAAAGGAGCTTATTTCAGCATACCAAAAGATTTACTGCCGTCCTTATTTATGTTTTTCTGTCATTATCGAAATTATTTTTTAACTTTCTTTCTGTCAGAATCACAGGAGCTATAAGTATTATCAACTGAATAACCGTCAATATTGCTCCGGCTGTTCCGATAATATCTATATCGCCGCCGTAAAGCGGAATATATGCTGCAACAGAAGGAATAAGCATAATAAGTCCTGCCCTGTACCATAGGCAACCGCAATATTCATGGGCAAACTTCCATGTATCCATATTTTTCATGGAGCGCTTCGTTCTGTATCCGTATACTCTGTTTATTTCCTTCGGACAATTTTTATACATCAGCCTGCCGCTTATTATCATAAGTATCGGAATAATTAAGCTGCATACCGCCATAAACCACCAAAACCACATAATATTTCTCCTTTTATAATTATAATTCGATTATATCAAAACAAGATTTGTATTGCAATAATTATACTGTGGGATAAGCAGCGATTTTATAATAAATTTTTGTTTATAAGTCTTTTATATGAAGATATTTGCATAAGCCTTCAAAGCCTTTTATAAAGCGGATTTCGGCATATTACGATAAACTTATTTTTGGAATAAGTCTTCATATTTTGTTATAAATGCGGCATAAATTGGTGTCGTTGTGGTGTCGGGAAACAGGGTTTAGCTGAATGAAATCTTTTTCAATTCGGCTAAGCTCTTTTTGCTTTTTTGTTTTCGCTGATCTCTGCGTAAATGTTGAGGGATGTGGAAACGCTTGCATGTCCCATGACTTCTTGTATTATTTTTACATTCACATCGTTTTCACACAGAATCGTGCAGAAACTATGGCGAAGCTGATGAGGAGTGCAGCTGTCAATGAGGAGCGGCTTTCTGTTTTCATTTTCAGCTTGTTCGGTTTCGTATTTGTTGTAGTGCTTGACAATATTTCTCAATATACGCTCGATCTGATCGGCTGTATAAGGTAGGTTATTTTTGTTACCGAACACAAAGCCCGAATACTCACCGCAAGTGACAGGCGGCATATTTTCCTGTAACAGCTTTTGTTCTATTAAGATGTTTCGCAAGCCTGTAAACATCGGTATCGTTCTTATACCGGAAGATGTCTTTGGCATCTGTATCAATCTTATGTGGTTTGCTTTGCCATTTTTGGTATATGCAATACTTCTGTTTATGTATATGACATTGTTCTCAAAATCAATATCTTCCCACATCAGGGCGCACATTGTTGAGGTACAATAGATAGGTAACAATTAAATAAAAAAGTAAGGTTCAACTTTTTGTGGTATAATTGAGTTGCTA
>CANRBC010000001.1 GCA_947628755.1 uncultured Clostridia bacterium | reverse complement strand
TCGAGGAAATGCCCGATGCAATGGTATCGCTTATGGCAGGCTATGCAAAATTGCTTAATATGTATGATATTTATTAAGATAGTAAACAAATCGACAAAAATTGACACAAAAAGACAAGCCGAGGAAATCTCGGCTTGTCTTATGTGTGGGATTTAATTAATTTGTTAATTCGGAAACTTCAATACTTTCAATAATAACATCCTCAATAGGCTTATCGCTTTCATCTGTTTCCACAGATGCGATTTTATCTACAACATCCATTCCCTCTGTTACCTGTCCGAATACAGTATATCCGAAATCTATATAGGGATAGCCGCCGACTTCCTTATACTTCTCGATTACATAGTCGGGGAAAAGCTGTACATTTCTGGCGTCTGAATTTACCATTGCTTCAAGGTCTGCTCTGGCTTCGGGGCATTGTACTATATAGAACTGGCTTTTGTTTGTGTTTGCGCCTGAGTTTGCCATACAAAGAGCGCCGCGGAAATGCCTCAAATCGATAGATACCTCGTTTTCAAAGGGCTCTCCCCATATACTTTCACCGCCCATGCCTGTGCCAAGAGGGTCTCCTCCTTGTATTACAAAGTTATCTATAACTCTGTGGAATATAACGCCGTCGTAATATCCCTCCTTGGCGTGGGTAATAAAGTTTTCCACAGCCTTGGGAGCGTATTCGGGGAAAAATCTCAGAGAAATATCGCCGTAATTTGTATGTATTGTGGCTACGGTGTCGCCCTTGTGCATATATGAAAATTGTGGCAGTATAACGTTGCTCTCTATTGCTATGGTGTTGTTGCTGAACCCGACGTCATAGTTGAATACTTCGCATAATACTCTTACGGGCAAATAGGTATAGCCTTTTTCTATAAAAGCCTTTGTACCCTCGCTGTCTATACTAAGGGTATACATATCGTTTACTACCATTTTATCGGAATCGGGCTTTACAGCAACGGTCATATCGCCCTTTGAAAGAACGGCAGTCCTGCTCTTATCGTCCCAGCCTACATTGGCGTGAAGAATTTTTTCGCCTATCTCGCGCAAGGGTACGAAGCTCCTGCTGTTTTTTATAACAATAGGCGTATCCAAGGTTACGGGATTTCCGTCAAGAGTAATTTTCATATTGTCGGATGCAGCCGCAAAGGTATTTACTGAAAGTATCGTTATTGCGGCAATGCATAAAAGTATGTGTTTTTTCATGTTATCATCTCCTTTTATATTTAATTTTAACATTATTTTGCAAATATTACAAGCATGGCAGAAATTGGAAACATAATTTTAATCATAATTTAAAAGAAAATGGTTGAAGTTTTGCTACAACTTGCACAAACCCTTACAAACCCTTTATTTATGCGGTGTACAGGAGATTTGCAAGTGATTTGAAATTATGCAAAACTATTATAAATTGTTATAAATTATTATAACTTTTTAAAAAATTGTCGTCAAAATTGTCGTCAAACCATAGTGAGTATCCGTCAATATTTTTCAATACTTTAAAGGAGTATAATATACATAAATTAGTTACCAAATGTCGTAAATTTGATAGTTAATTTATGTATAATATATTTTTTTGTGTAATATGTCTAATCGTAAAAAATAAGGGTACGCAACTCATCATCGCGTACCCTATCATTTATCATTTCTTATTATTCCTTAAGACTCTCTAATTCCGCTTCAAGCTCATTTATCTTTTCTCTAAATTCTGCTCTTTTCAATCTTGTTTTTTTGTATTCCTCATCAGTCAAAGCGCCGTCAGCGTGCTTCAACGACTTATAATCGGACTGCGATAAAAGAATTTTAAGTCCTGCTATTTCGTTCCGTATTTCGTCAACACGTTCTCTATCTTTATATTTCATACAAAACCTCCTATATTAAGCTTGTGCGATTCGGAAGCAGAGAGGAACATAAAATTCACAGTCAGCGCAATCGATACAAGCATAGCCCCAGTCGTGTACATAAATACAATTCTCAGACGAATTGTAAGCAACAGAAGCCGTCCACCAAGATATAGAACCGCATATACCGCTTCCATCATCTGAGCAACCGAGCAGATTTCTTCCGCCTTGACTTCTGAATAATGGGTACTGTACAGCCTGTCCTTCCGATCTTGATTCAGTTCCATATATAGTAGAGCCAAATACTTCATACTCGGTAGGCGCCCATACCTTACCTAAATTTCTTTTATTGAAGTAGTTACCACTGTCCTTCAGTTGTCCTGAAGCGGAATATCTACCCTCTATGTATGCGTATTTATCTACTATGACAGCTTTAAGCTCTGATGGCAGGGCATTATAAACCGTAGTCGTCAGATATGTCCTTAAATCGGACGCCATATACGGGCAGATTTCTGCTTTTGTGCCGTTGTTCGTACCATTTTGATTCCACATATGATATTCTGCGCCATAACATTCCAAAGCACAAAAATCAATATGTCCCTTTAAATATCCGCCTCCGCTTTGATGTGTTAAACTTCCCGTATGAGTATTTATCCCCATTACCTGCATATGATGTACGTTAGTACCACAGCCGTCCTGTGTTTCCGTCAGCGTAACGGGAATATAATCCCCTACAAATATACCCTCATAGTTCTGTTTTTGTACTCTGTCGTTTATCCAAGCCCAAGCGTTGCCATTATAAGAGGTCTGTATTTCGTTCTTATGGCGTACAGTAAGGTCTACTCCCTTGTAGTACCCGCTACACCCCCCCCGCGAGAAGTTTCCTCAATCGCAGGCTTCATTTTCGTAAGTAGATGTTTTAGCCCATCTTTACTTAAAAATTCCATTCAATCAGTCCTTTATTCAATTACGATTTTACCGTCTTTAAAATCTATTGTTTTGCCTATCACAGCCGCCAAATCCCTAGCAGAGATATAATTATACCCTCCGATATTAACGGCTCTCACAGGCTTATCCTGACCGTCAAAATTGACGGTTATGTCATTTACCTTGTTGTCAAGGGTAAAAGCCTTAGTGTTTGCATTATAGCCTACATTAAAGCCCATATTTCTAAAATTACCTATCTTGACAAAATTCTCATCATTTTTCAGTATTCTGTCGCACTTGTATTCCTTGCCATTAGTAATTATCTTACCTTCGCTGACCACTTCATCGTCCTCCTTTTTTGCCTCGTCTGTATTCAGCAGTGCGTTGACCTTTGAAGCTAGGTCGCCCATTCGCGCCATAAGCCAGTCGCCCGGACAAGCCTTGGTCTTGAACCACCTATGAACCGTCAATACCATTTCATTTGACTTGGGTGCATAGTTTAAAGTCTGCGTCTTGTCGCCAAGCCACAATAACTTTGTTTTGCCGTTACGCTTGCATATATCCGCACACAGCTTGATTAATTTTTCATATACTTCGGTTCTGAAAGCATAAGGATGTGTCGTGTCGCTTGCACATTCGATAGTAACGGCACGACGGTCGTTACTCTCACTTGAAGAACACCAAGAGCCGTCTTTTTCCTCAACTATCAGAGCGACCTTTCCGTCCTTCGCTATGCCGTAGTTACAGCTTGCCCCTTTGCTAGTAGGCGCAAAACAGTTCCCTATTTGTTCGACCGTCCATTGTCCCACAATACAATGGGGCGTTATCCTGTCAATGGTGTGTTTTCTGTTTACATATCTGTTAGGAGAAATCCTTGTATAGTCAACTAAAGGGCTGTTCGTATATCCCATACTTATCACTCCCCGATTTTGTCAGACTCTCTTAATTCCTTTAATACCTCGTCTGCCTTAATTGCGTTCTTTGTAAAGGAATTGTTTTTCCAGTAGCCCCAAAGAGCGGCTATTGCGGTTATAATAGTAGCAACCGCATTGGCAAACTCGTCACTGTCAATAGGCAATACGGGGTGTCCCGTCATTGTCAATATCTGATTGGCAAAGGCTATAGCCAACACAATAAGTCTTATGATAGTGCCTGTTTCAACTTTGTATTCTGTTTTCACGTTTCAGACTCCCTTTCAAATTCGTCTTTTACTTCTAGGTTATTAACGCAATAATCAAACTTCGCATCTCCGCTATGATTACCGCCTACGCCCTGATATGCGTCGTGTAAATTCATAAATTCGCCCAGTTCATCAGAGGGTATATAGCCAAGATGTAGATATTTTCTATACTTTTCGTTTATTTTATAAGCAAGACTTTCTCTGCTTGCTATCATCAGCTTGTCAAGGGTAGACTCTATAGCCGCAAATTTCTTATCGGCTTCTATGTCTGCCTTTTTAAGCTGTTCCATATCCTTGTATATACCCTCTTTGGCAAGTGCCGACTTGGTTTTTATTCCAAATCGACACAAGAGCCAGTCAATAACCTCAACACAAGAACGAAGTACAAAAATTGCCGCAAATAAAATAAGAACTACCTGAGATAGTCCTGTGTTGAGCAAAATATTTATGTAATCCATTATGTACTCCTTGTTTTATCTGTTATTTGATAAGTATCTTTATATGGGTATCGTCAAGCCTTGCAAGTACCCTATAACCGGTATCTGCCTTTGTAGCGATACCGCCCTCGGCAGGCTTGCAGTAACCGTTTACCTGGCAGCTACCGTCATCTCTCACAATGAGCTTGCCAAACATACCCACAGCGCCCCATTCGGGTCTCTCTTCTCTTGACTTGTATTCCTGATTAGGGTTGTAGTCTGGATTGACCACAAACTGAGTAGAAGTGTGAGCTGGTATAACATGACCCCGTTTATCTGTTGTTTCCTCCACTTCTTTTGTTTCGATTATGGGCGACCCGTATATGTCAGTCTTATACATATTTTTCCAAGTCTCAGATTGCGTATCACCTACAATAAGAGGGGTAGCGGAGATAACTCCCAACACATAATCATCTGTTGGCTTTGCTATTCTTATCTTTTCGCCTTCAAGGGCTACAAATAACCCTCTCCTGTCCTCATTTTCAATATTTCGGTCGATCCACTCGAAGTATTCTGCATAATCTGCCCCGCTTGATACAAAGGCACTCTTGCCATAACATTTACCCTCCATGGTCACTCTAAATGCATTGGAACGGGTTGAACTTGTTCCATTACCTACTATCAATAAGCTGTTAGAGGTATTAGAATACATTACACCCGCAGTTGCTTTTTCTACATTAAAGCAACCTTCGGCGTGCTGATAAGCACTTGCTATGGTGCTTATGCCCTCAGCATGAGAATAATTGCCTTTTGCATTAGTACCATTTCCTTCTGCGTGAGAATAGAGTCCATTCGCTGTAGTATTCTCGCCTTCTGCATGCGCATACTCTCCTTGTGTTATAGTATAAGCACCCTCGGCATGAGAATAATCTCCTTGTGTCTCAGTTTCCTCGCCCTCAGCATGAGAATACTCTCCTATTGTGCGAGCGTTCAGTCCTTCTGCGTGAGAATATGCGCCACTAGCTGTAGTACAACTTCCTTCTGCATGAGAATAATCTCCCGTTTGCGAGCAATCTTCTCCCTTTACTTTATCAATCCACGTCTTGTCCGCAGCGCTCATAAGACCGTTTGCCGATGTAGTAGCAACGGAAGTACCCGCCTTTCCGTTAAGAGCATTTGTAACCACGCTGTTTCTTACAGGATTTGTACTTGAAGCGTTCAGATATGTGTCTATGGTCACTTTTGTATCAGGCGGCACAGCCCAAGTACCATCATCTCTCAAAAATTTAGTAGTGGTACCCGTCCTCTGAGGAGCAAAGCCTGCCGCAGTAGTGGAAGCCACACTATGGCTATGCGTACTGTTCGCATAGCCTGTGTGGGTGTGATTAGCAAGAGCAAACTTACTCTTTAACTTGGTCAGCAAAGCTTTTAACTCGGTATCCTTTAAAACTTTCATTTTATTCTATCAACTCCAATTCTATTACCCGAAAACTTCTGTTATCATATCGTCTATTTCCGTATCGGTTATAGCCGTAAAGCCTTCTACCCATTGTGCCGTTCCGCTTGCAGAATAGCCGAGCAACTGTCCTGATGAACCGCCTGTAGGTATGTGCTTGTTTCCTGCCGTAGTCGGGTGAGTATAAACTGTATTTGTGCTGCTTATAGTAATGTTGCCGCTTGTATCACTTGTAACTGATGTAGCCCCACTTCCCGTTATCTTGTGGCTGTTTCTTACAGTACCGTTTTCAACAAGATTAAGGTAAAGGCTGCCGTTAGATGCCTGTGCGTTTGCCGTAGCTGTACTGCTTGCTCCTGTATACAGATAAGCAGCGTGATGTGTGTCCATATTTGTCTGACAGTATATATTTGTGCTTGTGCCGTTTATTGTGATAGCACCTATTTTAGTGCCTGATGATAAACTGCTGCTGAATGATACAGCCGTAGCATTGGCTTGTATACCGTTCAGCTTGACCTTATCTGTCGCTGTCATAAGACCGTGGTTAGTTGTGGTAACGTCATTATAAGTGGTATTTGTAGGCGTACCCCAAGTACCGTCAGACTTGAAATACAGTCCCGTTTCTCCCATTTTTGGTACAGTGCTTATATAGCCTGCCGTTCCTGCGGCGGTAGAAGTCGCACCTTTAAATGGCGTCCAAGTGTTTGTGTCTGTCAGGTTTATTGTTAAATCACTGTTTTGGTTAAGGGTGAATGAACCTTTTGTAGAACTGCCCTGTGTAATGGTTATCTTTTTGTCAGATACTGTGGGGATCGCTA
The DNA here is from genome assembly GCA_947628755.1 of uncultured Clostridia bacterium. Classification (GTDB taxonomy): domain Bacteria; phylum Bacillota; class Clostridia; order Lachnospirales; family CAG-274; genus CANPXH01. The sequence continues at coordinate 183,246 of CANRBC010000001.1, read as the reverse complement.
TACTCCTAGTCTCAGAACCGTCATAGCTAGTTGAAACCGCTCCCGTGAATGTAAGCGCATTCTTCACTTTTGTAGCACTGGAAGCGTTTAATTCAATATCAGTGGCACTACCATGGTCTGCACATATAGCCTTTTTATTTCCATCAAACCATAATTCAGCGGCTCCCTCGCCATAATTAGTCCATGCGTTAATTTTAACATACTTATTAAAAGTAACATCTCCCGTTACAGTACCGCCAGCCAATTTCAGATACTTGTTGTCATGGTTATGTCCGCTTGTTGCCGCACCAACAGTGGAAGGATTTATATTTATCGTCTGAGCAGAGCTTCCGTCATAAGTCGTAGCCGTACCGCCGTTAAGGGATATGCTCAGTTTATTGTTTACCTTATTAGCACTATCAGCCGTTCCCGCCGACGTCGCCTTTCCGCTGAATGTTGTAGCCGTAATCGTGCTTGTATTAGGATTTGCCGTAATGCCCTTACCGAAATATGCGCCTTGAGTTGCATTACCTGTCTGACCTGCACTGCCTAAAAGTATCGGGTAATTGCCCGTAGTTGTAGTAACAGTCTGTGATACCTTAGTATCGGTATTGGTATCGGTCGGCGTAGACCAACTTCCGTCAGCCTTCAGAAACTTATTCTGGTCGCCCATATTAGGCGCAGGAACTAAGCCTGCGTTACCGTTTGCATTGGCAGAAGCTCCCACAAAGTTATTGTACTTCGTATCTGTGTTAGGAGGTATTTGCCAGCTTCCGTCTGCTCTGAGGTACTTGTTTGTACTTCCGTCAGACTTAGGAGCTAAACCGTTAGCTGTAGATGATACTATGCCATAAGTCGTATCATCGGAAGCAATAGTTATCTTCTTTCCGCTTGCATCGGGAGTTAAGGTAACATTCTTTCCTGCCGTAAGCGTCAATGTATCTGTGGCATTTCCCGAATTTATAGTTGTGTCGCCTACAGCTACCTTGCTGAAGGCGTTCTGATTTGCCTGTGCGTTGGAAGGAGCGTGAGCTTTCTGTGAGTGTTCGTAAGCCGTTTTTGTCCAGTCGCCGCGTCCTGCCGTAGTAGCCGTATTGCCTATAGCAAGTGTTTCGGATATTACAGTAAAGGCTGTACCGCCCCAACGATAAGTCTTATTGCTTGAAAGGTCAACATATATCTTTCCCGCTTCGCCGTCTATGACTGTTCCGTGAGTGCTTTCCTTATAAAACTTGCTGTCGTAGTAATAACCTTCAACTACATCGTCAACGAAGGAAGGAAGCTGATTAGCGGGTACTCTGCCTGTTTGGTCAAGCTCTGCCAAACCTCCTGCCACACCCTTTTGACTTGTGTTAAGCTTTTTGTTAAGCTCTGTAGGCATATTGTCTAACTGCTTTTTATCATTAGCACTCATAAGACCGTCTTGTGAAGTAGTCGCGGGAACATAAGTAGTATTGTTGTCGTTAGCCCATTCAGCCGTACCGTCAGCGCTCCATTTTAAGAACTGACCTGCGCTTCCGCCGCTTGGTATATGCTTATAACCGCTTGACGTAGGGTGAGCGTAGTTATTGGCGTTTTCTGCTATGCCGTTAAGTTTCTTTTTGTCGTCTACGGACATAAGACCGTGCTGTGTGGTAGTAGCGTCTGTATATGTGGTATCGGTAAACTTAGCGTCTTTGGGTACATCGGAGTCTATTGTATGACCTATGGCAACGGGTATTCCGTTTTCAAAGTAGACGGGCTGACTTTCTGTGCCTGCGTCTGTGTCAAGCTTTTTGGCACTTGCGGCGCTGTCCTTCTTGGAGAGGTAATTGCCCTCAAGGTTTTCAACCCTATAGTCTAAGCTGTCAAAGGCTGTTGCCACTTTGGACAACAGCTTTTGAAGGACAACTTTAAGACCGTTTAAGTCTAAAAATTTCATTTACATCAACTCCTTATTCAAAGAGCGCCTCGATTTCCTCATTTGTGATTGACTCTATCTCGTCAAGCTTTTTCTTGTCATTGCCGCTCATAAGACCAGCCTCGCTCTGTGTTGCTTCTGTATATGTAGTGTCTGTGGCTTCTATAGTTATTGTCTTAGAACCAGCATCAGCACTAAGAGTTACATTCTTGCCCTGAGTGAACTTGATTGTATCTGTCTTGTCTGTAGCCGCTACAGATGTTTCACCAACAGTAACGGTGCTGTATGCCTTCTGGTTCTCCTCTGCATTTTCGGGAGCGTGATTTTTCTGTGAGTGCTCGTATGCAGCTTTAGTCCAGTCACCACGACCCGCTGTTGTAGCAGTATCACCTATAGCTAAATCGCTGCCGATTACAACGAAGGACTCGCCGCCCCATCTGTAAGTCTTGTTTGTAGCAACGTCTACATATATCTTGCTGTCCTCGCCCTCAATAGGTGTTTCGTATTCTGCTTCCTCGTAGAACTTGTCCTCATTGTAGTAACCGTAAACAACATCATCTACAAAAGAAGGAAGCTGAGAGATAAGCACTTTACCCTGTGCATCAAGCTCTGCCAGTCCGCTTGCAGTGCCCTTTAATGAAACGTCAAGCTTCTTGTCAAGCTCCGCCTTTATTGCCTTGCCCTGTACGGGATTTGTACCTTCAGCGGTTATTGTTTCGTCTACGGTAACCTTGTGCGCTTCGGGGTCAAGACCTTCAAGCTTGTTTTTGAATTCGGTAGTAAAGTCCTCTGTTGATAATTGCTTGTTGCCGACCTTATCTACCTTCTTGTCAAGCTCCGTATTAACATGACCTACTAAAGCTTCTAATCCTGTTAAGTCTAAAAATTTACTCATTGTGTTTTCCTCCTTTTGAATAAAATGTTTGTTTTATGTTGTTATAAATAAGCATAAAAATAACAGGGAATACCCCTGTTAAGTATGTGCATTATTCCATTTATGTATTTAGTTTATAAGCCTATTTCCTCAAACATAGCATTTAATTCTGCTTCTGTTATTGCTTCACAGTTACCACTGCCGCCAGATGAACCGTTTTCAAGAGCTTCAAGACGTTTCAAAATATCATAGGTTATTTTTTGTACAGAGTTACCTTTAAGATAGTCTTCCATTTCTGGAGATGAACCCGTAAATCCTAAGTTACGAAAATATAATTCTGTAGTTTGTACTCCGTTTTCGCTAAGTATTAACTTAGCTTTGTCAGAATGCCTTATCTGCACTTGATCGGATTTTGCTTGAAACATACTGCCTGTTGAGTTTAAAAGGAAATGAACCTCGTTACCCTCAAATCTGAGCCTATTGTACGGGCTACCTTTGTTGTCATCTTTTTCCCCAATAACTAAAACATTCTTGTCTCCCCTTTTAAATTTTAACGTGCCGCCATTTCTTATTTTTGATTGCTCGGCAGGGGGTCCGTCGTATTTATCACTCTCAATACTGAATGACACGGGAGTATCCCATTCATATTGAAACGTCTTATTAATATAAAATGATGAGCGATATAACATATTAAGCTCATTATAGCTTGAAAGTGTTTGACAGGAAATTTCACCACAACTTATGGTGTTTGCGTTATCAATATGCACATCTCCGTTAATTTCTACACGTCCGTTAGCAGATAAGTCTTTCGGCTGAAATGTCATCTTCACCAAACTATCTCCGCCTGTAATCTTAAACAAATCAAGGCGATTTTGCGCAACGGCGGTACTGATTGCATATACATTGCTACCATTTGTTGTAGTGTCGTATACCTGTAATTCATGCGCGTTTATTTGTCCGCATTGAATACTGCCACCTACGTCCAACCCATTTATGTCTACAGATAAAACGGTTGTGCCTTCGTCTCCGACATCAACATTAAACTGCGTATTAACGTCTATATCAAAATTGCTATACGATATATAACCACGTTCGCTGCCGACAATATTAAGTTTTTTGTCTAGCTGTGTTTGTATGTTGCCCGTTACGCCGTCTGTGTAATTCAGTTCTGTAGCTGTAGCCGTTAATCCTAAGTTTTTTAAAGCATTGGCGGCAGTCGTTGCGCCTGTACCTCCGTGTGTAATAGGCAGAGTACCGACTACATCAGACATATTAGGCTTTTTCTTGCTTAAATCCTGTACGAATTTTTCTATCGCTCTTATAGCGTCCAACACGATATTTACAAACTGAGCGCTTAATCTTTTGTTGTCATCAACCAGATATTCTCTGTCCGCTATTATATTATCTTTATCTGTATTGTTGATATTCTCAAAGTATTCCCAACCTTGAAAATCCTCTTTGTCTGGAAAATTTGAATATTTATAACTCAATTATATGTCACCTCCCTATATACATACTCTGTTCTCAACGTAGTTATATTTCACACAATGCTCATAGTATTTGCGCCATTCGTCGTCATATTTTTCTTTTAAATCTTCGTATGCTGCATATATTTTTATATTAAATTCATTTGAGCATACTACGTTATAATCGTTAATACCCTTATCAAGAAAATGCAAATACATAGCCATATTTTTATAGCCGTTATCATTTGTGTAATTATATCCAAAAGCTGATTTGATTTTATTTATATATGTAGTCTGTTCTGATAGAAAAGCAGCGTAATTTGAATATATAAGGGCGTTATATACTATGCTGCATTGCCTACCTTCTGCAATGCCATGTAAGCACCAATGATTCCATAACTGCTTTGCATTATATCCGTATGCGTTTTTTATATCGCTATATTTATTTGCATAATACTTATAATCAAATAGATTATAATTCCATAATGAATTTGAAAACATTGTGTTGTCGCTAGGAAGCGCATTAACCATTCCATCGGTTGAAATAATATTTTTAACGTTTAACCCGCTTGCGTTTTTATATCTTGGATAAAACGGAGTTATACCTAAAGACATTGTCCCGCTGCTATTATAATTAATTGAGTTTATAATATACGGTTTTATCTTATCGCCGTTAGACTGATATGTAATTTTTGTATTACACTCCAACCATGGAATAGATATTGAGGTAAGGCTCAGCGATTTGCCTATATGCGTTGCTTTCCAATTTTCCCAATCCGCTCTTTCCAAAGCTAAACCGTCCGAGTAAATATTCTCATAATCTCCTCCGCTCAGCACTTGATTTTTTTCTCCGACTACATCAATAGCGTTTGGCGGACTATACTGAGTGATAATAAGATTTTTTGTGTTATATTTTTTGTAATACTCATCAAAGTCGGACGGTATGTCTTTCATTTCAATAGCGACAGCGTGAATTTGCCATTGTCCCAGATACCATAATGTGTTTTGAGAAAACTGGAAGCAATATGATGTATTTGCTTCTAAAAATCCGCTGTCTAATACTTGGTCGGTATACGTATCTTTGATTGGTATTGAAGGAGCTTTATATGTAAATTTGCTCATACCGAGCATTTCAACACACGTATAGTCGTCTTGATATGAAACGGAGTCGGTTATGCCGTCAAATACATAAAAGAAGGCTTCCTCTTTGTTTCTGGCATAAAAATCCATATACCAAATATAATTATCAACATTAATACTTGAAACCTGCTGAGTTAAAATATTTCCATATTCATCGGCGACGGACAACTCGGACTGTATAAAATAAAACCTTATAACTTCTCCTGCTTTTGCCTTAAAACGTATGCAGTTTGCAAGCTTATCTACGTCTAATCGTTTAACGTTTTCCGTGTAGTCGTAAATATAATTTGGACGTCTTAATTTTATTGTAATAACAGCAAAAAACCGCTCTGAATTCTGCATAAACTTTTCAGAAAAATCAATTCCGTTTACTATGCAATCCTGTTTAGGCAAAGAATGTAAGCCACGGTCTATGATATATATCTTTTTGCTTTCATTGTTTTCGATATGCTCCTCATAAAGTCGTCCATAAATAACTATGTCATTACACGGTAAACTGTTTACACTGCTTGGAAAGTTATCACGTATCTTATCAGACAACTGCTGGTCTGATTGCCAAACAATGCTAAGATTTATCTTTTCAGACTGTATGTCGATAGGCATATCATTGGTATTATTAACGCTTGCTTTGATACCGGCGGAATGTCCGCTTATGTTATCCGGCATAGATACAGCCAATACCGTTCCGTTCACGATTTTTCCTTCATCTGAAACAGGGAGATTATCGCAGTATAAAACCAACATATTGTCGGACTCATCAAAGTTTACGCATATATTATCATCACTGTTAGCGATAAAATAATCTGCCTCGATATTGTTTCCCCATACCTCCGTTACGTTATAAAATGTTGTTAAATCCTCTTTGTATTCCTCATCAATAACCAAAGGTTGTAATACCTGATTTGATAATGATATTGAATCCTCATCAACGGTTGGTATGTGACGAAAGACCAATACTCCGTCAGTATCAAAAAACATTTCTATATCGCTATACAAAGATATAAGTTGTTCCAAAATATTATAATAAGTTAAATTAGACGATAGCGTCTGGTCGTAAGGAACTACTTCGTATATATCGTCAATACGGTATCTTGTAATGCCTGCTTGTTCCAACAAAGCCTTTATGACTTCTTTTAAACTTACCTGATCGCCCTCTGTCGTGTCAATGGTCATAACCATACATTGTGCTATATAATAGTATTTATTATGGTCATTTGTATAATCATAATCATATCCTCTGACAGCATACCTTCTTGCTATATGTTCTATTGATACATCTTTTCCGTATATGGTAAATCTTTCATCTTTTAAAGATAAATCGGTCAATACTCCCTGTACACCGTCTGTATTTGATATAGCGATATTTTGTATCTGGTATTGTTGAGCAACGGGATAGACAGAACTATATCCGTCGTGTGTGGTATAGCTTTTTCCAAAATTCCACACAGCAACAGGGTATTCTCTAGACACAAAATAATCATATACCTCAATACAAGATATATTGACCGATTGTAATGCGGTTATTTTAAACGCATTGCCCGTAGTATCGTCTAAAACGTAAGAATAAATATTATCAATAGAAGAGGGCAAACCCTGAGATTTATTCATATCCATATCATAGACATCAAATACGTCCGAATCTTTCAATTCGTCCCTATTGTTGATTTTGATGTCTATGCGCCCTCCGGAATCTCCTATATTCTTTTTGTTTGTATGCCCGCATATATGAAACGTGTCCTCCTTTAGATATGCCGTATCGTAAATGTCGTAAGGCAGCGACATAATGATTTTGGTGTTAGAACTGATATATAAGCCATAAGGCTCGCTTGCATCTTGTAAATATATACTCTTTGCCAATCCATAGTACAAGCCATCACGATAAGATTGTATTGTAACATTGTTGACGCCCATTATATTTCCGCCTAATGTACCGTCTAAATAAGACATCAAATCGTTACAGTTTATACTTAGGGTGTTGGAGTCTTTGTCGTATTTATAAGACTTTTCACAGAAAGCAAAAGTGCCGAGTAAATACCATGCTGTTTCATCATTCTGCATATTAACATATCCAACATAAGGCTGCACAATCCAATTTAATATTACGGTGTCTTTATGGAATAAAGCTATGTCCCGATTATTAATAATTAAATCTGCTCTGAAAATACGCCTATATGTACTGCTTGCTTCTACCGTACATTCATAATCAATTATATTTCCGCTTAAATCTCCATAAGGAAGCATTGTGTTTTTATTTAAGAACACTAGTTTCATTACAGACGCTTTATTCCTCTGCTGTAACAGTTTATAATCCTTTTCAGTAGGGGTATAACTCATATTACGTCCTCCTTGTCTGTCATAGGATTATATTTTGTAAAGCCATAGTCATATAAGTCCTGCTGATTATAAGCGTCTGCTATTTCAACCATAGGATAAGAGGAACTTACTGCGTTAATATAGCCGTCAGACGTGTTAGATACAGAATCGGATAAAACAACTATTTTATTCCGTCCGTCATTATTTCTAAATAACTTAGCTTTGCCGTTTGTCAGAAAGTCTATGACTTGCTCACGGAATAGCGCCTGATGTTCTAAGTCAAGTCCCGAAATATGTTCATTATTCTTTTCTATGTATTGCGTCTGTATCTCAAAGGTAGTATAGTTTGTTGCCGATGTTTGTATCACATAAGGATATTTACTGTACAATGGCTCTACCACATTCCGTCTTACATTTCGGGTGTCAGACAGACCAACATTTATATCTCCGTGGTATTCCGTTTCTCCGTCATATATATAATATCCGTCAAATTTAACCTTATTGCTGCCGTTCCACATAGCTGTGATAAGTCCTATGTCAGCTCCGTTTTTATCTTTAAATATAATAGCATACTCATACTCCTGACGGCTTTGCACTGTTCTATCTATATAGGTATAACCTTCCGTTAATGACTTATTGACGTTTTCAACTATATCAATAGGAGTATATCTTACTTCATTCGGCTTTTTGCGGTATATTATTATCTGTCCCACAGTATCATAGTCAAATGTTATTTGTCCCGCTTTAAGATTGCCGTTGAAAAGGGCAATAAGCACAGTATCGTTCTGCCACTCGGCGGAATCCACGTTTATATCATTGCCGCTATTGTTTACTGCAAGATAATCATAAACGCCAGAATTTATCTTTATTCTTGTTATCTTTTCGGGCTTTATCAGTCCCGTATAGCCACTGTATACATCTTCTGTATAATACGTTTTGCTTGGAAGCCACATTTAATTATCGCCTCCCCTAACTCGACCACGTAATATTGTAGTATCCGTCAATTCTTTTTATATTAAAAATCACGCTGGATAAACCTATTCTATATTTAGCGTTACCGCTTTTTATCACGTTTACTCCTAATGCGTTGCTATATTTCACTATCTTATTACGATTGTTTGTCAATAGAACAAATCGTACATAAGCCCATTTGCTTTCGTTTAGATTTTGAGTAGCAGCCAAATCCTTAATATTATAATCTCTTAATTCTCCGATTATCTGTAAGTGAAATCCATCTTCGCCGTATAACTCTATGCCCGGTGTAATATCGTCAATTTCCACAGGCGATAATGCTTTAAGAGTTATACAAAAATCATTTACAAGATTTACGTCATAATTAAGACTTTCACCCTCTGCTACGTGTACGGTACTTTCATCACAGAAAGAGTCGCCATAAGGTGTCGGCAAATAGTAGCCCTCTATTTTATAATCCTTTACCGTCAGATTTACGTGTCCGTCGTCTACCTCTGCCTGAAATACAGAAGGCAAATTTTCCTTGTAGTCAACAGTGATTTTATATATATCTGATGTAAACTCCATATCATAATCGGTAATACATTTTGCAACTATGTAATAAGTACCGAGAAGGGCATTTGTCTTAGAACTCTCTAAGCCGTGCAAAGATATATTACAATTATAATTAACGCTAGATTTGGTAAAATCCTTATATATTTTATCGGTATATAATTGGGTACAGGCACTGTCCAAATATACTGATATATTAGCCCTTATAGGCGTTTGTTCTGTACACTGTGTAATTTGTAACACACTGTTAAAATCAGAAGTATCAAGTATATTTTCTTCTCCCGTTGACAAGGAAGTAATTTGACAAACAGGAGTAACAAAACAATCAAAGTAAACCGCATCGGATACTTCCGACTGTTGTGTTATGCCTTCATTATTAAGATAAGACACTATAATTTCAACCTTATATTGATAGCTGTTTTCCAGTGTGTTAGCCTCAATAATATGTACCGGTTCTATTGATGTGTTAATATTTTGTTTCCAAAAGGTATAACTTACGGTTGTTTTCTTTTTTCTGTATATTCTTAAGATACTGCCTTGAATATTTCCTATATATTGAAAAGATAAGGTTTGTTCTTTTGTGGCGTCAAAAGTCTTTATTGCTTGTAATATCGGTTTGATATGAACACCTCCTTATCTTATAAATAACTCATTCCAATTTCCTTTGGGAACTGTCACCCATTCAGGTTCTCCCACTGTTAATTTTCTGGACTTACACTTTATTTTATATTTTTTACCGTTAATCTCAACTTCGTAATAATTATCGCCTAAGTCCGCTGTTATCATGCCTCTGTAAGACTCATCAAATTTATATTTACTTATCGTTTCGTTAACACAGTTTTTAATAACATTAGATAACATTTCTGAAAATCTGTTTGTTTTGTTGTAATCCATTAACAACTCACTTCCCATATAATATAAACAAGAGGGCTTAGCACCCTCTTGTTTATACTGCTAATATAGTTATTTACGGCTGATAATTTGTTGCATTTTAAACGGAAGCTGCTTAATAACCAAATCCATAAATTTGTCAAGGCTTTCTCCGTCATACGCTACATTTATATCGCCCATGTGAACACTGCTGTCATTAGATATGTTGGACTTTGCTTCGCCTATACCCATACTACCCATTAATTTGCTTAATGACGGTACATTCTTCACAATATCCAATATATCGCCGTTGCTTATACTTCCTACTGCGCCAAGCAGTTTAGAAGTGTCCTGTGCATTAAGCACTTGTTCTCCGCCTTGGAAGTTGATAAGCTCTGCGCCACGTTCACCAACTAAACTTAAGCCTCTTGGAGCATTGCTTGTTCCCGAAGCGTAGCCTAATAATTTACTCGCAAACGCACTTCCAAATTTCTTTGATGCTGCCTGCTTTACAGCACTCTTGGATTTAGCCTTAGAGGAAGATGTGTCTTCAATAGGCTTATCCTCTGAAATATTATCAGACATATCCTTAATGCTGCTGATAATAGACTGTATGTTGTTGCTAACTTCGGTACTTCCCACAGCAATACCTTCTACAAACTTCAAGAAAGAGTTTAACGCGCTGTTGTCGCCCGTGATAAAGGCTTCTGCAAACTTAGCAGCAAAGTCGTCTACTGTCTTTTCCTGCTCTTCTAAAGCCTTCTTGGATTTTTCAAGAGCTTCCACTTGCTTATCACAGCTTTCTTGCGCTGCGTCCTTGGAGTCGTTGAGTTTTTCTATCTCACTTTCAAGATAACCCTCTATACGGCTTTCAACATTGTAATAAGCGTCCCTGAAGTCCTCCCATGTATCTTTTCTCATAGCAAGGACTCTCTTTTGCCAATCAGCGCTAATTAACTCAGAAGCACTCTGTTCATTTATTTCGTCGGTGTATTTATCAAATACCTCGCTCCATAAATCCTCGTAGTTGTCAAGAGATTTCATTCTATCCTCTATGGCTTGAATTTCAGCATCTCTTTCGTCCTCTAAAAGCGCTTTCCGCTTCTCATACTGCTGTTGACGTTTTTCCTCGGCTAAGTCTTGTGAAGCCTGCCTTACGTCGTTGAAGTTAGACTCATATACAATTTTACCGTCTCTGTATATAGCCGTATTCTTTTGACTCTGCGCTTCCTCTAAGGCTTGCTGTTTCTTAGTTAAGTCATAAGCCTTAGTCTGTTCGTCGTTAGCCTTTTCAAGAGCTTCAAGGCGAGCGTCCCAATAATTTTCCTTCTGCTCTTTTTCCTGTTCGAGCATTTTCTTTTCATTATCAAGGCACTTCTTTACAGCCTCAGCAGCCTGCTTGTACTTGTCGCTTATATCTTCTAACTTGTCTTTCTCTTTTTCAAGAGCGTCTATCTGCTCTTCAAGACTATCAACAATGGCATCGTTGTCGTCCTTGATGTCCTCTATCTTGTCGTCGATTTTTTCATACTCAACGTCATAGAGAGCGTGCATATATTCAATTATCTTGGATATAGCGTCTTTCTGCTGCTCTCTTAAATCGGCAAGCTCTTCCTTGATTTCGTCAACATTGATTGCGCCATTTTTCAACTCACGATTGCACTCAGCAATTCGACTTGCTATATCATCATACAAGTTGACTTCATCACCCAAAGCCCTTAAGGTATACTTATGTCTTGCCTCCTCACTTTCCTCGCCCGCTTGGTCTATAAACCAGTCGTAGTCGTCAATTCGGCTCTGTATACCTTCTCTGCGCGTTTCAGCTATATCCTTTTCGATTTCATATATCTCTTTGGCGCTGTCTCGCCACTTGCTTTGGAGGTCTTGGATTTCATCGCTGTCCTCGTCGTAGTTAAAAGCTCTATACTCATTCGCCATTTCGTGGTAAAGCGCCTGCTGTTGTTTCAACAGTTCAATACGCTTGCCATTGTTAGAGGAGTCGTCAGCCAATACGTCAAGACTGAAATCGTTTCCGTCAACTGTATGCTGTAAAGCGGCTATTCTGCGTTCAAGTACGCCGTCGTCCAATACTTCGGCTTTCTTAAACCAACCCATAAGGTCGGGGTCTTGTCTGTTCCAAGCGTCTACAAATGCTTCTGCGCTTTCATAGCCATACTTGGCAGCCCATTCCTCGACTTGTGAAGCATCGCCGTTATTAAAGAGTTTTATAGCATTGCCTATAACTTTGAGTTTATACTCATCACTTACATATCTTATATTTCCTTCCATTGAGGATATTTCGTTACGAATACTCTCTAAAGATGAAAGATATGACTTGAATGTATCAAACTCTTTTTGTATCTTTTCTTTAGTCTTGTCATCTGTAGTTGCGGCAAGTTTATCCTCATAGCCTTTGGTTATCTGCATTTCCAATGTTTCGTCATTGATAATATCAAGTGCAGACTTGCCCTTAAACTCAGGACGTATATTGACAAGAGCATTAAGGTTTTCCTGTTCATCAGCTTTAAGCTCATTAAGAGTGTCCATAAAGTTCTTGTCGTATTTCTCTTTGGACTTCTTTAATCTTTCTTCAATAAACTTTGCGCTTTCGTCCCAACCGTGAGCAATAGCGTCCTCATACTGTGAGTTAAGCTTATCCAGTTCGGACTTAAAGTTATTCAGAGTCTTGGAAGCACCGTCAAGATATGCCTGCCACCAGTTATATACGTTGTTATTGGTCTGCACTTTAGACTTAGAGTCCTTAGAAGCAGACTTACTTGCTTTTTCAACAGCTTTTGCCGCCTTTTCGGTTGCTTTAGCCGCTTTAGGATTGGTTATAAGTCCTGCAAGTACGGGATTTTCACCATATCCCGAAGCAGCGGCTCTTGCTTCTCCTGTGTTGCCCTGTGCAAGAGATCGACCGAAAGACGTATGCCTGCCTTCCAATATGGCTTTTGTCTGGTCGGCATTGAATATAATGTCGCCTTTCTTAAACTTAAAGAATTGAGGATAATCTATTGTAAACCAGTTATTTCCTCTGACGACCAATTCAGAGCCTATTTCGCCGGCAAGAGCGGTTACGTCTCTGACTTCGCCCCAGTTGCCGCCTGCTCTGGCATTGCCGTTTTGTTTAGCATTGCCGTATAGCTCATCGCCGCCAGTCAAACGAGATATGATATTTCTTGTTACAGTAACGACAACATTTTTACCAACGACCCGATTAAGCAAACTTACAATACTGCTTAATGTAGATAAGGCATTACCAGCATCAACAGTAATATGTGCATTAGCACCTTGATTTACGACTTGAAGCTTCCCTTCTATTGGCACAAGCGTAGGACTTATTCCGTCTAACGCTGTCAGTCGTATCTGACCATCGGGCAATGTATCTACCTGATATTTGATACCATCAATAGTCGCATATGCTTGTCCGCTGTCGACCGTTACAGAAATTGATGTACCAACACCTAATTCTGCTAATTTTTGCGTTAATAAAGTTAACTCGGCTTCGGACGCTTCTACTTCTGAAAAATCAACTTTAGGGACAATAGAAATTTCACCGTTATCATATACCAAAGAAACATTTTCAAGCTCTTTATTGGTTTCGGCAAGTATATCATTTATATCCTCTGACGTTAAGTTCATCTCTTTCAACTTAGATATAACTTCGTCAAGGGATTGCGTTATACCGCCTCGTGTAACAATGTCGTCCGACTCAGCCCATAAGTTGGCTAAATTCTCTAACTCACTTTCAACATTGTCCGTAGATGAGATTTGCGTTTCAGTGCTAAGCCTTACAGGATTTGTATCTGCACCCTTTTGAGCTTCCTGTGCAGCCTCTACGCCCTTATTTTGAGCGGCTTCTTTATCTATTTCAAACGTCAGTTTACCGCCGTTAAGGGTAAACTCGCCGCCTGCCTCTTTGCCTAACTGCGCAAGGTTTTCTTTGATGGTTTCCTGAATTTGACTTGCGTTCTTATACTTAGACCAGTCTAAGTTATTGAACTCCTCGACCGTCTTAAAAGCCATACGCTGAGCAGAGCCAATAGCAGCCTCGGCATTATTGGCAATATCCTCTATGGTATCACCGCTGTCACCGCCTGACAGCAGACTCAGATATGAGTCCATAGCAGCATCTATATTGCCTTTAAGCTCATTAATTTTCCCATTAAGAGCGTTTACTTTGTCTAAGGCTGCACTCTTATCATCAGCACTTAACGGATTTTTCTTATCGTTGATAGCATAAGTTAGAGCGTCTCTTTCGGCTTCCAGTTTACTGTATTCGTCATAGAAGCCCTGTATTTCCTCTTTGGCTTCTTCCGCATTGTTATAAATACCTGTGAATATGCCGTAGTCATTGAGTCTCTGACACACCGCTACAAAGGTTTCGACAGATACGCCCATATCCTTTGCAGCCTGTCCAACATCGTCTATCTGTAAAGACAGTTGATTGCCGCTTTGCGTAAGCATACCTAAACTCTTAAGGTCGGTAACGAAATTTCCTATGCCTGTATTATCCTCTGTAAAGTACCTCTTTATCTTGCCTATGGCTTTGTCATATTCTTTAAGAGTGTCTATGCCGTTTGGAGATATAAAACTTGTAAATGAGCGAAAAATATCAGTACCTATCAAGCCGTCCTTGCGCATTTTTATAATGTCTTCAAGGTTGCTTTGTATGAATTTGTAATTGTCGCTATTACCTTTTTCCTCGGCTTCGCTTTCTTTCTTTACGGCTTCTCTGAATTTATCCAGTCTTGGCGTAGCATTTATATCAACTTCGATAGTTTCACTTTCAAGGCGTTCTTTGATTTGTTCCTTCCATACGCCTGTATCCCATTCAGAAGTGTCAATATCCTCTGCCTTTATCTGAGCATAAGCGGTAAGCTCTTCCTCCGAAAGTCCGTCAACAAAATCTTGTGCATCCTTCCCTGCACCCTTAAGAGTTTCCTTAAACTGTTTTCTGAGGGTATCAAAGTTATATCCCGACGGATCAGCTATTGACTGAAAATGACTTATAACATCGTCAATGGAAACACCTTTGCGAACCATATCATCATAGAACGCACTAAAGTCGCCGCCTGCCGATTTAAGATTTTTGCCTGTTAATTGTCCTGCATTCGCTAAATCAATAAGATTATCTCTTAAATCCTTGTACTTGGCAACAGCACCCTCGATTTTAGCTGTAGTTGAAGAACCAGAAGTCCCGAACAATTCATCAACAGCGTCATACATTGTATTTAACTGTCTGACTATTGCGGGGTCTTTGATAAGGTCGATGTTTTCATTAAAGAGGTCTGTATCGGATAACTTCTCATTAATATCCTCAACGTAGCCGTCGTATTCTTTTTGCCAAAGCTCAATTTGATTTTCTAAGTTCTTTCTTTGACCTTTAGATAAATTCGGATTGGTCAATCTCTCCGTATAATTATCTATACTGTCTTGAAGTCCTTGTGCATTTTTAGCCCAAGATGTTACTGCTTCCATTACGTTTCCTGTTTTCATAACAGGCTGTCCGTCACGAGTTTTATAAACAGTACCATCTTCGTTCAGCGTTGGAACACTATAATCTTGGAAGCCAAGAATATTTGCTAAGTGCCGCCTTTTACCTAAAGCCTCTTTAGCTGTTGCAGCAACTTCCTCTGCCTGTGCCTTTTGCTGTATATCAAGTATTTTGGCTCTACGCTCTAACTCATCGTTGCTTCTCTGCAACTTAGTAAGTTCGTCTTTTTCCACAAGTGTTAAACTGTCTTTGGCAAGAAGTTCGTCCATTCTTGCGCTTGTTGTAGACAGTTCGTTGTTTACGCTTTCAATTTCTTGTTGTGTAGCCTGATAATCACTTAAAGCTTTTTTGGCGTCCTCTATATCCTCATCATATGTGAATATGAATTTATCCGCAACTTTGTAGGCTGCAAAGGCAGCGGCTAAAGCTGTAATAACTGGGTGAGCTTTGATTAAGGCTAATGCACCTTTGCCAAGTTCCTTACCTACATTTTTTAGTCCAGCCCAAGTACCTTGGGAACTAAATACTTGTACAATACCATTTAATTTATTATATGTGTTAGTAAGTTCTGAACTAAATCCTTTTGTTGCATTTTGATTTCCTGTTGTTCTAAAATCATATACAGCCCGTGCAGCTTTTAAGACATTTAATAACTTTTCAAGTGTCGATTAGTGTCAACATTTGTGGAGATTTGAATGTTGAACACTGTCACTAAATGTGATAAAATGCTACTAGAGGTGATACAAAATGGGCATGGTATATAGATATTGTTGTAAACAATGCGGATATGTTTATGATAAAAATGAAGCCATAGAAACTCATATTTGCCCACAGTGCGGCAATACTGATTTTAGCTTGGTGGAAAACTATGAGGAGAGTTTGAGAAACACGAACTCTGCCCTTACAGTGGAATGTCCATATTGTCACTCAACTAATACTAAGAAAATCTCAGGCTTAGCAAAAGGCTTGAAAGTAGCCTTTTGGGGAAATGCCGCAGCAGGGCAGATAGCTAAGCAGTGGCATTGTAATAACTGTAATAGTGATTTTTAATTGAACATACTATTAACAAAATTGGTGAAGTGTTAAGCAATTAGATAGGGTATAGGATATATTATGAATTTATTTGATGAATACAAAGAATTATATTATCACGAAATGAAATTTTCTGATCGATTAAATCAAAAAATATCAAACTCAATTACCATGCTTACTATTGTTGGTGCTGGAGAAATATTGGTATGGAATGATTGTTTAAATAAGACACCATTCAATATTATTCTTTTTATATTATGTTTGTTATCCTTACAATGTTTTTTGATAGCCTTATATAAGTTCTATAGAGCATATTCTAAATATACCTATGGGTACTATCCAATTAAAGAAACAAAAGATTACGTAGACCAATCTCTGTCTAAGATGAAATCTAATCCTAATTATAAGAACAGTATCAGAATAAATATTGAAAATCAGTTTGCTCTTAATTATATGAAATGTGCGATAATAAACAGAGAACAAAATTTATTAAAAAGTAATGCACATAGAAAACTAAATAGGTGGATTGTTTTATCAATTATATCTGTATTTCTATGTTATGGATATGACATTATTATTCAAAGCAATATTTTAAAATTTATTTAGAAAGGACATATGTTATGAATAACAACGACGACTTTGATACAATTAACAATATGAATTTAATGGGCAATCTTGATAGCAATGATTTTGAACTGCCTCCTGATATGCCACAAGCTGCACCTATACAAATGATAACAGAAACATTTTCACAAATTATTGTAAAAAACGATAATAACGACGATTAATCTGGATTGGCTTTGTGCCATTCTTCTGTAATATCTATAATAGCACCAAAAGTTTCTTTATAAATTTTTATTTTTGGCGGTGAAGGCATATCGGGTGGCAGTTCTGACGCATACTCCAATGTGCCTTTTTTATGTTTTTTTGACATTATATTACCTCGCATTCAGTTATATATAATAAAAATATATTAGTATTTTATGTATTTTATCACCATTATTACTAAGCTATACAAAAATAATTTAAAGATATGTTATGATAGCTTCAAGAGGTGGTATTAATGCAATCAAATTCAAACAAATCTTATTGTGAATACTGTAAAAAAGATACCTATAGCATTATAGACGGCAATTTTATAACGTGTGTTGAGTGTTGGAATAGAAAGAAACCTCAAAAAAAACACAGCAATCTGTAAAATATACACAAACTGTTAATAAAACACAGACAGATTATATTCAAAACGAGGCAAAGAAATCCGATATAAATACGTCACGTTGTCCCAAGTGCGGTTCAGCAGCCATACATCCGGTTCAAAGAGGTTTTAGCTTGATAACTGGTTTCGTAGGAAGCGGTAAGACTTTGAATTATTGTTTAAACTGTGGTCATAAATGGAGTCCTAAAAAATAACAATGGGTAAGATAATTTAGAGCATAGGCAACACCCCTTTCAAGAAAATTATAATTTACATAGGAGAAAACATTATGAAGGATTTTAATGATTTTTATGATTTAATGGACAAGGAACACGAAAACATTCTTTTAGATTTTAAAGCATTAGTCGAGGAAACTCAAAGCGGAGAAAACTCGATGAAATTTAATGCAGGAACATTTTTAGCCAGTCGTTACTACACGTTGCGTGCCTTAGAATTATATCACAAATGGCTTAATGAGTAGCATTGTGTTTCTGATACATCGAAACCATTTTGGGCGGATTACATACAGTCTCAATAAACTGGTCAATACCCATTTTTTCAGTTTGATAATTTACACAACTGTTGCATTTACATTCTTGATTGGGTGTTGTCTTTGTCATTATACATTTTTACTCCTTTCAATTTGTATGCATATAAAATAAACACACAAATAAGAGTAGGGCATATGTCCATGTCCTACTCTTATTTCTATATTTTATCTTCATCATCAATTCGTCTTAACATTTTTGATATATCAGAATACCCAAAATGTTTCGGCTATATCCTTCCCAACGAACCAAAGTTCACCATTTATGATTGTGGTTCTAATTCTTCCAAACCGTTCATTTGTAAATACCGTAAGGACATCGCTCATATAAACGCCCCCTTACTGAAAACATCAAGAATAATTAACATAGCTCTGCGAAAACCGACTTCGTACAAAGCCTTCTGATAATAAAACGCTATCTCACTTACACTATCCTCTACATCGCCCTTTTTGTCGTCGTCAACACTACGCAAGATAGCGTTCATAATTGGGGCTGTATGTTCTTTTACCTTGTCTGCTACGGCTAAGACTTCGCTATCTGACGCCATTGCCTCACACTCTTCAAAAAAACAATCTTTCAATAGCACGATTACTCATAATTATAAGACCTCCTAAAATTTTGTGTTTTACTTGAAAGATTGCCCTCTAAATGGTATAATATTTTTAGAGGGTAACCTCCAAATGAGAATAGACACTCAACGGTTTGTCAAGGCTTGTGGGTGTCTATTTTTTGTTAAGATACTGGTTTTCCGTCAGCTAAAAGCAGATGTATTCCCTGTCTGATCGCTTCGGTTCTTGTAATATTATGTTTATTACAATATTCCAGCAGCTTTTGATTGGTCGCTTCGTCAAGACGAACCTTAACATCAATGTTTTTAGGGTTTTTACTTTTGGGTCTGCCAGTTCTAGGACACATATTGATCACCTCACTTTCTGTGTTCCATAAATTCATTATAATAAATGGAACTCAAAAAGTCAAGAGGATTTTTGAAAATTTTTTAGGAAATTTTATAATTATGAGTAATATCTCATTGTTTCCTGTATGTCAAGTATTTTAGCTCTGCGCTCTAATTCGTCATTACTTCTCTGTAACTTAGCTAGCTCATCTTTTTCAACAAGCGTCAGGCTGTCTTTAGCAAGAAGTTCGTCCATTCTTGCACTTGTTGTAGATAACTCATTGTTTACGCTTTCAATTTCTTGTTGAGTTGATTGGTAATCACTTAAAGCTTTTTGAGCTTTTTCTAAGTCCTCATCATATGTGAATATGAATTTATCTGCAACTTTGTAGGCTGCAAAGGCAGCAGCTAAAGAAGCTATAATCGGGTGGGCAGCAACAAGAGAGCCTATGCCTTTGGCTAAAGCACCCATACCTTTTATAAAGCCACCTGATGAAAAAGCGTGACTTATATCCAAAAAGGTATTTGCAAAACTCTTGGTTCTACCCTGCGCATTAAAAATATTATTGATGGCAATCTCGGCTTCATCAAGAGTTTCTGCCATATTTGCAGCTCTAACTAATTTAAAACTTTCAAATAAACTTTTGAGTGTCAACAAACATATGTGGAGAATATAGTGTTTGATTTATTTGAAACAGTATGTTATAATTGAGTTGAGGTGATTTATATGATAGAAACATCTTTTTGCGATATATGTAACAAAGAAACTCATAATATTCGCACAACCGTTAAAGATAATAAATTTACATATGATGCAGTTATATGTCAAGAATGTGGCAAAATTAAACCAAAAGACACAAAAGATTTGCTATTGGAAATTGACCAAGAGGAAGAAGCAAAATTTGATTATACAATAGACAAAACACCTAATGTATATGTAAAACCTAAAAACAACAAAGCCCAAGATATAAATAATCCAACGTGTCCTAAATGCGGTTCAACAGCTATACATCCAGTTCAAAAAGGTTTCAGCTTAATAACTGGATTTGTTGGAAGTGGTAAAACGCTGAATTATTGTGCTAATTGTGGACACAAATGGAACCCTAAGAAGTAAAGTACGTTCTCCAGTCAACTGACAAAAGTTCTTTAGCCATTTCTTCATCAACAGGGTCACTATATATATAAAGAAAATTCCACCACTGTTGGCAGTAATCTAATAAGGCATTTAATGTATATTCATCACACGATTGTAATTGTTCATCTGATATTAAATGATCTAAATGAATATCCCTACACAACGCCTTTATAGATTTTATCGTTTCAGTCATTACATCACCCTTTCATATAGGAGGAAGCTATGTTTACATTAGACGAGATTAATAACGAAGTTGATAAATATATTAAACATACAGGTAAAAATATTCCATATATACAAAATGTTAAATATAATAATATGGGCGATACACATGGGGAAGTAAAAGGGTCAGATTTAATACAAGACAATTACACATTATATTTAAATCCTAATAATGACAAATATCTTCCTGTGTATCAAAAATCTATACTTTGGCACGAATTTACCCATATATATGATTTTACTAATAATACAAATGAGACCGAAAGAGAATATTATATGCCTTCTGTATCAGAAATAAATAGCCACGAAATTCAAGTAAGGTATTTAGCAGGTATTAGCTCATCAGATTATATTACTCTATATAAAACAATACCATATATGCGCTGGACTCGTATGTATGCACAAATATTAAACTACAATGTTATGTATGCTTGCGGAGCGACAAAATTAATACGATATGGAGATGAATATTTTATAAAACATATCCAAAATGTTATAGAGCCATATAAATCAATATTTATACAAATAGTTAAGGATTTATATGATAATAACGGTAAGGAAATCCCCTTGTTGTTCTGTGATCTAAAAACACAAGTACACATTGGCAATATGAAAGAGTTTATAAATACATATAAGCGACCATCTAAAGCGTAATGTAAATTATATAGTCTCATCGGATTTATTGTTTAAACTGCGGTTTTAAGTACGACCCTAAAAAGTAGGGTAGGGAATAGAGATTTTTAATATATTAAAAGGAGCAGACGTTAAGTCTGCTCTTCAATATCTTTCTTAGTATTATACAATAGTTCAACCAATTCTACGTCTTTTAAATTGATTAATAATCTTGCATGTGTATAGCGTTCTGGCATTTTAGTAATTTTTTGTTCTGGGGTTATAGTTATATATTCTTTTAAAACAAACCAAGAGTCTAGACCATTTTCTTCACAGTAATCAAAAAGACCCATATATGTATTGCCATTTTTACAGGCAATTTTCATTATAGTTCCTTGGTTTTTCAGATTAATATACTCACGCCACACGCTATCATATTTAGCCTTATAAGTAAAAATAGATAAAATATAACTTATCCACTTGCAATCATATATTCTAGCAACTAATACCGCAAGTAGTATTGCAAATACAGAGCTTAACAATAAATATATATTATTATTCATAATGTATTTCAAAATTGCGTTTAAAAATGGTATTAACCGTATAATGTCAAGAATAAAAGAGAATATGGTATTAGAGATACAGCTCATAATAACACTACTAATGACTATGCTGTCGTTTGCTCGACGTGATATTAAAAATAATAATATCCTCATAAATAAAAAGCCGGGAATAAAATACTTCAATAGCAATGGCAGATTTGTTATAATATCTAAAATATTAATATCTCATCACTCCTCTGGAGAATCTGTTTGATTGTTTGAGTCATAAAAGTCGTGATATGTTTCAATAATATCATCAACAGTTATACTGCCGTCATCTTGACCTGCGAAAGAATGCCACTCGGAAATGTTGTTAGTGAAATCATTATTGTCACTCATTTTGTATACCTCCATAATTTGTTATTTATAACAATATTATAGAGCAAAATATTACAAATATCAACAATAAATTAAAAGCCACACTTGATAAATTCTTCTTTCGCCGTTATAATGTCTTATAAGAAGCTTCTGTGATATTCATATTCTATAATTCTCTCGAAAGTCGCATTAATATTTCAAGCGTTTTGGTGCATATTGATAAATACAATATACAAATATCACATTTTAATATCCGTAATTTTTGGTGAAAGTTCTTCACAAATGCTGTCCTTTCTATAAGAGGTATCTGTTATGGCAAATGTTTCTATGATAAACGATAACTATATTTATGATTTATATACACACTATTGCTTTTTTATGGGTTTAATTCATGCACCCGAATTTACAATAGAATATATAAGTAGTGAAAATGCCCCTTCTGCGTATTATTACGCTTTAACAAGCGTTAATACGGAACCAATGGTATTGTCTATTAATACATATTTAATAAGCAAACTAAGTAAAGACAGAATAGATGCAATTTTATTTCACGAATTTACACATATAACAGACACCTTGTATTTTAAAAGTATATGCAATGATTTTATAGATGGGGTAATGTTATATACTGAATACCACGCAACACAAATAGGATTTATGTATCAATATAAAATACTAAAACTTTATAACATTAAACCCTATGTAGATGATAATGTTATTGAGGGTTTAACAAAACAACAAGCGCAAGAAGAGAACAATTATATTATTGCAGCAGAAAGCTTTAATACATTTCCTTCGGTAAATGAATATTATCGATTAAGAGCTTTATATATGTATTATCTGGGTATAACATCTATTTTGAAGAATATTATACATATAGATGTATCGCCTATTCCTTTTATTGACCCTTGCGCCGAAGAATTTCAAAAAATATTCAAAGTCTTAACTGTATTTAAATATAATGTAATGCCTTCAAGAAAAGCTATATTATATTTATCACTCCAAAACGAAATAGCGATGCAAAAATTACAAAAGGCTAATATAATAAGCGATAACACCTAATGAACAACGCCGAACATAATATACTGATGGAACATTTGAGTGTTCTAAACTTTATAATAAATCTTTTGCGCAAATACTTTTTCGGTGTTTCGCATAATTTACATTGTAGACTACCACAGGATATTTGATAGTCATACATACGATGTAACCGTTTAATAATTAACTTATTCAGCATAGATTTTTGACTATTCATAATCAACCCTCTTTTTTACATTTCAACTGTCATTATATCGTCAAATTTAATTAAAATAGTATTAGAGTCTTTACCTGTTATGGAGTCAATTAATACAACCCACGAACCCGATCCGCCTCCTGTACATCCCTTAAAAACACCCTCATATTTGTCGCCGTTTTTACAAACTATATTCATTTTAGAGCTACGGTTTGTATCATCGAAATATGTATAATGTATATTTCCTCTTAACCGTTCCTTTTCTTTTAAGAATTCAAGATTACGCTTGGCGGCTTCTCTGGAGGCAAATTTTTCCTCGTCGGTCATTTCTCGCGGCTTTTTCGGCTTTCCAATTCCTTCATCGTGAGGGTCAACACTATTGCATAACTTTGTAAATACCCAATACATCAACCAACAGACGAATAATATTAGTAAACTTTTTGCTAGTAACGCAAGAGTTAACAACTCAATAATAAAAATCACCTCATATATTATTTCTATAATGAACCAATAATTTTTTGCAATAAAAAACCACTCAACAAATAGAGCAGTCATTTGTTCAGTGGATTTTTATTTGTTAGTCTATTTTAGCAGGCATAGAAAAACTGAATTTTGTTTTGCCTTCGCTGTTTGATATTATGAAATTACCACGTTGTATTACGTCCATACCGATAAGCAAGTCAATATTTTGATTGTCAATGACGGTTTCGCATACTTGCACATTACTAACCATCACATCGTTATCTAATATAATATCCACAGTATAAACCCAGCATTCCTTTATTTCCAATACAGAAGCTACCATTTTTTTATTAACAGGCTTTAAATTTAATGCGTTTACTACTTTTTTAGATATACATGTATCAGTAGCCCCTGTATCCCATAAAGCAGAGAACGTATGAAATACTTTCTTTCTATTATATACAATATCTGCATGAGTAATAAGCCTATTTGCAATTGTATTATATTCTACTGTAAATGCTTTCATGACTATGTTGCTCATAATGTCCTCTATGATAACTTATAATCCTAATACCATTCTAGCAATTTCAGGCGAAGCAATATAAACTGTATATCCCGACTCATCGCCATTACAATGTTGCACAAGGAATGTTCCCAAAGGATAAATCTTACTTGTTTCCTTTATGCCTTCAGTTTGGTTATCAAAAATACCTAAAATTTCCTGATGTCTTGTAGCAATATAACAACGTCCATATTTTTTATACAATTCATCGTAATGTTCAATAAACCATTGTAAATCATTATTACTATCTTTTTCTGTATATCTTATAATCTATTAACCTCTCTCTATTATATATTATCATACACAACAAATCAACTATTTTCAAATTTTACTTATAATGCCCTCATAAACTTATAATCCCAATACCATTCTGGCAATTTTAGGAGAGTAAATATAACCTGTATATCCTGACTCATCACCATTACAATATTGTAAACTATATGTGCCTAATGGATATATTTCCGCTAGACTATCTATTCCTTCCGTATCTGTATCAAAAACTCCTAAGATTTCCTGATGTCTTATGGCGATATGTGAAACGCCATATTGTTTATAGAACTCATCATAATGCTTAACAAACCAAGTAAAGTCATTATGACGGTCTTTGTCTATATATCTTATCACTAAGCTTCATTATCTCCTCTATATTATATACTATTGTTCACAACAAATCAACTATTTTCGACAATATAACAATTCAACTTATTTCCCCTTTACCAAAAGCGCAGGAACACACTTCTCCACAACGACAGTTGGTAATCTGCCATAGCATTTTATTCTTGCTGTCAACAAGTCTCCGAATACCCCTTGCCGAACCTTACGGTCCGACAGCGCTTACTATTCTGGGAGGCTAGTCCGTATTTACACTTAGGACTGTCGCCTGCGGATTATCTCAGTATCAGAATTTTTACCATACCTCGTGCTTTCGCATTTGCCATTATATCCTTTCAGATATAACTTGGTATCTGATATTTACAAGACTTCCCCGATACCTCGCTATAAAGGTATACCAATTCTGTTATGAATTGATCATTTTCGCACACTTTTACAATGCCCGTCCTTGTCGGCTATGCTGCCGACTCGTACACCTCACGGCTAAACGGACTGGTGGCACACTCCTGTATGAATTTAATTTGAGTTTTCATTTAAGAAGCCCTTGGGCTTACCACCACTAAATAATTTGTAACCGCCAAGACCAAGAAGCACAGTTCCTGTCATTCCGGCTACATCTATTAATTTGTCGAGTACGTTGATAGCTAAGTTGCCGCCGTCAACTACTCCCTTTAAGAAATCTGATCCAATAAAGTCTGTAGACAGTTCTTGGAAGGAAGCCTTAAATCTGTCTAAAGAATATTGTATACTTTCTTGGTATCTTGCGTTTTCTCGCATAGCGGATCCCGCAGATGTTTCGGCTGTCTGATATGCAGCCTGTAATGTGTCGATATTGTTTAATACGGCAGAAAGAGCGTTGCCTTGACGCTTTCCTGCAAGCGTTTCAAGAAGGCTTCAATATATTCCATAAGTTCATAACGCTTATGAGTTGTTTTATAACTTCTCTATGTTTCCATAGATGTTTAGGTCATTTCTTAACCACATTTGATAAAATCAAATAGCAGCCACACCTTTTCCATTTAAGGGGTTTTCACCCACGCCATATATTTGCGCCGTACTTCTTTTGTTGCAGATATGTATTCTCTGGTCTGCAACCCTACACGGGAATGACCGTCTGACACACTCCTATTCGGAGCTTCGCGACCAAACTACCATTGTTACACCACTTAGGCTTTTGACCATATGGTATCTTTATCGTTGTTTTACTTTCGTTACCTTCGTACAGACATATTTCATTCCATACTGTGGCGATAAAGCTTTAGGTTTTACTGGTTTTAGATGTGTTCTATTATGCACATTTCTGTACACACAGGCAAGCTGTGTTTGCCTGCTCTACGTCGGTAAGGTTCTTCCATTCCTTACCTATACCGAGTACAATATCGTATATTGACTTGAATTGAGTGCCTGCTTCGTCAGCCATTATATCGAAGCCAGTCATACCTTTTACGAGGTCACGAAGCTTTGCTGTCGTTTCCACCATACCTTCGGTATCTTCGCCAGCTTCTTCTAATTCTGACTTTGCGCCCCTAATTCTCATAGACACAGTTTTCCACATTGTGCCAACAACATCAGGGTCTTGCACCACTTCATTTGTCGCTGTTACCAAGGCGATAGCCTGTGACAAGTCGGTATTTGCGGCATTAAAAGACGCAGCCGACCGTTTAAGCGCTTCGCCCAAGCCTTTAGTATCAATGGCGTAGTTATTGCCTACTTCATTAAATTTATCAATGATACTAACGGCTTCATTAGAGTCTAATTGGAAACCCTGTAAGGTCGAAATCAAGTTCTCGCTTACATCGTCCATAGTCATATTGTCGCCAACATTTTTATATAATAATGACGCTTTTGTCAGTTGTTCCGCTTCAGGCAAACTATATCCAAGCCTTGACCAATCCGCCGTAGCATTTACTACGTCAGAAACAGCCGCACCGTATTCCTTGGCGTGAACGGTGGCGTTTTGCAGATAGTTGTCTATCTGCGTATCGGTAGCGTCAGACACCTTGCGCAGTTCTGTCATAGCAGTATCAACGTCTACAACGTTCTGCACCATTTTTTCAGCGGTATTTAACAAACGCTGATATATACCATATGTACCGACAAACTGACCTATTTGCTTAAAGCCGCGTTTAATCTGGTCAAAACTCGTCAGTCCAAGATTGCCTTCTTTAGTAGCTCTAGCTTGAAGTTGCGCAAATCTGTCTTGTACTACGTTGCCTTCGCCCGTATACTCCATTCGCTCGGCTAATCTTACAAGCTCTTCATATTCTTGCCTATAAGCCTTTACAGCCTTGGTATTCTTTTCTCCGAAAAGCATTATGCTGTTTTGAAGCGACGATTTCTTTCTTTCCGTTAATAACTGACCTTGCGTTGTAAGGAATAGTTTTGTGTCATTATTAGCCTTGCTTATTGCTATGTCGTATTCATCAAAAGCCGCCGAAAATTCCCTAACACCTATACTGCCGTTATCAAAGGCATTTCTTGCATTTAACAGGCTTTGATATGCCTCCGTAGCATTACTTATAGAAGCTTGGACATTCCTGAACTCGGTAGTGTCCGATAATCCCGAAAAGGGCGTTAGCTTGGCAGCGACAGCCTGATTGCGAGCGTAATATGTATTATCGTCAATCCTACGCCTAATTCGATTAGCATTTCTTACTGTTGTTTGTTCAGCTCTGGATTGCTGTAATTCTAGTCTTTGTTGATGGGCTTGCTGTTGTGCCGCCAACCTGTTTGCTGCCCTAACTTGTTCTAACTGAATTCTAGCCTCTGCAACGGCTGCTTGTTTTGCTCGTTGGGCTTCAATATACGCCAGCCTATTTTGATGTTTAGCATTTTCAATAGCTATCTGCTTTGCCTTTTGAGCTTCAATTTTGGCGAGACTTTTATCTACACCCGTAGACGGACTGGTTGACTTAGGCATTTTATTTCCGCCTGTGGTATTCAGCCCTGCCTTAACAGCACCCTCTATTTGTTTTGTAATACTGCTTGTATCAATTTTAACAGTATAAGATTTATCAAAAGCCTTCGTTATAGATTTAGAAATCTTACCCGTATCAATATTAATATTTGTGAGTTTAAGGGAAGCGGTATCTAAGTTTTCAATCTGCTTTTTGATATTTTGTAAATCAAGTTCCGCATTTAACTTAATAGTAAAATCGCTCACAAACTATCCCCACCTCCTCAACTTAAAAAAATGGATAGACCATATTTTGCGATCTATCCATTAAAATTACAGTTTCATTTTATTTTATGTTATAACCCTTGTTCTTTCAGATGGGCAATCAGCCATTCTTTTATTCCTTCTTCGCCACCCATTAGATTTAAAGCCTCTGTCCAAAAGCGTGTGCCTGTCCCCCAGCCGCCATGTGTTCCTGCATCGGCATATTCAACGACCTGCAAGCCTGTCAGTTGTTCTCCTCTGGGATATGTATAATTTAGATAACCTTCATCGATTTTAACCTCCGCAGATACGCTTGTCCCCGATACTCTTACATCAAGTTTTACAAGACTGTCGGCAAAGTGATATAAACGTGCATATACTTTAGGGCTATATTCCGCATAATAATTGTCAATATAAGCCTGAATTACTTCATGTACATCGTCTCTTGTCTTTGCAACGGCAATACTAACTTTTGACATTATCAAGGCTTCCAGTTGAGCCATATTTGTTACAGTAGGCATTATTTTTTACCTTTGTCGGGCATATTTATCACATTATCTGCCATGACATTTCTTGCGGTGTATGTATTAAGTTCTGTTTTTAATTCCTGTATCTGTTCATTTTTAGCCTGTAATACAGACTCCTTATTATCTTTTGCAGTTTTTGAATTAAGATACGCAGCTATTATAGCCTGCGGATTGAGGTCGGCAATTTGCTCTCCTAACTTTTCAACATTAAACTTATTAACCTTTTCAGTCAGCGTATTAAAGAATGTACTCAAATTAGAAAAGGCATTATATATCTCATTCAGCACATTATCGCTTGGTGAATATCCTTCTACGGCCTTTTCAAATATTTCAAGCCTCTTATCCAATAATTGTCCTATTACATATACTGCGTTATATGGCATACCGCTTGTTCTGTCAAGCATTCTGTCTATTACCTGTCCATATGCGCTTACGCTAAGAGCCATAAGTTTATCTGCATTTAAGCGATACTGAGGACTTTTCTCTGCATCATTTTTTACGCTTTCCGTATCGTTTTCTATCTTTTCCGTATCATTTTCTGTGTTTTCCGTATTAGGCTCTATCTTTTCTATCACATCACTTACGTCAACATTAGACATACCGTTGAGAATATAGAACACAAGGAATGGTCGTTTAAGGGCATATAAATTTTCAGCATTTACCATTAATGCCTGATACGTTTCTTCAACTATGCTCAACATATCACTTAACGTGACAGACTGCTTTATAATGACCTGTGTATCTTTTTTCTTACTGCCATCGCCTTCTAATGTCACGCCGAAAGAAGCATTGGCATAGTTGGTATCTGCAAGACTGATTGTCTTAAAGTTATCGCCGTTTTTTATCGCCGTTTCTTTATCGCCGTTTTCTGGTATTTCTGTTACGTTATTTTCTGTTGTAGTCTTTACATCTTTCTTTGCCATATATGTAAATCTCTCCTTATTTAACTAATATTGTGAGTTCTGCTCTTGGATTATCCTTGTCGTACCCCGTAGCCAAAGTCAGCTTATGCAGGTGCTTATCATCATCGTCAACTATCATTCCCGACTCCGTCAGTCCGTCAAGTATAAATTTAGGGACTTGGTTATCTACGTCGTGTCTGCGGTTAGTGTTAAAATACGCTACATATTTCACGTCAAAATCGTCTAATTGTAAGTCATTATACCCACTAATCGACACGAACCATATTATAAAATCCTTCCATTTTTGCTTTAGGTTATTCATTGACATTCTCGGTAGTATGCACCAAGAGTTGATAGAAGGGTGATAGGGCGTAGTTATAGGTTTCTTTTTAGCTCTTGGGTGTATGGATTTATAATATTCAAAATAATCGTCAAGAACATCGTTATCTATAACAAGCTTAATATTACTGATATTAACCACCTTTTCAAAGTAATATCAGGGAAGGGCAGTGGTTCAGCCTTACACCGCCCTCAATAATATCCCTGTCAAAAGGCTGAACCTTCTTTGACAGAAATATCAAAAGGGCAGTACATAAAGTACCACCCTCCCAATATCATGTATAATTTTTACAGTTTTGCGGATTGTTTAAAAGATAGCGTTGTTCTTTAGCACAAAACCTCTGAAACAGACATAACCTTTCCATTTCATTGGTCTTGTTATCAAATAATCGGCAATAATACATTTGTCTGTTGGTCTTTGTATTAATGCCTGTATACATATTAGCACACATCAGATATTATCCTACAATCCGCTTCGCCAATGGTACCTGTGTATTTTACAATATAAGTATCTGTGCCGTTATAGTCCTGCACATTGTCAAGCATAACGCCATAGCCGTCTATATTTAATGCAAGCCTTTTTCTGTATTTGTCATAGCTTATAACGGTAGCTATGACTGTGTTGTATGTTATAGGCTCAACCATAACGGTTTCGGCAGCAGTATTGGTTTCGTTATTTGTAAAGACCTCATTTTCAGTCGCCTCTGCCATGGCATCAGTGGCAACAGATGCCTCGGTTATATTCTCATTGGTAACTGTCTTTGTGCTTTTCTTTGCCATTATATATCTCCTTATAAGAGGGCAAATTTAACAATCTGCCCTCTATAATATCAATTATTCGCCCGTAACGGTAACGTGTACGAAGTCCTTAACGCCGTTGTAATCAACGGTAATAACTGCATTACCTTCAGCTACGCCCTTGATTTCGCCCGTCTTTTCGCCAACAGAAGCGTAAGAGATTTGGTCAGACGTAAAGCTACACTTATCATTGTCAATAAGGATATTAGAGGATACGCCGCCCTTGATACCGTATACTATAAGAGTACAAGTTTCCTGTGGCTTAAGGGTGACTTCCTGATAGTTAGCTGCAATCTGATTTACTGTGGTAGCCTGCGCAGAGTAATCAAACTCCTTAAGGTATGCGTATACAGAGTTACCATTATCACAGGTATCGCCCTCGTATGCAAGAGCCTTACCGTCAATGTTGGTAGAAAGTGCGCCGTCAGGTGTATATTCCATAGTAAAGTTGCCTGAAGCCTGATACTTAGGAATTATAGTCTGAACTTCGCCGACCTGACCCTTGTTGTTGTTGTGCTTCGGGGCAGTCAGTACAAGCTTACCGATCAATGGCTGAGTCTGCGTATCAATAGTAAGCATTCTTGCCTGTGTATTAAAGGCATATGTGGCTCTTACAGTACCGCCGCTTACATTGTTATTCTTAAGGTCAATAGTCTTGCCTTCTGCCTCTACCATTATGATATTGCCGTTAGGAAGTTTTACAGCAACCTTGCCGACTGGCTCATTTTTAAGAGTACCGATAGAACCGTCTAACGCAACACACTCGTCAATAGAGTATACATCGGTAAGACCTTCTGCGATTGCAGAGCCTGTATTAATAGCGATATATTCAAGCTTCCAGTCCTGTGCCTGCCAAGTAACGTTAAGAGTTCTGCCGTATTTAAGAGTATATTCAAGCTGTTTGCCCTGACCAGCTCTAAGCTCCAACTCCTCCATAGCAGCCTCAATAGAAGTATTTAAGTTAGCAGTACCCGTACAAATAAGTATGTCTGATGGGTCGTAAAAGGCAGCATTACAAGTGCTTACAACAAAGTCCTTTGATTTGTTCTTTACCTCTGGCATTTTTGCCTCCTTTTCTCATTAAAAAAGAACAAGACTAGCCTATCTTGTTCTTCAATGTCTGTTCATCTATTATCTTGTCTTTATATTTATCAATGTTATTGATGTTGCTCATCCAGTGTCTTATAGGCTCTTTATAAGTAACCATTCCGCCGGCTTCGCCCGTCTTGCATATTTTATATATATCGTATAAATTAATGCGCTGTATATATCGCCAAAACTTCCGCACGGGCATATCCGCAACGTCTTTAGCGGAGCAGTTGATAGCAACACAGAGAGAGTCTATATAGTCTTCTAATGTACTCCTGTCGTTCTTGACGGAAGGATCGGGGGCATTTAACGCTTTTTCCGTATCATAATTAATAAAAGTGTCTATATCATATTCAATGCCGTTCTGCGCAATAATGATACGTCTTAAATTGTCAAACTGTTTGGAGTTGAATTTAATACCGTTCAAGATAAGATATATCTTATTATCATTTTTATCTATCTCAACGCCTATTTGTTTTGGCTCTATTTTGCAAGCTATGCACAATAGGCTCAATGCATAAGTCCAAAACATAGGAAGGTGCGGTATCTCATACTTTTCTGCCAATTCCGTATTGTTAGCTGTATATAACAAGAATTCAAGATATGTCATTTTTATCATATTGATGTCTGGCAGACGGCTTTCTTTTCTGAACGTGATACTTTCAGAAAACGCCTGTAAGGAATAATAATCCTTCATAGTCACAGGATATATAGTAATACCCATATATTCCATTGGCAGACTGTATGGCAACTGCAATTCCAATGTGGCTTTCAGGTCACGGGTTTCCTTGTCAAGTGTCATACTTCACCACACTCATCATTTTCGGTGTTATATCCCTTTACATAGTAGTGAAGTATCTTGCCATAATATCCGACCTTTGGCTTATATACAGAAGTATAGTTTCTTTCATAGGGCTTTATATCACCAAGTCCTACATTACCTCTGCCGTTTAATATCTCATCAACTCTTGCGCATAGCATATCTATTCTATTGCCGTGGAAGCCGAGCTTTCTCATTTCGCCCTTTGTAGGCGCAGTTTTGTCACTAAGTCTTATAAGTCTGTTATCGGCAAACACAGATATATATAAGTTTATATCGACTAGGTATGGTTTATATTTATCTATGCTTGGTACTTGCGTTTCTACGAATATAAAGGCTTTTTGCTCCGTTATGGTGTCGTCAACAAAGTCGTGGTCAAATATATGCCCCTGCTCTTTTATCAGTTCGCCGTTTATATTCCATTCGCCGCCAAGCAATACCTCAGATATGTCCAGTAGGGGATTAGAAGTTGGGTTTATCAGTTTAACGACCGTATCATCTGCCAACAGCAGTTTGATTATACGTTCTTTATAAAGGCCGTCGAGGTTTGCTAAACTCATTTTTTACACCTCCTAATATATATCCTCTATCATTATTTGCACCTCATCGACAACAACATCATTTACTATGACTTGCAGAGCAAACATTTCATATGCAAGTTCGCTGTTGGTAACACGCAAAGTCAGAGTATTGTCTGTTATTTGTTGTTCTATCTGGGTGCTGAAATCAGACTTAATATTCCATTTATAATCTATATCTGTATATGGTATATCTTTACCTTCAGTATCGGTAAATGTTACAGCGTATGTTCTTGACGAGCCTATGTTTATTGTAGTACGCCCGTTTATATTGCATAAAATATTACTTTTATCGGGTTCTGACGGTTCGGGCTTTACAGGACTTGGTGTTTCAGGCTCAAAATAATCGCATATCCTCAATTCCTGATTATCCCTTGTCATATCTATTTCTGTCTTGCTTGCAATAAAGCTTAGTATGCCGAAATGCGTATCTCCGTAATGGTATGGAACATCATCGTTTCTCGTGATTTTATATACCTTTGTAGGATTGTGTTCTTTTATATCGATAAATACTCTCTTTTCGTCAAGTTCCATACTTTCCTCATCAATAGGCATTTCTATTGTCATATTGTTGGAAGTAAGTATAAGAGTATAATTAGCGTCCTCACCTACGTCATACTTAGCCGCTGATGTTGCCGTTATCCAACGTTCTATTACATCGCCTACGCTGTTTTGCCACCGCAGTTTATATACGCACAATGTTCCCGTCAGCTTTTCATATATACCGTTATTTCCGTTATATCCTGTAAGCAGCCAATATACGCCTTCATAATATACATACATACCCGCTTTGGCTGTACCTATCTGAAACAGAAAGTGTCTTTCCAAAGACTTTAAGTGCGTATCTGCCGTCCTACCCTGTATTATACATCTGACTGTTATCGACTCGGTCAGATCATAGTTATACACAGTGACAGTATCGGCTATTTCAGTTTCAAGAGCTTCCGAAAATGCGTCGTCTTTAAAGTCGATAAAGCCCTGATTTTCATATCCGCCAAGACTGTTAGGACGTGTATTCTGTGACATTAAATACCACTCTTTCATATACACCTCCTAGGCATACGCCGTAGTTTTTTGGTTTTCCACCCAGTCAATAGATTGGCTTTCCGCATACGCCAGATGTGCTTTTTCAGCGGTTTTTGTGCCGTTACCACCGTCAATAGATAAATCCTTTCCTACAATACTAACACGCTTGTTAGCTAATGCAACCTGTCTTTCTTGGTAGAATTGCTTCATAAATACACCGAGAGTCATTATTATTACACCGCTCAACTGTCTGTCAAATTCCTCAGTTTCAGCATTATAGTTTATTTCGTCAAGCTCCAAAGAATAACGTGCAACAGCTTTCTTTAGCCAAGCAATTTCTAATTCATAGGGTAATTGCTGTTTGTCGGCAAATGTAGATTCAAAACTGTCAATAACCTCTTTGGCTTTAGTGTTAGCCATTGCATCGCCTCCTTATATCTTATTGCCTGTATAATCAGTGCAAAATTTTATTTTTGCATAATCGTTTATATTCAGAGTTTTTATGCTATCCATTAAGAATACCTTTTCTGCTCTTGTTACCACATTATCCCTTATAGCTTTCTCAAACTTTGTCTGAGTGCTTTCAGCAAATATCACTTTAACCTTATCCATAGTCAAAAACTTCTGTGGTTTACCTGCGCTTTCAAAGCCTAAGTCCTTCCTTGTATATTCATCGTCAATATACCAAGTGCTATGACTACCGTAGCCGTCAGTACCGCTTAATAGCCTGTTGCCGCTCTGTGCCTGCGCAATAACTTCCTCTCTTGTAATATAAACAATGCCCTTTGCAGGCATATTTATATCGCCCATAGAAGTTTTTCTTGCCGCGCCTGTTGGCCACGGAGCTAAACTTTTTACGGGAATTTTATCGTCCATTCTTATATCGGGCTGTTTTTTGGCTCTTGTTGTTTCGGCCTTATTCTCTTGTGTACTTTCTGCCATATTATGTCCTCCGTTACAATTAATTATCTTGTTTACAACTATTTATTTTTTATAGTATTCCAAAGCCTTATTAATTCGTCCAGTCTTTCAGACTTATTGAAAGTCCAGAAGGGCGTATTCGTTGATTTGTTTACACTATATGATATGTATTGCTCGTTCATAGACCGCAGAAACAACATCATTCTCTTAGAATAGCAATAGAATATATTCATATAATCACCATTTGACTATATAAGGGCGGACTGAGCCACCCTTTTTGTTTATGTATTACTTGCCTGCTAAATCGTCAAGGTTAGTATCGTGGATAAGAGCAAGCTTGTACTCCTGACCCGGTGCTACCAATGTACCACCTTCAAGGTCATATCTTGTGATTACTTCGCCCGTGGTTACGTCATTACCCGTAAATGAAGTAAGACCACCCCTTGTAATATTGTAAACAGGAGAAGCTGTGCCTGTAGGAATTACAAAGCCTAAACCGTCAGGAAGCATAGTAGCAAAGTTTAACTTCTCGTCCTTGCCCGTTACTACAGATGTTAAATCGTATGGATTAGGTATTTCCTGAAGGACAGCGCCGTTATACATACCGATAAGACCTGTTTGCTGTATTTGATTCATAACAGCCTCAGAAATACCGTTTATGACAGGGGTTGTGCCTGCATAACCCGCAAACCCGTTGAACTGAGAGAGAAGGGCATATGAGCCGGCGATAGTAGGTTTACCAAAACGTCTTACTTTGTTTAATACTTCGTCAACTCCTGTCTTAGTCAGACCTGCGCCCTCGAATGTATAAGTAACGCCGCTTGCATTTATTACTGCATTGTATACAGTGTCAACGATATGCTTGGCAAACTTATTTCTTATCTGCTTTCTTATCTCTTCCTGTAAAGCATTTTCGTCGCTCATATCGCCGAACTGCATCTTTCTGTAATCTACAGCGTGACCGCCTGAAAAGCTTGTTGTTGCAACGGTCTCCTTCTTTTTTCTCATTGTGCCAAAGCCAACGTCCTCACCGAGAGCCTGTTCCTTAACGCCTCTTGGCACATATTCTGTGATTTCCACTTCAGGAGACTCATAATATTTAAGAGCCTTATATGTACCAAATACGCTAATAAGTTGTATTTCCTTTAAAAGTTCAGGCTGTATAACGAATTTTCTGATTTCGTTAAGCTCAGATAAAGCTATAATATCGCCCATTGCCGCTCTTGCGGCAGTTTCCTGTATATACTTTACTGAACTGTCGGCCACTGTCTTATTAAAGTGAGATAAATCCTGACCCTTAGACATAGCAGAGAATACCTCGACAACTCTTGAAGTAGGCTTTATTTCATTATGTACATGACTTGCGCTTTTTATAAGGTTGTTTAACTCTATTGTATATGACATCAATATTTCCCTCCTTCTCTATTACTCTGAAATTATCTTGACTTCTATGCCAAGACTGTTGCCGATTATCTCTGTTACTTCAAGCTTAGTACCGCCTGTTACCAGAGAGCCTGTTTCGTCAGACTTTAACTTATCGCCGACCTTTACCTTGTCTGGTACCTGCTTGCCATATATCTCAACAGTCTTGATAGGGTACTGTTCGTCAAGAAGTTCTAAATCCAATACTCTTACGTGGCTGCCTGCTGTAATAGGATACTTATCCTTATAAGCGTCATCGCCAACTTCCTTCTGCATAATTACCTTCATAGAGTCTGCCGCAGGCTTTGCCTTTCCTTCTGTCACGGAAACAAAGTCGCCGTTAAAAGCATCTCTCTCTAAAATAGCGTCCTCAAATGCGTATACCTTTTCGATCTGACCGATAGTTGAAAACTTTATCATTTATTCATACCTCCTCTATTAGAAAATACTTACATCGCCATCAGACACCTTGTCCTCTACGGAACACATCTCAGCAAATATATCCTCAACAGTCTCCTCTTTTGCTGAATTGATTTCAGATGTCTTTTCCTCGCTCTTTTGTTTCTCAACAATGCCTACACAAATCTTAGACTTTATCTCGCTTAAATCTCCTTCTAATGGCTTTTCCTTGAAAGCATTGATTTCATTTGAAGCGAAAGCCTGCTCATCTTCTGTATACTTTTTAAGCAAAGTATTGAGTTCAGCTAACTTCTGAGATGTTTTCATTTCACCAAGCTGCTTTTCTAAAGCTTCTCTTTCGCTTACAGCGCCTTCCTGCTCTTTCTTAGCGTCGTCCAAATCCTTTTGCAGCTTTTCTACACTGGCATTTAATTCAGCGATTTCACTGTCTTTGCTTGTAATAGTTTCGTTTAATTCAGTGATTTTTGCAGTCAGCTCATCATTCTTACTGCAAGCCTCCGCAATAGTGTTTTGAATAAGAGCTTTTAACTCGTTGTCGCCCATTTTGTTGTCCTCCTTTTCAACTTTCTTTTCTGCAACCTCTAATACGATAGCGTTTGTATCTGCCGGAGCGACCGACAAAATGGCAGTACCCGTAAATACAAATTCCTTTGGTGTGCGGTATTCAGGAGCGGGAGTACCTTCAAGATATACGATTTTGTTATTGTTCTCTGCCGTGCCCATTATTTCAATAGACGTGTCTACCGTACCCAAGGCATAGTTATCCCTTACCCACTTAACAAGTTTAGGATAACGCTGATTATACAAATATCCCGAACCAACTAATGCTAAAACTTCTGTATCTTTTATCTGTATATTTTCAACACTTGTGCTTTCTATCACGCCTACAACATCGGAGTTTTCAAATAACGGCTCGTCAAGTCCTTCTGCGTTACGAGCTTCACCTGTCAGCCCATGACCAAAAGGCACAGACTTTGTATCGTCACAGAACTCTGCACATATAGGTATCATTTTGGCGCTTTCACTGGCGTTGGTTACATATTCCTTATTCCAGTGCAAGCCATTCTCATTGGTTTCGTTTATATCGGTATGTATTTTAAGTAAAGCTATTTTTATCGGAACTTTTCCGCCTTTAGAGGCTCTTTTTGCAACTTCGAGGATTCCATTTAGCATATAAATCATCCTCCTTTTTTTGTATAATAAAAAGTCGGCTGTTGACCGACTTTGAATTGTTGTATTATTCTGTTGTGATATTATGATGTTGACGGCTTTGGTTGATTGTTGCTATTATTAGCCTTCGTCTGTATAGTCGAAGGATTATCGCTTGTATCGTCTGTGGGTCTACCGCCTGTATTTCCGCCATTGTTTGTCGATACGGTATAAGCTGTTTGATGAGGTGTATACTTATCATAGATTTTGTTCTCTATTTCCTCGTCAAGTATATTGAAATATACATCGGGAGTTATGCCTGCGGAGGCGATAAGGAATGACAGCGAACCTGAAGCCTCGGTATACAAACTCTTCATCATATTAAAGAATTTATCACGGTTTACCAATGATGTAGGCAGATAATATACCTCAACCTTATTTCGCTTGTCCTTTATGATACAAGCGTTTATCACATAATTAAGCTCATATTGTATCTCTTGAATCCATGTGTATATTTGTGAATTTATAAGCTCCAAATTATGTTGTTGTGAAGAGTAGTTACCACTTCCCGAACCGTTCAACAGACTTGCTGCTATACCTAAGTCAAGCGCTATCTTGTCCGTTAAATCTTTTTCATTTTTTTCATCAAATATATCCGTATCGTTTATTTTCAGAGAGTCTATTTTAGTTCCTGCTGCCACAGACACGAATGTGGATCCGCCTCTGTTGTTCTTTGTCATAATAGCACCCTTGACGGCTTCGTGTTGATTTTTCTGCTGAGTTTGTGTTAAAGCGCAGCTTCCTTTATCTTTGCCTTCTGGGAATGTCTGTACAACCACTCTTGAATTTATTTCTCTAAGTACATTTCGCTTCGTATCAACAAATTCGTCCTCATACAGTATATCGGGGATAGCGGCTATAGCCAAAGGTCTACCCCAAGGCTCGCTTATTTTACACTTTATTTTGTGGGCAATAGTATGGTCATTGTCTAATATCTTCCAACTTCCTGTGGACTTATTAGATTTTGACCATTTAACGTAAGCATTTCTGATTTCGGCAGGGTTCTTTTTAAGTTTTCTCTGCTTATCCTCATCGTTGGCGCTGCACTCGTCAAAGTATGCTAAGTTAAACGCTATTACATATCTGCCGTTACGCCTTCCCACTATTTTGCAATATTCATAGGGTAGGGGTATCATACTGGCATTAAGCCCCAAATCGTTTATTTCAACTACATTCTCAACATCATAATCACGCATAAACTCTGTTTTATCAACCTTTGAAGATGTTGTTTCAAAATAATAAAAAGACGTTCCTTCATTCATATCTGTAAAAAGGACGTCCCTTATAAATTGCTTATCATTTATTTTCTCCAAAGTAGACAACATCAGGTCTTTGTTTTTGTTTAATTTATTCTTTCCGAATAATCGCTTTTTTCCGTATACCACACGGTCAAGGCAGGGCAGAGACACCATATAATCAATAGCGTTTGTAACAACTCCCTCCGAGTTATATACAAACATAGCAAGTTTTCTTGTCAGCGAATGATTGACAATAGGGTCGTGTAATATAAGTTTTATCTCGTCTGATGAGAACGCCGTTGATATACTGCAACGATATATCTTATCAAGATTGAAAGGAATAGTTGTATATTGGCTACTATATTCGTGATTATCGTTTACATCAGTATTTGGTTTATTTGAATTTGTATTTATGTCTGCCACAAACTACCTCCTTTCCTAGTCTATAATACAACAATAATCGTATTCGCTTCTGTCGGATAATAAATCCTGTTCAAGTAGCCCTATGAAGTAACTGCCATACGCCAAACTTACATAACGGTCTTTTGTATTGCTTCCTGTTTCATATAACTGTATAACGCCTGTTTGCGGATTTTTTGTGTATTCCAAAGACACCATTTCGTTTATCAAAGCTCTTGTTTCGAGATACGGACGTTCATAGAAAAGCATAACATCTCCGCTTTCATCAACGTTATATTCAGGTATATTTTTTCGCAATATATCCTGCGCTGTATCAAAGTCAACAAGTAAGTCTATCATCTTTGAGTTAAGTACACCACGCAGAGCGATAGCAATGTCATTATTAAATTTTGCGCTTGCATTGATTACATATATATTTTCTGTTGCGCCTTCTACACGTACACGGTTAGCGATAGTATCATCATTCATACACTTCCAAGCGGGATACTCGCAGTTTCTTTCCTCATCATATAAAACCTTTGCCAGTCTGTCATAGACTAATATACCGCCGTTTCGTGTATCTAACACTAAATAATCGGCTTCAAAGTCGTAAAATAATTGCTTTATCCTTATAGCCTGTTTATCAACATCACTACCGGGACTGGCTTCTATATACGGTACGAGACGCCTGTATCCATTCTTTACTTCTATACTTTTGCCGTCTATATTATCTGCATTATACTTAATACTTTCAGGCAGCGCTCTTATACAAGTAAAACAGGAATTATCGTTTTTATTTGCTCTTTCCACAAACGCTATATCACAGCTTAATATCCTTATTTCGCCTGCCTGTTTAGGAATAGCGTAGGGATTTTTGCGTTTATTCTTTATGTCCTCTGTAATTCTTGGATAAAAAGCCTGTCTGTTTACTTGGTTCTTATTTAGCAAGGCGTATGTAAAATAAGCGTCGCTGTTTTCTTTCAACATCTCATTTTCATACTCTTCCCGCCAAGTGATTGGGTCTGCGCCTTTTTTAGCCTTTTTCAGATAATCCCTTGTCTTTATATTGTGTTTCAGAGTGATAGAATAATCCGTTGCCAACATACAAGATGTGTTGTCTGTATATTTACTCTTTACGGTATCTTTTAAGAGTTTATGCATCCAGTGGCTTGTAGGAGCGGCTGAGCTGATATAAATATTAACAGGCTCTTCATTAAATTCTTTGTTATCCTTATACTTAACGCCGTATTTTTCGCACTCTTCATTGCCTCTGAACTCTGCATTTCTTGTCATTGCAAAAGGCATAATGACTTTATCGATAATATGTTTTGGTATTCGTTTAAACTCTTCGTATATTAAAACCGTACCTCTGTAACCAAGAGCATTTTCATTGCCTACTACCACAACGATAGAACTGCCATTACGGAATATTACCTCTATATCGTGGGCGCTTGTTGCAATTTTTTCAATTTCACGACGGAGGTTTTCAGACCTTGGCATAAGCTCCTTCTGTATCTTTTCTTTAACGATAAGCGAAGCTTGGTTTTTAGTGCCCGATACGATTACTACCCTTGTATTGGGATATAATATACATTTAGCGCAGGCAAATACAGCTATTACAAAGGACTTAGCGGAGGCTCTGCCTGCTATTATCACTATTGTTATGAATATATTTAACAAATACAACCATAGTATTTGATACCAATATAAATTAATACCCAGATAATGCTCAACGAATAAAGGTAAGTTTCTGCGGTAGGCGGTCGTCCATTCAAAAAGACGTTCACAATGTTCCTTGCTGGACAGCCAAGAGTTTTGAGGAAACTTTTTGTAGATGACTTTCTGATATTTGTCTAACATTAGTTATTACCTCTGCCGTCTATATCATCAGGGTCGTCCTCTATCCAGTATTCTTTTTCTTTTTCCTTGGTGCCGAATATCAGATTTTTCAGCGGTCTGAACATAAACCTTTCTATGTACTCTCCTATCCCAAAGAAGTCGTGATATTTCTTTTTGTCTTTGTAATAGTCGGCGGGGCAATATTTTTCTATCGCCGCAAGCCATACGCCGTAAGTATCGTTAGACACATCTGCTTCGTCATTTTTAAGCCCCGAAGCTTCAAACATAGATTTATAGGAGTTTGAAAGAGTACCTATGTCCTTTCCGTTCTGTATATTTTGCTGTTGCTGATATTCCAATAGACATAGATTTTTCATCATCTTTTGCTGTCGCACATCGGGTTTGCCGTCGCATAATTTCAGCAATTCGTCATAATATCCCTGTAACGTTCGCAGGGTTTCTGCTTTATAACCCGTTCCCCAAAACCTCATCATTTTGGGAGTTACCTTATATTCGTTAGTTTCCTCTATATCCTCAACGGAATTGATTATCTGATTCGTCTGTTCATTATCTAATGTGGTATCATAGGTCTTATCCTTGTACTGCGCTAAGTTTGCATTTTTTATATAGCCTTGTATTCTCGACCTATCTTTATCTATTTTCTTACTGGAATGAAGCAGGCTTTCGTTATAATAGATGTCATACATAGAGCATATACGTCTTATAGCTCTCTCCTCATCGCCACCATACGCCCTTGTATAGTGTTCAAACAGTTTATCCATACAATGACGGCATATAGGCAAATGATAATTCCAGCCTGCATATAATTCGCTTTGGGAGGCAGGGAAGTTCCTGTCAAGTCTTTTATAGTGCTGTCCGCATACGGTACATTTATAAAAGCTAGGCTCTTCCTCTTTTTCCTCGGCGAATACCTTTTGTACCTTGGTACTTTTAGGAGAGGGACTTTTCTTGACAAGCTTTACCTTGCTGTCTGTCAATCAAACACCTCCTCGCTTTTGCAATAAAACTTGAATTTTACTCAATTAGAACACGAATTTATCCTTATTTTCTTTTACTTTTTTCTTGTTACTGGTCAGGTAGTGCCTTACAGTAGTCTCTGTACTGTTGTGATGTAAAAGCTCTGCAATATCCTGTACTTCCATTCCCAGCTCTTTTAGTATATTGCTACCCGAATGTCGCAGATCGTGATTATGCAGGGACGGTACACCTATCATAGTTCCTGCTTTTTTACACCAACTATTAAGAGTGCTGTTGCTTATACAATTCTTTTCATCAACGTGTCCCGTGATAAATACCCAACCATAGTCATTTATATTATTATCTTCTCTATATCGTTTTAATTCTGTCAGCAGTTCCGCAACCTCTTCCGAAAAATACAGGTCTACGATTTTACCCTCTTTTTCAAGTATGTCACTACATATTCTTTCTTCAATGTCAACTTGTTCCCATCTCAGATGAGCTATGGCGTTCACTCTTGCCATTGTGGATAGCCCGAACAGTATATAGGTTTTTAGTTGTATATCTCCATATTCTGTCAGTTTCTCCCTCAGTTCGTTCACTTGTTCTATGGTAAGAAACGTCTGCTTTACAACAGGCTGTCCCTGTTTAGGTCTTTCCAGAAATTCCGTAGGTGAGGTTTCTATTAATTTCTTTTTGCGAAGAAATTTGTAAAATGCCGAAATAGATGACATTATACGCTTTTGACGATTTACATTATTTCCCTGTTGCTTGCGCCAGTAGATATATGCTTCTATATCATCGTCCGTCGCTTCTTTCACAGATAAATTGAATTGATTATCGTGCATATAAATGAACCATTGCATTAGGTCAGAATTATACTGCTTTATAGTTTTTTCAGACAAATCCCTTATTGACATATCGATTTGATATTTCTGAAAAAACTGTAATGTTTCAGCATTTATATTCTGTGCTTTGTCTTGGTCGTATAATCTTATCCGTTTGCTTCGTTCCGCCATCTATTTCACCACCTTTTACCAAAATAAAAGGGGAGTCAGTATTAAACTAATCCCCCTTTCAAACTTATTATAAATTTTCTTTCTGTCCGTCTATTGTTATCACAGGCTTATTGGTGTCGTCAAATTGCATATCATTCTTATCCGCATATAAATAATACACAGGATATGGGTCGCTATGTGTAGTATTGTTAATGCTTATATGACAATTTGCAAAGCTTGTAGTATGCTTCTCATAAGGTTGTATTATCATAAGTCCTGCATACCTTTCATTTTCATCTGTAGAATTATAAGTATTACCATCACAGCGTATACGACATACAGGTTCGCCGATAATGCCTACACGAATTGCATTTGCAGACTTCTCAAACGTATTTCTATAAATGTATATTTGTGCATTATCGTCAGCGTTATAGATATTGATAATATTATGAGTACATACGTCAGCGGCAAAATAATTGTCTACAATAACAGTATCAGATAATTTACAATTCAGATTTAAAGCATTATATATATTACCTGCATTTGTACCGAAATAGCAATCGCTGATATACATTTCTGCGTTACAGTCAAAGTCTGACGAAATAAGAGTATTGCCGTTGCCTATATTTAATATTCTACAATTTATCAATGATAGACAACACTTTCCTTTTAAAGTTATCTTTGCCTTGTCGGATAATGTTAATCCGTTGAATACAACGCAGGCGCCGTCCTGAATCGTTATCGTTCCTGTGATAACAGTTTCATCCTCCAAATCTTCATCGGTACAACGTTTACCGCTGTTAGCCGTTACATTCATTTGTGCCCCAAGTATTTGACAGCTTGCGGACAGACTTATAGGGTCGTCATGCGTACCGCTGCCTAAAGTCACGGTAGATGAATTAAGCAATTTAACTACTTCACTTAAAGGAATAGGAGTAGGCATACTTGCTTCAATTTCAGTCAATTTATTTTCGTAAATGCTATGTTCTTTTTCAAGCTCATTGACCTTATCAATCAAATC
This sequence comes from uncultured Clostridia bacterium, assembly GCA_947628755.1. Taxonomy (GTDB): domain Bacteria; phylum Bacillota; class Clostridia; order Lachnospirales; family CAG-274; genus CANPXH01. The sequence continues at coordinate 138,567 of CANRBC010000001.1, read as the reverse complement.
CTGTGGTATGACGGCAGACGAAGATGACTGTGTGATTTCGTGCCATACATTGTCATTGCCTAATATCCATTTACCGTTACCTTCAATAACGATTGCTATTGAGCCAACAGCACAATAATCATTGTCTACGAGACTGCCTGTTGTCTGCTTACCAAGGGCTGTAGATGTAGGCAGTAGGGCTATATCGCTCTTATAATCTACCGTATATTCTTTATAAATAGCTGAATTTTTGTCGTTTCCAATTTGCGTTATACTAAATGCCACTTACTTACCTCCTTCCTTTAGGATTAGACATTGTAATATTATTTTCTGCCGATTATAGCTTGTACCTTGTCTATCATTGAGTTAACTATTTTTTCGTCAAATGAGTAGAAACTAAAACTGCTAAATCTATTATCTGTGCTGTAAGACACCGAAAAGCCTTTTATATCTCCATCATTATCCCTTTTTATCTTAACATTATTCTTGACGTCTGTTTCTTCTTTAGTGTCGTAGTTTTCGTCAAGAGTGAATAATACTACTTTCTTGCCCGCCTTGTTACAGGCATCAACTATACTTTGTTTTGTTATATCAATGTCTATGTATATGCCTGACGCTTTTTTGAGCAGTGCGTTATTGTCCGTCATAATAGGTGATACGGACACACTTTTATTGTCTACCAGTACAATATAAGCATTTTTCTCATCATGCGTATCAATGCTTATTTTGCCTATATCCATAAACTCGTCTGTAATGAAGTGATAACAGGCATATTCACATACATCTGCACTACTTATGAAAGCATAAGGCTCTTTTTTATCTGCGCTTAAAATTCTTATAGCCTTAAATAACTGGTAATAATCATCTATGTATATAACTTTCTTTTGCATTAAAATCCCCTTTTATATATCAATGCCTGTCTGTGGGATATAGTCCTCACGAGTATCTATATCACGATCACTATGGTTATAACCTAATCACAGACAAGCATTAACATTCATATTTACAAATTCACCAACTTGGTACAATCGTCAATTATATGTCCCTCTTTATCCTGACCCATATAAATAAAACCGTTCTGTTGAGGTATTGTCAGATAACCGTCCCTATACGTTATCTTAGACAAATCACACAGACAACCTTGTTCATACATTCTTATATCGCCCTGTATATAGCTTCCCAGCTTATGAGTATGCGCTAACACTATGCAGTCAAAATCTCTGTCTGTTCTTAAAAAATAGTTGACAGCCTTTTCCGTAGTTTTGAGCATAGCCGTTGAATATGTCAGAGGGTGTACGAAAATAGTTTTGCCGACTTTGGCGTACCATTCTCCCGTGTATACAATATCTATACCCTGTTCTTTATAAACATCGGCTAAAGGTGTGTACCATATCTTTGTTTTATTTATATAATCCCTTACGTTAAAACCTTCGTTTACAATCAAATCCATAGGTGTTTCAGGCATTATAGATAATAAATCCTCATTTAATCGGTCTGACAGATACCTACCAAGTCTATATTCGTGATTGCCTTTAACTATATATACTGTCTTAGGCTTTATCATATTGATGAGATTGATTATAAATGTACGGGTCATAACCATTTCCTCATCGATATTTACTCTATATTTCTTTGGAAACTTAGAGCAGGATTGACAATCCTCTATGTCGCCGTTCAGCACCAACACATCTACCTTACCGCTGTATTCCTCAAATGTTTCCAAAGGCAGATTAAAAGGTATATGGAAATCGGAAAGCGATAATATCCTTGTAGCTACATCGGCAGAGGCTTTATTATTCTCTATTATTTCAATGAGCCGTTTCATACCATACATTCTTTTGCGTACTTCTGATTCATTGAAACACTGTCCCTCGCCGAATAAATACTCGCTAAGCTCCTCATAGGAACGGGTCTCGGTTTTATTTATAAGCTTATTTTCAACTAAGTTTTTAACTTCCTGATATGTAATAATGACGGACACTCCCTACTCAGCGGCATTTTCAAAGTCGCTGTTCTTTGCTATTATAGATAATTCTATGGCCTGACCTTTGAATGTTTCAAAGCAGTCTGCAACCTTGACCTTACGCTCTATTTTCTCTTCGTCTAAGTATGTAATAGCAGTGCCGTCGTCTGACAGTATACCTTTTACGGCTAACTTGTCTATTACAGAATGTGTCAATGTATATTGGCTCTTTGCCATATAATCAATCCTTTCTGACTAATTTGTGTATTCTTTAGCGATTTTACTTCGTCTGTAATTATTAAGCAATGTTAAAATAGATTTTCTCTCCACAGCATAATAAGTCTTATGTTTAGTCCAAGTATGGCATAGGTCTGAACCGTATTTAAAACCCTTGCTCTGTAAGAACTGCGCCTCGTCCTTGCTTATTTTTACTATAAATATTCCTCGTTTCATTAATTATTTACACTACAAAAAGAGTAGGGCAGTCCTACTCTCAAAATTAATGTATTATTTTGATAGTAGCGGTGGGAGGATTTGAACCTCCGTTTTCAAGATAATGGGTCTTGCGAGATACCGGACTTCTCTACACCGCAATATATGTAACACAAGAGAAAGCGTATACTTTCCCTTGTGCTATCTCTTATTATTTATATAGGCGAATATACCTATAAAGTCACGTTATAGGTGCTTATGCCTATAATTTGCCGTTGAGTTTGTCGTTGAAATGAGCAGTAACCTTAGCTTTAGCCTTTATCTTTTCAGCGGTCATTCCGTTAAATGTACCGCTGCGAAAATCCCTTGAGGGTAAATATCTGCTATGTATTATAATTCCCTTCAAAGGTTTTATTGCAACATCATTATCGGGCGAAGCGCAGGACAAACAGTTAAACACGACCTCTTCCGTTTCACACAGAATTTTACGGATTGTCTTTGCGCCTATCCCTGTTTTGGCTGCCACCATTTTTACAACATCGTCCTGATTATACTTCAAACAATTCCTCCTAAAAATATTAGGATAAGAACATTAAATTCTTCTTCCCTCTATGCACATTTGCCAAAATCGAGAAAACGACAGTATAACAATGTGAAATCATGCAATTACCAAAAATTACCAAAAAATTAACCTATTGTTTTACTGTATCTTTTTGAAAAGCTGAAAATTTCCACACGCCTATTTCTGACGGTATTTTCTCTGCCTTCTGGTCTTGGTCGTGCGTGTAAATTTATCCTGACAGGAAGGGCATCTGTATGTTCTTCTGTTGTCTATATCAACCTCTATCCACTCTCCGCAGTCGAGACATTGTATGTACTTAGTTTGCTTTATTATTACATTACGGCGCAGATTATCCACGATATAAGAGCCAAAACAGAACCATAATAGTTCTTTATATCTTATATTGTTCCCGTAAGCATATTTAACAAGCATATCTGTGATATGGCTTCCCGTATAGCCTAATTTTGCGAACTGGTCTCTTATCTTGCAGGACAAATATCTTGCGTGCATTAAGTAGTCGTTCTGCAAATTAAACTTATATCTGTACTGTTTATTCAGTTCATTATACAAGTCAGAAACCTCGGGCAAGCATACCGTATTGACATCGTTCATCAGTTTATGATAGTCCAACTCGTCAAGTTTTAACAGACGGGTATTTATTCCTCTGTTGGGAATAAGCTTATATAGTTTATTGACAAAGCTTTTGTTTCTCTTCGCCACCTGTGATTTCTTTTTATCCTTGGCAAACTCAAAGAAGGCAGGCAGTTTTTTGTTCGTAAATACAGACACCTGCTTCTTTATCTCGTCGGGAAACTCAGGTTTATACAGCGACTTGGCATAGTCTATTACAAAGTTGCCCTGACAGCATAATCTCTTTACACAGTCAGTCGCTATCTGTTTATCGGCGTCTGTGCCGTTTATAAATACTTCGTCATTCCATATCTTAGTTATGTTGTTACTGTATAGACCTATGTTTCCGCCAACAAAGGCAGCGTGAAGCCCGTTATACATATTTTCGCTGTTCAGTTCTACGGACTCTGCTTTTTTCATATTGTAGTACAAGGGTACAATATTGTTCATATTGCGTTCCGCTATGCTTATAAACAGAGGGTCGGCGACTACCAATAGTTTATCGCCGTCTACGTCCAACTGTAATATTTTGCTTATAAGGTCGTGACAGCTTGTATATATTGCATTGGTCTGAAACCATTTACGAATATTTTCCGCCCTGTCGTCATAACTTTGATGAGCTGTATTATATCTAACTGCGTGTTCCTTGTATAAGTGGGGAGAACGCAGGCAGTCTAATTTGTCATACAGATTAAACAGTTCGCAGAATACCTCCCTGTCTGCCAATAATCCTTTGGGCTGTTCCGTGTGCATAAACCAATACTCGCAGGCAGCATAGAAGTCGGGAAGTACAAATGTAAATTTACCGTTGATTTCAAGCTTTCCGCTTCTGTATTTTTTTACAAGGCTGTTTTTAATGTCTCGTAAAGTATCTTTGGCAAATGTGTCGTTGAGAAGGGCAGGGTATATTTTGACCGCTTGTTGGAAGTACGTCATATTTGTATTGTATGGCGTAATGCCCAGAGCCTCCATCATAGATTTTTGAGAGCCGCATAGATTATTGATTTTGTCAATCGACCTTTGAGCCAGTTGATGTATCTCATCATCGTTTATATCCGTTAAGGATTGCAGCATTTGATAATTTATTTTAGAGGACTTTATTCTGTCCTCTTCGATGTTACATCGCCCTGCGGTACAATGATATTTTTTATAGTTATCCTTATATTCCTGCCAACTTGCATAATGAGAGTGCATCTTGAATTGTGACTTTGTGAATATGACTTGTATGTCCTCTTTCACAATATCGTGTTCACAGCCGTATATATCTTTTATAACGGTAGGACAGTGATGTTCCTCTATAAACTTTCTGTAATCAAATACACCTAAAAGACCTTTTATCCAACTTAGTCTTACCATAGTGTTCTTTTGACTTTCGCCAAAAGCATAAGGTAATATCATTCCTGCGCCGTCCGTATGAGGTATGGGAATAACTCCCGTTTCTCTTGTAATAGAGTAGTCGGTTTCATCTATAAAGTCATAAGTTCCCTGTACGTCCGTTTCAAAGTCGTCAATAACGATACATTTATCTATATCGAAATTAACCCATTCATCAGTCGCGGAGTTTGTAAGGGCTAGGTAAGCAAGGTGTTTGTTTACATTGTTGCCTCCGCTTGCATTTATAGAGTCTATAGTCAGACCGCACATAATAGTTTTTTCGTGTTGCTGCCATATAGTCTCTTTTATAAATACGGCTTTCTTCTTTCGTATCTGTCCGGCAGAGGAAGTATAGTAAATATACTTTTCACCGTTGTAATAAAATCCGTTATACAACAAATCTCTGAACATATCCAAATAGAATATCTGAACGACCACAAGGGCATCGGTCAGTTCGTCCCGTTCTATTCCTATAAGACGTGTAAGGGCTGACTCAAATAGCGATATTACACAGTTATCGCCGAGCATATCGCTTGCCAGATACCTGTTGTGATGTAATTTTCGCTGTGAACCACGTCTGTTCAAGGGCTGTTTGTCAGACATTTCTTTGATTGCCGTATTTATATCTGCCTTGTTTTGTAATAATTGCAATAACTTCGCTTTTGACCGCTTTGCTTTTTCTCTTTTATGTTTTATAAGGTGTTGCCAGTGCATATACTCATAGAGCAGGTCATTAGTCCCATATATGATATTCATATCTTCTATGTGACCGTTTTTGAGATTAGATAAGTCTCTCTTGGTATATCCATATTCGCAAAGCAATTCCTCATATTCAGGAAGCTTATTGCATATATAATTTCTTTCCTGCCTATATTTACAATTCATATTGTGCAGATAGGCTTCTCTATGGGAATAGAAGAAGCCTGTATCTACGGAATATAAATTAATTTGAGTGTCAAGTGCTATACGCCTCAACCCCTATGCTGAAATCCATTATTTTCAAAATAATCATTTCCCTTGTCAAAGCATTTAAGATAATATTCATATCTGTCTATGTAATATTGCAATTTGCCTTTGCGGTATTCATTTTCTACAAAATGAGTAATAGTAGGTTTTATGTTGTGCCTGCTGGCATGAAACGTTAAGATTGCATATGCTTGCATTAAGTCAAACTGCTCTATGTCATAACGTTTTATGTATAGCGCTGCAATATACTTTCTTATGTCCTTGTCCCATTTAGCCATAGCTATGACTTCGTAATTCACTTCTTGAAGGTCTATTTTTATAGCCAAGTCGCCAATATTGATATATCTCACTCACAACACTCCTCTCGGCTTTTGTATTGTTGTATCCTATCAGCTCGTTTTTGTAATTCTTTATTAAATCGCTCAGTAGCTACTATTTTGCTTACAATATTTCCACAAGGGGCGCTAGTGCAAAAATCTCTGGCGTGAATAAGTCCTGAAAAATGTCGTGCTTTCATAAGCTGTCTTTCTTCAAACGACTTCAAATTATCCATTGAAGGTTGAATATCCTCCTTCCTGTTGTATTAAGGGCTATATATTATTTCTGATTTTGCAAAAAAATTTTTCTCAAAATGATATGCTATATACCGCACTCCGTTTTTGTTGAAAAGTCATAAAGAGTGCGGTATAATAGTATTGCCATAGAAACAGCCAAATTTGAAACCCTTATTAAACCCCTACGGGAAAATCTTTTTGAAGGGAGGGCTGCTATGGCAGACATTTTTAGTGTTGGCGTTGAGTGCAACACTGTCTTGCAGATTGCAGGACTGTTAATAGTTGCCTGTTTCTACATAGAAATGGGCAGAATCGCATATGCCATTGTCAGTCGTATATGTGATTTAGTTCTGCATTACCGCAAGGCAAATATTAATATTGACAAGAATGATGCCCATACAGGCATTAAGCTTAGTCAGTAATTTTAACAGAGCTGTCTTTTGACAGCCTTGTTTTTACACTTATATATTCCTTATCTGAAAAATATTTTTATGCGAATATTTTTCGCGAACTTTCTTATAAATTCTCATAAACTTATCTTTTAGTATTCTTAATTATTTTGTTATACGCCCAATCCGCTTCCTGCTCCCAACCCTTTTTGTTAAGTACATATATATTAGGAATGTTAAGCGGCGGAGCCTTATCCTCTTTCACACTTTCAAATTCTTTTTTGCATAACAGGGCTTGTCTGCCACCCGTTGAAGTGGTCAGATATTCAAGGCATTGTATTATGGTATTTTTAGACATACCAATATCCTCTGCCATAGTATTCATATTTCGATAAAAGGCTTCAGGGTGCATATATGGTTCAGTGAATATTTCCGTTCCGTCACTATGCTTTGGTCGATGGATTATGTATGACCGTATATAAAGGAACGCCAACAGCAGATTGTCCTTGTTTGTATCACAGGAGATGATAGTATCTAGCTGTGAAGCGGATATGATAGTATAATTCTCACGGCAACCAAAGGCAGGAAGGATATTTATCTCTATACAGGCATCATAAGATATTTTCTTTAAGTCCTGTCTGATTGCAATCATCTTATGTTCAATCATATACTCCAATACGGATATTATCTCATAGTACGCTTTAGGCTTATGAGGGCTTGTCTTATATCCGTATATGCGGAATATCTGTCCGATAGTGATATAGCTTTTGTCCTCATAACTTCTATGGCGGCTTATGAGCAGATATACCATATAGAATTGACGGTTTAGTGAATATTTTTTATTTATATCGCATTGGATATACTGATTGGGTATACGAGACACCCATTCCTTTGCCATACCGATACACCACCTCCCGAAAAATATTTTTAGTTTGCCCGTGGTTCAGTTGACCTACATAATTTTGCAATTATTTGTCATTTCGTGGTTCAGTTCACCTACAAAAATGTGTCGTGAGCTATACTCTATTAATAATATAACTATATAATAATATTTAACGATTCTAAATATCTTACATTTATGTAAGATATTTAGAGAGATTTTACTTCAAAAAGAATGAATTTGATAATACTATATATGATGATTATTAATTTATACGTTTTGAGAACAATTTTGAAATCCAAGAGCGGTTAGGTTGAAGCTCATCTATAGGGTCAGGGATTTCGAATTGTGAGTTAGTGAACATATCATCTCTGTGGTTATTATCAAATTCTTTCTCAAATCTGTCTAACCTGTTAGTTATATCTGCCAATGAGGAAGTGATTTCAGATAACAGAGTACCAATATTCTCATTGGCTATGTGGACTTGGCTTGCAGGAATATAGTCTATAAAGCGTGGCTTGGCATAAGGCTTCCTATGTCTGCGATTATGTCTATGTATGCCAAGACCACATATGTGAAGCATAGTCTTACCATCTATGATTTTGATAAAGTCTTTGAATTCATCTCTTTTTATGAGTCTGTATACCCAGTCTGTGGAATATCCCATTTGCTTGGCAAAGTCCTTCACGGAGATATATTTATCATCATTTTTTATTTTGGTATCTGATTTAGCTTTATTGAAATATTTGGATATTATCTCTTTTGTTATAGGGTATGATATTTCATCTGTTATGGACTTTGCAATGAGTGAATATCCCGACAGTGTTAAGAGGTATGTTCCTCTGTTGGTAATCGTATCTTTGAGACCAATATGATTGTTGGTATCTGTAAGGTCACTCGTTTTCAGGAAGTAATAATCCTCATTTGGTGTGAAATACTTCTGATATTTTTTGAACGTTCTGTAAACTGTACCGTGTGATAATGTGTGAAGCTTTTCTATGTCTTTGAATGTCAGTACCCTTATGTTATCGTATTCCTTGACTGTGATAGTGGTATCATTGATTATAATGTCAGGCATATATTTACTCCTTTCCTGAAATGTTTTTGTGTATGGGTGGACTTGTGGTCATTCCAAAGCGTTGAAATCTCTCTTCCTGAATGAGTATGGTATTGCATAGTTCTTTGACCATAATCAGTAAGTTGTGAATATACAACCTATCAGGGTATTGCTCATCTGTGATGTCATTTTCAGCTTGTGTGATCCATTGTAAGATTTTATCAATAGTGTTATTTACTCTGTTATCCTGTGTATAGACAACAGAAAGTCTTTCATTGAGTTTAAATTCCTCTGTGTGGTTATTATTGTCCATAGAAATGTTCCTTCTCCTGTTCTAATATTTTTACACGCTCTGAAAGATAAAGTACCATATCTATCAACTCATTAAGTGTAAGATATGTAACTTCTTCCATGAATGACAGTTGAGGGCTATGTTTCATCTTTGCATTAAAAATATTTTTTATATTTGTAAAATCTTTTATGTCATGTTCATAGGACATATTCTCATCTGATGAATTTTCCATTGTTGGTACTCTCCTTTGTTTTGATATTTCAAGGGCTATATATCTATTCTCTGTTTTGAAAATATTTTTCTTAAAAATACCAATAGTTGAAAATGTAATAGAAATATCTCTCAGAGAAATAATTTTTGATATGAGAAGAGTATGACTTATATATGATTTATTCCTATGTTGGTATTAAAATAAGTGACCCACATTCCCTTATGATGATTTTGTAAGAGATGAGGTCACTTTTTTATGTAAAAATTTTCTCTCTGGGAGTGAAAAATTCGTCTGAAAAATGTGCGTTCGGTGAAAAGAGAAATCGTGAGCTTTGAAAGGGTAAAGGAAAGGGTATGTATTTCTACGTGGTTTTCGGACGGTAAAAAACGAATATTTTGACGAGATTTTTGCGTTCGGGAGAGAGTGTTTTGAGACGAATTTTTGTTGTTCGGAGAAAAGTCGCTTAAATAAAGGGTTTATGAGGGGTTTAAAATATGCGAAAATTTTGTGTTCCGTGGGTGATTAATGAGAAAAACGGCTTAGAATGAGGATTGTACCGAAAGAAGCTCCGAATAAAAAGGGGAGTTTTGGGGTGTGGTGTGGAAGTGATGTAGATAGCTGCCTGCCGTCTGGGAGCTGGGAGCCGCTGAAATGTAAACGTTCCCCCGGTTGTGATATAGGCGGCGGAGGCATAAACCGAAAAACGGTTGAAACACTGTTATTTTTTCAACCGTTTTTTTACTGTTTTTGACGGCTTGAAATATCCATTTTATAGCAATATTTATATATAAATTATGCGGCAGATTATAAAGGCGTCTTGGCTGCTGTTGTGCCGTCGGATTTTGAGGCGGTCAAGGGCTGCCGTTGTGGTACTTTTTAGGGCTTCGGTGTAAAACCTTTTTACCGAAGTATAGTTTTTTGCGCCTTTTTTCCTCTCTATCCCGCTTATTTCCTACATTTCCCGAATGCACTTTTTTGCCCCGTTCAGAGCTTATATTTTTCATCATTTTTTATACCGTCCGAGCCTTTATGCCTTCCCGTTTTAGTCGTTCTGCTCGGGGCGGCGTTGCCGCCGCTTATATTGTGCGCTGCTTATGTGCCGAGCTTACCCGTTGCGAGCTTGACGGCTGCTTTTTGCTCTGCTGGTCTGTTGTCTTTGCCGGCTGCCTTGTCTGCTTTGGGCTTTGCGGTTTTGCTCCGCCTATTCTGGGCGGCGCTGGGCTGTCGGCTCTTGGCCGAGCTTATCAATATAGGCGGGGCGGCTGCCTGCTGAGCTTTTACCCTCTGCGGCTCTCCCGTATTAACTGAGCCGATCCGCTGACGGTCTGACGGTCTGAATGTGTAGGCATTTCCGACGGGTTAAGGCTTGCCGCCTCCGACGGTTCAGGCAGTAGCCCGTTGCCGTCGTTACGGTCCGACGGTTTAGGCGAGCAAGCAACAAATATATTATTGCTCGGCGTCCTGTATTATCTGGGCTATATCCTTTTTGTTGGGTATTATGCCGCCTTGTTTTATATCAGCCGCAATTATTGTATTAATAAATTCGTTAAATGAGTTATAGCCTTTATTTATAATATGCTCTTTGTATTGCTCCGCCTGTTCTTTTTTAAGTCTTAGATCTAGCCTTGTAAATTTTGCTGTATATTTGCGCGTTCTTTCGTTTTGCGTCATTGCCAATTTTAACACCTCTTTTTTTTTATTTACTAAATTATCATAGCATATTTATTTTTATTTTGTCAAGTTCTCTGTTTTGTTGCGGGCATTTTTTTATTTATTCAAAATTTCTATTTGTAAATCTGGTATTAGTAAATATGTATATTATTATGCTTATATACCGGTATACCATTGTTATATTCTCACAATAAAAAGACTTTTAATATATACCGGTATATAATTTGCACAATATACCGGTATATATTTTAGTGACTCTGCCCATTGTATACCGGTACATATTTTGATATAATAAATATAAGCTAAAGAGCAGCAAACAAGCAGTTTGGCGGCTAGTAACTGTAGTAAATCTGACGCGTACTTTGACAACTACATATTAATACGCCGAGCTTGCTCGGTCCCGCGGCTGATACCGTCGCAGCGGGGTATAAAAACGGTATCGTAAGTTACAGTATGTAGATGTTGGGTAGCGTCCAACCTGTAACAGCTAGTAAACGAGGCTAAAGGCGTTTACAGTTTATATTTTCCCTCCGCCGTCGGCGGTGGTGCTTGTTTGACCTAAAAAACAAGCGTTACGTTTGTAAAAAAGTTTAATGCAGCCGCCTTTATTGGCGACGGTTACAAGCCCGGATAAATGCAGAGTAAACGTAAATAAATTTTAAAATATAAAGGAGGCTTTCATAATGAAAAAGTACAGAGTATCAAAAAAGGAAATTAAGGCGACAAATAACACAGTTTTAAAAGTTCCGTATTGCGAACTTCAGAATTTGCTCGCTTATAGCGAGCCGTTCGCATACTCCGCCGGTGTGTATGGCTGGGCGTGTGATTATTATGATATAGGCGGCGCGGTTATCTCAACCGGCTATGCGCCTATAGGTGAGACAGTACCGTATAACTTGTTAGATAGGTACGAGAGAGCAGCAGAGGAGGTTAGAGCAGAACGCCTTACATACGAGGAGAGACGGGATCGCTTGAATACTCTTATCACTGCCTTATGCAAGGAGGTGACAAAATGAAAAGATTTGTAAAGGAATTTGCAAACTATAAAAGGCTTGTATTACAAGTAATGATTTGATGTCATCCGATATTAAGCAAGAGAAATTATTAAATATTGATAGGATGTTATCTTGGTATAAAAGATATTTAATAACAGAAAATGAAATAATGCAGCGAATAGCGGAAATTTAGAAATTTAATTGTTTATACAATGCCCCGGACTCGTTCCGGGGTATTAATAAGCAATTAAAGCAGTTAATTTAAAGGAGGACAAAAAAATGAAAATTGATTTAACGCCCTTAGAGGCGCAAAAAGTCTATTGTTGCATACTTGCGGCAATAAGCAATGATGAGAAAAAGGAAGTTACAGGAAATAATAACGAATTACAAGTCAAGATCAAATTTTATAGAGGGCTTGCAGAAAAATTCAAGGAGGCGAGCAAATGAAAACAATAACGGCATATTTTCGTAACGGTCGAGCCGTTACATACACAACAGCAATTTTAGAATTGCTAAAAACGGATCCCGACGTTGCCTATATTATGGACGACGAGACGGGCGAGGTATTATACATCAGAACGGAATTTTAAGAGGGTATGCACTGCATACCCTCAAATCATAAAAACATTAAAGGAGGACGAGAAAATGTTAATCATGATTAAACTAGCAGATGATGAAATCATAACAAGAATTAATGGTACACTTGCAGAAATCGGAAAATATTATTTCTCCGCAGCATTTAATACGCGGGAAATAGAAATACTTGACGGCGGAATTTTAAGAGATGATGAACAAGTCAGAATTTCAGCAACGCTTATATATAAAGCGGAAGAGGGGAACATTCGTTATTGCTATCTTGTAGAAAGCAAAACAGGAGAATTTGAACCTTATAAGCTTAGCGATGATTTATATTGTGCATAGGAGGCGCGCAATGAATTACATAATAGAACGTAACAATCTGGAACGCCGCCCGGCACAAAACGAAATTATCTCAGGGCAGACCTTAAAATCTGCCCTTTCAAAGCGTTTTGTTATTCCCTTGCGTAAAATACCCGCAAGGGACGCCGCCTCGGCGGATGTTGTTATTGTAAAGGGAAATATTGACGAGAACGGAAAAAAGAAGTACACGGGAAGGGCAATAAGAAGTTTTTATGTTGCGGACCCGACAGCATAAAAGAATGATTTTATAAAGGAGGAAGGAAACAATGGAATTTATACTTGGAATAATTTATTTAATATATGCAATTATTGAGGAAATAAAACTCGGTAAATAGGAGGCGGCGCAATGGAAAAATACACTTTACCGCCTTTAATAATTCCCGGAAGTCAGAACTATTATAACATCGTTCTGGCTCGTCTGGAAAAAATAAGGGCAATACAGAAACGCAGAAAGGCGGCGGAAAATATCGCCGCCTTTATAACAATAACAATTATTTGTCTCGCTGCTGGTCTTTATATCGGCAGCAGGATATAAACAGTATAAAACTAAGATTTTATGGAAAATAAGGAGGTTTTTATATGCTAGGAAAATACACGGGAGAAGCCTATAAAACAATGCATAGAATAACGGAAAATATCCCCTATATACCGAATAAGGTATATAAGAACGTGGAATATACCATTTACTGGTATATCAATCGAGCTGGCTATCTGCATATTTTAAAGCCGCAGAAAGTCAGAATGGACGGAAAAATCATTTGTTATACAATAAATGATTTGTTGCTTACGGCAGACAATATGCTCCGCTCAACCGCACAGAATGGATATTATAAAACACCAGACAACGTTATTGAAACACTGGAAAAAGAAGTCGCAGAATAAAATTGATGTTTTATCGGAAAATAAATTTCCTTGAATTTACGCGTTCTATATGTTAAAATTAAATTAAGGAACTAGCGGAAAATATGCCTATAAGGAGGTTATACTATGACAGAAACCGAGATGTTGAAAATAAATATAGAAGAGTTTTCAAGAATACAGCGCTATATGTTGCTTGTGGAAAAGAACACGGAAGCCTATGCGGCTATGAAGGAAAGATATTTAGAGCTTAAAATCATACTCACAGCCTCAGGAACGAACCTGACGGAAATAGACAGAATAAAGGAATAGCACCGAGGATAACAGGCTGTATATATTGCAGTCTGTTATTTCACAGGGAGGAAATAACTATGAAGGACAATTATTCCTATATAGGTGTACTGGAATATGCCGATGACGGAATTTCCGTTTACTTTCCCGATCTGCCCGGCTGCTTCACCTGCGCAGACACCACGGAAAAAGCTGTTAAGAACGCAAAAGAAGCTTTGGGTTTGCATTTATGGGGAATGGAACAGGACGGCGAGCCCATACCCGAACCCACGTCAATAGAGAATATAGAACGCAGTAAAAACGCCCTCCCTTTTTTGGTGGAAATATTTATGCCGCCCGTAAGGGAAAGAATAAACAACCGTTCTGTCAGTAGAACAATTACATTGCCTGCTTGACTGAATGCCGCCGCATTGGATAAAAATATAAACTTTTCAAAACTCTTGCAAGAAGCGTTGATTAAAGTATTACAGGGATAGAAAGGGTATGGGAAATTTATCCCATATCATATTAAGGGGTGAATAACAATGATGTATCCTTTTATGACTCTGCCTGACGATACGGAAATAACTCACTCAGAGTTATTGGCGGAAAGCAAAGTTAGGGTATATGTGGAAAAGCCCGACGCCAAAGACGGCTTCCATAATGCCGTATACTGGCTTCCTGATGGCGTGTGGGAAAATATAAATGGCTTTACAGAGGAAGAAATAAATCAATATAACGATATTATACAGGCTTCCGCCGATATAATAATGGAACTTGCAGAGAAAGGCGGTTTTCAAAATGCCTCAAATCTTTAAAAATGGAAGGAACATTTCAACACAATAACATATATAGTTTAATTTAAGGATCGCTTCACGGCGATCCTTTTAAAATGCCAAAAATAAAATAAGAATATATAAACATAACGGAAAATTTATAAAGGACGGTGAAAATATGTCAAACATAACTTATACAGCATTTGGAAATACAATAAAAACTATAGAACCACAGCCGGCGGAAGTTACTGTCTTCCCTGTTGTTTCAAAGAAAATTCCCGGCAGTGGAAAAAAGAAGGGAACTGCTTCAACAGCCGAGCCTATAAGGGATCTGGAAACATTAAAGGCTATGCGTAAATTTTTTCTTGACGAAGCGGAAAAATCCGAGAACCAAAGCAAGAAAATATCAGCCTTAAGAAATCACTTATTATTTGTTATAGGTCTTAACTTTGGTCTCCGTATAAGCGATATACTTTCCCTGACGTGGAAAGACCTTCAGGCAGATAAACTTATCGTCAGGGAAAAGAAAACGGGAAAATTCAATACCCGCTTCCTAACGGACGACATAAAGCAGGCATTGGAAAAATATAAAGCAGTGCTTGCAGAATATAATATTAACCCCTTGCCGGAGGAAAAAGTCTTTGATATGACAAAACAGAACGTCATAAAGACCCTTAAGAGAGCCGCCGTAAAGTGCAATTTTACGGAAAATATAGGCACTCACACAATGCGGAAAACCTTCGCCTATTGGTACTTAATGAACCATAAGAACGACAGCAGAGCCGCAACGGTATTGCAGGCAATGTTTAATCATAGTGACGGAAAAATCACTATGAAATACGCAGGAATAACCGAGGACGAGAACAGGGCAATATTTGAAGATATGGGGAGCTTCTATGCCAATGTGGATAACGGAAACGTTAAAGTCTATGACGATAAAATAACAGTATCTCATAGTCGTATGGAGGAACTTCTGCGCTATGCCTACACCCTCGGCAAGGAAACAACGGACTTCAATACAGATGTAGATAATTTGGAAACATTAAAATCAATGCTTTCCGACCTTCAAATCTAAAACTACACCGCAAATAAAACTTTCCGACTTCCTCGTCGGAAAATTTACTTTACACAGAAAGGAAAATATTATGAAATTTACAGCAAACACAAAGGAACTCATACAGGCAATACAGGCGGTGCTTCCCGCCGTAAGCAAAACAAAAGGTTTTGACCGTATATACATCACGGCGGAAAATCACAGCCTATCCATTACGGCATGGTATTATGGCTATTATTTTACAAAGCACCTCGATTATATAGAAATCGAAAGCGGCGGAACAATAGCCCTTACTCTTGACAACATAAAGGCTATACTCAAAGCCAAAACAATGCGTATAACCGTTGAAACCGATGGAACATATATATTAGTACATACGGGAAATAGAACCGTAAAAGTAGCCGCAATGGAAATAGACGCAACCGTTTTATGTCCGCCTCATGATGAATTTACAGACGTTATGACCCTTACGGAAAAAGACTTTACGGAAACAATAAACAACTTAAAGCTCTTTACAAAAAAGGACACATTCAGAACCGCATTAGAGAATCTTAACGTCAATTCTGCCGATATGTGTATAGAAGCGGTAAACGGAGCCTGCGCGCTGCGCAGATATTTCTCCGAGAAAAACTTTACGGAAAATATATCCTTTATGATACCCGCCGATGCCATAGAGCATTTAAAGAAGGCTCTCGACAAGTCGTCGGAAAATAATATAACCCTTTCCATAAGCAAGGAACGCAGCGAAAAGCATAAGGGTTATATATGTATAAAAGGAAATACCTTTGAATATTACCATATAAACGCAGAAGGACAATTTTTCAGCACTTCAAATATCTTTAACTCACTTTCCGATAAAAACATCTACAGGCTTAATGCAAAGGAATTACAGGAAATAATATCCTATTACAATGACGTAAAGGATAAATCGGACAAGCTGGAAATACTTATGTCAATACCGACAGATAATAAGCTTTATCTTTATTATGTATGTTCTCAGATGGAAATTTTCGACAATATCCAAATCAAGCTTGAACACGATAAAATGAATACAGAACGCAAAGTCGCTCTTGACGGAAAATTTATATTGGATTTTCTCAAAATACCCGCTTCATTACACCAAGATAAGGTTAAATTCTATATAAGCCATATGAGGTCAAATGTTTTCTTTACAGCGGAAAATTATGAGTGCTGTATATGCCCCATAAATGTAAAAGATGAAAATATGTGGCAAAACTTTGAAGCCCAGATGCGCACCAAGGAGGGAAAATAATGCAGCTAACACGCCAAAAAGCTATCCAAGAACACCGAAAGATGTGGAACTGGATAGCCGACACATCAGAAAGATTATGTATTCCCGTCAGCCAACAAACTTATTTAGAGAAATTTTTCGGCGGTATAACAATAGAAAACAATTGTTTTCTGTGTGATTATGTGTGCGGTCCTTGTAATGGAAACCCAACGTGTATTAGCTGTCCATTATTGTGGACTTCATCGGGAATAGAATATTGTACGGATAATAGTATGGATGTTGGTTATTACGATTTATGGGAATATGCATATTACACAAGAAATTATATAGAAGCCGCCCGCCTAGCTCGTATTATAGCCAATTTGCCGGAAAAAGAATACGAATAACATTATTGTTGTTATATGGAAAATTTTATGTTATAATATATGTCAAGACGAGGAGGTATTATAATGAATATAATTACTTATTCAGAAGAAAATACAGATATTTTGAGATCGGACGAGCCTAAGCTTGCCCTTATATCCTTTGACGGCGAAAGAGCTATAACAGGGCTTATAGATGAGTCTGTGGAGCATAATATATTATTAGAGAAAACAGGTCATAATAGCAGAGATATAGATAAGTATTTCAGAATAGTATATGACAGAGATTCGGCTGACTGGACTTTTATATGTCCCTTAGACTATAAAGGAATTAAGGATAAACCCCGACGCATAACAGCCTTTTACAACGACGGCTTTCAGGCTATTGCAAGATTTTTATCGGAAATAGGATATTATGGCGATATTAATATACCACGCCGATACAGACGACATTTTGACATGATGGGAGAATAAGTGATAATACACCGAGAAGGGCTGCTTGTAGGAGAGCAGCCTTTTTTCTTTGCGATAAAAGAGGAATTTTATTCCATTGACATATTTCCTCGGATATAGTATAATTATTGTACAGATTACTGTACAATAACCTGTACAATAAGGAGGTCTTTACAATGATGGCGGTCAATTATTCCACGGTCAGGAATAATCTGAAAAACTACTGCGATATAGCAACGGACAGTCAGGAAACGGTAATTATCACACGCAAAGATGAAAAGAACATAGTATTGATGAGCTTGGAAAAATATAATCAGCTTGCAAAGGCAGCCCGCAACGCCGAGTATCTTGCAATGATAGACAGAGGTATTTCTCAACTGGCGGCGGGCAAAGGACGACAGCATGAATTAATAGAGGAAGACGATGAATAAATTATGGTCGGACAGAGCGTGGGACGATTATTTGTATTGGCAGACGCAGGATAAGAAAACGCTGAAAAGAATAAACCAACTCATCAGAGATATTGAACGTAACGGCTTAACGGAAGGTATTGGAAAACCCGAACCCTTAAAGTACAGAAAGGCGTGGAGCAGACGTATAGACAGTACAAACAGACTTGTCTATAATATTGACGAAAACGGCAGCCTTTGGATAATAGCCTGCAAAGGACATTACGAAGAATAATAAGAACGGTTTACCGCCGTTCTTTTTTTTACGGAAAATTTTCAAGAAAAACATTCCCCTTTTTGGGAATATATTATTGCAAACAACAAAAAAGAAAGGCTGTTTACACAGCCCTTCTTACAAAATCTTTCTGTTCACGGGACGTCAATACATATATTAATATAAAATTATAATTATGTACAGCAAAATCATGACGAACATAATACATTTGTCGTCATAGCCATACCTTTTGAGTATTGACCCTCCCCATGCGCCTAAGGCGAACAACAGAAAGTCTTTGGTATTTTCTATAGGCTTTCCTCCCTGCACCCATATACCTTATTTTTGGTAATAAGCACCCCTTTCCCAACGCAGGGAGCTATAGAAAATAAAAAAACAGTACAGACTTATTTGTGCTATTGAATTATCCTTTTTTATAGGAGATTGCACAGTTCGCCTCACTTTCGCTTGGTTTAAATAGTCTGTACTGTTTTATTATATCATAATCTATGGAAAATTTTAATAAAAATATTTTTCTATTCGAGAATATATTATTGTAAAAAAAAGAGCAGGCATTACACCCGCTCTCCGCCTCTTGTTATATGGAAAGTATTGAATACCGATATTATAATTACATATAACGTCAGCAAAGCAACACATATGTATAGCTCATTGGTAAATCCGCAAAGGGACAATACCTGTCTGCCACACAAACCTAATATGAACAACAAGAGGCTCTTTATATCTTCTGCGATATACAAACCCTCCTTATATCCCATAAGCCTGATTTTTTTGAAGAAGTACCCCTTTCCCAATAAGGCAGGTCATAAGAAGATATAAAGTAAAAATACGGAACGGTTTGTCTTAACCTTGTTATAAGGATAGGCATAATTCGCCTCACTTTCACATAGGATAGCCGTTCCGTATTTTATTATATCATACCCTGAGGAAAATTCTAACAAAAAATATTTTTCTATTTGAGAATATATTACTGTAAACAAAAGCAGTAGGATTGATCAACCTGCTTTAATACCTTTTGTTTATATATGCGGAAAAGGAAAGTTCAAACACGTTATTTGCTCCTTATTTCTTATTAATGGTGTTGCAGCCAAAAGTCATATATTCCGATAAAAAATTTGCAACACACACTCCTTTTTTCGCAAACCCTTTGCTCTATACACAGGGCGAAAAAAAATAAGACGGCTGAATTGCCGTCTTATTTTATATTGTTTATCCTTGAAAACACACATTACACTTCTCATATCCCAGCATTTCCGCATCATTAACACCTATCTCTGTAACATTGCTTTTATCCTTTATATATACACAATTTTTAGTATGATATTTCTTCCCGGATTTTGTAATATAGACGAAAGTATCGTCTTCTGTATCTTTCCTTATTTCTGATTGCGTATTATTATAGCTATTTTGCGTATGTATTAGGCTTATTGTCCGATACCCTATAAATATACAGCCTAAAGTCAATATTGCGGCAGAAAGGAAAATACCTACATATTTCAGTATAGTATAACGGCGTGATTGCAGATATACCTTTTTGTACGCTTTCCAATATGTCTCGGCAACTTCCGAAGGAATTTTACATACTGTTGCCAGTTGCAGGCTGTTATGTATTTTATTCTTTTTAATCAAATGAGGTGGAGCTACGATTATAGCAGCCATTAAATTTGCATCGTGGTGTTTATTTATATCGTCTGAACGGTGATTTAATAAATGATGTGCTATTTCGTGAGCTATAAAGAAATTGCTGTATGGATTTTTTTCATCATAATATATAGTATATTCGCCTTTATATAACGTATAAATTGCTTCATTATCCCCTAAAGGGGTATCGGAAATACTGCTTGCTTTGTAATCATTTTTGCATTGCAGGCTATTTTTTATGATAATATTTAATTGCTGGGTAGCTATATTATAACAATTTATAGGCAATTCTTTTGATATAAATTTTATATACACATACATCAATTCTAGCAGTTCTTTAAATATCATTCTTTTTCACTTCCAAATTCAAGTATTTCTTTAGGCAGCCTGTGTAATAATCCACATACATAAGCTTTTACAAGCTGCTTATCTGTTTCGGATAGCTGACTGCATATCTTATTCAACTCTACCAGCCTGTGTCTTGGAAATTCTATTTCCGCCATAAATTGTGACACGGAGGTTCCCAATCCTTTACATATTTTGATAAGACTATTTATAGAAGGAGTCGTATTGTCTCTTAACATTTTGTTTAATGTTTCTTTAGGTATGCCGGATTCTTTTGCAAGTCTGTAATTAGACCAGCCTTTATCCTCTAATATTTGCTTTATATGCCTTGTAATGTCAGTATCTTCCATTGTTTGTACACCCCTTTCCCATATTATAATTTAGTTTGCTTATTTTTAAAAGGGATATACTTATTGCCTTAAATCCTTATAATAGAGATAAATATTTGCCTATTTTCTTCTATTATTCTATTAAAAAAACGGCATTGGAAATATCCAACACCGTTTATGGTAATTTATTCTGTTTTCCCAGAACTAGCCGCCAGCATTTGCGGCTTGTCGTCTGCTATCTCAACGGTAATATCCGCTATTTGCTTCAACCCGTCTATAAACACATCCCTTTGCTTCCCGTCCATTTTAAGAAAATTGTTCAGCACTTGTTCGGCCTTTGGGGATAAATTATATTTCTGCGCTATATCCCTTATCTCATCATCGGGAAGAAACATCTCTCCTTCGCCGTTAATGAGCCATTCTTTATTAATATTGTAAAGCTGACAAAGCAATAGCATGGAAGAAATAGGAATATCATTTTTTACCTCGTATTTACCGACGGTATTTTGTTTTAAGCCGAGATTTTGAGCTAATTCAGCCTGTGTCAGACCGAGAGCGGTACGTACTTCTTTAAATCTTGAATTAATAGTTTCTTTTGTATTGTCTTTCATAGTGTCTACCTCCTTTAGTGATTATATTTTATCACATAGTTAGCAAAAAAATCAATAGAAAATTTAAAAAATATGGAAAAAATCCAAAAATACACTTGACATTATGGAAATAATAGTATATAATTAGCATATAATCCACACAAGACATAGGCAAAGGAGGTGTAAATATGAAAAATTTAACCACAATCCAGTTGGCGGAAATTCTCGCAGCTCTTTCTGATGAAAATTTAGAAAAAATAAAAGAGCTTTCTGAGAATATATTAGTGTAGAAAAGAGCCGAATTAACTTCGGCTCAGAAAAGGAGGACAATGCCACAAAGTAAAAAAGAAATCTCAGACGGAAAATTGCTTAAACTGCTTATCATTTACAATTTTAGCAATACTTTTAACCTTACGATCTGACAGTTTGTGATGAGCAATCTGCCAGATAGCAAAAGCTTTGAGTATCTGATTACATATGTAACAGCCGAAAGCAGTACCGCCTGATATGATAAAAATTTTTATAGAAATTTCTATCAATGATTTCCTCCTTTCTGCAAGGCTTGCGTCCTGCATATACTTGTGAGACAAATGTCCTAAATTGATTTTACGCCTATATGCAGGGCAAGTCAAGAAAGATTCAACCTTTTACATAGTATGGTACAATAATTTACCATACCACAAAAAGGAATAATTTTACCCTTGACATTTGCCAAAAAATGTCGTATGATGAATATAAATAATCGAACAGATGTTCGGGTAATACGACATAAAAAACTGCTATCCCCCTGCGCCAACATCGAGATAGCAGTTTGACAAACACATAATGGAAAAATAAAATCAGCCCATTAGGGTGTCTTATTTTTATGCCCATTTATGTATGTTTATTATATCTTAATGTAGACATTTAGTCAAGAAAAAATAATTAAAAAACAAGAAGTAATATAAAACGATAAATAATAAAGGAGGTGTCTTTTAATGAAAAGAACACTTATTAAAACTAACGTTACAACGGCGGCGTTTTCGTTGATTGCGTCTGCTATGGCAATGTTTTATATCCCGTTGTCTTTCAATGGAGTATGTACACTATTGTTAATTATAGGTTTATTTGCGTTAATTATTGCGCTTGCCATAGATTTATATGCAGGCTATATTGCGGGCAAGCGTCGACACGAGAGGATATTGCAGAAAATGGCATATAGCAAGTCCCTGTACGCCGTTCCCGACCGTAGATATTAAGGAGGTTACATCAGATGAAAATACAGATAATACAGATAGGCAATAATAAGCGCAATAATAGACTTGCCGACATCATAGCAGAGGAATTAAAAGATCTTGACGGCGAGATAACAATAGAATATATTCCCGATAATACAATACATACCTTTGCCGAAAAACCCAACAAAGAAAAAGAGAATATATCTAAGAAAGACTCCGTATATGAGCTTATCACTCATATATACAGAGCGGGCAAAAGCAAAGAATATCAGTCCATAGTCCGTAACGAATTCCCTAACGGTTTGGATTTTGATAAATTTATAGGCTATCTCTACACTCATAAGGAGGAAATATTAAAAGCCTGCGGGTTGCAATGATGCCAACTTGCAGAATACAAAATACCAATAAGGAGGAATGATTATGAATACCGTCATTAATACTGCGGAGATTATTAAAAATACTGATGGGCATACGGCTAATATGGCTTATCAAAATGTGTTACGTACAGCAGAGGCTGTACGCAAAGACAGAGACTTTGACAAAGAGCCTTTTTGCAATCGAGACATTTGCAAAATGTCCGCAGTTGCCAAAACGGAAACGAACTACTCTGTTGCCGTTACAACGGACGAATACTCAGTAGCCCACACTAAAGGGCAACATTCGGCGACCCTAACAAGAAATGAAAATTGCGTAGCTACGGCTACGGAATACAACGATATAGCTGTTACTTTAGGATATGAGTCGGTAGCACATATTAACAATTTTAATGCTATTGCCGCAGCTGTAGGCGGTCGCTCTGTGGCGTCTGCCGTAGGAGAGTTCACTGCTGCCGCGACAAGTGGAAAATCATCTTGTGCGGTAGCAACAAACATCGGCTCTGTTGCAGCCACCGTGGGATGGCAGAGCAAAGCAGTGGTAGGGGACACCGACGTTCCATTGGCAAGTTGTTCAAACAGCATTGCCGCCGCTGCAGGTAACTATTCTGCTGCCGAGGCAGAAGGAATGAATAATATGGCCGCTGTCTCAGGCGACCATTCTAAAGCCGTAGCTGACGGTTACCGAACGGTAGCCGTCAGCACAGGTGCTAACAACGTCGTGTACGCCAAGAGTCCTAATTGTATAGCCCTCGGTGCGGGCTATAAAAACAGGGTAAAAGGCGTGTTAGGCAGTTTTATAATAGCTGCCGAGTACAGAAAGAGCGAAAACAAAATCGTCGCTCTAAAGGCTGCCAGAGTCGACGATAAAAAAATAAAGCCCGACACCCTCTATGAGCTTCGCAATGGCGAGTTCGTAGAGGTGTAGGTGTTATTATGCTAAAACGACCTTCCCGAAGCTGTAAAACGTGGACAAAAGAGGAATTAAACTATCTTATAGAACATTGGGGAACAACCTCGGTTAAAGTAATAGCAAGAAAACTAAATAGAAGTCCCAATGCAATATTGGTTAAAAAGAACCGGCTGAAACTGGGCGCTTACCTTGATAACGGCGATTACATTGCCTACAATCAGCTTTTAATAGTGCTGGGCTTCTATAATTGCGGCGGGTATCGTAATATATCTTGGATAAATAACAGGGACTTTCCTGTGCATACCAAAAAGATACGCAACAATTCTTTCAAAGTTGTTTATATCAATGAATTTTGGAAATGGGCGGAAAAGAATAGAAGTATGCTAAACTTTTCAAAGTTAGAGCCTAATATTTTAGGCGAAGAACCTGACTGGGTAAAGAGGCAGCGCAGCATTGATGCCGATAATTTTAAGTCTACTCCTTGGGAACAATGGGATGATGATAAATTAAAATACTTGCTTAAAAGGTTTGAATATAGTTACTATGACCTGAGTTTTGAACTCAATCGTTCTAGTGGAGCTATTGAGAGGCGAATACTAGATCTTAATCTCCGAGAAAGACCCGTCAAGGCAGACAATCATATTAAATGGCTGTCATCTGAAATAGAGGATTTAAAACGCCTCGTTTCTCTTGGCTATAACTATAAAGGCTTAGCGAAAGCCATAGGTAAATCCGACAAAGCTATACGAGGACGTATATACGCCCTGTATGGTACGGAAAATTTAGATAAGGTAAGAATGATAATGCAAACTAAAACTGCTGTTTAAGGAATTTTCCTTGTAAACAAATAAGGAACCGCACTTGACGGCTCCTTATCGATTATGAGGGCAATACAGAATATAAAGAGATTTAGCGAGTTGCATACTTTGACAGTTTATCGCTTTTTGCAATCCCAGCTATACTTTTAGCTTTACTGTCAGATAAGTCTTTGGTGTGAGCTATCTGCCATATAGCAAAAAAGTCAAGAGCTTTCTTGCAAACATAGCAAAAAGCAAAGATGCAGCTCCCGCTAGTTACAATCTGCTTTAAAATTTCTATAGCAGATTTCCTCCTTTCATAAGGTATTTTGCACCCCGATCCCATTATCCCTCGACACAATTTTACACCTTATGAAATCCACAGTCAAGGAAAATTCCTTACTATACAAAATAATAATTTTAAATTTTCACATAAAAAAGGAATGATAATTTTTGTCAGAAAAACAAGAAATAACCTGCCGAGCTCCTAAAAGTATTTCGGAGGAGAGAGGCGTAAACAAACGTCAACTCCAACAGGTTTCAGAGGCGGCAGGTAAAAGGCTGCTTACAATACTTGAAAGCGAAGAGTCTATAGAAACAAAAGAAAAATTAGACACTATCACCGTATTGTTAAATATTATTGTTGATATAAATTATAGGTTTAGCCTGTGGTAATGTTCACAGATAATTTAACTGTCTTTTAAGAAGCCTGCTATCCTTTTAGGCGGCTTTTCGGGATTTGCTTTAGGCACAGACGTAAGTAAAAAGTTTAACTGACTCACATGCTGTATAAGTCTTGCAGGCTGACCGTTTACAGACCCATAGAAAACCATAAGATAAGCACCTTCATAGTTAATATTATCAACATTCAACAATATGCTTTGACCAAAATTACATAATCTTAAGGCTATTTCGGAGTTGCTGTCTAATTGGCTTTCAAAGGCTTCAATTTCTTCTTTAATGATTTTGTACTGGTAGCTTGCCATTGTCATATCGAATTTAGAGATAGGCTTTTGTTCATACATATTCATTCTCCTTCCTGTGAATTTGCCGTAATGCTTTCTGATTTTATTTTATGCCTTACAGCACCCACAGTCAAGGAAAATTCCTTACATATATAAAAAAATAGAAGGACTTCGTTTGAAATCCTTCTATATTTTATAGCTTAGTCGGGTATGTATTCCAATATGTCGCCCGGCTGACATTCCAACAAGGAACATAATTTATTAAGGGCGTCGTGGCTCAACAGCTTGTTATCTCTGATTTGTTGTAGCTGCGGTTCTGTCATTAATTTATTTTTTCTTATGTAATAGGTGCTATACCCTTTATCTTTCAGAGCTTGTATAACATCTATTTTATATTTTAGCATATTATCACTCCTAACTATACATAAATATTTTATGTATAATATACATAAAATTATTGAGTATATTTTGTTGATGTTGCTGATTGATATACTCAAAATATTTGAGTATAATATAACATATGAATTACCTTAAATCTGTCGTATCTAATAATATTTTAACTCCGTCTTTGGTATCAAAACTTAATTCACATTCAAGAAACTCGGCTATTTTGATTAAGTCCTCTGCGCTGAAACTGTCACGATTTAATTTATTTGTGAGTGATTGCGGAGTCATTTCCAGATATGCCGCCAGTTCGGAATTTTTCTTATTGTTAAGACGAAGTAAAGCTCGTATCTTATTTGCTACTGACAATGTAATCACCTCCTATGTTTATATTATACACGGTTTTGAGTATATTGTCAATAATAAATTATGAAATAAACTCAAAAAGATTTAAAATAACACTTGACAACCAAATCAAAAACGTGTAAAATAAACTCATAAAGATTTAAAACTGTAATATAAATTATCAAAAAACTTTTAACTATTTCAAGAATATATCTTAGAGCGGTATTTCAGGGAAACGGGAAAAAGAAGGACTGCATTACACAGCCCTTCATAGGGTGTTGCTCCTGAATTAACTAAAATTCACAAAATATATAAATAAATACAGAGCGTTTATCACAAAGAATATTACAGCTTTATTCTTACAGCCGTAATTATAAAGAATATCTGCTCCGTAAATACTTATCAGGAACAATATGTACCCTTTTATATCATCGACCATTATACCTCCCGTCTCCCTTAATACCGTTATCGATATAAAGTCGATGCTTCCCCGATCCCATAGACGGGATATAGCCGATAATACGAGCCGTTTTTGTTTAAGCCTTCTGGCAGATATTTTGTGAATAGGTGGCTCGCACAATCATTATAACAGAGAACATTATTTGTTGCAATATTAAAATAATCAATAAGGAGGTTTCCCAATGACCAAAGACGAAATACTGACATCTTATTATGCCGATAACGGCAAAAAGCTTCATAGACTTATAGATATGCTGATCCTTAAATTCGGCGGCTTATCAAATAGGGATAAAGACGACTTCTACTCATTGGGAAACGCCATTTTTATGAACGTTCTGAGCCGATGGGAACCCGATGAAGGTACGTCCTTTGAAACATACTTATCTATCTGTCTTAACAATAAAATACGCTCGGAAATATCCAAGCGTAATTGCCAAAAGAGAGCGGGAAATCTCAATACGGTGTCCTTAGACGCCTGCATAGGCGACGACGAGGACAGTTACATCACCCTCATAGCAGACGATACCAACATAGAGGCGGAGCTTATAGACAATAACACCCTATCAGAAACAATGGAAGCGTATTTAAAGAATTTGTCGCCATTACAGAAAAATATATTATATATGCTTGCAGGCGGCTCATCTTCTGATGAAATATGTGTCAAATTACATATTAGGTACAAAGACTTCTGCTCACATATGGCGGTTATCCGTTCCTACGACAAGGTAAAGATATTTTTCAAAAACCAATTTAATTTATTTTCATAAGGAGGAAATACGAGATGAAAAGAAGCAAGCTGAACAAAAACGGCTTATTGCCGTTACATCAGAGATGGTATAACCATTTCTGCGTGGTTCGTAACCGTTGTTGTAACACTTGGCGAAACCGTCACGTTCCGACCGAGTGCGGTTTTATCGAGGAACTTTAAAGCTCCTCTTTGAATGTTTATTCAAAAAACCAAAGGACGATGCCTATGGCTGAAATTATCGCAAGCTATAACAATATCAAGGGCGGATTTGTCAAGGGTTTAATAATGCTCTATGACGATACCGCCAAAGACCTGACCGTCAATAAGACGGAGATGTACACATCCGTTATAAGCTTTATATCGGACGCATACAGAACAGTTAAGGAAAATAATTTTGATTTTAAGACTATCAATATAGATATTGAAAATAGAACAGCGACCTGTTCACTTATACCTCGCCCCTCAACCTCCCATATAATAGGGGGGGGGTGGCAGCCGCTAGGCTGACGGAGAGGTGACTATTTCACGAAATAAAGGATAAGCAAAAGCCTATCCTTTATCATAAATACTTGTTATTTGCTATTTTTGTTCAATATGCCTTATCCACTCCGTTATAACCTTTTGGGCTACAAGCAGAGTAGACATTATGCAAATCCTTGCAGACAAGCATAATTCCGACACAAATCTTTGGATAATGGTATCGACACATATTCCGAAAATACCGAATAACAAATCGATTACATCAATCACGATACCACCTCCCTGTTCCGATATTGGAGATGATACCGGCTGCTTGCCTGTTAAGTCGGGCAGGGAAAGAAAGTATCGGATATGTAATCACGGTAAACAGCCGCTCCGTTGTTTTTAGAGTCAACGCGGAGCGATACTGTTTACTCTTACATTATACCACAATACCATAATTTTACAATACATTTTACATTAAAGGAGTGTGAACTATGACCTACGCAGTAAAGCTAAGCAATAATATCCGTAAAATATTTCCCGATATATCATCGGAAATAATAGAGACAATAACCGAAAACTGGTGTCCTTATCAGATTTTCGGATATAACGCCCCATATGACGGCGACGATACTTGTTGTAACGATTGCGATAAATGCTGGTACAGGTAGCCTATAAACTAGTAGCTACTATTCTTTATCCACTAACCACTAAACACAAAGGAGTGACATTATGAAACAAAAGACAGGAATAATCCAAAGAGATCCCTTTGACAGAGTGAAAAGAGAAGTAAAGAGCGTTTCTTCTTATTTGAAAGCTCTTGAAAAAAAGACTCTCAGAGATGATTACCCAACTCAGAGATATTCTGAATATTGGGAAAAGCAGAAACAGTACGACCTTGTATCTACTATACTTCACGGCTATCCCATTCCGGATATTATCATAGCCGAGGAGATCAACGACAACGATACCTACTGGATATGGCTTCTTGACGGATTGCAGAGGCTTAGCACTTTGGCGATGTACCGCAACAACGCCTTTAAGTGCGGAAAGAACACCGACAATCCTATCATATCCTATCAGCTCATAGTTAAAGACGAGGACGGAACTACCCATATTGAAAACAAAGAATACGACATAAGAGGAAAGCTTTTCAGACAACTTCCTCCCGAATTACAGGAACGATTCGATGAGTTTAACATCGGTGCTACAAAGTACCTTGCCTGTACTCCCGATGATATAGAATACCATATCCGCCGTTATAACAATTCAAGAGCTATGACGGCAGCACAGAAGGGCATTACATATCTGGGCGGTGAATATGCCAAGGTTGCCAAGAAAATAGTCCAGATGGACTTTTTCAGAGACAAGGGCAACTATACATTAGCTTCCTTCAAAAACGGTGCTATGGAAAGAGTCGTTTTAGAAAGCATTATGACATGCTTCTTCATAGACGACTGGAATAAAAATCCCAACGCTATGTGTTCATTTTTACAAGAACACGCCAAGGTCAGCCATTTCAACGAATTGCAAAGCTATATAGAACGCCTTGACGAAATCGTTGAAAACAAAGAGGAAATCCCTATGTTTAATTCAACGGAAACTATACTCTTTATGCCTCTTTTCAGAAAGTTTACAAGGTTTGGCTTAGACGACAGCTGTTTTATGGACTTCCTCAAGGCCTTTGATATAGAACTCAGAAATAAGTCTGTCAACGGAACTACCTACGAAGAGATTAAAACACAGGGTGGCACTAAGGATAAAGCCGTTATTATGAACAAGATAGAGCTTCTTACAGCCCTTATGACGGAATATCTTGGCACAGAGGAAAGCACTTCCGTATCAGCCGATGAAGAAGCTATAGCCATAGACAATGACACTATATCAGACTTTATAGACGACTTTACCGCAAGAGATATTGTTTTGTCTCACGTTGATACACAGGCGCAGAAAAATATGGTAGCCGTTCAGTCCTTAATGGCTGTAGGCGTTGACGATATTATGCTCCCGTGGGAAATAGACAATGCTACTCCTCAATCATTTATAGAAACACTGCAAAAAAAAGAACCGGAAGTTATAGACAATATTATTGAAAATACAGACCTTTATACAGACTGCTTAGAGGACTGGATAAAGAATATAGACAACAATTCACCCTTACTCAACAGGGAAAATATTCCCGCCCTTGTGGGCTTGGCAAAATACGTCTGTGAAATATCCATAGACGACGACCTTTTTATGGATTGGCTTGAAAACTATGCTTTAGGTTATACCCATACGGAGCCTTTATCTGTCAGCTATCTCTGCGAGCGTTTGGACACATATATTGCTTATATACATTCAAAAAATAGCGGAAATTCCCAACCTTCTGCCGCATTGGAAGCGGGTGCATAATGTGTATGTATTATGCAAAGAAAATAAACAGACCAAAAGCCGTCTCTATATAGGCAGAACGGACAGTTATAAAGGACAGTACATAACCGTCACCGATAAAAACAAAGCCGTAAGGTTTGAAACCTTTGACGAGGCTATGAAGTTGCTCAGAAGCAAGAAATCCGCCTTATGCTTTATAAAGGGCTTTCGCATTGTCGACTATGACAATGAATATATGGGAAGGGCAGGAATATACGCAGGGAATAAGGCTATTGATATAGATATGAACATTATAAACAGGGTGGAAAATATCGTATCGGATATTATAAACGTCCCACAGCCTGAAAAGGGGGTACTGGAAGTATATAATGCCCGACTTAACGAAATGCTGTCTTTCTGCGACTCCGCTCTTTCCGATATGGAACATATTATAGAAGCCGAGTCACCTGCCGCCCATATCAGAACTAAGATATACGGTATACAGCAAGACCTTTTACAGAAACGGCGTAAGGTTAAACACGCATTTAACTATGTAAAGGTCTTACTGGATAGCATAAACGATAAATGGGACTTCCCTTTGCTTCAAAAGAAGCTCATGGAAAGCGACTATAAGCCCTATAAGGGCAGAACGGACTACTACAACGTAGTCCTTGAAATGTTAAAATAAAAGGCTGATTTTATTCAAAGGAGGTAAAAATGAGATTACATCTGACAAAAGAACAGGCAATAGCGGCACATCGCAAGATGTGGCGTTGGATAGCCAACGAAACGGAAAAGCAGGAACGCGTGATGGACAAGTCAGACTATTTTGAAATGCACCAAATAGATCCTGACGACAGACCGCTTTTAGATTGTTATGCCTGTGAATATGGCGCAGAGTCAGCCAATAGCGAAGCATACCACGACAGATGTCGTTTTTGTCCTTTGTGTTGGGGCAGTCGTGCGGACAATCGTATGTGCGTGAATGTATCGCCTCGGGCGTATAATTGGTACGGCGATTGGTTACACGCCAACGACTGGAAAGAAGCCGCCGAAATTGCAAGGCGTATAGCCGAGCTGCCCGAAAGTAATGAAGAACAGGATGATATATATCTATGAACCCTAACGATAATATAATTAAAACCTTGGACTATTTAGCTCAAAAGATAGGCATTGCCATTGACTGGTCTGCGCAGAACGTGCTGCCTGCTGTCAGCGAACTGTGTTCACGCTATATAAGATATGAGCTTATTATGTCGTCTTGTAGTTTAATAGTATGGTCAATTATAGTAGGCATATGTATTTATATCTGTTGCAGATGCGTAAAATACATATACAAAATATATAAGGACAAAGGTTGGGATGATATGGGCGAGGAAATATTGCCAATATGTTTTGCTATGAGTGTAGCACTTATTTGCTTTACATTAGTGTGTTGCTTTATAGTTTATGATATATGTCCCGAAATACATGATATTATTACCTGCCTAACCCTTCCCGAACTACAGATATACGAAAAGCTTGCAGAGATAAAGAACGGCATACCTTCATAAAGAGGTGTAAATATGTATTCTAAATGTATTGTGTTGATTTGTTGTACCATACTTGCCGTTGTCTTTGACAAATGGTGGATAATATTCTTTGCCTTATTGTGGTGTTAAAAATTAAAAAAAGTTTTTCCAAAAACAAGAAATAATATATGTAACTCACATTAAATTTTAAAGCTTACGAAAGGAGAAAATTTATGACAACAGAACCCATGACAATTCACGAGGCTTTATCCGAGTTAAAAATGCTGGACAAGCGTATCCGCGGAAAAATCAGTACAACAAGCTTTGCAGTCACTCACAAGGCAGCCGTCAAAAAAATAGACGGCAAGACCATAGAGGAAATATCAGACAGCATAAAGGCTGACTACAACTCTATATGCGACCTTCTTAAAAGACGCGTCGCCATTAAGAACGCCGTAGTATTATCCAATGCAGGCGCAGGCGATAACGTCACCAGAGATATAAACATTGACGGCAAGGACTACACGCTTGCGGAAATAATCGATATGAAGAACTGCGTTTTGCCTTTGGTGGAAACTTTACTTAACTTTATGACAAAGAGCAAGAACTCTAAGGACTCAGACTTTCTCTATAACGAAAAGAAGTTACAGGAGGACGCCGATGAATATGCTGTACGTTATGCAAGTAATTATGTAAGCAAGAACGATAAGAGCACAGACGACGCTACCCTTCAGAGATGTAAGGAGAGCTTCAAGGCAGACCATACCGTTGAGGTTATAGATCCGCTTAAAATCGATGCCAAAGTGGAGACTATATCAAAGTGGATAGACGAGTTTACCTCTAAGGTAGACGGAAAAATATCCGTACATAATGCCACAACTACAATTACAGCGGAATATTAATCAACATTATTTGCCGTATACCGAAAACCTTATAAATATCGGTTGACAATTCTTACAAGGCAGAATGTCACAAAATAATAAAACAGCCTTGATACTAACAGAATAAAACAAACCACAATAATTATGAATGTAAGTCTGTTTTAGATGGTCTTGAAAACCAACTATAATTTGCATCCTGCGTGTGTGATGCCTTATCTTAAAGCTTAATACTTAACCAATAAATACTAAACTTTACAACTTAAAATTTTTTATCGTTTGCCCTTCGCCTTCTTTGGAAGGTCGTAGAAGTAAACTATAGATAAAGAAAAGAAAAGGGCAGACATTTAAAGTTTACGTTTTAACATTCAAGCTTTGACAAAATCTCCGATACACAGTTTTGGCTTATCGGTATGCCACAAGGTCATCTGCGGAGCAGGTATGCGGCAAATTTTTATCAACCAACCATTGCATTTGCAACGCCATTATTAGCGTTAAAAGGTCAAGGTTAAAATAGTGCTTCGCCGTATAATTCAATATTTGATTTATTGTTGACCCATTAATAAGTTGTAAGCATAACATTCTGCCATGATACGGCAAGACTGTTCCTTACAAAAAGGGAAGTTATAAGGGAATTTTGTATCTTGTTTTTTCGCATATCATTTCACAAGAGACAATACCCATTTAGCTTACAGTGTATTTTGACAGCCAATATCAGTTGTGCATTTTCTCTATTGGCAAAATGCTCTGTACTGTAAGAATTTATCAACAATAGATTATTTATTGTTTATGCGGCTTGTAGGGCTGTCGCCAAGCGGTAAGGCATAGGGTTTTGATCCCTATATTCACAGGTTCGAGTCCTGTCAGCCCTGTCGAGCTTACGCTCGGTCAGTTAACGACCTCCTTTATTTTTTTATTTGTGTTTGCGGCAGATATAGTTTAATACCTGCCGTTCTGACCTGTTAACTCAGCGGAAGAATAATCGGTTTATCGATAGGTCATAGGTTCAACTCCTATACAGGTCGTTCATAATTGAGTAATTTACAATCGAGCAAATATACAGACAAAAGGAGTGATAGTAATGTCAGACTTTTTTGTTTCAAACAAATTTGACGCAGATGAATTTGATAAGCATATGAAAAAGTGGCGTAATAATGTATTATCTGATTGTGGCGTTCTTAATAAAAATTCGGAATTATATGAGCATTTTAGTCCAACAACAGGCATTGGTTATGCTACGCTTAAAGACGGCAGAGGTGTTCCCGTTATTGCCAGAGCAAGAGCGTGGGTCGAGGAGGATTTTATCGATAATCCGCTTTTTTATTTAACATATGCGCTGCGAATACCATACGTTGAAGCGATTGCCTGTTATACGGGATTACAAATGCAGGAAGTATATATGCAGTCCGTTATAGCTATTTTAAAGGGTATATACAATAGTAGTGATTTCCGTAATGCGACGAAGACGGATATTATAACAGATATAAACGGAATAAGAGATATAATGTCAGACGCTCAATATAGTCTATATACCGCCGTTTTAGTGCCATATTCTTTGGCAGATAGTTGGAGATTGTATAATAAAAGGTCTGTCATATTTTATAAGGCGCCTGCCAACGACACATCTATATATCTTTTAGGCAAAAACTTTTTCGATTATGCGGATATAGGTACTGTAAAACCTTACGAAATGGGCAGAAATCCTGCTTTTAAAGGCGGACGGGGCACTCTCTTTGTTAGACAGAGAAAGTGCTTTGTTCCTTATGGCTTTTCATATACCAAGGCAAATCAAGAACTTCTTTACCCCACAGACGAGGAACTTGCAGACGGAAGCAACTGGACACTTATAGACGGCATTAACGCAGACGATATACCTATTCATAGGGTTTTATATCAAGTATAAGGAGGAATTAAATTGTATAAGTATGAAAAGATACAGCCGCCATTTGAGAGAGATACAGAAACGAAAAAACTTATAGAGGGTCGCTATATATCCTCGGAAGTAGAATATCTTAAAGATAATTTGTGGCGATGTACAGAAAAAATAGACGGAACCAATATCGGCGTAGTATGGGACGGTTATAACGTCAGTTTTCAGGGTAGGACTGAAAAGGCGCAAATACCGCCATATTTGCAGTCGGCTTTAAACGATATATTTTTATCCGACGGTACGGAAGAAATTTTTGAACAGATTTTTGGTGAAAAGCAAGCTATATTATTCGGCGAGGGCTACGGCGGTAAAATACAGAATGGCAGGGCTTACAGAGAGGATTGTTCATTCATACTTTTTGATGTGTATATGCCCGAAGCCGATTTGTATCTCAAAGCGGAATCGGTAAAGGATATTGCAGAGCTTCTGCGTATAGATATAGTTCCCTTTGTAGGTTATATGCCCTTAGAACAGGCAGTCGCTTTTGTAAAGGAAAAGCCAAAGTCCAATATAGGCTCAGCCAATATGGAAGGTTTGGTATGCCGCCCTGCCGCTGATTTACGGGACAGAAGGAAAAACAGAATAGCAGTCAAGGTCAAGGTCAAAGACTTTGCCTGCTGAAAAATATTGATTTGCAAGGAGGATATGCAGTGAAAGTACAGATAACATATAACGGCAAAACCGTAGACGTAGAGCTTACAACGGAACAGGCGCAAAAATTAGGCTTGCGGGACAGCAAAAAGACCGGCTGGGAGAAAGTTGAGGAAGGCGAAATTTATTATTATATAAATAGTATTGGCGAAATATCCCCTCTTACAGAGGAAGGCAAACTTTGTGATAAAAATCAGATACGCTGCGGCAATTACTTTTCCAATTCGGCATTAGCAGAGCTAATGGCAAAAGCGGTAGGCTTATATCTGCGTATGTGCAGATGGGCGGACGAGCATAATACAGACGACTGCACCGGAGATAAATATGAAATAGGGTATACGAACGGAGGACTTTGGGATACTTTCCATCTTTCCGTAAATCACTTTCCTTTTGTGATATATTTTTCTTCCGAAGAAATCGCAAAACAAGCCCTTGAAGAATTTGAGCCCGAATTAAACGAGGTGTTTATAAACGGCTTATGGCATTTAGGAGATGATAATAATGACTAACCCAAAGGAACGGCTTGTAAAAATATACAAGGAAAATCTGGCTAAGGTCAGACAAATATCTATGCTTGAAGGCGCAGTAGGTATAGCAGGCGCAGTTATGGAAATCGCCAATACCAAAGGCATAACCGCCGCCCAGAAGATAGTCAGGATAAAAAATATATGCGAGCCTTGTCTTAAAACAAAAGAGAAGACGAAGTAATGGAGGTGTAAAAATGAAAGCATATAAAGGATTTAATAAGGATTTACAGTGTCGTGATTTTTAGTATAAGATAGGAAAGAGCTATAAAGAGAAAAAGGCTAATATATGCGAATGTGGTTTTCATAGTTGTCTTAATCCTATGGACGTATTTACATATTATCCCCCTGTAGATGATAATGGCAATCTCAATAGATTTTGCGAGGTTGAGATACCGGAAGAATGTAGCAAATCAGAGGATGACAGTAAAGTAGCTACTAAGAAGATAAAAATAAATGCAGAAATTGGACTTCGAGGGTTAATTACGGCCGGTGTTAATTTTATACTTGAAAAAGTTAATTGGGAAGATGCAGCAGCGACCAACACAGGCAACCAGTCAGCAGCGACCAACACAGGCGACCGCTCAGCAGCGACCAACACAGGCGACTGGTCAGCAGCCCTCAACACAGGCGACTGGTCAGCAGCGAGTGTTGAGGGCTGTGATAGTATTGCTATTGCTACAGGATATGACAGTAAAGCAAAAGGGTCCCTAAATTGCTTTATAGTTATCGCCGAAAGAGATAATGAGGGTAAGCTTCTTAATGTGAAGGCTGCAAGAGTTGACGGCAAGACAATTAAAGCAGATACATATTATAAGCTTGTTAAAGGTGAATTTGTTGAGGCATAAGTAAGGAGGAATTTTGTGCTTAAGATATTAAAGATATTTAAGAAAAAAAGAAAACATACCGACACAGAGCAAGCAAGACAAGCCCATTTATTGCAGACCTGTTCGGAAGATGCGGTACATATTATCAGCCTTATAGGCAAAAGACTTGAAAGGATAAATGATACCATAGTTTCAGAGATGAACATTAACATATCTCATTTGTCGGAAAGCGACGCTAGGCTTATAAATATCAATCTTGCCAAGACCTACGACAAAAATATCCGTATAATAGACGGGCTGAATGAACTTCTAGGCTGTGATAGGTGATGAAAATACCCTTTATCAATGTGAGAATATATAACTGTCAATCAGTATTCCTTATTATGTGGAGAAATAAGGAATATATAATCCCCAAACTATGGAAGTAATACATAAGATATAGGAGGTATAAGAATTCAACCGATATTTAAGGAATACTGCAAATTCCTAAAGGACAAGACGGGACTTGAATTGCAGGAGGGGTATTATTGGTATAACAAATCAGTAGTAAAAGCCTTTGATAAAGAAGGTAATTTACATAAGCTATACAGATTAAAAGTCAATGATGATTTATCTATGTCTTATTCTAAACCCCGTAATGGATATTCACAGCTTGACGTTAAGGATATGATGTCGTGGGCGGAATTAGTAAATTCAAAACAAGACTATATAAACGACCTTGAACAAAATGCCTTGAATTTAATTCAGGATAAGCTTGACAAATATTCAAGCTACACTCCTATTATTCCTGTCAGCACAGGCAAAGACTCAATGACCGTACTTCACCTTGTTAGACAGTTATTTCCTTCTGCTAAAGCTATATTCAACAATACAAGTTTAGACTGCGCAGAAGTTTATCGTATGGCAAAGACCATATCTAACTGTCAGATAATGTCACCCAAACAGGGCTTTTACCAATACATCAAAGAATACAACAAAATACCAACGCCTACAATGAGATTTTGTTGTGGTATGTATAAATCAAATGTGATGACATCACAGTTAGATAAAAACATGAAGTATTTACTATTTATGGGTATGAGAAATTCAGAGTCCGCAAAGAGAAAAGATTATACAGACGAAGTTGTTAATCCCGAATGGGGACAAACAAACTGGATGGGTATATTACCTATATGCAAATGGGCTGATTTAGACGTATGGCTTTATATGCTTAGTCGAAACATAGTTATAAACGATAAATACAAAAAAGGTTATTCCAGAGTAGGCTGTGCGATCGCCTGTCCTTATTATACCAAGTCGGTGTGGGTTCTTGATGAATATTATTATCCTGAAATGCGAAAAAGATGGCTCGACATTCTCAGAACTTACTTTATCAATAACAAAAAGTGGGCAGCTTTGAATTGTACTATTGAGGATTTTCTACAAAAGGGCTGGAATGGCTATGGCATATACAGAGATAAACCAACGGAAGAAGTTATTGACCAAATGCAGCAGTACACAGGCATAACAGACAGAGAAACTGTTATGAAATATTTTAATAACACTTGTAGTAAATGCGGTAAGAAATTAAAAAAAGACGAAATAGCCTTATCTATGAAATTCTTTAATAACAATACATTCTATTGTTACGATTGCCTAAGTGAAGGCATGGGATTAAGCAAAAAAGAATTAAAGGAAACAGCTAAAAATTTCAAAAATAACGGCTGTGTGCTGTTTTAGAACTATATATAAGGATAGATTATTTGAACATAGTAATTATAGACGCCGATTTAGTTGGCAGGAACAAGCATAGATTTCCAAACTTGGCCTGCATGAAAATATCGGGATATTACAAATCTCTTGGACACACAGTCACTTTAAAACTTGACTGTGAAAATCTTGACATATACGACAAGGTTTTCATTTCAAAGGTTTTTACAGATACCCGCCAAATATCCTGATATAGCAGATAAGTATTTTCATATGAAATGGAGTTATTCTAATAAGGCAGTACAAAGATAATACATAGGTCGATTCAATAAAAGTTTAATTTTATTCAGAAAGTAAGGTGTTTAAATGCTTAACGCAGGCGATATGCTTGGCAGTATTTCTCAGGTAACAGTAAATGATGAACAGGTTTGGAGATTAATTGAATCGCCAATAATCGGTATTTTGATGAATAGAAAATGCACTAGATATTGGTCAGAAAGATTTCCTCTTTTGAATGTAGAAGATGTCGAGTTAAATACCTGTATGGTACAGAACATGACTAATACAGATTGTATTTTTATTGAAGAGGTCTTTCACCTTAACGATACGACAAAACCCATAGCAGAAAATTGGGTAAAGTATCTGAACGACAATGAGTATAGAAGTTTATATGGCTTTAATTAGTAAAGGAGAAAATATAATGAAGAGGATATAGAAAGAGGGCGTACCAAATGCTTAACGTAGGCGATATTATAGGCGGTATTTATCCATCAGAAAAAGACGGTAAAGAGTATTGGAAGTTAATCGAATCCCCAATAAGTAAAATTGTTATCAACAAATCGGGCGCTAAATATTATTCAAAAAGATTTTATCCTTTAGATGTAGAAGATGTTGATTTAAATACCAGTTCAATAGAAGATGGCGTTGATAAAGGTTATATTTTTGTTAGAGAGGTATTTCATCTTAACAATGTAACAAAGCCTTTTGCGGAAAGATGGATAAAGTATGCCAATGAAAATCCGGATAAAGACTTATCTGTACTTTAATTCAAAGGAGGCATAAGCATAGACATGCAAAATAACAAATGTAAATATACAGACTACTGTACAGATACTATCGATAGTAACAAATGTGATAACTGCGCCAACAATAATAACAATAAGAAAAGTTATTATAAGCCTATTGAACAGGATATAGCTCACGACTCAACTATACAAGCGGATTTATCCGATGGTGAATATAAGCCCCGTCAGTCATTTATAGACCGTATCGGCAATAAGTTTAGGTGTAGGCTTGCCAGAACAGACTATGAATGTCCCATATGCGGAGCGACTACATGTGTTCTGCCCGACATATCACAACAGGCTTTGCCTTCGGAGATAACATTTTACTGTTCGGGCGGACATAAAACCTCTGCTATGGTAGATAGTTGCGTAATACTGGACTACGAAGTATACTCAAACGGAACGGGTAAATTTGTACCACCGTACTATCATATTACCGCAGTACCTACCGATCCGACAGAGTACCCACTTTCATTATCGGATAAAATACACTATCAATGCGATTTATAGAAAATCTTTACACCAATTTAAGAAATAATATATGGAGAAATGC
This sequence comes from uncultured Clostridia bacterium, assembly GCA_947628755.1. GTDB lineage: Bacteria > Bacillota > Clostridia > Lachnospirales > CAG-274 > CANPXH01. The sequence continues at coordinate 98,416 of CANRBC010000001.1, read as the reverse complement.
AAATGAAAGATGATAATAACAAACCCTCTACAAAGATAACGGTATATATAATCGTAACAGACATTATAGTTCAGATGTTGTCGATCTGGCTCTTCTTTACTCTTATCAATTGCGAGGTCGATATTACATATACCCTTGGCGATGTCGTGTGGTTTGCTCTATTCTCTGAGATAGTTAGAGGTCTGTGTTTGTTTTTCTGTGAGAGAGCAGAGGAAAAGCATCGTAATGCAGATTTATAAAGTCGTCTAAATCACTCTCTGCCTTGTACGTAACCCTACCGCAGGGCAGAGTTCATATATAAGAAAGGAGTTAATATATGGTAGAAAATACTTCAAAGACCACAGAAAACTATTTTGCCGAACTCTACAACATTGACGTAAAAGATAAAGTCAGGACTAAGAACGGCTTGTCATATCTCTCTTGGGCGGCAGCTTGGGCGGAGGTTAAAAAGAGACACCCTAAAGCTATATACGATGTTTACGAACAGCGGGTGAAGGTACCTATGCCTGTATCGGATTCTACAGGCTGTGTGGTATATCAGGAGTATGGCAGACCGTGGTTTGACGACGGTACAAGCGGCTGGGTAAAGGTCGGCGTTACTATCAACGACATTGAATATATAGAGCGCCTTCCCATTATGGATTACAAAAATCAGCCCATACCCGCTGATAAAATACGCTCTACAGACGCAAACAAAGCTATACAGAGAGCTTTGACAAAAGCCTGTGCAAGACACGGTTTAGGACTTTATATTTACGAAGGCGAGGACTTACCCGAAGAAAGCAAGGAATTACAGAAACTCAGGGAAGAGTGCTACAAGCTTTCTATTGAAAGAGCAAAGCTTTCAGCGGAAGCCAAAAAGAAGGTAGAGGACTTCTGTAAATCAGCCGATGAAAACGCCAACGGCGACGCAAGGCTTATAGAGGATATAGACACCTTAAAGAAGCTTAAAACCCAGTTAATGGGTATCAGAGTAGTAAAAGCAAAGGAGAAAGCGGATAATGAATAAAGTAATGTTATTGGGACGTATGGTAAGAGACCCTGAGATCAGATTTACACAAAGTGCAGAACCTTTGGCAGTATGCAGATTTACCATTGCGGTGGATAGACCTATTTCTAAGGCTAATCAGGATAAAACTGCCGACTTTATTAATTGTATATGTTTTGGCAAAAGAGGCGAAACAATAGGCGAATACTTTTCTAAGGGTAATAAGATTGCCGTAATAGGAAGAATACAGGTAAGTAACTATACAGATAAATCAGGTAATAACAGATATTCAACAGATGTTGTCGTTGAAGAATTTGATTTCTGTGAAAGCCGCAACACGTCAAGCGAACAGGGCGAACCTGCCTCAAAAAATAACGGCAAGAACAGTAAATCGAACCCACAGCCGCAGGAAGAGACACTTCCTATGGAGGATATGAATAATGAGGAACTGCCTTTTTAGGAGGCGATACAATGTCTGACAATACATATATGCGCAAAGACAGCGCAGACGAGTCGGCGACGTTGCAGTCAATAAGGGACTTGTATCGCAGTAAGGTAAGCTCAACGGTAGTATTTTCTCAACTGAACGCCGTAATAAACGACATAGTTTTTAAGAAGAACATAAACGCACAGTTCCTTCTTTTCGCTTTGCGCTATGCCGTTGACAACAACATACCCATCAGAAGTCCCTACGGCTTACATTATATCGTGGACAACTATCGTATAAAAGAGGCTTGGAAGGATAAGATTTCCTCCGAAGCCGCTTCCCGTATAAGACGTGAGATAGAAAATACTTCGGATATACCGCCTGCGGGACACACTTTCAGATATACCCAAAGCCCACAGACAGGCTTTTCGGATATATTCAAAGGGAGAAGTTAATGGATTTAAGCGAGCTTTCCGATTACAAAGCAGAGGCAGGCATCGTCTCTACATTGGTATATCACCCCGAATTTATATTGCATAGCCCATATCTTCACGCACAATATTTCTACAGTCAGGAAAACGGCTGTATATACTGGGCTATAAGCGAGTTATATAAACAGAAGATAACAAACATTTCGGCTCTTAATATAGAGCAAATGCTTGACTCCAATAAGTCAGTCAAACAGAAAATGCGTGAGTATAATATGCCTTCTATGACCCAGTTTATAGACCTTTGCTATGAGTCAAAGCGTGACAGTATAGAGGAATATCAGCTCCTTGTCAAAAAGGTCGTAAGCTTAGCATTTAAGCGGGAGCTTTATAAGACAGTAGACAAATGGCAGAGAAGCTGTATAAAGGACGACGCACAGTTAGACGAAATAAGCCACACCATCTATCAGGACTTGGACAAGCTTACCGCCACCTTCGTTACAGACGGCGAAATTACCACCTTCGGTTCAAAGGTAAATGACATATGGCAGAAAATAAAGGAAAAGAAGGAAAGAGGAGAGCTTTACGGTTTGCCTTCCTTCTTTCCCACTCTCAACGAATATCTGAGCTATGAGGAAACGGAGCTTATAGTCATAGAGTCCCGTATGAAAAAGGGTAAATCTTGGCTTGCTATGATAGAAGCCTACGATAAGGCTAAAAACGGCGTTCCTACCTTGGTGCAGGACAGCGAAATGTCAGACGAGAATTGGTACATACGTCTTGTTTCATATATAAGCGGCATTTCTACTAAGCGTATTAAGGACGAAAAGCTTACTGCCGAGGAAGAAAAGCTTATAGAAAGTATCAATAAGCATATAGAAACCTTACCCTTGTTCCATAACTTTGACCCTTATATCACTAAGGAAAAATTTTACAGTATCTGTGCGCAGAAAAAGATAGACGTAGGCTTGAAATTCATAGTATGGGACTATATCAAGTGCGATGACGCTATTCTCAACTCCGCGGAGCGAAGCGCATATATGGCAGGCATAACAAATTGGCTTAAAAATATAATAGCAGGCGACTTGAAAATGTCTGTATTAGCCTTTGCTCAGCTTAACAGGAATAACGAAGTAGCAGAGTCAGACGGTATAGAAAAGTATTGCTCTTCTGCTGTTAGATGGGTAGAAAAAACCAATGACGAAATTGTCCGTGACGGTAAAGAGTGCGGTACACACAAAATGATAGTCAAGCTCAACAGACTTGGCAAACAACATATGGGCGATGATGAATATATAGATATGATGTTTACACAATCCCGTGTAGGTATTGTAGAAGCAAAGCAGCACAATACTCTTACGCCCTATGATTAGAGAGGTAATAATGATGGTGCAATACGACGATGAAACACTGCAAACAATTAATGACAATGTGGATCTGCTCGCCTATGTCAGCCAACAGATAGATATGCGACAGCGAGGCAGGGATTATTTTGGCAGATGTCCTTTTCATCAGGAGAGAACACCATCATTTTCTATTACACCTGAAACAAATAAATTCTATTGCTTTGGCTGCGGAGCAGGCGGCGGTATAATACAGTATCTTATGCAAGCCGAGAACTTGGATTTCAATTCTGCCGTAAGCAAGGCTTCTCACCTAGCCAATATAGACCTTAATACGATGTGCCGTTCTCAGACCGTTATGTTCAATAGAAACTTAAAACAAAGCAAACAGGAGCGGTCTCATAAGGCACAGCATACCATACTTCCCTATTCGGAGTACGCCAAGTACGACAAGGGCATTATCACATCTTGGCTTTCCGAAGGCATAAGACAGGAGGAAATAGACCTTTTTGATATAAGGCTTGACAGGCGGAGCAAGCGTATTGTCTATCCCGTATATGACACAAAGGGCAATTTAATAAATATAAAAGGAAGGACAATGCTTGACAATTACAAGAGCCTCGGTATTGAAAAGTATATAAATTACTATCCCGTAGGTACAGTAGACTATTTCCAAGGGCTGATGGTTACCTTGCCATATATAGAGCAGTCGGGAGAAATTATTATATTTGAAGGTCTTAAAAGCGTTATGAAGCTTTTCGGTTTTGGTATCAGAAATTCAGTATCGGCAGAGAAGCACACTCTCACCACAGAGCAGATACAGATAATAATACATAACCCCCATATCAACAGCGTAGTTTTAGCTTATGACTCCGATGTTTCATACACCCGCAGGACTTTTGACGGAAAGCCTAATCGCAAGGTATATGAGAATATGTGCATGCTAAAACGCTTTATCAATCTCTATGTTATAGAGGATAGACATAATCTCTTAGGCGGTGTAGAGGCTAAGAACTCTCCTGTAGACTTGGGTTTGGATATATGGAACGAGCTTTACCGCAATAAGCGTAAGGTCACATAATTTTATCATGTTCGTGCCCCTACGAAAATGATATGCCTTTTTAGGGTGGTGATGTTTTGACTTATAAAAAACTAATTGACAATATGACCTTTTCATTCAGCCGCCTTCGTGCCTTTGAGCAGTGTAAATATGAGTGGTATCTGAATTATGTATTGCAGGACGTATATGAAAGGGAACAGAATTTCTATGCAGGGTTCGGCAGCTTCTGTCATAAGCTTCTTGAAAACATACTAAAGGACTGTATGGATTTTGAGGAAGCTATATCATACTATCAGACAAATTTCGATACCGACATAGACTGTTCCGATATATCCGACAGTATTAAGGAAAATTATTTCTATTTAGGTCTTGACTATTTTGCCAATGCAGACTTTGACTGGCTCAATACCTATGAAGTCTTAGGCATAGAGAAAAAGTGCGAATTTACACTGGGCGGCAAAAAATTTATAGGTTATATAGACCTTCTCATAAGAGAAAAGTCTACGGGGAATATTATTATAATAGATCACAAATCAAGCGAATATCCCCTTAGCAGCAAAGGCAAAGTACTAGCCAAAGAAAAATCAAGCTTTGAAAGCTATAAAAAACAGCTTTACCTGTACAGCGAAGCCATATATCAGGAATACGGCGCATATCCCACAGAGCTTTGTTGGAATTATTTCAAATCACAGAAATGGTTGAGCATACCCTTTGTATATAAGGAATTTGAAACCGCCAAGCAATGGGCTTTAGACGTTATATCTATGATATACAACGAAAAGGATTTTTTGCCTACAGAGAACTGGTTCTATTGCAATCATTTATGTTCTTATCGCAATTCCTGTGATTACAAATTAATGGGCGGTGATGACGATGGCTAATTATGTAACATATCACTTGCATACAGAAAAATCCTTACTGGATAGCACCACTAATTACAAGGATTATATCCACAGAGCAAAAGAGCTTGGACAGAAAGCTATTTGCTTTACGGAACACGGCAATATATTAAACTGGATAGAAAAGAAAATGTACTGCGAAGCCACACAGTATAAAGTCGAAAGCAAAGAGCTTGACACTCCCTTATATGTCAGTGAAAAGAAGCTTTCCGAATTGCAGAATACCTATAAGGATATTACCGTTACAGAACTTAAACCCATTAAGTACATACACGGAGTAGAAATATATCTCACGGAAGCTCTTGACAATAAGATAAGGGATAACTATCATACAATACTCATAGCCCGAAATTTTGAAGGCTTTAAGGAATTGAATACTCTCATAGACCTTTCTACACAGGCAGACCATTTTTACTACAACCCTCGTATATCCTTTGATGAATTTCTGAACATATCGGACAATATTATAAAAATATCTGCCTGTCTTAAATCTCCTCTCAACCATTGGAGAAAGCAGTCACAGACCAATAGCGAGGATATGTTAGACGGCGTTACCGCAGGCAAATACGAAAGACTTATGTTTGCCTATGATTTTTACGAGATACAGCCTCATGCCAATTCAGTTGAACAGGCAGAGTACAACAAGTACCTTTCCGATCTGTCGTTGTCAACAGGCGTCCCCCTTATAGCCGCAACGGACACCCACTCCCTTAATAAATACAAGGCTGAGTGCAGACAGATGCTGCAATGGGCTAAAAATAAATTTTACGATAACGAGGAAGAATTTGACCTTACCTATCGTACATATGACGAGCTTGTATCTGAGTTTAAAATACAAGGATCTCTGAGCAAAGAAGTCTATATGCGGGCTATAGAAAATACAAATGTTATGGCTGATATGGTAGAGGAATTCACATTAGACAAATCCTTTAAATATCCCGTTCTTTATCCCAATGAAGAGGAAGTCCTTTTAAATCGTATTCAGAATATGAAGCAGGACAAGATAAACAGAGGAGAGATTGAGGATATACCACAATACCAAGCCAATATAGATGAAGAAATATCCGTATTCAAAGAAATAGGTATGATAGGCTTTATGCTTTTTATGTCGGAGCTTTGTTGCTGGTGTCACGATAACGACATTCCTATCGGCCCGGGCAGAGGTTCGGTAAGCGGCTCTACAGTAGCCTATATCACAGGCATTACGGATATAGACCCTGTAAAGCATAAGACGGTATTTTCACGTTTTGCCAATAAGGACAGGAAAGAGCTTGGCGATATTGACCTTGACTTTGCGCCAAACGACAGAGAAAAGGTATACAAACACATCATAGAAAGCTTTTCAGAGGACTATACCGCTTATATCCTTACAACAGGCACTATTGCCGACAAGGGTACTATTGACGAGATAGTCAGAGGCTTTCATAACAAATGGTGTCGTGACAGAGGTATAAATCCCAAAAACAAGAACACAGGTTCCCCTTATTCTTTGGACTTTGCAAAGACCATTAAGGATAGTTTTGAAGCAGATGAGGAAAAGACAAGAGCCAAGTATAAGGATATATTTTATTACTTTGACGGGCTTAACGGAGTTGTTATAAGCAAGGGTATTCACCCGGCGGGCATTGTGGTTTCTCCCGTTACACTTTACGATAACTACGGTACATATTGGAGTGACGGCAAACGAGTATTGTCAATCAATATGGAAGAGATACACGAGGTCAGTCTTCTCAAATATGACATATTAGGTCTGAAAAATGTAGGGATTATAAGCGATGTTCACAAAATGCTTGGCAAACAATACCCCAAGGCATATCAGATAGACTGGGACAATGCCGATGTATGGAAGGATATGTTGACTTCACCAATAGGCATATTTCAGTTTGAAAACGACTATGCCTTTAGCCTTCTCAAACAATTCAAGCCCACTATCCTGACTCACTTATCCGTTCTCAATGCAGCACTAAGACCTTCGGGCGCAAGCTATAGGGATAGGCTTATAAGCGGTGAAAAGAATATCAATCCTTCTCCTCTTATAGATGAATTGCTTGCCGATAACAACGGCTATCTTATTTTTCAGGAGGATACTATCAAATTCCTTACGGAGATATGCGGTCTTTCAGGCGGCGACGCCGACAATATAAGACGTGCAATAGGTAGAAAACAGAAGGACAGGCTTATGGAAGCTATACCCGATATTCTGGAGGGCTATTGTTCCAAGTCGGATAAGCCAAGAGAGGTAGCCGAGCAGGAAGCTAAAGCCTTTTTGCAGATAATCGAGGACTCCTCCGACTATCAGTTTGGCTATAATCATTCAATGGGCTACAGTATGATAGGTTATTTATGCGCCTATCTCAGATACTTTTATCCCAAAGAATTTATAGCTTCTTATATCAACAATGCAAGCAATCCCAAGGATGTTACGGACGGCGTTGCTTTAGCCCAGTTAAAGGGTATAGCCATTCAGCCTGTTAAGTTCAGACATTCCCGCGCCGACTATTTTGTAAGCGACGGCAAGGTCTATAAGGGCATAGGCACCATACCTTATATGAACAAGAAAATAGCCGAGGAAATGTATTCTCTTCGTAACGTACACTATGAGGACTTTATAGATCTGCTCTATGATATTAAGTCAAAGACTTCTGTTGACAGCCGACAACTTGAAATACTTATATCCATAGACTTCTTTTCGGAGTTTGGCGATATTAATAAGCTTCTTTCGGATTATTCTTATTTTAAAAAGCTCTACGGCAAATGTTCTATACGGAAGGACAGCCTAGAAGCTTTATCCCTGTTGGAGGAAAACGTCAGGGCTTTCAGCGGCAAGGAAACCGATACAAGAGTCGAGTCTATAGACTGTATAGCCTATCTTAAGTCTTTGAATTTATCCGAAAGCACAATTACAAATATTCTTAAAAGCGTAAAGACTAAAAACGGATATAGCAGTAAAAAGATATATAAGCTTTTTAATACATCGGAAGTGGATAAACAGCGCTTTGCCAACAAGATAGTACAGGGTTCATTTTCAGATATAGATATTAAGGGCTTGTTGAAGTATATACACGCCAATAAGGATATAGAAAAATGTTCCTTGAAAAGCAGAATAAAATATCAGACAGACTATTGGGGTTATATAGATTACATAGACCCTGCTCTCGATTGGCGTTATATCGTCGTAACAGACTTGGACACAAAGCACTCCCCGAAGTTTAATGCCTACAGTATAGGCAAGGGTAAAGCCACGCAGATGAAGGTTTATAAAAATTCCTTTACAAGCTACGGCAGGTTGGTCAAAAGCTTTTCCTCCGATCCCTTCAAAGTAGGAGACGTGCTTTATATCAAAAGCTTCTGTAAGAAGCCAAAGACTAAAAGGGTAGACGACTCTTTTGTTACTATTCCCAACTCATTCGATTGGTGGATAACGGATTATATTAAGGTGGATTAATGATGAAAAGTGAAATTTTTGCAAAAGAATTAAATTACATAAAGACAGACGAAATAAGAAAACTTGTAGAAACAGGGCTTGAAAACCTGCCGGATTATTTTTATACAATGCCTGCTTCGACCACAGGCAAATATCATCCTTCATACGCTTTAGGCACAGGCGGTCTTGTCAGACATACCAAGGCGGCAGTTCTTTTCTGTAATTATATATGCGGCTTAGAGCAGACACAGCACGACTTTAACCAGATGGAGAGGGACTGTATGATAGCAGGCATTATACTCCACGACGGACACAAAGAGGGCAATAAGGGCGGCAGCTACACTGTTTTTGAACACCCTCAGATTTGCGCCGACTGGATAAGGAACGATGATATTTTTACAGGCTTCGACCCTAAGTACAGAGAACTTATTGCAAGCGTTATAGAGTCGCATATGGGACAATGGAACACAAGCACACGCAGTAAGCTTGTATTATCAAAGCCTACCACCCCTTGTCAGAAGTTAGTACATCTCTGTGACTATCTTGCAAGCCGTAAGGATATTGAGGTTAAATTCAGTGAGGCAATCCCTGTTGCAGACATACCCTCTGCTGAGTTTCCGACCTTAGAAGAATACACTATGCCCTTTGGCAAGTATAAAGGCAAGCTTCTTACAGACGTTGTCAAGGAGGACAGGGACTATGTCGAGTGGCTTTATAGCAAATGCGCCTTAAGAGAGCCTCTTAAAACCTACGTTTCTGATATATTGAAGGGAGAAAAGTAATGACTTTTGTAAAACAGGTGACTGCGCTATACAAAGGCAGACTTATTAATTTAAGTCATGTAGTTTATATAAAAAAAACAGATAACGGCTGTGCTAGGCTGTGTATGGACGACGGCAATACTGTTATTGCGTGTGAAGATTTTGATGTCTTGGAAAAGGAATTATGCAGTCCGCACAGGAAGGAGGTTGCTAATGCTAAAACCTGCAATACGATACGAGAACTGGCTGACAGCAAAGCTGCGTGCAACGTGGTTTGACGATAGATACAAATATTATTATTGTTCCCCGTATTATACAGATGAGGTAATGGACAATTCTACGCAGGTACAACATCGGTTTGTATCCGTAGGCAAGTTAGAAGAATTGCAAGGCTATATATCATACAATATCGACAGAGAAACCGATACGGTTCTTTCTTTAGGTATTATTAGTTTTAATGTAAATCCCTTCTGTTTTGCGGTCGATGTCTATCGAGCAATAAAGGACATTTTCGATAGATTTAATTTCAGAAAGCTTATATTCAGCGTAGTTGTTGGCAATCCCACCGAGAAGCAATACGACAGACTTATACAGAAGTACGGCGGACGCATAGTCGGTATATATAAGCAGGACGTAAAGCTTATAGATGGTCATTATTATGACTTGAAGATTTATGAGATACTCCAACAGGATTATATAGACAAAAAGACAGTTCGTGACAATACAGAAGAAACCCATTCCACAGCACCGACCGACATTCATTTTAAAAACTCTTTAGCGGATTTATGCAGCACTAAGTCAGACCCGACTCGTGCCAAACTTTTTAAACAACTCGGAATATAACACATAACGACAAGACAATTTACAGCGAAAGGAGAGTTTTACATAAGATATTTCGGCGGCAAACATAGAATTGCAAAATACATAGTCGAAGTCCTTAACGAATACAGAAGAGATAATCAACCCTTTGTAGAACCATTTTGCGGAGCCTGTAACATAGCCTCCAAAATGAACGGTATAAGATATTGCTCCGACATAAATGAATATCTTATAGCTATGTTCAAAGCTCTCGGGGCGCCTAAGAGTATGACCAAAGCCGAATATGAGTATATTAAGTCCCACAAGGACAAGGACAAAGCTCTGACGGGCTTTACAGGCTTTGGCTGTAGCTTTGCGGGCAAATGGTTCGGCGGCTATGCCAAGGACGACAAAAAGAGAAAACATTGTTTAAATGCCTATAATTCATTATTACGGCAGAGAGACAGTATTAAGGATATTGTCTTTGAGTACCGTGACTATAGAGATATAGTCGTTAAGGACTGCCTTATATACTGCGACCCGCCATATCGCAACACTACCCAATATGCAGGCACCCCAAAATTCAATTCGGACGAGTTCTGGGAAATAATGCGTAGTTGGTCGCAGTACAATACGGTCATAATTTCGGAGTACACAGCGCCTGATGATTTCAAGTGTATAAAATCAATACATACCAAAACAGAAATAAGAAACAAACAGAATATACGAGAAGACAGAATAGAAAGGTTGTTTATGCTGAAATGACAAACGGAAATGCTTGGACAGAGTTCAGAGAAACAGGATTGCTATGGTTTATAAATACTATTTTACATCTTTTTGGCTGGGCTATCGCCGTAGAGTTAGACGAGCAAACAGGCGAAGTCATATCCTGCTATCCAAAAAGATGTAATTACAGGGGCTTTACTGTTGACTGCAATACACAAGGCTATATAAGGTTAAGTAAATATCTACAAGAGAACATTGATGAACTTGTAAAAGAAGCAGAAAGTTAAGGGGTGTATACAACTGAATAACAAAGACTGGACAGGCAACAAAAGAACTACCTTTGCCGTATTAGGCGCAAGCAACCACACAGATCACGACAGGGCGGAACATGACTATTATGCTACAGAACCATTGGCGGCTGATTTAATATGCGGCATTGAAAATTTCAAAGGCGGCATATGGGAAAACTGTTGCGGAGAAGGGCATTTATCCAAGCGTTTTGAACAGCATGGCTATAACGTTGTCAGCACAGACCTTATAGACAGAGGCTATGGGCTGAGCGGCGTCGATTTCTTTAAATGTGATACGGCCTTAGCTCCCAATATCGTTACAAATCCGCCCTACAAATACGCCAAGGAATGGGTATTTCATTCTATGGAATTATTACAGACAGGATATAAACTTGCATTATTCCTGCCTATACAGTTTTTAGAGAGCGAAAACAGACGAGAACTGTTTAATACATATCCTCCCAAGACAGTATATATATGCGTTAATAGAGTGCTTTGCGGCATGAACGGCGATTTTACAGCCAAGGACAAGCAAGGCAACACTATTTACAACAAAGACGGTACTCCTAAGAAAATGTCCTCCGCCAAGTGCTATGCTTGGTTCGTTTGGGTAAAAGGCTTCAAAGGCATACCGAAGATAAAATGGATAAATTGAGAGGTGTTATATGCTAGAACACAGATTATTAAGCGAATTGACGTGTAAATTAAGAAAGGAACTTAACGAATACGAGCAAGAAACATTAACCAAAGACCCTAAAACAATTTATATGCGCTCATATAGAACGGTTGTTTTAACTGAAATATTTCAGTATGTTCAAAACCACGATCTTCTTCTGAGTATTGAGGAAGAAGAGTTATTTACTAAGCTTCTTGAAATGCCAAATGCTGCGGAATATCTGTATGGCGAATACATCAAAACAGATGTAGTTGATATTTATTTTGAGATAGAGAGATTTTTTAAATATCTAGGCGAAAAGGCTGTTTTGGAAAAGGAGTGATACGATGCCCAACTTAACTTCGCAACAAATTACTATGAATAAGCTTAGAGATAAGGTTAATAAAGAACTGCAAACATATTTGGACATAGCGAAATCCTTACCTCCCTCTTACATAATTTCACAATCCCCATATATAACTATGTTGCAAGCAATAACAGTTTATATTCAATCAAAGGATATTGACAGTTTTGTAGAGGAAGATGTATTTAACGAGCTTTTAGAAAAGCCTAATACATTAGATTATATATGCAACGAATATATGACATCATATCCTATAAAAAGTTATGTCAATACCGACATAGTAAAGCCCTTATTTGACCTTTTATTCGATAGAAAAATGCAAGAGCATAGAGAAAGAGTCGCAAATGAATTGAATAAAATCGGGATTTTATAGAAAAGAAAATTGATATGTAATGATGTTTGTAAATATAAAATTAGTTAAGGATGTATTAAATTATGGACAGAAAAGCAACAACAAAATTACTTTCGGAAGCAATTGAAAATAAGTTAAATATCTACGACGTTAGAACATATTGGGCAAAAGAAGTTACTTTTGACTATGCCACTATTAGTAAAATAAGGGTCGATTATATGCAGTTTAAACCTTTAAATAATACGGTATCAGGCATAGAAAAAGGAGATTTTTATTGCTACGAAGTTAAGTCGTCTGTGGAAGACTTCCGTTCAAAGAACGGACATAATTTTATTGGAGATTGGAATTATTATGTTATGCCACAAATTGTTTACGAAGAAATAAAGGATTTGATACCGTGGGAGGTTGGAGTTTATTGTCTAAATCCAAATGGGCGAGAATTATGTTCAGTAAAGAAAGCACAGAGAATGAATAGGAAACGCCCAATATCTGAAATGTTACTAATGATGTTTCGTAGTTCAAATAGGGATTTGATAAAATTTTTAAAAAGAGAGTTAAAAGAATGAAGCAAGAAACTTTATCGAAAGGATGTAAGGAATGAAACAGGAAACTATATACGAGTGTGAATTATGTCATTCAACCTTTTATGACAAAGAAAGGTGTGAGCGATGTGAGAAAAGCCATTATATTCCTAAGAAAATAGAATCGTGTTATTATAGCTTTGAACTGAATACAGGTTATCCCAAAAATATAATAATTAAGTTTGAGAATGGCAGTTTAGTTAAATATGAGGCGCAGTATGAACTCCTGTAAAGATACCAATAAGAAATACACCCTTTATATCCGCACAGGTTCAGAGTTAAAAGAGCTTGGCAAATTCAGTAATAGGACGGAGTTAGATACCTTGATATATTCCTATCTTAATTCGATTGGTTTCCACTCTTATTATTCTAGGTACCTTGCTCCGACAACTGACGGAACTGTAGTGATAGACTATGGCAGCCACACAAGCTTTTTTGTGATATTAACGATTGAAGAAATAGACAATGTGCTTTGTTTATTTTGTTATTAATATAATCTTTTGTAATACTTAGGAAAAATTTTCCGCAAATAAGGAAGTAATATATGGCAAAAGAAAAAGAATATGTCTGTGTTACATACACAGCCCCAAGCGGACAAGTCTATCGTATCACCCGAAGCCGTATTGACGGTCTGTTTCGTCTTTACAGACAGACCTCAAAGGGCAAATGGGAGTATACCAAAAACAAATCGGATAACCCGCTTGATTTGGAACAATTCATAGAGCAAAAGGAGTGATTTATATTAAGCATTATACTTATGATAAGCTTATAGCCGAGGGCTACGAGGTTTCCAATATGTACATTGACGATGTATCTTTATCTATGGCAGACCACGGCTGTCTGACCCTTTGCCTTTCTCTTGAAGGTGAATTCGGCGTAGGATATGGCGGCTATTGTTTAAGCAAGGGCTATTTAGGCGCACCCGATGATTACTTTGAGGGATCTGCCAAAGGTATGGAGTCTATAATCCGTATTATGGACGTTATCGGCGTAGACGACCTTATAAAAGCCAAAGGACATTATGTCAGAGTAGCACATAAGGGATTTGGTTCTACAGTAAAGATAATCGGCAATATCATTGAAGACAAATGGTTTGACTACGGTACATTTTTCAGTGAAAGTACAGAAGATACTTCTGCCGAAAATTCAGACAAAGACAATGCCGATATAAATGCTAAAGACAACACCGATACAGATTACGTCTCAAAGGCTAAAGACCTGTATGCACGTATGCAGAAATGGGCTGACGAGCATAATATTATGAAGCTTTGTGACGATGCCCGATATTATCTTAATTTTGACGAGGCACTTGAGTGGAGTATATCTATAATACATGAAACTTTATGTCCTTTTGAAATATATTTCTGTAGTGAAAAACTAGCAGCACAAGCCCTGAAAGAGTTTAAGCCTGAATTAAATGAAATATTTGTAGACGGCTTATGGAAGCGATGGATTAACGATTAAGAAAGGAAGGTATAATTGGCAAAATTTGTTCCTCTGTCTTGGGAGTTTATGGAAGCCCCAAGACCTAAAGAAATGCTTAGACTTATAGAAAAGGCAGCCCGTACCTGCTATAAGAGCGAGGACAGAATTACAGAACATAGCGATGAGCAGATAATTCGTAACTGCATTAAGAACGGTCACGAGTCCGTTTTAGAACACGCCAAGCTCACAGTTAAAATTGTATGCGACAGAGGCACATCTCACGAGCTGGTAAGGCATAGGATAGCAAGCTATTCACAGGAAAGCACAAGATACTGTAATTACTCTACGGGTAAATTCGGCTCTGAATTGACCTTTGTAGAACCATTTGAATTAATGGTAGGTAAAATAGACACCGCAGACGCCACAGACCAGCGCGTAGTATGGGAACACGCTATGACACAGGCGGAACAAAGCTATCTCCATCTTGTTAAGCTTGGGGCAAAGACCGATATTTGCAGAGGCGTTCTTCCCACAGACATTAAGACCGAAATAGCAGTCACAATGAATATGAGAGAATGGCGGCACTTCTTTAGGCTTAGGTGCAGTAAGAAAGCCCACCCTAATATTAGATATATCGCAAGAGATATATTACAAACCTTCTATAAAATGATGCCTTGTCTTTTCGAGGATATATATAACGAAATCTTTGGAGAGGTAAAACAATGAGGAGTAGTATATGAGTTACAAAGAAACACCGCCGTATTTATTAGCTTCGCCAAGCGGACTTGTTAAGGGTACCGAATTAAAATATGTTTTGGAAGCACTTGAATTTTACAATAAGTTTAATGATACTAATTCCGACCAAGTAAAAAAGTTATTTGAGCTTGTGTTTGAAAACCCCAGCCTTCCTATTGTGCCTATAGTTGACGGAAAAATTGTAGGAGAAGACCGTGGATATTGGCTTGGAGAATGGGGAAGCGCTAGAGTTGATGAATATCTTGTTACAGAAAAAGGTGTTTGTTTCAAGAGCGATGATGATGTGTTTTATACGCTTCACCGTTATTTGAGCGATGATGAATACGAGGTGCTGCCGGACACAGAAAAAGAATGTAAACCACATTACGACAAGCTCCCGTGGAGGAAAGCAATCATTATATATATTAATGCAAAATTATAAGGAGAGATTTTATGACAAAAGAATTTTTTGTAGATTTAAACAGCATTGATAAGGTCAAGTCCTTTGTAAATGATATGAGCAAGGTGGAAGGCGATGTTACCGTCAGCAGCGGACAGTACATAGTAGACGGCAAATCCATTATGGGTCTGTTTTCTCTTGATTTCAGCAAGCCTTTAAGAGTTACATGCAACGGCTCTGACAGCGAACAGTGTCAGAAATTCATAGACCTTATAGGAATATATACAGGTTGATACTTAACTGTAACAATATGAACAGAAATATACAAGACAAGATAGTTAAAGACAAAAAGCCTTTTAATATAAGACCCATAACATTAAAAGTAGCAAATGAATATGTTGCGGACAACCACAGACATCACAATGGTACTGTCGGTTGCAAATTCGCTATAGGCTTATTTGTAGAAGAGAAAATGGTCGGCTGTGCTATCTGCGGGCGTCCTGTTAGTAGATATTTGGATAACGGACTCACATTAGAAATTAATCGTGTATGTACCGACGGCACTTATAACGCTTGTAGTAAATTGTATGGTGCTTGCTGTCGTATCGCAAAAGAAATGGGTTATAAAAGAGTTATTACATATACCCTAGAAAGCGAAAATGGGTCAAGCTTGAAGGCAAGCGGTTTCATTTGTGAGGGCAAGGCAGGAGGTAAAATGTGGAATGGCAGTCGAAGAAAAGATAACGGGGTACCGCCTGAATATAAGAATAGATGGGCTAAATATTTTAAGTAAGGTGATATTATGAGCGATATGAATAAAAGACCGATTTTATTAATAACGGGTAAGTCGGGAGTAGGCAAGGACACTATTACCGACTATCTGTGTGATAACTTCGGCTATACAAAGGTCAAATCCTACACCACACGACAGCCGAGATATGAAGGCGAAGATACCCATATCTTTGTTACCAAAGAGGAATTTGACGCACTTAAAGATAAGGTGGCTTATACCAACAGAGAGGGCATAGAATACTGCGCCACGCAGGAACAGGTCGACAATGCAGATATATACATAATAGACCCTCCGGGCATAAAGTATTTCTTGAAAACCTATAAAGGCAATAGACAGCCTATAATTATAGAAATAATGTGTCCTGAAGCCGATAGAAAACGGAGAGTGTCTGATAGATACATTGACGGAGATAAAGAATTAGCCGACAGGCAGGATTTAGACGGTATAGTATATGATGATTGCTGTAAGCTATTAAAAGAGGTTTCATATCAATACCCTTACGTTTGGGTTATAAATCAAAATGACAATATGCTGTCTGCCGTAAAGAAAATTATGACTTTTGTACGTAAACAGACCTCTTCATCTATTCGAAAACAATTCATATATGTATCTCACCCGTTTCAGAATAAACCTGAAAATGTCAAGGATATAGAGCATTATATTACAACGTGGGAGCGTATATATAAAGACTATGTATTTGTATCGCCTGTTCACTGCTTTGGTTTTATGTATGAAAATATGAGCTATGAGGACGGTCTTAACTGGTGCTTACAGATCCTGTCCGTATGTGATGAAATGTGGGTATGCGGAGATTATGAGAACAGTACAGGCTGTTGTGCAGAGATAGATTTCTGCAAAGACCACTATATACCATATTCGTTCAAACATAACGGCGTAGTCACATTGTCTTGATACACCACACTACAAAGGAGAGATTAGTTGAAGAAATTATTTCTTGTACTGACTGTCATACTTACAGTTATAACAGGAGTCATAGTAAACGGCGCAGGCTATACCACAAAGCCTGTGCCATCGAATAATAGCTTTAAGGCATATATGTCCTACAAGGCTATTACGAGCAGAAATTCACCGCAGTACAAATTACAGCAAAGAGCAGTTACAGGAAATTACGGTATAAGAACTGTAAACGGCAGATATTGTATAGCCGTAGGCAGCTATTATACCACCAAAATCGGCACTAAGATAGATATAGTTATGGATAACGGCAATGTTATTAATTGCGTACTGGCTGATTGCAAGGCAGACGCACATACAGACCGTACCAACAGAGCCAACCCCAACGGCTGCGTAGTAGAGTTTATAGTCGATACAAGCAGCCTTGACAGTAAATGCCGCAAAATGGGAGATATGAGCTATGCCCCTTCGGGCGGTCTGCAAGGTAATATAAAGGCTTTAAGAATTTATGATGAGGTGATTTAAATGCCGCCTAAAAAACTTGCTGATATAGTTACAGATTATTACTCTAATGGAAATCCTTTGTTTTATGCCACAAATACAGACTACACTACGATACTGTCCCCTGATGATATAAAAACAGAACATTCCCTTTTAGAACCTCTGTCTTTTACTGCAACAATACCTATTGATGATATGACAGTCTATGCGGTACTTAATGGCAGAAACGCAGGATCAATTTTAGGACAAGTTCTCCAAAAACTAATAGATAAGGTCATATTCAATGACCCTGCTACTATCATCAAGTGGAAGGACGGCACTAAGACAGTTGTTAAGTGCAGACAAGGAGATACATACAATAGAGAAGTCGGCTTTATGATGTGTATTATGAAGTATCTTTGCGGCAACAAATCCAATGCTACAAAGAAGTTTATCGCTGAACATTGCGGAGAGGACGACGAGATAGATTACAAGTGGGAAAAAGAGAGATTAACTCAATATTGTGGAATATCGTGTGGTAAATGTAGGCTAAGTTTTGCAAATAACAGTTCGCGTTTGTATTGTTATGATTTAGAATCCGAGTGTCCAGATTTATATAAAAGGATTATACGCAAATGGGCTAAAGACTGCCCTGCCAAGAAGGAGGGTGCTGATTGAACAATGTAACATTATACTCTACAGGCTGTCCCAAGTGTAAGATAGCCGAGAAATTACTTTCGGAAAAGGATATATTTTATTCCGTTATTACCGACAAGGACAAGATAACGGAAATAGCCGACAGTAACGGCTTTACCGCCGTACCCTTTGCGGAGATAAACGGCGAGATCACAGACTCGGCAGGTCTGTTCAAATGGATAAACAATCAGTAAGGGAGGAATTGTGTGTATTTCAAAACTACATACGATGCAGAATTTGACGATTTATATATGCACTTAAAGGCGAAATATCCGCCTAAACTTTTTGACTTGGACGGCATAGGAAAACAGCTTGATATGTCGGCTTTCAGCAAGAATTTCTTTGCTTCACGCACCACATCGGACGCCAGTATAGACGCCAATGCCAATGTGGACGATATTAGCGTTATCGCCTATACAACAGAGCTGCCTAAACCTTTTTTAAGACTTAACAGCTATTATGTAATGTGGAAGGAATTAAAAAAGCTTTACGGTCTGTCCGTTGCCAATCAGATAGTGGAAATGCAGCTTACAGGCGATATATACATTCACGATTTCCACGGCGTAGGCGCAGGAATGCCTTATTGTTTTAACTACAGTACATACGACATTCTTGTAAACGGTCTGCCAATGATAAAAAAGGTAAAGTCAAGTCCTCCTAAATATTTATATGCTTTTAAGTCCCAGCTAGAGCAGTTTACGGTCATAGCCTCCAATTCTACACTTGGAGCTACAGGCTTGGCGGATATGCTTATTGTAATGAGTTATTTTGTCAAGAATATATTAGAAACCAAGTCGGACGCTCATTTCCACTTTGCCACAGAAGAGGACTGTTGGAACTATGTCAGAGAGAATATAGTATCCTTCATATATACTATCAATCAGCCTATGAGGGCAAATCAGTCCCCTTTTACAAACGTAAGCGTTTACGACGACGTATTCCTCAATAAGCTTAAAGACGACTATGTATTCCCTGACGGCACCAATCCCGACTTGGATATAGTCAAAAAATTGCAGGCTATATACTTAGACGTTATGAATACCGAGTTAAGAAGAACGCCTTTGACGTTCCCCGTTACAACGGCTTGCTTTTCTATAAATGCTGATCACGAAATACAGGACGAAAGCTTCCTTAATTTTATTTCGGAAGCTAATCGGGAATTTGGCTTTATCAATATCTACTGCGGCGACAGTTCAACTCTTTCCTCCTGCTGTCGTCTGCGTTCAGAGCAGAACAGCGAGTACTTTAATTCCTTTGGCAGTGGTTCAAGTAAGATAGGAAGCCTAGGCGTTTGCTCTATCAACTTCCCACGCTTGGCTATAAAGCACCCCGACAGAGAGGACTTTTTAAAAGAGCTTGCAAAAATGGTAGAGGTATCAGCAAGAGTAAATAACGCCAAAAGGCATATTATCAAGAAGAGGATAGACAACGGCAACGAACCTTTATACACTCTTGGATTTATGGATATTTCAAAGCAGTATTCCACTACGGGAGTAAACGGCTTTAACGAGTGCATAGAGCTTCTTGGCAGCGATATTCTCACAGAGGAAGGACAGGCTCTCGCTCTTGAAATATTAGATGTTATAAATAATGCAAACGCTAAATTCCAGAAGCAGTATAACGCACCTCATAACTGCGAACAAGTGCCGGGCGAAAATATGAGTATCAAAATGGCTGATAAAGACAAGCTCTTAGGTTATCAGCACCAATACGATATATACAGTAATCAGTTTATACCTCTTACTACCAATGCGGATATGCTTGACAGGATTAAGCTTCAGGGTTTATTCGACAGTCATTTTTCGGGCGGAGCTATATGCCACTTAAATTGCGATACCAAGATAGAAAATACAAAGTACATAGCAGAGCTTATAAGGACTGCCGCTAAAAAGGGCGTTGTATACTTTGCTATCAACTATGTACTCTCCGAGTGCGAACAAGGTCATATGACGGTTTCTAATGATGATGTATGTACCGTCTGCGGCAAGCCCATTATCAATAAGTATACAAGAGTCGTAGGCTTCCTTACCAATATCAAGAACTGGCATAAGACCAGACGAGAAAAAGACTTTCCCAACAGACAATTCTACAAAGATATAAGGGTTGATAAGTAATGAACATTCTTGCCACTCAATATACCCTTAAAAACAAGTCTTTTGAAATATATATATCGGGCTGTAGGGGTAATAACGGAGTCCATTGCAAAGGGTGTCACAACCCTTTGTCTTGGGACTTCGACAACGGCGATCCTTTAGACGATGATTATATACAGCATATCAAGGATAAGATAAGAGAGTTCGACACTCTTGTTGAGAATATATGGATATTGGGCGGAGAGCCTTTGGATAACGATATACCCACTCTGAAACGGCTTATAGCAGAGCTAAAACCACTTAATAAAGCCATATGGCTGTTTACTAGATACCCATTCGAAACAGTCTGCAATATGATTGACGTCAATACTTTAGACTATATCAAGTGCGGAGAGTACATACAAGAGCTTAAGACCGATGATAATATTCAGTACGGAGTGCAGCTTGCCACATCTAATCAGTATATCTATAAGCGTGGTGCAGACTATTGACAAAAATTATACTAAACAGCGATAAGGAATTGGTAAAGGAAATACAACAGGGATTAAAGGATAATGACGGCTACTGTCCCTGCGCTCTGGCAAAGTCGCCCGACACTAAGTGTATGTGTAAGGCTTTCAGAGGAACAGACGAGGGTATGTGTCACTGCGGATTGTATATCAAGGTAAAGGAGTAAGATATGAGTCCCGTATTATTGCTTATCGTTATATTGGCTTTGGCTGTGCTATATCTGTGCTTAATATCATTATTCAAGCCCATAGCCAAGCTTTATTATAAAATCAAGACAAAGTTTACAAAAGCCATAGACATATTTGACGACGAAACAGACAAAGGAGAGGATAATAAATGAAAACAGGTAAGATTGGAGCTATTATTTTAGCTATCGCTATTATTGTAGGCGCAATATCAGTATTTTTATGTTCAGAGGTAGTGCCTGCGGGATATGTAGGCGTACAGTATTCGCTTAACGGCGGTATCAAAGACGAGGTTCTTCCTCAAGGCTGGCACTTAGTCGCTCCCACTATTAAGGTGTCGGAGTATTCTATCGCCACAGAGCAGCTTTTAATGACACAGGACGAAAGAGAAGGCTCTAAGGACAATGACAGCTTTGATGTTATATGTAAGGACGGCAAGCTCAATGTCGACTTTGAAATGAGCTATCATTTTGAAAGCGATGATGTAGTCAGAGTATTCACCAAGTACAGAGGAATGACAGGTCAGGACGTTGTTGACAGTATTATAAGAAATAAGGTCAAGGCAAAAATCTCCGAAGTCACTTCTACATACACGGTTTTAGAGGCTCATATGGACAAGAAGGCAGAGCTTAACAGTGAAATAACCAAGGTATTGCAGAGCTACTTGTCAGAGTACGGTATTACCGTAGAATCAGCCAATCTTTCAGCCACAAGACCCGATGAACAGATACAGCAGGCTATCACAGAGAGAAGTAAGGTAGCACAGGAATTAGAGATAGAAAAGCAAAGACAGGAAAAGGCAAGGCTTGAAGCTGAAACAAAGACTATACAGGCTAAAGCAGAAGCGGACGTTAAGAAAATTCAGACCGACGCTGATGTTGATAGATATACCAGATTAGGACAGGCTATCACGCCTCAGTTGATTTCTAAGTGGGAAATGGACGCAAGGCAAAAGCACGGCTGGGTAACAATTCAAGGCGCTAACACAGTAGTAAAATAATATTAGTCGAGATGATGCCATATCAAGAAAAAAAAATCCAAATAAAAATAAAGGAATAAATAATGTAAACTTAGAAGGCAGACAGGCTATATGTATTCAATGTAAAGACGGACGCAGCCACCCAGTACCGAGCAGTTGGGATTTACCTCATTTTCAGTATAATCCCAACGCCAAGTACGATTATTATTACTGCGGCTGTCTGCATACAGGAGAGTAAATCTTAGTCT
The DNA here is from genome assembly GCA_947628755.1 of uncultured Clostridia bacterium. Classification (GTDB taxonomy): domain Bacteria; phylum Bacillota; class Clostridia; order Lachnospirales; family CAG-274; genus CANPXH01. The sequence continues at coordinate 75,861 of CANRBC010000001.1, read as the reverse complement.
GTCCTATAAACACATAGAAAGGAGAAAGAGTTGTGCGCACATAAAATTGCAATTTCTCCTTACTTATGGAATATAACAAAATTTACAATGAAGATTGTTTTATTACTATGAGCCGTATGCCGCCTGAGTCGGTAGACGTTATTCTGACATCACCTTTTTACAATACCAATAAGAAACAGGGCAACACAAGAACATTGTCTAATACAAAGTCTAAAGGATATTCTTATTTAAGGTATGACGAGCATATCGACAATATGAACGATGAGCAATACTGCGAATTTACAGTAAAACTATTTCATAGCTTCAACAAAATCCTTAAAAGAAACGGTGTTGTCTTATACAATCTGTCTTACGGCAATAATAACCGTGACGGTTTGTTTAAGACGGTATATTCAATAATTACGTCTACGCCGTTTACAATAGCAGATGTTATTTGTTGGAAGAAAAAATCTGCCCTGCCTAATAATTGCTCTCCTAACAAGCTTACAAGGATATGGGAATTTGTCTTTGTGTTTTGTAGAGAGGGAGAAGAAAACAGCTTTTACTGTAATAAATCTGTTGTCAGTATACGCAAATCGGGTCAGAAATCTTATGGCAACATTTTCAACTTTATCGAAGCTAAGAATAATGACGGCTCGTGTCCCTACAACAAAGCGACTTACTCTACGGAGTTGTGCGGTAAGCTATTGAATATATACTGTCCGCAAAACGGTTTAGTTTACGACCCGTTTATGGGCAGTGGCACGACTGCTGTAGCCTGCAAGCAATCAGAACTACACTACATAGGTAGTGAAATTTCACAAAACCAATGCATTTGGGCTGAACAAAGACTTGAAAAAACTAGAAATGAACACGATAAAATAAATATTTTATAGAAATATTGAAAGGAGTACAGAGGTTTAGGCGCCTATTAAACATATGTTTACTCCGACAATAATTTGAACTGGAAATTAATTAACTTTTGTGAATTTGATAAATACGCTGTTAAAAGCTATTGCACCATACATAATGTCGATGAAAGCCTGAATTTAGGCGACATTACCAAGGTTGATGAAAACAAAATAGCAGATTTTAATATGATATGCGGAGGCTCGCCTTGTCAGGATTTCAGCGTATCGGGCAAGCAGAAAGGCTCTGTATGGGAGTGCAACGACTGCGGACATACATACAACCCTCTTACGGTACACTACAGTCAAAGAGAGTATTGCCCTCATTGTCATAGTACATCTCTTAACAAGTCACGTTCTTCTCTGCTTGTAGAGTTTCTGCGAATTGTCAGAGGCAAACGCCCCGACTTTGGCATATACGAAAACGTCAAGAATATCGTAGGCAAGAAATTCAAAGACACCTTTAATATGTTCACAGACGAACTGAACGAATATGGCTATAATGTCTATTACAAAGTCCTAAATGCCAAAGACTACGGCGTACCACAAAACAGAGAACGTGTATATCTCATTTTTATAAAGAAGTTTTTGGATAACGGCAAGTTTGAATTTCCGCGCGGTTTCGATAACGGTATCAGACTTATAGACGTACTGGAACAGGAAGTTGATGAGAAATATTATATATCCGAAGAAAGAATGAAAACCATCAGAGAAAATTTCAGCGATTATTTTGGCAATTATTCTCTCACCGACAGTAACACCTCTTCTGCAGCTAAAGAGGGTAACAATACTCCGAAATTTATTGGCAATATAACCAATCCAAAACTGCACGACGGCTACGCAGGGGCGACTTTTGATACTGATTATATAAGTCCGTCTTTAACCACAATGCAGGGCGGAGGCAGACAACCGCATGTAATAGAAAAGACAGAACCAAAAGTATTAACAGTAGGCAAACTAAGCACATCGCAAGACTCGGCAATCGTTTCTGTGTATGGCGTTGCTCCAACACATACGGCAGGACACGGCAATTTCCCTAAAGTCGCATTTCCTCTCAATCCGTCAGATGATGGTATGTGCAGAACTATCAAGGCTCAACAGGCTAATAACACAATTGCAAACTTTAAGTCTAGTAAATTTGGAGCAACAGGAGTATTGGAAAACAAAGACAATATCCGTATCCGTAAACTTACCCCTAAAGAATGTTTCCGTTTAATGGGCTTTGAGGATAAAGACTGGCAAATAGCAGTCAACGCAGGTATATCAAATTCACAGTTTTATAAACAGGCAGGCAATTCCATAGTAGTAGACGTGCTTTATTACATATTTGTAGAGCTTTATAAGGCTATGCCATATCTCTTTGATAACCTTAAATTAAGCAGCTTCTTTTCGGGTATCGGCGCTTTCGAGAAAGCTCTTGACAGATTGTATGAAAGCATAAATACTGAAAATTTTCAAAATCTGCCGAGCCAATAGCGATCGGCAGTAAAATAGTTATCTGTATTGCTATGCGAGGCAGATACAACCAAGACGGCAGTTTAAGTCAGAAACTAGAGCCTAGACTTGATGGATATACAAATACTTTAACTACCGTACAAAAAGACAATATGATACTAGAGGTAGATAAGAATGTCTGAAAGCTATATTGAAAGAAAGTATAAGAAATTTATATCTGAACACGGCTATATACCCCATATGTTTAATGCATATCACTGTAAAGAAATCAAAGATTATGCCCCTACCTTGACTACACGTTGCGGCTCGCCGACCGCTACGGGGGGGGATTAATACTTGAAGTTAAGCAATAAATATAAAATAAAATCGAAGTTTTATTCAAAGAAGGCGTTTTATGAAGCAGTACGAACTCTTCCATCAGTCACTACGAAAACAAAAACCCTATATTATAATTGAAAGTCTAGGATTTTTTCGTGACGGAGCGGAAATGTTGAAATTGGCAAAAGACTATCTTGATGAAATCAATTATGGCTCTTGCGAATATAAAATGTGGATAGCAGACCATAATGAAATAATGATAAGTTATGGACATAAAACAAATTTCTTTTATGTAGCAAAAATAACACGTTCAGAAGCCGAATTATTTTTATCGGAAGCAAAGGGTGATACGCCATAAGGCAAATTGAGGATAACTGTTGTAACTGTGCTGTCCCCTTATATCCTTGCTATGACACCTGCCCTTTAAAACACGTTGAACATATATACTGTGATATGTGCGGAGTTGAAATCTACGGAGAGGTATATCATAACGACTGCGGAGAGGATATTTGCGAGGATTGCATAGCGTTAATGGTAGGCGACGATGAAGAATAGGAGGAATAGTTATAATAAAGAATTGGGTAAGAAAACATTTCTGTAACAAATGCTTTTGTCCTAAAACAAACATAATTGAAATTCCCTCATATCCTAGGGTATACGGTGTATATCCTATTGCTATTGAGGACACTATACTTCAAAATATCGAAGAGCTAAAGAAAGAGAATAAAGTATCAACAGATGATATAATAGATTACATTTCATCTAAAACTAACCTAAACGACCATAAAACTATGTTGCGTTTTATCATATCGGGAGATTTTTATGATTACCACCCTATTGACGTACTGAACGTACTGAAATACACAGCAGAATATTTCAATACTACCCTTGACTATCTATTAGGGCTGACGGATAAACCCTATTAAGGAGATGTATAAATGGCAAACAGAATAGATTGTAGTATAACCGAAAACTATCTGAAAGAAAAGGCAAGAGCTTTACGTCCCAGTGCAGACGCAGGACTTGCTTGTACGATAAACTGTGCGGATTGTCCTATAAATACAATGCATTGCGGTACTGATGAACTATTAAATCCCGCCGATGCAATTTCACGTATACAAGCATGGTCAGATGCTCACCCTCGCAAGACATATAAAGATGATTTCTTCGCAGGGCTGCCCAATGCTCGCAAAGACGAAGAAGGCTATCCTTTTGTCGAAGCCTGCGATATATACGATGATGATACTATGGCGGACTTATGCGGCGGCAGACCTTGTCACGAGTGCTGGGATTTACCTATGGAGGAACTATAAATACAGATAATAAGAATGGGGCTTTATGCCCTGTTCTTTGCATATAAGGAGTGATAAATAATAAATACAAAACAGAATACAGACATTTATAACAAAGGTTTGCTTAACGTCAAAGAAATGTGTACGTATCTAGGGGTAGGGCAAAATACCGCCCGTAAACTTCTTAATAGACCATACAATTCCTTTACCGTTCGTATAGGCACCCGACTATATGCCAACAAGAAGTTGTTGGATAAATGGATAGACGACCAGTCCGGTTTATGAGAAATTAATTTACAAACAAACTGCAATGTGTTACAATCAAATTACGGATAACACTATGGTTTGTTTGTATTTCTGACGACCACGAAAGGAGATATGACGAACTATGGGAAAAGACCTTAAAGGAAAAGAGTTAGGCAAACACCTATTACAGCGAAAGGACGGGAGATATGAAGCAAAATATACAGACAATTTCGGCAAACGGCATAGTATATATGGAGACAGGCTGTCTGATGTAAGGAAGCAATTAAATGAAGCACTGTATCAAAAGGAACATAGCATATATGCGGAAGATTTCAATATGACTCTGAATGAATGGTTTGACATTTATACTAAAGTGTATTACGTGAAAAAGGTAAAATTTACTACATATAGCAGTTCCATAGCTATATACGACTGTCATATTCGCAATTCTTGTTTGGGGCAGATGCCATTAAAGGAAATAAAAAATATTCATATACAAAGTTTTTTAAACGACCTTACTGAAAACCAAAGTCTAAAGCGAGGTACAATTATAGATTATCTTTCTCCTTTAAAAGTGGCATTTAGACAAGCTGTGAAATGTGGATATATTCAAATAAATCCAACAGACAACATTATTATTCCACAACGAATATCAAGAATGCCAGCCAAAAAAGAAGCATTGACAAAAAAGGAACAAGACTTGTTTTTGTCCTATGCTGAAAAAACGGTGTATTTTCATTTATTTCAATTTTTGCTGTTGACAGGTCTCAGATCTGGTGAAGCATTAGCCTTAACATGGGACGATATAGATATGGAAAACCGCTTAATAAAAATTGATAAAAACTTATCCGTTGTTACTGGGGAAAGAAAAGAGATATGTAGAAACGCAAATATAAAAGTAGGGCATACAATGCATACATTAACTACCCCTAAGACAGCTCAAAGTATAAGGACAATACCTATATCGGATAGTTGTTATCAAGTTCTTAGTTTATTATTTGAATCGAAAAACAAAGAAACAAATCTCGTTTTTCATACAAAAAGCAATAACTATATTTCGGTTGCCAATGTTAATGTTTCCATAAAGAAAATTTGCGAACACGTTAATAAGAATTCTGACCGAATAAAGCCGTTTTCTTCACACACTTTTCGTCATACATTTGCTACCAGATGCTTTGAGAATGGACTAAGTGCAAAAATCGTACAAGAACTTTTGGGGCATAGTAATATGGCAACGACTATGAATGTATATACTCACGTTACACGAGACTTTGCGTTCAACGAGATAAATAAAGTCACATTATAATTGCTAATTGTCGTCAAATTGTCGTCAAATTGTCGTCAAATTGTCGTCAAAGCACCTCGTAACCCTATTAAATAATAGTGTTACGCAAATTTAATATATATTTTAAAAGAAAATGGTTGAAAAATTAATAAATATGTGGGAAAATAGAAGTGTAAATAATCTGAACGGAGAGTTTGGGTAAATTATAAATTCAGGAAGGGAGAATATAAAATGAAAAAATTATTCAAGTCTTCCGCTGCGCTGGCTTTGTCTGTGGTATTGACTATGAGTTCAATGAGCGTAATGGCGGCGGGAGAGGTATCCAAGTTTTTTGTTGATGTTAATGAAGGCAGCTACCCTTGGGCAGTAAGCTATGTGGATTATCTTGCGTCAAATGGTATTGCAAGCGGTGTGGGGGATAATAAATTTGCGCCCGACGCAGATATAGAAAGAGGAGATTTCATAGTATTCCTAAATAAGGTATTCTCATTCCCTGATTCAGACGGTTTTATATTTGAATTTAAGGACGTTGCTTCCGCATCCTATTATCATGACGCGATTATAGACGCAAAGGGAGCAGGCGTTATATCAGAGGTGGGTATGTTCTACCCTGAAACTGCTATAAAGAGAATAGACGCATTTACAATGCTTTACAGAGCTTTGGCACAGGGAAATTACGTAAAGAACAACGGTACTACGGATATTTCAATGTATTCCGACGCCGCTTCTGTCAAGAATATTGAACAGCAGATAGCAGCAGGAACGCTTACAAAAATGGGTATCGTACAGGGCAGCGATAGTAAATTAAATCCCGACTCAACTATGACAAGAGCAGAAATGGCAGTTATAATAACAAAGGCTGCTCAACTTGTCGAAGCTGCCAAGGAGGAGGCTGCAAAGCCTGTTGAAAAGACGGAAGAGGAAATAAAGGCGGAAGAGGAAAAGAAGCAGCAGGAGGAAGAAAAGATAAAGGCTGAAGAATCAAGAGATTACGACGGCGAAAGCGTATTCGAGCCAATTACCGTAAAAAGCGGCGGCAAGGTATCTATAACCGACTGTAGCGTATCCGTAAAGGACAAGGACGCAGTTTCTTCATTAAACGGCAGCAGCGTTGAAATAGATAATTCCAAGGTGGAAGCAGTATCCGGAACAGTTGTAAATGCAGATAACGGAGATGTAATCATAAATTCATCTACTGTTAAGGGTCAGGACGGCTATGCAGTATCTTTAAACAATGACAGCAACGCCGAGATAAGCGACAGCAAGCTATCCACAAAGGGCATACGCAATACCGTAAATGCTAAAAATTCTTCTCTGACGATAACGGATTCAGAGCTTACTGCCGATAAGGAGCATTCAGTATTTTCACTTGCGGACAGCGTTAAGCTCGAGCTTACAGACAGCAGCGTAAAGGCGGACTGCGCGTCTGCGGCAGGCGCTTACGAGGGTATCGTTTCCGCTATATCAGACCCTACAAAGGATGAAAAAATAACTATCGATTTTGAAAATGTAAATCTTGAAAACAAAAGAGGCGCATTGTTATACGCAAGAGAAAGCGATATAGAAATAAACTTTAAGGGCGAAAATACAATAAAAGCAGCTAAGCTGATTTATTCTCCTTATATTGTAAGAAATCCTCAGAAAAAGGGAAGCAATATCACTATCAATACTGAAAAGAATCAGGTATTTGAGAATATGAGCATTGAGGTAGACAACATGACGTCAGTTAAGCTGAATCTGGCTTCCGGCTGCATATACTCAGGAAGTATTAATACAAGCAGCGCTTCCAAGGATGTGGATATCAGTATAGACAGAGAAGCTCTCGTTACCCTTTTGGGCGATATGTATGTTGACAGCTTCATTGATAACGACTATGATTTCAACAATATCAACGATAACGGCTGCAATATTTACTACAATGTATCAAATCCCGATAACGACTATCTTATGGGACGCGAGTATGAATTGCCTTACGGCGGCAGCCTTATCCCTACGGATTATTGATATTAAAAACTAAAGTATTATTAAAAGAGCCGAGGATTTTCCCTCGGCTCTTTCAGTATGGCATGGCTTATATCAGCCGAAGCAATAGGTTTGCGCACATACACAGCAGTATTCCCGTTGCAGTAGGTATAAGAAAGGAAACGACGGTCCATTTAAGACTGCCCGTTTCTTTTTTTATTGTTAGGAGAGATGTGGCGCAGGGAAAGTGATTAAGCGAAAATATCATTGCGCACACGGCTGTTATATAAGTCCAGTTGTTCATTCTCAGCAGATTTCCAAGCTCCGCAAGAGAATTAAATTCTATAAGTCCGCTGTTTCCCGTATAGCACATAAGCACTATGGGTATGACTATCTCATTGGCAGGCAGACCTATTATAAAGGCTGTCAGTATATAGCCGTCAAGTCCCATAAGCTTGGCAAAGGGGTCTAGGAAAAGAGCTATATGTGTAAGCAGCGTTATATCATTGTAGGTAACGTTCTGCAAAAGCCATATTATAGCGCCGGCAGGCGCAGCTACGGCAACGGCTCTGAAAAGCACATATACTATTCTTTCCCGTATGCTCCTGCGTATTATAGCCATAGGCTGGGGTATCCTGTATGGCGGAAGCTCCAGTACAAAGGAGGATTGTTCTCCCTTTAATATAGTGACTGAAAGTATATATGATATTACAAAGGTGATAAGCACTCCCGAAAGTATGGCTGCCGTAACTGCAAGAGCGACCTTTATGCTTGCGAACATTCCTCCCGATATAAATACCGTCGCCAGCATTATAAGTGATGAAAACCGTCCGTTACATGGCATAAAGTTGTTTGTGATAATAGCGATAAGCCTTTCCTTTTTAGACTCTATTATTCTTGTGGATATTATGCCCGCTGCGTTGCAGCCAAGTCCCATACACATACTCAGTATCATTTTGCTGTGAGCGTGAGCCTTTTTGAAAATATTATCAAGATTAAAGGCTATGCGGGGCAGGTAGCCAAGATCCTCCAGTATTGTAAAAAGAGGGAAAAATATTGCCATAGGGGGCAGCATTACGGCAACTACCCAGCTAAGAGTTCTGAAAACTCCCTCAATCAAAAGTCCTTTTATTATTATATTGGAATCGGCAAAGTAATTTAAAAGAAAGCCCTCTATATTGTTAAAAAAATGGCTCAGTATCCCTGAGGGATAGTTAGCGCCCCATATAGTTATCCAAAGTATGCAGCAAAGCAGGGCAAGCATAATGGGTATGCCGAATATTCTGCTTGTAAGTATGCTATCTATTTTTCTGTCCCTGTTGTCGGTTATATCCTGCCTTGATAAAACGCAGCTTTTATATATACATTCCGTGGAACAGCAGCAGCGTCCGCAGCCCTTGTTGTGAGAATATATTTCCTCCTTAAGCTCGTTTATTCCCATGCCGCTTCTGGCTCTTGTGGGTATTACCTTTGTCTTAAGCATTTTGCCGAGCATATCCGTGTCCACGGTTATACCCTTTTTTTCTGCCTCGTCCATAAGATTTACACAGACTATAACATTTGTACACATTTTGGTTATTTCGGAGGCAAGAATCAGATTCCTTTCAAGACAGGTGGCGTCAAGCACTACTACAATAAGGTCGGCATCTCCTGATATAAGACAGTCTACGGCTCTTTTTTCGTCCTCGGATATAGGTTCAAGGGAATATATACCCGGCAAATCTATTATTTCATAGCTTTTGCCCTTGTATTTCATAATTCCCGCTGCGTTTCCCACAGTTTTCCCCGACCAGTTTCCCGTATGCTGATGCTTTCCCGTAAGCGCATTGAATATTGTGCTTTTTCCTGTGTTGGGATTGCCTGCAAGCAATATCTTTTTAGTCATGGCTGCAGTCCTCCGTACTCACATATATTGTATCGGCGTCTGTATTTCTGAGGGCGATAACTGCGCCCCTTACAAAATAGGCAGCAGCGCTCCTGCCCGGATTGACATGAAGCGGAACCACTCTTGTACCCTTGGTGAAGCCAAGCTCTTTAAGTCTGCCGCTGCAGGGACTTTCTTTTATATCAAAAATAAAGACAGCAGTATTTATGGGTACTGCTGTCAAAGAAATTGCGTTATTCATAGCACACCCTCAAATTTATACTTTGGTTTATAGTATAAATAAAAGAGCAAATATGTGCCTGTTTTTATCTTATGAAATTGGTATAGACCTTTGCATCCTGCTCGGGTGCGGGTACGCCGTCAGACTTGCCTGCTTCTATGCACTTTATGAGCCATGCCATGTTTTTGCCGAGTATGTTCATTATCTGCATACCCTCTTTATCCTGTACTATTTCTTCGGGAGTGTTGCCGTGAGCCATATTCCAATAGTTAGAGGATACTATGGGCATATTGTTTATTGTAAAGTATTTGTTGAGCTGGTCAAAGGTAGCGGTTGCGCCGCCTCTGCGGCAGGTGCATATAACTGCGCCCGGCTTGTATGCCAGTGCAGAGCCGCTGCTGTAAAAAAGTCTGTCCAAAAAGGCTGTGATTGCGCCGCTTGCAGAGGCATAGTGTACGGGAGTGCCGAACACATAGCCGTCGGCTGACTTTATCTTATCCAGAAGTGAGTTAAGACAATCCTTGTCGTTTACGCACTTGCCTGCGCTCCTGCAATAGCCGCAGCCCATACATCCGCTTGTAACATTAGCGCCTATATGTATTATTTCAGCCTCTACGCCGTTTTTTTCAAGACTTTCCGCTACTCTTGACAAAGCGGTATAGGTACAGCCCTTTGGCTTGGGACTTCCGTTTATAAGTATTACCTTCATAATTTTAACCTCCTTGATATTGATATTAATATAATTATACCACAAAAATTTACTCTTGTACAAAATTTTATAAATTCTTGATATAAATAAGAATATGTGATAAAATTAGAAAAATGAATTGAAAATGAAAGAAGGCATAAAAATATGAAATATCTGGTGTTACTCTGTGACGGTATGGCGGACTATCCTATACCGGAGCTTGGCGGCAAGACTCCTCTTGAGGCTGCCTATACGCCCAATATGGATAAGCTGGCAAAAACTGCTACAATAGGTCTTGTAAAGACTGTTGCCGACAATTTAAAGCCCGGCAGCGACGTTGCGAATCTGTCTGTGCTTGGCTATGACCCGCAGGTGTACTACACGGGTCGTTCTCCTCTGGAGGCAGGCTCCATAGGAATAGATATGAAGCCTACGGACGTATCCTTCAGATGTAATCTTGTAACCCTTTCCGATGAGGAAAAATATGAGGATAAGACTATACTTGACTACTGCGCAGACGATATAAGCACAGAAGAAGCTAGAGAGCTTATAAATTATCTTAAGGAGCATTTTGACAATGATGAATTTTGTCTTTACAGTGGCGTAAGCTACAGACATTGTCTTATATGGAACAACGGAACTCTTGACGTAGCTCCTCTTACTCCTCCCCATGATATTACGGGCAGACCTATAAAGGAGTATGTTCCTGTGAATCCCAATGCTGCAAAGCTGTATGATATGATGAAACGCTCCTACGACCTTCTTAAGGAGCATCCCGTAAACAAGGCGAGAGAGGCGCGAGGTCTGCGTCCTGCCAACAGTATGTGGCTGTGGGGAGAGGGAGTAAGAGCAAGCCTTACGCCCTTTGCCGAAAAATACGGTCTTAAGGCGTCTATGATTTCAGCAGTTGACCTTTTAAAGGGCATAGGCAAATTTTCCGGAATGAATGTTGTGAAGGTAGAGGGCGCAACAGGCTATATGGATACCAACTTTAAGGGTAAGGCAGATGCTGCAATAAAGGAATTTGAAAAGGGCAGCGAGCTTGTGTATATCCATGTGGAAGCTCCCGACGAATGTGGTCACAGACATGAAATAGAAAATAAGAAAAAATCCCTTGAAATAATAGATAAGGAAATACTTGCGCCGGTATTGGAGGCTCTTGAGAAGTATGACGATTACAAAATTATGATACTTCCCGACCATGCAACTCCTCTTAGCGTAAGAACTCATACAAACGACCCTGTTCCTTTCCTTATGTATAAAAAGAGCGCTCCCGACAAGGGCGGAGTGTTCAATGAAAAGGGCGCTGAAGAAAGCGGTAATTTTATAGAAACGGGTCACGAAATAATGAAGCGTTTTATTGAAATGTAACGGATAGAGGTAATAACAATGAATGAATGGATAAAGGGCTTATTGCTGCATATACTTGACAGACTGGGAAAGCTCTTTAAATGGGTTGCCTTTTCAATATACACGGGAATAGTCCTGGGTATAGTATGCGCCTTGTTTACATTTCTTCTGAGAAAGGGTATAGCATACAGAGAAGCTCATCCCGTAATGATATTCCTTTTGCCTGTGGCAGGTCTTCTGATAGTGGGTCTGTATCAGCTTATGGATTATAAAAACGACGAGGGTACAAATCTTGTGCTGGAATCCATACAGTCGGACAGAAGCATACCTATGAGAATGACGCCCCTTATATTTATGGCAACTATAATAACACACCTTTTCGGCGGTTCTTCCGGACGAGAGGGCGCAGCGTTGCAGATAGGCGCAGGCACAGCGGAGTTTCTCGGAACGCTTTTTCAGTTTGACAACTATGACAGAAGAATATTTATAATGTCGGGCATGAGCGCTGCCTTTTCGGCAGTATTCGGTACTCCCGTAGCTGCGGCGATATTTGCCATGGAGGTAATAAACGTAGGCACTATGTATTATTCCGCATTAGTTCCCTGCACAATATCCGCCCTTATGGCAAGCGCCGTTGCGGTAAGGCTGGGAAGCGCTCCGGAGCATTATATAGTCAATAATATAGTGGATTTTTCGCCAAATACGGCTGTTATGACTATTTTTCTTGCCTGTATATGCGCAGGAGTAAGCGTTTTGTTCTGCGTACTTTTACATAAAACGGGCAGCTTTTTCAAAAAGGCTTTTACAAACCCCTATATAAGAGTTTTTATAGGCGGCGCGCTTATTATAATATTTACCGTGCTTTTAAGAACAAGGGAATACAGTGGCACGGGAACTGAAATAATTGAAAGAGCTATGGAAGGGGAAGCAGTACCCTACGCTTTTGCGCTTAAAATGCTCTTTACGGCAGTTACGTTAGGCTGCGGCTTTAAGGGCGGCGAGATAGTGCCTTCTTTCTTCATAGGCGCTACCCTTGGCTGTACATTCGGTCACATAGCAGGGCTTTCGCCCTCGCTGTGCGCATCCATAGGAATGGTTTCTCTTTTCTGCGGCGTTACCAACTGCCCCCTTTCATCACTTATAATAGCTCTTGAGCTTTTTGGTATGGATGCTCTTCCTTATTATCTTCTGGCAATAGCAATAAGCTATATGCTTTCCGGCTATTACGGACTGTATCATTCACAGCGCTTTGCCTTTTCAAAATATAAGGCAAAGTATGTGGACAATCAAGCTCATGAATAAAAAGTTTTGTTTTATGAATTAAACTACTAATTACACTGTTATATATAAAAGAGGCGTTTTTGACCGCCTCTTTTATATTACCATCTCTTTGTTTTATTTTTAATTTCCTCTTTTATTTCGTTAATGAAATCATCTACCGCATAAGAGCCAAGATCCTCTGCCTTGCATCTTACGGAAAGCGTACCGTCGTTTGCTTCCTTTTCGCCTACGACTACGATATATGGTACTCTTTCATTTCTGGCTTCTCTTATCTTATAGCCTATTTTTTCGGCTCTATGGTCTGTTTCCACTCTTATTCCCTCGGCTTCAAATCTTTCCTGTACCTCAGACGCATACTCTGCAAATTTGTCTGATATGGGAAGTATCTTTACCTGAACTGGTGCAAGCCATGTTGGGAAATGTCCTGCAAAATGCTCTATAAGAATACCTATAAATCTTTCAATAGAGCCGAAGCATACTCTGTGTATCATAACGGGACGTTTCTTTTCGCCGTCCTTGTCTGTATATTCCAGTTCAAATCTCTCCGGCAGCTGCATATCCAGCTGAATAGTACCGCATTGCCATGTTCTGCCGAGAGAATCCTCTAAATGGAAGTCGATTTTAGGACCATAGAAAGCGCCGTCGCCTTCATTTATAACATAATCTCTTCCCAATTCGTCAAGAGCGCCCTTAAGACCTGCAGTAGCTCTTTCCCAGTCCTCGTCAGAGCCCATAGAATTTTCGGGTCTTGTGGAAAGCTCTATATGATAGTTAAAGCCGAAGAGAGTATATACCTCATCTATAAGAGCTACAACGCCCTTTATCTCGTCCTTTATCTGGTCCGGTGTCATAAATATATGGGCGTCGTCCTGTGAGAAGCAGCGTACTCTCATAAGTCCGTGAAGAGCGCCGCTCTTTTCGTGACGATGAACAAGACCAATCTCGCCGGCTCTTATAGGCAAATCTCTGTAAGAATGAGGCTCCTGCATATATACAAGCATACCACCGGGGCAGTTCATAGGCTTTATGGCAAAGTCAACATCGTCTATTTTGGTAGTATACATATTTTCCTTGTAGTGCTCCCAATGACCTGAACGCTCCCAAAGCTGTCTGTTAAGCATCATAGGCGTCTGTATTTCAACATAGCCTGCCTTCTTGTGTATTTCTCTCCAGTAGTCAAGAAGAGTGTTCTTTAATACCATGCCCTTGGGCAGGAAGAATGGGAATCCCGGACCCTCATCAAGCAGGCAGAAAAGATTTAATTCCTTGCCGAGCTTTCTGTGGTCTCTCTTTTTGGCTTCCTCAAGCATATTTATATATGCCTCAAGGTCAGATGCCTTGGTGTAGGCAGTAGCATAAAGGCGAACAAGCATTTTGTTCTTTTCGCTGCCTCTCCAGTATGCTCCTGCAACGCTCATTATCTTTATTGCCTTACAGGGCTTTGTGCTCATAAGGTGAGGACCTGCGCACAGGTCTGTAAACTCACCCTGTTTGTAGAAAGAAATAACGGCGTCTTCGGGAAGGTCGTTTATAAGCTCTACCTTATAAGGCTCGCCTTTTTCCTCCATAAACTTTATTGCCTCTGCTCTTGGAAGTTCAAACTTCTCTATGGGGAGATTTTCCTTTACTATTTTCTTCATTTCCGCTTCAATCTTTTCAAAATCCTCGGGATTGAATGTAATATCGTCAAAGTCATAGTAGAAGCCGTCTTCCGTTGAAGGACCAATAGCCAGCTTAGCCTGTGGATATAATCTCTTTACCGCCTGGGCAAGTATATGAGAAGCCGTATGTCTGAAGGCTCTCTTGCCCTCGGGAGAATCAAAGGTACATATTTCAACCTCGCAATCCTCTGTAACCGCTGTTCTTAAATCGGATACATCGCCGTTGATAATACCGCAGCAGGCGTTTCTTGCAAGTCCCTCGCTTAAGTCCTTGGCTATATCAAGTATAGTGATACCACTTTCGTAGGTCTTGCTGCTGCCATCCTTTAAAGTAACATTTACCATTTTTTTAACACTCCTTTTCAAATAAATAAAAACGGTAACTCTCCCCTATAAGGGACGAGTTACCGTGGTTCCACCCTAATTGCAATATTGCCGCTCAAATGACCTGTAACGGAGTCAGCCGTGCTTTATTAGAGCAGGCTCGGAGGTGGTTTTCACAAATGCACGCATAAGATAATCCCAGCAGCATATCTCTCTCTGAAATGCCATGCAAGGCTACTGTCCTCGTCATTGCCTTAAATCAATTATCATTATATATTTTTTAGTGTGCTGTGTCAAGGTGTATTTTTAATTTAGTCTGTCCTCAATATCGGAAGCATTGTATAAAACATTTGTTACAAATACATTTTTGTCTAGTATACAATATATCACAGAAAAATTATCGACTTTCATTCGCCTGAACCGATTCGGATTTTTGCTGAGAATATCAATAAGTCCATATCGTTCGGGAAATATATTCAAATCCTTGATTTGGTTTGCGATACGCTCATATTGCTTTTTTCCTGTTTCGGGGGAATGCAGCACAAAAGCGATATAATTATATATATTGTCCATATCGGCTTGTGCTGTATCCGTTATAAATACATTAAAATGTTCCATTATCAGTGGTTCTCCAAAAATTCTGCAAAAACTTCTTCAGCGCTGCGATAATTACCTTTTTCCACATCCTTATAGCCTTCATTGAGCTTTGCCATAATTTCCTCCTTGGACATAAAATCCATATTCAACTCAGGAGGAGCCATTGGCAGCGAAACAGGGAAGGGTATAGAGCCTGTGAGAGAAATCTGTCTTAAATAAATATCGATGGCTGTTGACATAGACAAGCCAAGACGGGACAATATCTCTTCGGCGCTTTTTTTAACAGCAGGGTTTACTCTTAAGTTCAAAGTCGTTGTTTTTTCCATACAATACACCTCCTGTTATTATTGTAACGCATTTGTCATTACATATCAAGTACAATTTATTCCGCTTCTGCAGTTTTTTCCGATTCATCAACAGCAGGCTTTTCAGCGTAAGCTCCTGTTTTGTTAAGACAATCTCTGAACTCGTCGCCTGTTACCTTTTCCTTGTCTATAAGGAGCTGCGCCGTTCTGTGGAGAGCGTCCATATCGGAGGAAAGAATTTCCACAGCCTTGTTATAGGACTCCGTAATGATTCTCTTTATTTCTGCGTCTATTTCAGAGGCTATTTCCTCGCCGTAGTTTCTGCCGTGACCAATATCCTTGCCTAAGAATACGTCGTGATTTTCGTCGCCGTAGAGAATAGGTCCCAGCTTATCGCTCATGCCGTATCTTGTTACCATTACGCGAGCCAGCTTTGTAGCCTGCTCTATATCTCCGCTTGCTCCCTGTGTAAAATCGTCGAATACCAGCTTTTCGGCAACTCTGCCGCCAAATGTAGCGACTATTGTTTGCTCCATTTCCTTTCTGAATTCAAAACCCTTTTCCTCAGGCATAGGCATAGTATAGCCGCCTGCACGTCCAACGGGAATAGTAGAAACCGTATGCACGGGACTTAAGTCGGGCAGCTTTTCAAAGAGAATGGCGTGTCCTGCCTCGTGATATGCTGTTATTTTCCTTTCCTTTTCGGTAACTACTCTTGACTTCTTTTCAGTACCGAGTGCCACCTTTATAAAGGAGTCCTTAATATCCTTCTGAGTTATAATCTTCTGATTATGTCTTGCTGCCAGGAGAGCAGCTTCGTTAAGGAGATTTTCCAGGTCAGCTCCCGTAAAGCCCTGAGTGGTCTTTGCTATTTCATTAAGGTCTACATCAGGACCCATTTTTTTGCCCTGAGAGTGTACCTTAAGAATTTCCTCTCTGCCTTTTACGTCGGGAGTACCGACAAATATCTGTCTGTCAAAGCGTCCCGGTCTCAGAAGAGCAGGGTCGAGTATATCGGGGCGGTTGGTAGCCGCCATAATTATTATACCTTCGTTTACGCCGAAGCCGTCCATTTCCACAAGAAGCTGGTTAAGCGTCTGCTCTCTTTCGTCATGACCGCCGCCAAGACCTGCGCCTCTCTTACGACCTACGGCGTCTATCTCGTCTATGAACACAAGACAGGGCGTATTTTTTTTCGCCTGGTCAAAAAGGTCTCTTACTCTTGATGCGCCTACACCTACGAACATTTCCACAAAGTCTGAACCGGATATTGAGAAAAACGGCACTCCCGCTTCGCCTGCAATAGCCTTGGCAAGAAGCGTCTTTCCTGTACCCGGAGGACCTACCATAAGCATACCCTTGGGTATTCTTGCGCCAAGGTCAATGAATTTACGAGGCTGCTTAAGAAATTCCACTACCTCCTCGACCTCGGCTTTTTCCTCCTCAAGACCGGCAACATCCTTAAAGGTCACCTTCTTGTCGTTCTCGTTGAGGACTCTTGCTCTTGCTCTGCCGAAGTTCATTACCTTTCCGCCGCCTGCTCCGCCTCTGAACTGCTGGAACATCATAAATATAAGCGCGCCTATTATTATGATAGTGATAATGGTCAGTATTATGGACATTGTGTTGCCCGCTCTTGAAGGCTCTACGGTAACAACGTCAATATTGTTTGAAACAGCGGCGTTGTTAAGTATATCCACAAAGCTGTCCATATTGGGAACACTTATGCTGTATGGCTCGCCCTCCTTGGGATGAACATAGGCTATGCCCGAATTGTTTACATCCGATGAGCGTTGTATTTCCACAGAAGTCACCTGATTGTTTACGATTTGAGTTATCATATCGTTATAGGTGGGTCTGTCAATATTGCCCGTGATATTATTCATATTTTTAGCTAAAGCAACAGCGGTGATTATAATTGCAAAAATCACAATATACATCACTATGCTTCTAACAAAACTGTTTTTCAAAATTTAACCTCCTTAATAAAGGATTCCCCTTATGTATTCATATTTAATAATGATAACATAAAATCAAATATAATTCAACATAAAATAAATTTTCTTATTCGACAGCAGATACGCGCCTTTTTTTCTTGATTCCTATTTTCTGATACCATATACCGCATATAAGAGCAGTAAAGGGGATAGTAAGCAATATACCAAGGCTTCCTACAAGAGCCTGCATTATTTCCATAATTATTTTTTCCTTATTAAGAAGCTCTGAAATAGAGCTGTTATACAATATTTGCAGTACGGTAGTTGCCATGGCGCTTCCTATATACGCAAGCACAAGGGTATTTGCCATAGTGCCCATCATATCTCTGCCGATGACCATGCCGCTTTTGTAAAGCTCGGAAGGACTTATTTTGCCCACCTTTAATTTAAGCTCGTGGAGAGCTGAGCTCATGCTCATGGCTACATCCATTACTGCGCCCATAGCGCCTATTGTAACGGAAGCGAATATTATACCAAGCAAATCTATATTGGGAAGCTCCAGTATAAGCCTTTGGGTATCTGCATCCATAAGACCGTTCCAATTGAGAAGTCTGTTCATTATAACGGTGATTATGCCTGCAATTATAACACCGCCTGTACAGCCTGTTATTGCCATAACGGATTTGATATTAAGCCCATTTACAATAAGAAGCGTCATAAGTATTGTGTATATGCATATTACTATTGCCCATACGTAAATATTTTTTCCTGCGATAACGGCAGGCACAAATACCACAAATACGGCAAGACAGGTGAACAGCAGGGATACGAGAGTATTTACACCCTTGGCTCTGCCGAAAAAGAGGAGCAGGGCAACAAATATTATGCCGAGCCATATAAGTATGTTTGTTCTTATATAGTTTGTAAACTGCCATTGATTGTCGATAGAGCAGTCCATAAGTATCTTATCGCCTTCCTCAACAGGCTTTACGGCAACGGTAGGGTCGTTTTCGTTTACTATCTGAACGCCTATGACCTCGTCGCCTGTACCCTTGACCTTCGCGGAGAAGTATATTTCTCTGTCTCCTGTCTGCTCGTTGTGATCCTCCTGGCGTATAGCCAGTATTTCTGCCTCAACGTTCATAACGTCGCTTTTTTCGTTGGCAAGGAGCTTATAGTCTGTGCCGCTGACAGCAATTTTATGCCCTGCATATATAAATATAATGCTCAATATTATTACAATACAGTAAATCATTTTCTGAAAAGCGCTATCCTTCAATTTATATTCCTTCCTTTCGTTATATGCTTTAATCATTTTATCACAAATAAGCAAAAAATCCATACCAATGGACAAAAATTCACATAATTTTAATTAAATTGCCTCTTTTATACATAGGCGGCTTATTGACATGAGGAGGGTACACGTGGTATCATTAAAATAAACTAATATAGTTAAACCAAATAAGGAGAAAAATATGGACAAGTACAGACTGGGAAAATGGAAAGTCGATTTGCTGATATTATATGGGAATATGAGCCTATAACTTCAGGCGAGCTGGTGAAGCTGTGCGCTGAAAAACTGGATTGGAAAAAATCCACTACATATACCATGCTTCGCCGTCTTTGTCAGAGAGGAATATTTGTAAATGACAACAAGACAGTCAGAAGGCTTATGAGAAAAAGTCAATACAGGGCGGCTCAGGCCATAAATTTTATAGACGAGTATTTCAACGGCTCTCTTGTCGATTTTTTCTCTGCTCTTGCAGATAATAAGAAAATACAGCCAAGGGAAGCCGACGATATAATAAAGCTGCTGGAGAGTCACAAGGCTTAGTCGATATTTGTCGAAGTGTGAATATTGACAAAATCAAACATAAATTTTATAATTAAAATGTGATGTAGTTATTTCGTAACTATGTTTCTTTTAACTTCGCACAGGTCTGAACCGCCTGTGCTTTTCTATGCTCTGAAATGAATAAATATCATCTCCTGAAGACAAAATAACAGTAAAATATATTATAAAGGAGAGTATACTATGTTCAGACACGAAAAGAAACTGTTTCATCCCGTAGAGGTGGAAAGACCCAATCCACAGTATGCCGTTCTTATGCAGGAGCAGCTTGGCGGAGCAAACGGCGAGCTTAAGGCTGCGCTCCAGTATATGGCTCAGAGCTTCAGAATAAAGGACAAGGAAATAAAGGATATGTTTATGGATATTGCTGCCGAGGAGTTGAGCCACATGGAAATGGTAGCGGAGACTATTAATTTGCTGAACGGTCATGATGTAAACTATATGGCGACAGATGTAGGCGAAATAGAAACTCATGTGCTTCTGGGACTTGACCCGGGACTTATGAATTCCTCCGGCTATTCATGGACGGGAGATTATGTCAGCGTAACGGGAGATCTCTGCGCCGACCTGCTTTCAAATATCGCATCAGAGCAGAGAGCGAAGGTTGTATATGAATATCTTTACAGACAGATAGCCGATAAGAAGGTAAGGGCGACCATAGACTTTCTCTTGAACAGGGAGGAGGCTCACAATGCCATGTTCAGAGAAGCCTTTAACAAGGTACAGGATACAGGCTCAAATAAGGACTTTGGCGTAACCGAGGATTCAAGACTTTACTTTGACCTTTCAACTCCTTCACCAAGGGGAAGTCTTAACAACGGTGTAAATACTACGCCTCCCAGCTTCAGATAGTCATAATTAAGACAGGCTTTGAATATAATGTAATAAAAAACGGAGAAGTGCATTATGAAAAGCAAAACCAATCTTATTATTGCTATACTCATACCTCTTGCCGTAGGCGCGGTTTCAGCATATCTCAGCAGGCAGGGTATGGAGGCTTATGCTATGGTAAAGCAGCCGCCCTTAAGTCTGCCGGATATAGTATTTCCAATAGTCTGGACAATACTGTATATTATTATGGGAATATCCTCGTATTTAATATATACCTCGGACAGCATAAAAAAAGACAACGCGCTTAAGTGGTATGGCGTACAGCTGACGCTTAATTTCTTCTGGAGTATTATTTTTTTCAGATTTATGCTGTTTTTGCCTGCATTTATTTGGCTTGTTTTACTGATAATCGCCATTGCAATAATGATTTATAAATTTTATGGCATAAAGCCCGTGGCAGCATATATGAATATTCCTTATTTAATATGGTGCTTGTTTGCCGCCTATCTTAATTTTGGAGTATATATTCTCAATAAATAAAGCTGTCGATAAAATAAACACACTAAAATAAGCCGAGGTATCTCGGCTTATTTTAGTATAGATTTAAAATATTAATTTATAAGGCTGTTTGTAAGAACCTCGTTCATAGCCTCTGCAAGAACGAATTCCATATTTTCTCTGCCGTACTCAGGTATTTCCTCAAGGTCGGGAGCGTTTTCTACGGGTATAATTACCTTTTTAACGCCTGCTCTCTTAGCTGCAAGTACCTTTTCCTTAAGACCGCCTATGGGCATGACCTTACCCCTTATGCTTATTTCGCCTGTCATTGCTATATCGGCTCTGATAGGCTTTTTGGTCATAGCGGATATCATAGCCGTCGCCATTGTAATGCCTGCGGAAGGACCGTCCTTTGGAGTAGCGCCTTCGGGGATATGGATATGAACATCGGTGTTTTCAAAGTCTATGTCTACTCCCAGAGCCTCGGCATTGGCTCTGATATAGCTGAGGGCTGCATTATAGCTTTCCTCCATGACTTTGCCGACATTACCGGTTATCTTGAAGTTTCCGCTGCCCTTAAGTATATTTACCTCTACATCAAGAGTAGTACCGCCTACTGATGTCCATGCAAGACCCTTGCATATACCTATTTCATCCTTGGAATTAATCGTTTCGGGATGGAATTTCTTTTTACCCAGAAATTCAGTCAGATTTTTCCTGTTGACAACTACGGGAGCGTCGTTTTCAAGCTGCATTTTAACAGCCTTGCGGCAGATAGTTCCTATAAGTCTTTCAAGAGTTCTTACGCCTGCTTCACGGGTATAGCAGTCTATAATATCGTCTATAGCGTCCTTTCTTATTTTGAGCTGTGACTTTTCAAGACCGTTTTCCTTAAGCTGCTTGGGTACAAGATAATCTGCTGCTATATGATATTTTTCCTCGGGAGTATAGCTTGAAAGCTCGACTATCTCCAGTCTGTCCCTTAAGGGCGCAGGAATAGTGTCAAGACTGTTTGCCGTACATATAAACAGACAACGGCTCAAATCATAGGGCATTTCTATATAGTTATCTCTGAAATTCACATTCTGCTCGCCGTCAAGCACCTCAAGAAAGGCTGCTGACGGGTCGCCCTTGTAATCCCTACCCATTTTGTCTATTTCGTCAAGAAGCATAAGAGGATTGGAAGCGCCTGCCTGCTTTATGGCAGTTATTATTCTGCCGGGCATAGCACCAAGGTATGTTCTTCTGTGTCCTCTTATTTCAGCCTCGTCGCTTATACCGCCAAGGCTCATTCTTACATATTCTCTGCCCAAAGCTCTTGCAACGGATTTTGCAATAGAGGTTTTACCTACTCCCGGAGGACCTACAAGACAGAGTATGGGAGCGTTGGGATTATCTACGTTAAGTCTTACAGCAAGATATTCTATAATTCTTTCCTTGACCTTTTCAAGACCATAGTGGTCTTTATTGAGTATTTGCTCGGCCTTTTTAAGAGATTTGCTTTCGGTACTCATCTTGCCCCAGGGCAGAGAAAGTACATTGTCGATATAATCTCTTATTATAGAGCCCTCGGCAGTACCCTGAGTAACTCTCTTAAGCCTGTCAAATTCCTTTTCCAGCTTTTCAACGGCATAATCGGGCATATTAAGCTCAGCCATTTTCTTTCTGTAGCCTTCTATTTCCTCGCCTACGCCGCTTTTATCGCCTAATTCCTCGTTTATAGCCTTAAGCTCTTCACGCAGGAAGTATTCCTTCTGAGCGTCCTCCATATTTTCTCTTGCCTTCATTATAATGTCGTTTTTAATGTCGGCTCTCCTTATTTCCTTTTCAAGGAAACGTATGGTAAGAAGCGCTCTTTCGTAAACATCGGTTTCCTCAAGTACGGATCTCTTGTCCTCAAAGCTTTTAACGAGCTTGTCTGCGAGCTTGTCGCAGAGAAGTCCCAAATCCGTTATGGAGCGCACCTCGTTTACAAGCTGAGGCTGAAGCATGGGAACAGAGCCTCTGTACTTAGCAAACAGCTCGTTAAGAAGCTCAATGGTGATGCTTTTTTTCTCGGCGTCGGCTGTGTCTATATCCACCATGGATTCAAGCTGACAGAGAGAAAAATCCTTGCTCTTCTGAACGCTGTCTATATAGGCTCTTTCGGTACACTTTACAGATAGCTTTATACCGCCGTCAAGTCCTCTTATAGCATTTTTTATTCTTGCAATTGTGCCTATTCTGAAAATGTTTCCCTCTGTTATACCGTTATCGTATACCTTGGCATTGACCAATACGATATAGCTGTCCGCCCCCATGGCTGCCTTGACAGCTTCAAGGTATTTATCCTCGTCTACGCTTATGGTGTAGCTGCATCTTGGATAGGGAACTATCTCATCAAGCAATAATATAGGCATTACTCGCATATTCTCCATAAAATAACACCTCGCAAATATTTTAATTCAGCATGACACCTAAAGTGTCTTAACAACTCTCTCACAAATAATTATACATTAAATCAAACGGTTTTTCAATAGCATAAAAACTTATTTTTCTGCCAGAAGCTCCATAATTTTATTGCTTCTTGCAATAAATTCTGTCATGGCTTCCATAGGAAGGGGCTTGTGGCTCATAACGGCAAGGTCGTAGATATGCTTGCATATCATATCCGCCTCATCCTTTTTGCTGTCCTTAATGTCGAGCAGCAGCTTTACAACGTTGTTGTTGCTGTTCAGCACAAGCGTTTCGTCAGCGGGGAAGGAGGTATTATCCATGCCGTACATAATGCTCATTTCCTGCATACGCCTTGATTGCTCGCTTAATTCTATCATTGCGGATACGCTTTCGTCCTTAAGACCCTCTACGCTTATCTTAAGGTCATCCTTGCCAAGCACAGACTTGAAAAGACTTTCGAGGGCGTCCTTGTCGACAGTATTCTCATCCTCTGATTTAAGCATATCGGATACGGCGGAATCTATTCTTGCAAACTGCACGCCTCCGCTGTATGCTTCAAGGAAGCTGACATAAGGTATATCCAGTCTTGTATCCAGTACGACAGCCTCCATGCCCTCGTCAGCAAACATTTTTATATACTGAGCCTGCTGCTGCACATCGTTTACATAGAATACCTTGTTTTCAGCTTTAGCCTTGTTGTTATCAGTATATTCCGTAAGTGTTTCATACTTTCCGTCCGTAGTTTTAAAAAGAAGAATATCCTTTATCTTTTCGTAGAATTCATGCTCTCTCATAGCGCCGTACTTTATAAAGGGACTTATATCCTCCCAGAATTTTTCGTACTCGGCTCTGTCCTTTTTGAAAAGGGAATTCAGCTTGTCTGCGACCTTCTTTGTAATATATTTGCTCATCTTGGTAACATAGCCGTCGTTTTGCAGGAAGCTGCGGCTTACGTTAAGAGGCAAATCGGGACAGTCGATAGTACCCTTTAAGAGAAGAAGAAATTCCGGTATTACTTCTTTTAAATTGTCGGCTATAAACACCTGATTGTTGTAGAGCTTTACCTGACCTTCTATTGACTCCAGCTCATGCTTGAGCTTGGGGAAGTAAAGTATACCCTTTAATCTGAAAGGATAGTCCATGTTAAGATGTATCCAGAAAAGTGGATCGTTGAAGTCGGAAAATACCTTGTGATAAAATGCCTTGTATTCCTCGTCGGTACACTCGGAGGGCTTTTTGAGCCAGAGAGGATTGGTGTCGTTTACAGGCTTTTCCTCTGCTTCGCTTGTTTTATCGTCCTTATCCTTCTTTTCCTCTTCAAAGTAAATTTCAACAGGCATAAAGTAACAATACTTGGCAAGAATTTCCTTGAGCTTCCAGCCGTTTAAGAATTCCTTGCTTTCCTCACTTATGTGAAGCGTAATGACAGTACCTCTGTCCACCTTGTCGCCTTCGCCTATTTCATACTCAACACCGCCCTCGCATATCCACTTGGCGGCGGGAGCGTCCGTCTGATAGCTTTTTGAATCAATTTCGACCTTGTCGGCTACCATAAATGCAGAATAGAAGCCCAGACCGAAGTGACCTATAATATCGTTGCCGTTTTCAAACTGGTCTTGATATTTGGCTATAAAATCACTTGCACCGGAGAAAGCTATTTGTGTAATGTATTCCTTTATCTCGTCGGCAGTCATTCCTATACCGTTGTCAATGACCTGTATAGTCTTGGCTTCCTCGTCCAGCTTTACGGTAACTCTGTATTCCTCGTCGTCACCTACATTGGCTTCGCCCATGGCTTTGAGCTTTTTCAGCTTGCTTATGGCGTCACAGCCGTTGCTTACAAGCTCTCTGAGAAAAATGTCTGTGTCTGAATATAACCATTTCTTGATAATAGGGAAAATATTTTCGCTGTTGATTGATAAATTGCCTTTTTCCATCATAATAACATCTCCTTGAAAATTAAAAGTAGAACTCTCTCATATATAATTATACATACAAGTTTGAAAATGTCAAGAAAAAATTAGCACTCATTTAAAAAGAGTGCTAACAAATTTTAAACTATCTTGAAAAATAGGCAAAATAATGATATATTGTTATATATGATAATAGGAATATTAGGAGAATTTATATGAAAAAAACAGTTTTGATAATTATGGCGATATTTCTGCTGACAGGCTGCTCCAAAGCTGTCGACAGCGGCAAACCCCTTGTATATACGAGCTTCTATGCCATATATGACTTTGCTTCGGAAATAGCCGGAGACAAGGCGGAGGTATATAATATGGTGCCTACGGGTACAGAGCCTCACGAATGGGAGCCTACCGTAAGGGATATGGCAAGGCTCAGCGAAGCCGATGTGCTTTTCTATAACGGTCTGGGTATGGAAAGCTGGATAGACAGCGTTAAGTCAGCTCTTGAGGCTTCTTCCGTTGAATTTGTAGAGCTTTCCGAAAGCATACAGGAGGAAAATGACCCCCATATATGGCTCGACCCCAAAAATGCAAAGATAATGTGCAGAGAAATAACCGATGTATTATGCTCTGTCGATAGTGCCAATTCTAAATACTACGAGGAAAATTACAGCAGATATGCCGCAGAGCTTGACGCCCTTGACGACAGCTACAAAAGCGCTGTAAATGCCGTTCCTGAAAATAAAAGAAAAATAGTTGTTTCCCACGAGGCATACGGTTGTATGTGCTCTGCCTACGGACTGGAGCAGGCGGCTGTGGAGGGCATGAGTGCAGAGAGCGAGCCGTCTCCCGCAAAGGTAGAGGAAATAATTGATTATATAAACAGTAATAATATAAAATATATTTTCTATGAGGAGCTTGTTTCTCCCAAGGTGGCTCAGACCATAGCCGACGAAACGGGCTGTCAGCTTCTGCCCCTCGACCCCTTTGAGGGCGTTTCAAAGGAGGGAGTACAGTATAATTATATAAGTGTTATGAACAAAAACCTGGAAAATATTAAAATTGCGCTTGGAGATGAATAGAAATGGCAATATTGGAGGTAAAGGACCTTTCCTTCAGTTATCCCGACAAAAGCATACTTCACAGAATATCGTTCAGTATAAAGCGAGGGGATTTTCTTTGCGTTGTCGGTACGAACGGCACGGGAAAATCAACACTATTAAAACTTATACTCAATAGACTTCGTCCCACAGAGGGCACCATAAAGCTGTTTGGTACAGACTCCTCTCAGTTTAAGGATTTTGGCAAGATAGCTTATGTTTCGCAGAAGGCTACGGCTTTTAACAAGGACTTTCCCGCTACTGTGGAGGAAATAGCTTCTTTGGGTCTGTATTCAAGGAAAGGACTGTTTAAACGCTATAATAACCGGGACAGGGAAAAGGTACTGTCTGCTCTTGAAAGGGTAGGACTGTCCGAATTTGCCCATAAGAAAATAGGAAATCTCTCCGGCGGTCAGCAGCAGAGGGTGTTTATAGCAAAGGCTCTTGTATCCTCTCCGGATATTATATTTCTTGACGAGCCTACGGTAGGCATAGATATACAGGCGGTGGATTCTATATGCTGTCTTTTAGGCGAGCTTAATTCGGGAGGCATAACCATAGTTATGGTAACTCACGACATATCGTCTGTCATATATCATTCCAACAAGGTGCTTATTCTTTCCGAGGACGGCAGCAGCGAGCTTATATCCTCCAAGGAATTTACGGGACGCTCCCTTATGGATATGCAGCACCACAGGCATAAGGAGGTGTAGCTATGGAAATATTTACATTGGCATTTATGCAGAGAGCTATTGTGGTGGCTCTGTTTATATCCGTAATAACGCCCCTTATAGGCAATATTATTGTATTAAGACGGCTTTCGACCATAGGCGACGCTCTTTCCCATGCGGGATTGGCAGGCGTAACAATAGGACTTTGCCTTAGCTTCAGTCCTGTGGTGACGGCAATTATATTTTCCGTGCTGTCAGCGCTTACCATAGAATATATAAGGCGGAGCTTTCCCAACTATTCGGAAATGGCAACGGCTATTGTGCTGAGCTTTGCCGTAGGCATAGCCGCTGTATTTTCCGGCTTTGTAAAGAACACGGCAGGCTTCAACAGCTTTCTTTTCGGCTCTATTGTGGCTATATCTAACTTTGAGCTTGTTACCGTAATAGCGCTTAGCATAGCCGTTATAGTAATTATGGTGCTTTTATACAGAGAGCTTTTTTATATAGCCTTTGACGAGGAGGGAGCATATCTTTCGGGAGTGCCTGTAAGGAGCATAAACCTTGTGTTTACTGTGCTTACGGCTATTGTGGTATCTATTGCCGCAAGAACGGTAGGCTCTCTTGTAATATCCTCCCTTATGATAATACCCGTAGCCTGCGCTATGCTTATTTCGGGAAGCTATTTTCAGAATACGGTGCTTTCCGTTGTGTTTGCGCTTTTCTTTACTGTGGCGGGGCTTCTTGTAACGGCGTTTTACGACCTTAAGCCGGGAGGAACAATAGTGCTTATAGGAATTGCCGTTCTTATGGTGTTACTTGTATTCAGAAAGCAGAGGTAGATTTATGGATAAAAGCAATACAGACAAATTTTTGGAGCTATACAGACAGCTTGAAAAAACAGGCCGTGAAAACTATTTTCCCAAGCTGCCCGAAAGCGCTCCTGTAATAAACAGACTTACATCCATACCGGTACTGAGGGAGTTTAAAGAGGATATAGAGTATTGCAGAGTAGTAAGAAATTTTCTTGTACACACTCCAAGGGTCAGAGATATATCCCCCGTGATTCCCTCCGACGATATGGTCAATGTGCTGGAAAGGTGCGTCACAAGAATAAAATCTCCCGTAAAGGCTATGAGCTATGCCGTAAAGAGAGATAATATGTATACCGTGAGCCTTAAGGACAAAATCTCTGAGGTCAGCACATACATGAACGAAATGGGATTTACTCACGCTCCCGTATTTGAGCAAAACAGATTGGTGGGAGTATTCAGCGACAACGCCATATATTCCTATATATGCGACAAAAAGACAATAAGCATCAATGAAAATACCATACTTAACGATATAATTGAATATCTGGATATAAATAATCACACAAACGAATATTTTGCCTTTATTTCGGCAGGAGCGAACATATATGAGGTGTCAAAGCTGTTTAACATAGACGTGCGCTCCATGAAAAAGCTGGCTGTTATATTCTTTACAGACAACGGTCGTGAAAACGGCAATATACTTGGTATGATGACGCCGTACAGCATATTGCGAGACGCTCCGGAGTATACCGGTTAACATTTTGTTTAATATTTAAGAATTGACAAAATTTTCTTTATAGCCTATAATATTTTATTATTGTAAAACTAACCAAAAGAAAAAGGTGAATACAATGGATGAGGAAAAAATATCCATAGCCGTTGTTAAACGACTTCCCAGATACCACAGATACCTTGGGGATTTGCTTGATAACGGAATTACCCGTATATCTTCAAGCGAGCTTAGCAGAAAAATGCATATCACCGCATCTCAGATAAGGCAGGACCTTAATAAATTCGGACGCTTCGGTCAGAGAGGCTACGGATACAATGTTGAAATGCTCTATGAGGAGATAGGACACATACTGGGACTTGACAGAGAGTATAACATGATAATTATAGGCGCGGGAAATCTGGGTCAGGCTCTTGTAAATTACCCTAATTTTTCAAAGAGGGGCTTTAAGTTCATAGGTATATTTGACAAGAACGAAAAAATAATAGGAAGTAAAGCAGGCGGGCTTACAATACGTAACGTAAGCGAGCTTGACAGCTTTTTAAAGGATAACAAGGTGGATATTGCCGTGCTTTCCATTCCCAAGACAAATGCTCCGCAAATCTCTCCCATACTTGTTAAAAACGGCGTGAGGGGTATATGGAATTTTTCACATATAGACTTGAGAACTCCCGATAATGTAATAGTTGAAAACGTTCATCTTACAGACAGCGTTATGACATTATCATACAAGCTGAGTGAAATGAATAAGGATGACTGACAAAAGGGCATGACTGGCAAAAGGCATTATGAAAATTTAATATTTCATAATGTCTTTTTTATTGTAAAAATCGGGCTGTTATGGTATACTTATATATGATTATGTAAAATTTTAATAAGGGTGGTTAATTATGACTAAAAATGATATAAATAAATTAAGCTCCTCGGATATACTTATGGGGATTTTTATAGCCGTAGTCGTTGCTGTGATACCTCTTGTGTGTACGCTCAATCAAGTGGCTGTAAGACCCGATGAAATAGATAAGGTACGTTCGGGCAGCGCCGTAAACGACATATTTTCCCACGGAAAGTCCGTACTTATTATAATAATGGGTATTGTGATGTCAACCTTTATGATATTTCAGATACTCAGCGAGGACGGATTTACAATAGATTTTAAATCAAAACCGGTTATACTTGCAGGCATATATATAATACTTGCTTTGCTTTCAGCTCTTTTTTCTCATTATAAATCCGTTGCCTTCAAGGGCGTTTCGGAGAGATATGAGGGCTTCTGGGTATGGCTGTGCTATATGGTGTTTATTGTCATTGCCATGGCGTTTTCCAAAAATGAAAAAAGACTTAAGCTGGCTGTGGGCGGACTTATGCTTTCGGGTATTTTAGTAGGAATTATAGGCTTTATGCAGTTTATGGGCTTCAATATTTTTTCTACGGACTTTTTTGCAAAGCTAGTAATGGGCTCAAAATATAACGGTTCGCCTATGGGTATAAGATTTGATTCCGTATTTGCCACTCTTTACAATCCCAACTGCGCCGGTATGTATTTTGGAATGATGTTTTCAGCTATAAGTATTATGGCTGTTTTTATGCCCTTCAGAAACAAAATAAAATGGGTAATGGCTGTTCTTGCCCTTATGCTGGGTATATGTGCAGTAGGTTCTCATTCCGTAGGCGGCATAATGGGTATATGCGCAGGCGTAGGCTTTACGGGAATCGTTGCATTATGCTATTACGTATTTAAGCTCAGAAGCAAAAGGGCAGCTGTATTTTCAATAGCCGCTGTAATAGCCGCAGCAATAGCAGCGGCGGCGTTATTTGCCTCCGATGCGGTAATAGTGCAGAAAATAAGAATAATAACGGACGCTCTTAAAAACGGCAAAACATTGGAGACCTCCGCCAGCTTTTACGAGGATATGAATGTTGACGGTATGAGAGGCGAAATAATTACAAAATCGGGAGTTTATTCAATAGACTATGCAGAACAGGCAACTCAGTTTATGCATAACGGAGTTGTGCTTGACCCCGTTGAAATAAAGGATATGAAAACAGAGGGCGGAAAGCAGTATGTTTTCAACGAAGACGGTATAACATGGAATATGTATCTGTACAATAGCTATGCTACTGTAATGGCAGACGACAACAACGGCACTGAAACCTATTTCATGTTCGGCGAAAGCAACGGAGAGCTTTGCATACTGGATAAGTTCGGCGAACCCATAGATATAACATTGCCTGTGGAATCATTTGGCTTTAAGGGTGTGGAAAGGCTCGGTTCAAACAGAGGATATATATGGTCAAGAAGCATACCCCTGCTTAAAAGAAATATAATTTTGGGCTCAGGTCCTGACTGCTTTATATTTGAGTTTCCCCAAAACGATGTAAAGAGTAAGCTGCAGTTTTTGGGAAATCCCTATGTTATAGTCGACAAGCCTCATAATATGTTTTTGCAAATGGCTGTCAATACAGGCGTTTTATCCCTTGCGAGCATACTCGTTTTGCTTGCATACTATATTATCAAGACTGTAAAGACAGTATTTTCGGGGAAAGGCAGCGCTGCCCTTACAGGTGTGAGACTTGGACTTATGGCAGGCGTAATAGCATATCTTTTTGCAGGACTTACAACGGACAGCGTTGTATCTGTTGCGCCTGTGTTCTGGACAATGCTTGGCATAGGTCTTGGAGCGGATATGCTGACGGATACGGAGGAAGTTTAGTATGAGCAGATTATCTGAAGCGGCAAGAGAACAGAGGGGACGTATGTTCCTGTATGCCCTTATGGATGTTATAATGATAAATCTATCTCTTGTGCTTGCCGTATGTCTGTGGTATGGCGGTACTATTCCCGGACTTCCGGGGGGAAGAGGCATAAATATACCTGCAGAGGTGTGGCTGTGGTATGGTTATATTATATTATTCATAACCCCTGTGTGCCTTATAGTATACGGCATTTTCAGGTTTTATTCTAATCTCTGGAAATATGCCACAATAGACGACGTATACAAAATAATAGTAGCGGATTCTCTTATATTTGCCCTTGTATGGGTGTTCAGCCGTTTTGTTATTGTAAATACGGTAGAGGGCTTTGAACTGCCCAAGAGAATGCTGCTTGTGGCGTGGATAATAGATATTGTGTTTTTCATGTTTTCACGCTCAGGATACAGGCTTTTAAAAAGAACGTTTATAAATATAGAGCATTCCTTTTCCAAAAAAAGCGGACTTAAAAGAGTGCTTGTGGTAGGCGCAGGCTATGCAGGCTATAATGTGGTCAGAAGCATTATAAATGCCGAGAAGGGCTATGAGGACAGAATAGCCGTAATAGTAGTAGACGACGACTATAAAAAGAACAACACGAATATAATGGGTATAAGAGTTACCTATGATACTGCAAATATACCGCGTCTTGCCAAGGATTACGAAATTGAGGAAATAATAGTTGCAATACCCTCTGCAACCAATGTTCAGGTAAAGAGGATAATGGATCTTTGCTCACAAACAGGCTGCGCCCTTAAGATGATACCGCCCTTAAGCGATATATCGGACGGCGGTTATCAGATACTCAGAGATGTAAATATAACGGATCTTCTTTTCAGAGATGAGGTAAAAATCGATGTAAATTCCATTTCCGGCTATATAAAGGGAAAGACCATACTTGTAACGGGAGGCGGAGGCTCTATTGGCTCTGAGCTTTGCAGGCAGATAGCTGCCTTTGAACCGGGACTTCTTATAATATTTGATGTGTATGAAAACAACGCCTATGAGCTTTACAGTGAGCTGAAAGGAAAATACGGCGATAATACTAAAGCCATAGTAAGGATAGGCTCTATAAGGGACATAAACTGTATAGAAAGAGTATTTGAGGAGTACAGACCTCATGTTGTTTTCCATGCGGCGGCGCATAAGCACGTTCCTCTTATGGAATATGTGCCTGCCGAGGCTGTCAAGAACAATGTATTCGGTACTCTCAATGTTGCTCGGTGCGCAGACAGATACGGCAGTCAGCGTTTTGTGCTGCTTTCTACGGATAAGGCTGTAAATCCCACAAATGTAATGGGCGCTACAAAGAGAATAACAGAGCTTATAATACAGGAATTTGCCAACCACAGCAATACCGAGTTTGTAGCTGTGCGCTTCGGCAATGTGCTGGGAAGCAACGGAAGCGTTATACCTCTTTTCAGAAGGCAGATAAGAGCAGGCGGTCCTGTTACGGTTACACACAAGGATATGACCAGATTCTTTATGACCATACCCGAGGCGTGCCGCCTTGTGTTACAGGCTGTGGGACTTGGCAGAAACGGAAGAATATTCGTACTTGATATGGGCGAGCCTGTTAAAATCGACGAGCTTGCCAGAAATCTTATAAGACTTTCCGGCTTTATACCCGATAAGGATATAAAAATAGAATACACAGGTCTTCGTCCGGGAGAAAAGCTCTATGAGGAGCTTATAATGGATGAGGAAAAGGACAGTATGCAAATCGCTTATGACAATAAGATATTTGTTGCAAAGCCTGTGGAAATAGATTACGACAAATTTAATGAGCAGCTTGAAAGACTGTACAAAGCCGCTTTTGACGAGCCTGAAAGCATAAGAAGAATAATTAAGGAAATAGTTCCCAACTTTCACCCGAAGGGAGAATAGGTATGTATATTAAAGTCAAGAGAGTCCTTGATTTTGCAATAAGTCTTTTGGCGCTTATATTTTTATGGTGGCTTCTTGCTATTATTGCAATTTTAATAAAGCTCGAGGACGGCGGCAATATAATATTCAAGCAAAAGAGAATAGGAATACACAAAAGTAAATTCAATATTTACAAATTCAGAACGATGAAAATGAACACGCCGTCAGACATACCTACCCATGCCCTTGACTCTCCTCAGTCCTATATTACAAAAACAGGAGCTTTTTTGAGAAAATCAAGTCTTGACGAGCTGCCCCAGCTTATCAATATACTTATGGGACAGATGAGCATAGTCGGTCCTAGACCCGCTTTGTATAATCAGTACGACCTTGTTGCGGAAAGAGATAAATACGGGGCAAACGATGTTTTGCCGGGACTTACGGGCTGGGCTCAGGTAAACGGCAGAGATGAGCTGCCTATTGAAGTAAAGGCAAGATTCGACGGGGAATATGTACAGAAAATGAGCTTGCTTTTCGATATAAAAATATTACTAAAGACGGTGATTTCCGTCTTTACTGCTGACGGTGTAATGGAGGGCAGAAATGAAGATAATATTGACGGGAGAAAATAGCTATATAAGTAATAAAACCTGTAAGCTGCTCAACAGCTTCGGTCATGATGCAAGGTGCGTATCTGTGAGAAACGGCATAGAGAAGCTGGAGCTTAAGGGAGTAGACGCTGTCGTTCATTGTGCTGCAATAGTACATAAAAGCAAGAAGGAAAGCGTAAGCAGATATTACAAAGTAAATTATGAGCTGACAGCGGAGCTTGCGGAGCTTGCTATGGACAGTGGAGTAAAGCAGTTTGTATATCTCAGCACTATGGCAGTATACGGTGACGAAACAGAGGAAATAGGCGGCAAAACGAAGCTTAAGCCGTCATCCCCCTACGGCAAGAGCAAGGAAAAGGCTGAAAAGGCAATTATGAAGCTCAGCTCAGAGGAATTTAAAGTAGCTGTGTTAAGACCGCCTATGGTATACGGCGAGGACTGTCCGGGCAATTTCAGACGCCTTGAAAAGCTGGCAAAATGGACATTTGTAGTACCCGATACGCAAAATGTTAAGAGCCTTCTCTATATAGATAATCTTACCAACTTTATATGCGAGGTCATTGAGGAGGGCTTTAAGGGCATTTTCAATATAATGGACGGAGACTATATTTCAACTGCCCAGCTTGTGTCCCTTATAGGTCAGGCAAAAGGAAAAAAGATATATAAATCCGTAATGCTCGGTAAAATACTTAAGCTGTTCGGCAAAATATCTCTTGTGAGAAAGGCATTCGGCACTCTTTACTATGACGATACGACGGCAGTAAAGCTGGACTATTATTCCCAGAGAGAAGCCGTGTTTATTACAGAGGGCAATGAAAACTATGAAGAAGAGCCTGTAATAAAGGCAGACCAAAGACCTGCCCTTGAGGAAAGCGCCGAAAAGGAAGAAGCCTCTGACAAGGAAGAGGAATAGTATGAAAATATATGTAGACGCAGACGCCTGTCCCGTAATAAGACAGGTAGAGGAAATCGCCCGTAAATATAATATAGCGTCGGCGCTTATATGTGACACAAATCATGTTCTCAGCTCTGAGTATTCCGAGGTGATAGTAGCAGACCAAGGCGCTGATTCCGTCGACCTTGTGCTTATAAACAAGTGTAAAAAGGGCGATATTGCAGTTACTCAGGACTACGGCGTTGGCGCTATGGCGCTGAGTAAGGGCGCATTTGCCATACATCAGAGTGGTAAATGGTATACCGAGGACAATATAGACAATATGCTTATGTCACGCCATATTATAAAGTCGGCAAGACGCAGCCATAAAAAGCTCCACATCAAAGGACCTAAAAAGAGAACGGAAGAGGACAATATCATATTTCTCGAATCCTTTGAAAGACTTGTGCGTAAGGCATTATATGAAAATAACTGAAATAATAAAGAGAATTGCAGCGAATGATATATTATTCACTGCAATTCTCTTTGCTTTTGGGCGGTCTTTTGCCGAAGTATTGATAATAGTCTGTTTTTACATTGCCGTTGAACAGCTTTCTTTTTTTATCAGCCTTTTTTCCGTAAAGTCTTTCAAAGCCCTCGTGAGAGGTTATGAAGTAGGCTGACCAGGTGTCGTTTTTTCTGAAAAGATTTCCCATATCTCTGTAAAGTCTTTCGACATCGTCTAAATTTCCCATTCTTTCGCCGTAAGGCGGATTTGTAATACATACACCGTAATTTTCCTTTAGCTTAAGCTTGTTAAAGGGTATACATTCAAATTCAATACAGTCGTCAACGCCTGCGTTTTCGGCGTTTGCCCTTGATATTTCCACTGCATGTCTGTTTATATCCGAACCGTATATTTTAAGAGGCTTATCATAGTCGATAGCCGAATATGCTTCTTTTCTGACATCCTTCCATATTTCCGACGGTATAATATCCCAATACTCTGCGGCAAATTTCCGCATAATGCCGGGAGCGATATTTCTGCCTATCAATGCAGCTTCAATAGGTATAGTGCCTGAACCGCAGCAAGGGTCAAGGAGAGGTCTGTCGTCTTTCCAATAGCTCAGCTCTATAAGCGCCGCCGCCATGGTTTCCTTTAAAGGCGCAATGACCTGACCGCGTCTGTATCCTCTTTTATGAAGCGACGGACCGGAGGTGTTGAGAGTTATTGTAACGGTATTTTTAAGCAAAGCCGCCTGTATGGTATACTCTGCTCCCGTTTTGGGAAAACGTGCAATATTATATTTTGTCTGCAGCTTCTTTATAATAGCCTTTTCCACTATGGACTGACAGGCGGGAACGCTTGAAAGAGTGGATTTATAGGACTTTCCCGTTATTATAAATTTGGCGTCTTTTGGTATTATATCTGTCCACGGCAGGGCGTAGGTGCTGTCAAAGAGCTGCTCAAAGGTAACGGCTTGAAATCTGCCTATTACAAGAAGCACCTTGTCTGCCACTCTCAAGCTTATATTGGCTTTGACAACATCCTTAAGCTCTCCGTTAAACTCCACATATCCGTCGGAAACTGATAAGCCTTCAAAGCCAAGCCTTTCGGCTTCTCTTTTTACCACTGCCTCAAGACCGAATGAGCAGGTAAGTTGTATAGTATATTTATCCATTGCATTTCTCCTATTTATTTTGGTATAGCTAATATTTCTGAATTTATTGTTAAGTGTATAAAAATGTATCCTTTTGTATACGGCAATACAAGAAAATTGCCGTGTCAGCTTAAACGGGATATTACAAGATTTGATTCTGTAATATATTTTTCGGTATATAGAAAAAGTATATCGTTTTTATTTTTTTTTACATCGTATAAAAGCGCCCCATAATAGTCGGAAATTTTACTTTCATCACCGCTCTGCCTGAGCTTGTTATCATAATGCCTTATATATATTGAAGCTCCGTCATAAGATGCGCCTTTATTCAATATATCGCTGCTGTAATACATATCAAATCCTTTGCCGTTATACAATACGTTGCCCAATTCGTTATCGCTGTCAGCTTTTTTTAGCACAACAGGCTCAGACCAATCGATGCCGTTGTTTTCTGAATATATTGCTTCAAGTGAGGAATTTCCCTTGTCAATTTCTTCTCTTTCATAGAATAGGTAAAATTTATCGTTAATATAATATGGAACTATGTCCTCGATATTATGCACATCCTTTAATATATCTCCCATATAGCTCCAATTCTTGGTATCCTGTGATGAAAACAGCCTGACTGTATATACACCGTTTTCTTTTTTGGGGTCGGCATTATTAACATTTCCTTCTATTATTGTTACCGTTATGTAGTATGTATTGCCTATTTTGATTATGGAAGGGTCGATTGGCAGGTTGTCCGACTCAATTATTTTGTTATTTTCTATTACATTCAGTTTATTATCCAGTCTTAATATATTAACAGTTTTATTTGCGTTGCTGTATACTATTGTTTTGTCTGATTTTTCTATACTGAACCAATTCATACTTATATCATCGTATTTTTTTTGGACTCCGTTGAAATCAATAACTTCAAGCTTGCCGCCAACATTTGTGATAATATGGTCATTATCATAAAATTTGGCGTCGCCGTTTTTGAGCTTATCAATAGTCAGTATATCGTTTTTTACAGTTAAATCTTCCACTTTTTTATTACAGCCGGAGCATAACAGGGCTGTTGATATAAATATGAAAAGAGCAAAAATTCTTTTATTTGTAATTAAATTATTTAATGCTTTTGAGTTTATTCCAAGACATTGCGGCAGCTTTACAGTATGATTTTTCATATTTATTCTCCTATTGTTTGATTAAGTATAGTATATCTTAATTTAAGCCGTCTTGCAATGCAAATAATTATTGATTATATAAAAAATTTGTAGTATACTTGATTTATATTAATAAATTTGAGGTCAGATATGTATAAATTACTGAAAACAGAGGGTATGGCAAAGCGAGGACAGCTGGAAACCGTTCACGGTACTGTGCAGACGCCTGTGTTTATGAACGTAGGTACAGCAGCAGCCATAAAGGGCGCCGTATCCACAGAGGACTTGAACGATATAAAGTGCCAGATAGAGCTTTCAAATACCTATCATCTTCATTTGCGACCCGGCGATAAGGTGGTCAGACAGCTGGGAGGTCTTCACAGATTTATGGTATGGGACAAGCCTATACTTACCGATTCCGGCGGCTTTCAGGTATTTTCTCTGGCTACTCTCAGAAACATCAGGGAGGAGGGCGTATATTTCAACTCTCACATAGACGGACGCAAAATATTTATGGGTCCGGAGGAGAGCATGAGCATACAGTCCAATTTAGGCTCTACAATAGCCATGGCATTTGACGAATGTCCTCCCGCTCTTGCCGAGAGAAAATATATGCTGGATTCCGTTGAAAGGACTACACGCTGGCTCGAAAGGTGCATAGCCAAGCTGAAGGAGCTTAACTCCATGGAGGATACTATTAACAGGGAACAGCTGCTTTTCGGCATCAATCAAGGGGGTATATATAAGGATATACGTATTGACCATGCCAAAAGAATAAGCGAATTTGATTTACCAGGCTATGCCATAGGCGGTCTGGCAGTAGGCGAAAGCCATGAACAGATGTATGAAACAATAGAAAGTGTAGTTCCCTATCTTCCTCAGAATAAGCCTACATATCTTATGGGAGTAGGTACTCCTGCCAATATACTGGAGGCTGTGGACAGGGGCATTGACTTTTTCGACTGTGTGCTTCCTGCCCGCAACGGCAGACACGCCAATGTTTATACCAATAAGGGCAAGCTGAATCTGAATAATGCAAAATACGAGCTTGACGATACGCCTATTGCCGAGGACTGTCATTGTCCTACGTGCCAAAGATATACCAAGGCATATATAAGACATCTTTTCAAGGCTAAGGAAATGCTTGCTATGAGATTATGCGTTATACACAATCTCTATTTCTTCAACAATATGATGGAGGAAATAAGAGCTGCTCTCGACAAGGGAGAATTTGCACAATACAAGAAAATGAGACTTGAAGGCTTTTTGGAAAACGACAAAAAATAGAAAGGAATATATTATGGCTATTAAAAGAATATATGTAGAAAAGAAAAAAGGCTGTGATATTGAAGCGAGTCAGCTTTATACCGATGTAAAGGAAAATCTGGAAATAAGCTCTCTTGAAGGACTTAGGATACTTTACAGATACGATGTGGAGGATATTTCTGAGGAGGCGTTTGAGGCTGCCAAAACTACGATATTCTCCGAGCCTCCCGTGGACAATGTATATCTTGAAGGCTTTGATATGGCTGAGGACGAGTATGTGTTCGGTATGGAATATCTTCCCGGTCAGTATGACCAGAGAGCGGATTCCGCAATGCAGTGCGTGCAGATAGTATCGGGAGATGACAAAGCCGTTATTTCCGCTGCCAAGATATTTGTGCTTAAGGGCGCACTTATGGCAGAGGATATAGAAAAAATAAAGAACTACTGTATAAATCCCGTGGATTCAAGAGAAGCCTCTATGGAAAAGCCCGATACTCTCAGAATGAAGCTGAATATCCCTGACAGTGTGGAAACGGTTACGGGATTTATTGACAAAAGCGATGACGAGCTTAAGACCTTGAGGGCAGAGCTGGGACTTGCCATGAGCGACGCCGATATAATTTTCTGCCGCGATTATTTTAAAAACACGGAAAAAAGAGACCCCAGCATTACGGAAATAAGAGTTATAGATACATATTGGTCTGACCACTGCCGTCATACTACATTTGCCACAAACATTACAGATGTTAAAATAGAGGATGGAGAGTATAACAAGGTAATAAGCGACGCCTATAAGACCTATATTGACCTTAGAAAAGACCTTGGCAGAGAAAACAAGCCTCAATGCCTTATGGATATAGCCGTCATAGGCATGAGAGCTCTTAAAAAACAGGGAAAATTAGATAATTTTGACGAATCCGAGGAAATAAATGCCTGCAGTATAGTTGTGCCTGTTGATGTAGACGGTAGGTATGAGGATTATCTTATTATGTTCAAGAACGAAACTCATAATCACCCTACGGAAATAGAGCCCTTCGGCGGCGCGGCTACTTGTATAGGCGGCTGTATAAGAGACCCGTTATCCGGCAGAAGCTATGTATACCAGGCTATGAGAGTAACAGGCGCAGGAGACCCGACAGTACCCGTAAGCGCTACGCTTCAGGGCAAGCTGCCCCAGTCTAAGCTGGTGCGTTCCGCAGCACAGGGTTACAGCTCTTACGGCAATCAGATAGGTCTTGCAACAGGTCAGGTAACAGAAATATATGACGAGGGCTATGTTGCCAAAAGAATGGAAATAGGCGCAGTTATAGCAGCCGCAAAGAAATCCGATGTAATAAGGGAAAGACCAGCTAAAGGCGACCTTATAATACTGACAGGCGGAAGAACAGGTCGTGACGGCTGCG
The DNA here is from genome assembly GCA_947628755.1 of uncultured Clostridia bacterium. Classification (GTDB taxonomy): domain Bacteria; phylum Bacillota; class Clostridia; order Lachnospirales; family CAG-274; genus CANPXH01. Next base: position 35,745 of record CANRBC010000001.1, on the reverse strand, counting down.
GCGGCGCAACAGGCTCATCAAAGGAGCATACGGAGGAATCCATACTTACCTGCGGCGCAGAGGTACAAAAGGGCAATGCGCCTACCGAAAGAAAGATACAGAGATTATTCAGAAATCCGGAAGTCAGCAGAATGATAAAGCGCTGCAACGACTTTGGCGCAGGCGGTGTGTCCGTAGCCATAGGCGAACTTGCAGAGGGACTTGAAATAAATCTTGACCTTGTGCCCAAGAAATACGAGGGCCTTGACGGTACTGAGCTTGCCATTTCCGAATCTCAGGAGAGAATGGCGGTAGTAGTCGCTCCGTCAGATGCAGACAGATTCATAAAGCTGGCAAATGACGAAAATCTTGAGGCGACAGTTGTTGCTGTTGTTACAGACGACAGACGTCTTAAGATGTTCTGGAACGACAAGGATATAGTAAATATTTCAAGAGATTTTCTGGATACCAACGGCGCAGCCCAGTATTCAAAGGTGCTTGTGAAAGCTCCCGGCAAAAAGCCTGTGGGCGAGACTACAAACGGCGATATAAGACAAAAGTGGCTTGATAATCTTTCCAAGCTGAACGTAGCTTGTCAGAAAGGTCTTGCAGAGCGCTTTGACTCCACTATTGGCGCAGGCACTGTTCTCATGCCCTTTGGCGGAGCTAATCAGATGACGCCAATAGAGGCTATGGCTGCTAAAGTGCCTTTGCTTAAAGGGGAGACAAATACCGCTACCCTTATGAGCTTTGGCTACAACCCCGTTGTGGCAAAGTGGAGTCCCTTCCACGGCGCTTGCTATGCGGTAATAGAATCTCTTGCAAAGATAGTTGCAACAGGCGGAAAATACAGTTCATGCCGTCTTACTTTCCAGGAGTATTTTGAACATCTGGGAGAAGAGCCGGAGAGATGGGGGAAGCCTTTCAGCGCATTGCTTGGCGCTCTTGTGGCGCAGATGAGAATGGGTACAGCTGCCATAGGCGGAAAGGACAGTATGTCGGGTACATTCAAGGATATGGATGTGCCGCCGACGCTTGTTTCCTTTGCAGTAGACGCAGTTAAGGCAGACAATGTAATATCTCCCGAATTCAAGACCATAGACAGCGCCATAGTTAAGCTGACAACAAGCTATCATAAGAACGATATGCCTGTATTTACAGAGCTTATGAAGAATTTTGACAAGGTATCCGACCTTATAAAGCAGAGAAAGATAATTTCAGCCGCAACAATAGGTATAGGCGGAATTGCCGCAGCGGTAAGCAAAATGTCTTTTGGCAACGATATAGGCGCTGTTATTGACCATGACGACTTATTCAACTATGAATACGGCTCATTTATATTGGAAGTACCCTATGACAGCGGAGATATAGATTCAATGTTCAAGGGCTATAACTACAAAATAATAGGACATACCTCTGAAGAGCCTGTAATAAAGGCAAACGGCTTCAGCATAAGTCTTGACGAAGCAAAAAGGGCATGGTTCAAAAAGCTGGAGAAAACATTCCCCACTAAGTATTATAAGGACTTTGACAAAAAGGATATTACATTAAAGACCTTTGAAATAGGCATAAAGAAGCACAAGGGCAGAGGTATTGCAGCTCCGAGAGTATTTATACCCGTATTCCCCGGCAACAACTGCGAATATGATACGGCAAAGGCATTTGAAAGAGCCGGAGCCATAGTCGATACCTTTGTTGTATGTAATCTTACGACGGATTGGCTTGAGCAGAGCATAGACAAAATGGCGAATATGATTGACAATTCCCAGATAATAATGATACCGGGCGGTTTCTCCGCAGGCGACGAGCCGGAGGGTTCAGGCAAATTTATCGCCGCCGTTTTCAGAAATCCCAAGGTAAGGGAAGCGACAATGCGTCTTTTAAAGGAAAGAGACGGTCTTATGCTTGGTATATGCAACGGCTTCCAGGCTCTTATAAAGCTGGGACTTGTGCCTTATGGCGAAATAAGGGATATGGATGAAAATTCTCCCACACTTACATTTAACACAATAGGTCGTCACGTTTCATGCCTTGCCGATACAAAGATTATTTCCAACAAGTCTCCTTGGCTGTGGAACACAAGCGTAGGTAGCGTTCATAAGGTGGCGTTTTCACACGGCGAGGGTAGATTTATGGCTGACGAGGCTACCATAAAGGCTCTTGCTGAAAACGGTCAGATAGCCACGCAGTATGTGAATAAGGACGGCGAGCCTACCTATGATATAAAATATAACCCCAACGGTTCAATATATGCCGTAGAGGGTATTACAAGTCCCGACGGAAGAGTATTCGGCAAAATGGGTCATTCCGAAAGATACGCAAAGGGTCTTTTCAAAAATGTACCCGGAGAAAAGGATCAGAAAATATTCCTTTCAGGCGTAGAATATTTCAGATAAAAGCACAACATATAGTTAAATAACGCATATTTAACGACTATATATTGTTTTTTAAGCAGTCGGAATTATATAATTCCGACTGCTTTATTCGTAAAAGTTGACAAAAAATTAACAAAACATTTCCATTTTATGTTAGAACTTAATAAATATTATATTTTTACCTAAATTTTGTTTTAAGATTGGTTAAGTTGTGTTATAATAGTCAACAGTAGGGTTATTATGCTCTGCATGATAACACAGTAAAAAATTTTATTTTTAGGAGGAAACAAAAATGGTTAAAGTTGCTATTAATGGTTTTGGTCGTATCGGCAGACTTGCTTTCAGACAGATGTTCAAGGCTGACGGTTATGAAGTAGTTGCTATCAACGACTTAACTGCTCCAAGAGTGCTTGCTCATTTATTAAAGTATGATTCAACTCAGGGTAAGTTTGATGGTAAGGTAGAGGCAAAGGAGTCTTCTATCGTTGTTGACGGTAAGGAAATCGAAATATACAAGGAAGCAGACGCTTCTAAGCTGCCTTGGGGCGAATTAGACGTTGATGTTGTTCTTGAGTGTACAGGCTTCTATACTTCTAAGGAAAAGTCAGCAGCTCATATTACTGCAGGCGCTAAGAAGGTCGTTATTTCTGCTCCCGCAGGCAATGACTTACCTACTGTTGTATTCGGCGTAAACGAAAACATACTTTCTAAGGACGATACAATTATTTCAGCTGCATCATGTACTACTAACTGCTTAGCTCCTATGGCTAAGGCTCTTAACGACTATGCTCCTATTCAGGCAGGCATCATGTCAACTATCCACGCTTACACAGGCGACCAGATGACACTTGACGGTCCTCAGAGAAAGGGCGACTTAAGAAGATCAAGAGCTGCCGCTGTTAATATCGTTCCCAATTCAACAGGCGCTGCTAAGGCTATCGGCTTAGTTATCCCTGAGCTTAATGGCAAGCTGATAGGCTCTGCTCAGAGAGTACCCGTTCCTACAGGCTCAACTACTATTCTTACTGCTGTTGTTAAGGGTAAGGACATTACAGTTGAGGGCATCAACGCTGCTATGAAGGCTGCTTCATCCGATTCCTTTGGCTACAATGAGGACGAGATAGTTTCATCTGATATTATCGGTATCACTTACGGCTCATTATTCGACGCAACTCAGACTATGGTAAATAAGGTTGCCGACGATTTATATGAGGTACAGGTAGTATCTTGGTATGATAACGAAAATTCATACACAAGCCAGATGGTAAGAACAATTAAGTTCTTTGCAGAATTAAACTAATTCATATAAAAAGGAGCTTTCAAGCTCCTTTTTAATTTTATATATTTTTTCTTATAAAAGCGCTTTATCAATGTCTTTATGTAAAGGAGTGATATATATGAAAAAATTGCTTGCATATATATGTATGATAACTATTCTTATGTCTACTGTCGTCAATGCAACGGAAATATCCTATAAAGACAATACATATATATTGGAAACCGTAAATAAAGATAACAATATATATATTCCTGCGGCGTATAATACAGGAGAAAAAAAGGCGGAGGAAATTACAATAAACGGAAGTAAGTACGTATCATTAAGAGAGCTGGCAAAAATAAATAATTTATCCGTAAAATGGAACAGCCGGGATAAAAGCATAGCTCTTTCCGATATAGGTGATGATTTTACATATAAGCTCAACGGACAAATGCCTGTGGATAAAAATTATGTTTTCTCGCCTTTTTGCATTAAAACCGCTTTGGCTATGCTTGCCAACGGCGCAAAGGGAGAAACTAAGGATGAAATACTCAAAGCGATAAATGTTGAGAATTCAGACGAATACAATAAGTATGTCCAAGAGCTTAATAAAAAATATGCTGAAAACGAAAAAATCAATATAAATACGGCAAGCTCCGTATGGGTAAATGATGTTATACTTAGCGAGGATATAAATTCCGTATTTGCCGATACTGTAAAGAACTGCTATAACGGTGTTGTTGAAAAGGTCAGTATGAACGAGGCAGGGGAAAAAATAAATAACTGGATATCGGAAGCTACAAAGGGCGAATTTAAAAGCATAGCTTTGCCTGATAAATTTGATATGGAGCTTATAAATACTGTGTATTTTAACGGCGAATGGATGAACAAATTCAGCACATACGGAAATTATGAGGATGTGTTCGTCAATGCCGACGGTACAAAGGGCAGAGCAGAATATATGAGGGATTATCAAAGCGATAGAAAATATTATATAGACGATAATACAACGCTTGTTTCTCTTGATTATAAAGACAAAAATTTCAGTATGTATATTGCAATGACAGAGGATACGGGCTTTGACATTGACAAATATATCGGAAAAATGATAAATGACAAAAAAGTAAACCTTTGTATACCTAAGTTTGAAATCGATAACAGCATAGATTTAAGCAATATCCTTATGAGACTTGGAATTAAAAAGGCGTTTATGCCAGATGCCGATTTTACAAATATGCTTGATGGCAGATATTCTGCTGTTATGTCTATGCTCCATGGCAGCAAAATAAAGGTGGCTGAATGGGGTACAATCGCTGCGGCTTATACCGCTACGGCGACAGGCTCTCTTGACGAACCGGAGACCGTTGATATAACGATAAACAGACCCTTTACATACTTTGTAAGAGATAATGAAAGCGGCGAAATACTTTTTATGGGCAGATGCAATTATTTAGGTGTGTAAAAATATAAATGATAACAATAATAATCCACCCGTGAAACGGGTGGTTTTTCATTTTCGGGTATAACCCTAATCTCTACTGGCTACGCACAAGTGCGTCTTTTGTTGGCCTGCCAGCCATGCATTTTTTACTTGCTACCCGTAAACGGGTCTCTTGGGTCAAATAAACTCATTTGATCGCTTTCCCTGTCTACTTTTAATTGATTTGCTATATATTCTTTTATAGCTTTTGTATCTTTCCCCACTGTATCTACATAGTATCCCTTACACCAAAATTCTCGGTTTCTATATGCAAATTTCATGTTTCCAAACCTTTGAAATATCATCAGACTGCTTTTGCCTTTCAAATATCCCATAAAACTTGATACACTTATTTTCGGTGGAATACTTACCAATATATGTATATGATCCGGACACACTTCTCCTTCTATTATTTCTACCCCTTTCCATTGACATAGTGTCCTCAATATCTCTCGTATTGCTTCCCTTTTTTCTTCATAAAATACTTTCCTTCTATATTTTGGCGCAAACACTATATGGTATTTGCAATTCCATTTCGTATGTGCTAAACTATTTGTGACGTTATTTTGTTCATTCATTATAATGTCCTCCTAATGTGATTTTTATTTAGACTGGCAGGTCTTTTTTATTATATCACATTAGGAGTTTTTTTACCTTTTTTATCGCTTAAGCTCTTTTGAACTCACGTGACTATCACGTGGTTTTCTTATACTAAGAAAAAAGGAGCTGAAAAGCTCCTTTTTTATTGTGCTTATTCTATTGTTATTGAAACGGGATTGTTAATAGGCGGAATACTCATTGTCATAGCCGGACCGTATTCAACTTTTATATTCATATCGGCGGCAACAGAATTTATGTCAACCTCGTTTCCGTCCTTATCGGTCACCTTTACGCTGTCGCTTTTTGTAAGTATGACAGTACCTCTTTCTGCGTCCTCAAAGAATATTTGCTCGTCGTTTACCTCAGTAACTGTACCGGTTGCAACGGCATTTTTCTCTAAATCGGCAAATCCTTTGTCGTTTTCGTCCTTATCGTCTGAGACTTCAGATTCATCCGTGCTTTCCTGATATTTTGTGATTATATTGTAGGTTTCGTCACTTTTCATTATTTCGTATGAAAAAAGGTCTGTAATAACGTCTGCGGGAATATATGTTTTGCTGTCAATTATAACGGGAGCGCCGCTTAATTCCATAGGCGCTGTTTTGGCAAAGGTATAAGCATTTTCGCCAATTTTAAATGTAATGTAAACAGGACCTCCGTTTGTTATAAGAACGGACTTATCAGCTGCATTCCATTCTACGGTAAGTCCCATCGCTTCTGCAACAGGTCTTACGGGCAGATAGCCAACGCCATCCTGCTCAACTATCTCGCTGCCTTCTACTTCTTCATTATCGATAGCTACCTTAGGTGCAGCCATAGCCGATACAGCCATTATGCCTGTCAGTGCCAATGTACATAATAATTTTCTTTTCATAAAAATTCTCCTTCGCTTTATTTTTATTACTTTGTCTGTGGCTTCATTATACTGTACATACAGTATTAAGTCAATTACAGAAATATTAAGTTTTCCGAATATTACTGTAATAATTGCAAAATCTATTAACAGAGGTGATTTTGTGCTTAAAAGATTAATATTTTTGTTCTGTATGATGTTTAGTGTAAACTGCTGCTGCGCCGAAAATACTCCACAGGTAAATGCAATTTCTGCCGTGCTTATAGACGCGGATACAGGCAGGGTTTTGTGGGGAAAAAACGAAACAAAGCCTATGGCTATGGCAAGCACAACCAAAATAATGACTGCAATTATCGCCCTTGAAAACGGAAATTTAAAGGATACTGTTACCGTAGGCAAAAATCCTCCTCTTGCAGCTCCCGTAAAAATGCATTTGCAGGAGGGAGAAAGGCTGACGCTGGAGCAGCTTTTATATGCTTTGCTTATGCAAAGCTCAAACGATGCTGCGGTAGCCATAGCCGAACACATAGGAGGAAGCGTAGAGGCATTTTGCGGTATGATGAATAAAAAAGCAGAGGAGCTTGGCTGTAAGGATACATTTTTTGAAACGCCTAACGGTCTGGATAAGGGAAATCATCATTCTACGGCAGAGGATATGGCGCTTATAGGAGCCTACGCCATAAAAAACGATGATTTCATAAGGATAAGCAACACAAGGTCAATAGCCTTTTCGTCAAATAAGAAAAGCTATAATATCACAAATAAAAACAGACTTCTTAACAGCTATGAGGGAGCTGTCGGAATAAAGACAGGCTTTACGGGAAAAGCGGGACATTGCTTTGCAGGAGCAGCAAAAAGAGGCGATGTTACTCTTGTTTCCGTTGTGCTTGCAAGCGGCTGGGGAGCTGCGGGCAAGGAAAGAAAATGGAGCGATACAATAAATATATTAAATTATGGCTTTAATAATTACAAAAAGTATAGTATAATGGGAGATAATACAAATATAAAGGTCGACAAGGCCAAGACAGATATTGCCGAGCTGAAATATAAAAACAGCCTTGAGCTTCTTATGACAGAGGCTGAAAAGGAAAGCGTTACCTGTAAAGCCGAACTGCCTATTTCGGTAGAAGCTCCCATATACGAGGGCGACGTTATAGGAAAGGGCGTTGTATATATAGGCGACAATAAGGTAGGCGAAATCGATATAGTAGCCTGTGAAGATATTGAAAGGCATAGTCTTGGCAGCTGTTTAAATAAAATACTGGAAGGCTGGATAAACACATTATGCTCATAAGATTGCAAAAATTTCTTTCCGAGGCTCAGGTTGCTTCAAGGAGAAAGGCAGAGGATATAATAGCACAGGGCAGAGTTACCGTAAACGGCGTTGTTGCCGATATACCCGGTACAAAAATAGACGATGAAAGAGATGCTGTCTGCGTAGACGGAAAGCCTGTGAAAAAAGCGGAGAAATTGATATATATTATTCTCAACAAACCGGAGGGCTGCGTAACGACTGTCCACGACCAATTCAACAGAAAAACCGTTTTGGATTATGTAGACGACATTGAGCAAAGAATATATCCCGTAGGACGTCTTGATTACAATACATCGGGACTTCTTTTGCTGACTAACGACGGAGATTTGACCTACAAACTAACACATCCTAAACACAATATCGAAAAAACCTATGAGGCTGTTGTCGATAAAATGCCTACGGCTTCGGCTATGGAGAGATTCAGAAAGGGAATAGAAATAGACGGCAGAAAAACTGCGCCGGCATATATAGAGAAAATAGGGGATAATAAACTTAAAATTAAAATACATGAAGGCAGAAACAGACAGATAAGAAAAATGTGTGAAGCTATCGGCTCTCCTGTAAAAACGCTTAAAAGAACGGCCATAGGTAATTTGAAGCTGGAAAATATTGACAAGGGAAAATACAGATATTTGACAGATGAGGAAATTATATATATCAAAAGCCTCTGAATTTAAGGAATTACGGAATTTACATATTTCGGAATTCCTTTTTTAGATTATATTGTGCTGCATATTAAATTTGCCCTCGGAAAAGTTAATATTGAGGTGATGATATGAAACCAAAAAGACTTGCATATTTATTATATGTATGTACTTTTTTATATTTTTTTGCCGAATATGCAGCCATACCCGATAACATAAATATGACCGCAGGAGAAAAACACAGCTTGTTCATTGGCTCGCCGTTCAGCGGAGAGCTGGAATCGGACAGCATAGAAACGATAAGCGTAAACAACAAAAAAGCAACAGAAAACGTAAATATAGGCAATAAGGCTGTAATTTGCTCGGACAGTATGGGCAAAGCCGATATAAGGGTAAAATTTCTGGGTATACCCGTTAAGAGCATCAGTCTGAGATTTACACCCGAAAAAAAGGTGTATGCCGTAGGCAAAGCGGTAGGTATATGTGTCGATACAAAGGGTGTGCTTGTGCTAGGTACAGGCAAGGTCAAGGGTGAAAACGGAAAATTCTATGCTCCTGCCGAAAATATGCTGAAATGCGGCGATGTAATAACCGAAGTGAACAATACCGTCATAAATAATAAGGAAGAGCTGACCGAAGCCGTAAACAACGGAGATAATACTGTCAATATAGATTATATAAGAGATAATACAGAGCAAAGCTGTATCGTGAATGCAGTCAAATCAAATGACGACAATAAATATAAGCTGGGAGTATGGGTACGCGACAGCACACAGGGTATAGGCACTATAACCTACTATGATAAGGAGAGCGGAAAATTCGGAGCCTTGGGACACCCTATAAACGATGTGGATACAGGAAAGGAAATGGAAATAAAGGGAGGAGAAATACTAAGCGTATCAATAGACCATACTGAAAAAGGGCAGAAGGGCAAGCCCGGTTCTTTGCAGGGCGCAATAGATTATGACAACGTACTGGGATATGTGGAGGAAAACAATAATAACGGTATTTATGGCAAAATTACGGGAGAAGTAGGCGGAGAATACGTTCCCATAGGCTATAAAAGCTCCGTTACGACAGGAGATGCTGTCATTTTGTCAAATATAACGTCGGAAATTGTCGAACGCTTCACTATTCATATCGACAGTGTAAATAGATATAATACAAGCAGCAATAAAAACTTTATAATTTCAATAACCGATAAAAGGTTGCTTGAAAAAACAGGTGGGATAATACAGGGAATGAGCGGATGTCCTATTATTCAGAACGGTCATCTTATAGGAGCTGTCACCCATGTTTTTGTAAATAATCCAACAAAAGGCTACGGTATTTTTATAGAAAATATGAATATTTGATATACTACTTGAAATTATTTATTATTATGATATAATATTATATATTGATAAGAACATTGTGAAATAAAAAAAACTACAAAATATGTTTACTAACGGAGGACATTTATGAAAGCATTGGTTGCTGTAAACAATGATAGAGAAAGAAAACTTATAGAAACCGTCCTCTATGGCGATGAAAGTGTTGAGGACATTTACTTGTATAGCAGCGGAGACGAGGCTCTTAAGGGTATAAAGCATCATAAACCCGACGCTGTTGTTATGGAGCTTATTATGCCCGGAATAGATGGCTTTACGATTCTTGAAGACATCAGCGAGCTGAAAAGAAAGCTCAATATGAAAGTAATTGTAATTGCTGCAGTAAAGACAGATGCCATTATCGAAAAGGCATTTCAACTGGGCGCAGACTATATTATGATAAAGCCTTATGATGTAAATGCGCTTAAGAGAAGGCTTATGGATATGTATAATACGGGAAATGTCGTTGAAAGTGGTATTGAAAGACAAATAAATGACAGCTATCTTGAGCAGAAGGTTTCTACCATACTCAACAGTACAGGCATTTTCCCGAACCTTAAGGGTTACAAATACTTGAAAAGCGCTATAATGTATGGCTATAAGGATGAGGAGGCTCTTGAGGGCGTCACCAAGGTCTTGTATCCAAGGATCGCCAAGGAAAACAATACCACCGGCGACAGGGTTGAAAGAGCGATAAGACACGCCATAGAATCTGCATGGAAAAAATATGGCGGCAATGATTTTTATACCAAAATGGGATTTCCCGGTAAGGATAACAAGCATAGACCCACAAACAGCGAATACATATATGCCGTACTGGAATATCTCAAGAATACCATAATATCAAATTAAATTATAAACAGGACTTAGGCTCGGACTTAAGTCCTTTTTATTTTGCTAAAAAGAATAATTAACGACACGCAGCAACCGTACTTATGCTTGTTTATAAGTGCGCAGCGTGTCGATAAAATCGACACGCTTGAAAGAAATGCTTATTGGCATTTCTTTCAGTTAGCTAAGGAAGGAACCAGCCGTGTTTTCCGTAATTTAGGCATAAATGCCTAAATTACAGAAAAGTTCCTGTCCTCGGAGGAAGTGAATTCCTCCTGCGGATTAAAGTCTGCGACGCTTTTTTTTGCAGACTGTTCTTTATTTTAATTCATATTTACTGTCATAATATTGTTTTTTCGACAGTCTGAAGTGCGGTTTTATATTTATGCAAAAAAAATTAATAGATATTGCAATTTATATTATAAATATGGTATAATAATATAAATATTTACAATAGGGAAGTATGCTTATGAATAAAAAGGCTTTTAAGACTTTGGAATATAATAAAATAATTCAAATGCTTATAAGCTGCGCTTCCTCCGAGCTTGGCAAAAGAGAGGCGGAAGAGCTTGTACCCTCCGTGGATTTGGAAGAAATAAAGTTAAGGCAAAAGGAGACAACAGAAGCTCTTTCAATGATAATAAAGAAAGGCTCGCTTTCTCTTGGCGGTCTCAGAGATATAGTTCCCTATATCAAGAGAGTTGATGTCAGCGGCTCTCTTAATATTGAGGAGCTTATGTATATAGGAGATTTTCTCAGAGTTTCGGCAAGGGCAAAGGACTATGCCGTAAGCGAAAGCAAGAATGACAGCTTCCCTGTGCTTGAGCCTCAGTTTGCCGCTATTGTAAAGGTAAATACTCTTGAAAAAGAGATAGAAAGATGTATTGTTTCTCAGACGGAAATTTCCGACGATGCCAGCCATACCTTAAGAGAAATAAGACGTAATATAAGAATATCCAATGATAGGATAAGAGAACAGCTTAATTCCATAATACACTCAGCCGCATATAAAAATATGCTTCAGGAATCAGTCATTACCATAAGAAACGACAGATATTGCGTTCCTGTAAAGCAGGAATATAAAAACGCTTTGTCAGGAATGATACACGACCAGTCCTCCACAGGCGCAACGGTGTTTATAGAGCCGATGAGCGTTGTTCAGCTTAACAATAAAATAAAGGAGCTTCGCTCCAGGGAAAAGGCAGAAATAGAAAGAATTCTTGCGCTGCTTTCGGCTAAGGTATTTGAAAACAGAGAAACTCTTTTGTCCAACTGCGATATATTGGGACATCTGGACTTTGTATTTGCAAAAGGCGAGCTTTCCCTTAAAATGAACGGAACTGAGCCGAAATTCAACACAAGGGGTTATATAAATATTAAAAAAGCAAGGCATCCGCTTCTGGATAAAAGCAGCGTAGTTCCTACGGATATTTACATAGGAAAAAATTTTAATACGCTGCTTATTACAGGACCAAATACAGGAGGAAAGACGGTCAGTCTTAAGACCTTGGGATTATTTACCCTTATGGGACAGGCAGGACTTCACATACCTGCTTTTGACAACTCGGAGCTTTCTGTGTTTGAAAATGTGTTTGCGGATATAGGAGACGAGCAAAGTATTGAGCAGAGCCTCAGTACATTTTCTTCTCACATGACCAATATAGTAAGTATACTTGAAAACGTAACAAGCAGCTCACTTGTGCTTCTGGACGAGCTGGGAGCAGGCACAGACCCAACAGAGGGGGCGGCTCTTGCTATTTCCATAATAAAGTATCTCTACGATTTAGGCGCAAGGACAGCCGTTACTACACATTACAGCGAGCTTAAGCTCTATGCCCTTTCTACAGACGGTGTGGAAAACGCCTCCTGTGAATTTGATGTAGAGACATTAAGACCCACTTACAGGCTTTTAATAGGCATACCTGGAAAAAGCAATGCTTTTGCCATATCCAAACGCCTGGGACTGCCTGAGTATATAATAGATGAAGCCAAGAATGTGCTCAGCAGAGAAGATGTTAGATTCGAGGATGTTATTACAGACCTTGAGATAAGCCGAAAGGCGCTTATAATTGAACAGGAGAAGGCCGAGGAATACAGAAAGGAGGCGCAGCGCCTTAAAAACGAAGCTCAGAGCCAGAGGAACAGGCTGAACGAGCAGAGAGAAAGAATATTGAGAGAGGCAAATGAAAAGGCAAGAAGGTTAGTAAGCGATGCAAAGGATGAGGCAGACGCTATTGTCAGAGAAATAAGAAAAATGCAGAGAGAGGGTGCGGATACCTCGGATATTGAAAGCAAGCGTACTCAGCTTAAGGATAAAATGAATAAGCTGGGAGATAAAATATCACGCAGCAGCAAGCCGTCATATACCGTACCGGACAAGCTCAATATCGGTGACAAAGTGAGAATACATTCTCTCAACCAAAGCGGTATTGTCATGAATAAGCCCGATAATAACGGCGATGTTATGATAAGAGCGGGAATTATGAAGATAAAGGTGAATATAAAGGAGCTTTCCCTGGATACAAGCGAAGAGAAAGCCTATACGCCAAAGACATTTGCATCCGCCATAGGCAGAGGCAAGACAAGCAGTATATCCTCCGAGCTGGATTTGAGAGGCATGCTGGCAGACGAAGCCTTGGACAGACTGGATAAATACATTGACGATGTATTTCTTGCAGGCATTTCACCGGTAACTATTATTCATGGCAAGGGTACAGGCGCATTAAGAACGGCGGTACACAATTATTTAAAGAAAAATCCAAGAGTTAAAAAATTCAGACTTGGACAGTACGGAGAAGGGGAATCGGGAGTAACTGTAGTCGAAACTAAATAATCGGAGGATATGATAATGGATGATGACAGAATAAAAATATTAGTTGTTGATGATGACGTGCATATAGCCGAGCTTATATCGCTTCACATGGAAAAGCAGGGCTACGATACCTATGAGGTCCATTCCGGAAACGAGGTAATAGAAGCCTTTAAGCAGTATGCGCCCCAGATGGTGCTTCTGGATATAATGCTTCCCGGTAAGGACGGCTATCAGCTTTGCAGAGAGATAAGACAAATATCCAACATACCTATTATTATGCTTACTGCCAAGGGCGAGGTTTTTGACAAGGTACTGGGACTTGAAATGGGAGCAGACGATTATATTGTCAAGCCCTTTGATTCAAAGGAGCTTGTTGCAAGGGTAAAGGCTGTGCTCAGAAGATATGAAAATAAAACTGAGCCGGAGGTAAAGAAAATAGTATTCCCGAATCTTTTGATAAATCAGAATACCTATCTTGTTACCTACCATGACAAGGAAATGTCACTTCCGCCCAAGGAGTTTGAGCTTCTCAGCTTCCTTGCGGCTCATCCTAATCAGGTATTTACAAGAGAAACTCTTCTGGACAAGATTTGGGGATATGAATTTGTAGGCGATACAAGAACAGTGGATGTTCACATTAAAAGAATAAGAGAAAAAATGAAGGAAGACGACGTATGGAGTATAAAGACTATATGGGGCGTCGGCTATAAATTTGATGTCAAGATGTAATCTTTATGACAAAAAATCAAAAAAATGCTTGATATTTACATAATGATGTGTTATTATAATGTAGATTGAGATTTAAGGAGGTTCGGCTATGAGTGTTCCGTTCATAATTTTATGCGTATTAATAGCTATTTGCAGTATTGCGCTCGTTGCCTTGATTCTTTTGCAGAAGAAGCAGGCTGCAGGCTTTACAAGCTCTATAGGCGGTATGGCATCAGGCAGTCAGTCCTCATCCTATTGGGACAGAAATAAAAAGAATTCCTACGAGGGCAAGCTCGAGTTATATACCAAAATCGTTGCTGTTATATATGCAGTACTTATTCTTGCAAGTAATTTTGTAAAGTAATTTTTTAGGGATACCGTTAAGGTATCCCATTTTCGTTGTGTATAACTTTTATATGAGGTGCAAAAATATCTTTGAGGTGAAAGCCATGAAAACCGCTGAAAATGAATTATATGAACGCAGAAAGAAAAGCATACTTTCCTTTGTGAAGGACGATGAATATAAGCCTATGAGAGCAAAGCATATAGCCGAATTTATGCAGGTGCCTCAAGAAGACAGAGATTTGTTCTATCATATTATAGACGAGCTTGTTATGAGCGGAGATATAATAATTACGAAAAAAGGCAAAATAAACGACCCTTTGAGAGACGATTTGCATAAGGGAATATTCAAGGGAAATCAGAAGGGCTTTGGCTTTGTTTCCTGCGAAGATTTTGAAGAGGAAATATTTATACCTGCATCTGCTGTAAACGGAGCTATTCATAAGGATAAAGTCCTTTTCAGAGTAACGGGAGGCGACGGCAGAGGCAGAGAGGGCGAAATAGTAAAAATATTGGAAAGAGGACTTAAGCACATAGTCGGAACTTATGAACAGGTAAAGAACTATGGCTTTGTCGTTCCCGATGAAAAAAAGGTAGGCGACGATATTTATATTCCCGCAGGAAACAGCAGGGGAGCTGTCACGGGGCATAAGGTGCTTGTAAAAATAACAAAGGCTGCGGAGAAAAACAGCAATCCCGAAGGCGTTGTCACCAAAATACTCGGCAATATAAACGACCCGGGAGTCGATATTCTTTCCATTATTTATCAATATGATATACCTACCGATTTTTCCGACGAGGTTTATAATGAGGCGGAAAAAATATCTGATTCGGTAAGCTCCGAGGATATAAGGGACAGAGAGGATTTCAGAGGCGTTACAATGGTGACCATAGACGGCGAGGACGCAAAGGATTTGGACGACGCCGTCTCCGTGGATATACTTGAAAACGGCAATTACAGACTGGGAGTGTATATAGCTGACGTATCCCATTACGTAAAGGAAAAGTCCGCTATCAATAAAGAGGCTTACAAAAGAGCAACAAGCGTGTACCTTACGGACAGGGTCGTACCAATGCTCCCTCATAAGCTGTCAAACGGTATATGCTCTCTCAACGAGGGACAGGACAGGCTGGCGTTATGCTGCATAATGGAAATAGATGAAAAGGGAAATATAGTGTCCCATGATATTAAGAAGGCAGTCATAAATGTAAACAGGCGTATGAGTTATAGCGTTGTGTATGATATTCTCACAAATGAGAATTCACCATATATTGATGAATACAGAGAGCTTATCCCCATGTTCGGAAATATGGAAAGGCTCAGAAATATACTTAAAGCAAGGAGAGAAAAAAGAGGAGCTGTTGAATTCAACAGTGATGAGGCGAAAATAATACTTGATGAAAAGGGCAGTCCCATTGCCATAGAGAAAAGAGAGAGAAATACGGCAACAAGCATAATAGAAGAATTTATGCTTGCGGCAAACGAAACGGTTGCAGAGCATTTCTACTGGCTGGATATTCCTTTCGTATACAGAATACATGAAACACCGGATGAGGAAAAGATAGAAAAGCTCCGTGAATTCATAGGCGTATTCGGCTATACATTAAAGGGCAGCTCGGCTCATCCCAAAAGCTATCAGCAGCTTTTGAAAAAGGCTGAAAACAGCCCTGAGGAAATGCTTATACACAAAATGGCGCTGAGAAGCATGAAGCAGGCAAGGTATACGCCCGAAAAGGATGCTCATTTCGGACTTGCCGCTCAGTATTACTGCCACTTTACTTCCCCTATAAGGCGTTATCCCGATTTACAGATACACAGGATAATAAGCGAATATATTGAAGGCAGCCTTACAGAGAAAAGGACAGAGCATTACAAGGATATTCTCACCGAGGTGTCAAGACATTGCTCGGAGAACGAAAGGCGAGCCGAGGAAGCCGAAAGAGAAGCCGATAAATACAAGATAGCGGAATATATGGAAAAAAGGGTCGGTCAGGAATTCGAGGGCGTTATATCCGGCGTTACGTCATGGGGTATATATGTTGAGCTTCCGAATACGGTTGAAGGCATGGTCTCCGTAAAGGACCTTGTTGACGATTATTATGAATTTGACGAGGAAAGGCTCAGATATATTGGCGTAAATTTCCACAAAACCTATACAATAGGCGATAAAGTAAAGGTTCTGCTTACAAGAGCAAGCAGGGAAACAAGGACTTTAGATTTTGAGTTTGTGTAAAAAAATGTTGCAAATGGAAAAAAAGGGTGCTACAATCAAACAAAAAAGGAGGGGAAGGATATGCTTGCCGGAATACACTCATGCGGATTATTCGGAATAGATGGATATATTGTAGATGTAGAGGTAGATGTGTGCAACGGTCTGCCCTCTTTTGAAATAGTGGGCTTGCCAGATAACGCAGTCAAGGAGTCTAAGGAAAGAGTACGTACTGCCGTAAGGAATTCGGGTCTTGAATTCCCTATGAAGCGCATAACGGTCAACCTTGCGCCTGCCAACACTAAAAAGGAAGGACCTGCCTATGATTTGCCTATGGCTGTGGGTATTCTTGTCTGCACAAAGGCAGTAAAGGCAGAGGCTCTCGATAATTGTATAGTTATAGGAGAGCTATCTCTCGACGGCAGCGTAAGGGCAGTCGATGGAGTTCTCCCTATGGTATATACCGCAAAGGAAAAGGGATATAAACGCTGCTATGTGCCTGTGGCAAACAGCGAGGAGGCAGCTCTTGTGGAAGGCATAGAGGTAGTGGCAGTCTCAAATATAAACGAGTTGGCAGCTATTCTTAACGGCAAAGCCGAGCTTTCCTTTACAAAGGTGGATATAGCTGAGCTATTCAGAGAAAAAGAGCAGAATATAAATGACTTTGCAGATGTCAAGGGTCAGGAAAACGTAAAGAGAGCTATTGAAATAGCTGCGGCAGGTATGCACAATTTGCTTATGATAGGTCCTCCGGGTTCGGGCAAGACCATGATGGCAAAGAGAATACCTACTATTCTTCCGGAGCTTTCATTTGAGGAAAGCATTGAAATAACTAAAATTTACTCCGTTTCGGGTCTTCTCAAGAACAAGTGCGCTCTTATTACCAAAAGACCTTTCCGTTCGCCTCACCACACCATATCCGGCTCTGCAATGGTAGGCGGCGGCAGGATACCTAAGCCCGGCGAGGTCAGTCTTGCTCACAACGGCGTTCTTTTTCTCGACGAGCTTCCGGAGTTTCACAGAGATGTGCTGGAGGAGTTGAGACAGCCTCTTGAAGACGGAGAGATACATATTTCAAGAGTAAACGGCGCTATGACATATCCTGCAAGCATTATGATGGTTGCAAGCATGAATCCGTGTCCCTGCGGGTATTACGGCTATTCGGACAAGTGCACCTGCACTCCCAACAAAATAAACAGATATATGGGTAAGGTAAGCGGTCCTCTGCTGGACAGGATAGATATACAGGTAGAGGCAGGACCGGTAAATTATAAGGAGCTTGCCTATACGGGCAGAGAGGAAAAGTCGGCAGATATAAGGCAGAGAGTTATTTCTGCGCATAAAATACAGCTGAAGCGTTATGCAGATGAAAATATTCACTTCAATTCGCAGCTTTCCGCCTCTCAGATAGAAAAATACTGTGCCTTGGGATATATGGAGAAGACAATACTGAACAATGCCTTCGATACCCTTAATTTCAGCGCAAGAGCCTATCATAAGCTCCTTAAAATAGCAAGGACAATAGCCGATTTGGACGGATGCGAAAATATTAATGTAAATCACATAAGCGAGGCGCTCCAGCTCAGAAATCTGGACAGAAAGCTTCTGCATTAAAGAGGTAAATATGTATACTGAGAAAAATTATATAATGTGGCTGAACTCGCTTATGTCCATAAGTATGGAGCATAAGAACAGCCTTCTTGAGTATTTTGGCAGCTGCCGAGAGCTGTGGGATACAAGCAGAGATGAAATAACTGCGGCTAATATACTTACAAATGAGGAAACGGAAATACTTATAAGAAGCCGTTATAAATATAATATGGATAAGGAGCTTGAAAAGCTCTTTCACAGCGAAGCGGAATTCTATATAAGAGGCGAGGCAGGATTCCCTCTTCCCTTTACAATGATGGATGATATGCCTTTGGGAGTGTACATTATAGGAGAGTATCCCAAGGATGCGGCGCCCTTTGTAAGTATAGTGGGTTCAAGAAGAATTACAGACTACGGCGCAACTGTGTGTCACGCTATGGCAAAGGAGCTTGCAGAAAACGGCGTAATAATAGTAAGCGGTATGGCTATGGGTACAGACGCCATGGCGCATAAGGGCTGCATAGAGGGCGGAGGAAAGACAATAGCCGTTCTCGGCTGCGGCGCTGATGTTTGCTATCCCGTAAGCAACACAAATCTTTATAACGAAATAAAGTGCAACGGCTGTATTATAAGCGAATTTTCTCTCGGGGAAAAGCCTGCCGCCGCAAATTTTCCATACAGGAACAGGCTTATTGCCGCGCTCAGCTCGGTGACCGTGGTCGTGGAAGCCGCTGAAATAAGCGGTTCTCTTATAACTGCCAACAAAGCCTTAGATTACGGACGTTCAGTAATGGCAGTTCCGGGAAATATTACAAGCAAATACAGCTCCGGCTGCAACAAACTTATAGCAGGCGGGTGCAGAATGTATACCTGCGTACAGGATATTTTAGATGAAATTGGCGTAAAATTAGATAAAAAATCATTAAAAAATTTAGAAAAAGATATTTCACCTCTTGCGCCCAATGAAAAAATAGTATATGATTGTATAGATTATGAACCTATAACTGCCGACGAGCTTATATCGAAGGCAGGCGTTGAAGCAAGGGAGCTTTCGGTTATACTGACGCTTCTGGAGCTGAAAGGCTGCGTAAGACGTTTGTCGGGACAGAAATTTGTTCGTAATTTATAGGAGGATTGTAATAATGAGCAGTAAAAAATATCTGGTAATAGTAGAGTCTCCCGCAAAGGCGGAAACTCTTAAAAAGTTTCTCGGCTCTAATTATAAGGTAGTTGCGTCCGTAGGTCATGTAAGGGATTTGCCTAAAAGCGAACTGGGCGTGGATATAGATAACGACTTTGAGCCGAAATATATAACTATAAGAGGAAAGGGAGAACTTCTTGCAAAGCTGCGCAAGGAGGTCAAGACGGCAGACAAGATATATCTTGCCACAGACCCCGATCGCGAGGGAGAGGCAATAAGCTGGCATCTTTTGTACGCCCTTAAGCCCGACCCCAAAAAGACATTCAGAATAACATTTAATGAAATCACAAAAAATGCCGTTAAAAGGTCTATAAAAGAGGCAAGAGAAATAGACATGAATCTTGTTGACGCTCAGCAGGCAAGAAGAGCTCTGGACAGGATAGTTGGCTATAAAATAAGTCCGCTTTTGTGGAAAAAGGTCAAAAAAGGACTTAGCGCAGGACGTGTGCAGTCTGTCGCTCTCAGACTTATATGCGACAGAGATGAGGAAATAGCAGCATTTATACCCAAGGAATACTGGACAATAGACGCAGAGCTTTTTACGGAAAAGGGCAAGAAGTTTACGGCAAAGCTCTATGGCGACAGCAAGGGCAAGCTCGAACTTGAATCAGGCGACGAGGCTGAAAAAATCATTTCCGAAAGCAAGGACAAAGGCTTCAGCGTAAAGAGTGTAAAAAAGGGAAGTCGCTCCAAGAATCCCCCTGCGCCTTTTACGACAAGCACAATGCAGCAGGAGGCGTCAAAGCTGCTTGGATTTGCTTCCCAGAAGACCATGAGAATAGCGCAGCAGCTCTATGAAGGCATAAATGTTGCGGGAGAAGGCACGGTAGGTCTTGTTTCATATATCAGAACGGACTCTGTAAGAATAGCCGACGAGGCTTATGAGGAAGCAAAGGGTTATATACTTTCTACATTCGGAGAAAAATATATAAGAGAAAAAAAGCAGTATAAGACCGACTCAAGAGCCCAGGATGCTCACGAGGCTATAAGACCCACATCTACTCTCAGAACTCCAGATAAGATAAAGGACAGCCTTTCAAGAGACCAGTACAGACTGTATAAGCTGATATGGGAAAGATTTATAGCAAGTCAGATGCCGGCAGCCATATATACTACTCTTGGCGCTGAAATTTCTGCGGGAAAATATATATACAGAACATCGGGTTCTATACTTGTGTTTGACGGCTATCTGTCCGTATACAAAAAGAATGAGGAAAAGACAGACGACGGAGCAATGCCCGAAATGACAGAGGGCGAGGCTCTTAAAATAAACGATATAAAGGCGGATCAGCACTTTACACAGCCGCCGGCAAGGTACACAGAGGCTATGCTTATAAAAACCCTTGAGGATATAGGCGTAGGACGTCCCTCAACTTATGCTCCTACAATCACGACAATTCAGCAGAGAAACTATGTTACAAAGGAGCAGAAGGTATTTTATGCCACAGAGCTTGGAGAGATAGTAAACGATATTATAAAGAATAACTTCGGCGACGTTATAAACAATGAATTTACCGCGGATATGGAATCGGCTCTGGACAGAGTCGAGGAGGGCAAAATGGAGTGGAAGGAAATATTGAGAAATTTCTATCCCGTTTTTGCCGAGCTTCTTAAAGAGGCGGAGGATAAGGTAAAGAATGTTGAGATAAAGGACGAGGAAACAGACGTAGTATGCGACCAATGCGGCAGAAATATGGTAATCAAATACGGCAGATACGGTAAATTTCTCGCTTGCCCGGGCTTTCCCGAATGTCGCAATACCAAGCCGCTCTTTGAGGACGCAGGAGTAAGCTGTCCTATATGCGGCGGCAAGGTATATGTAAAGAAAACAAAAAAGGGCAGAAGATATTACGGCTGTGAAAACAATCCCGAATGTCCGCTTATTCTCTGGAATAAGCCTACGGGAGAAAAATGCCCTGTTTGCGGCGAACCCCTTGTGGTAAAGGGCAATAAAAATCCCAAAATAGTATGCAGCAATACAAAGTGTAACTACACTAAGGAAAATAAGAAGGACAAGGCGCAGTAAGAGGTCAATTATGGATTACAGCGACAGAGTGGACAGACTTATATCATTGGCTGTCAGCAGCAGGAATTTTTACGACAGCTTTCTTTCCGAAATGGAAAGAGAGCTGCGTTCCCATATTTCGCTTACCGATAGAAACGGTAGGTTTTTATACGGAAATTCCAGGTATGAAAACTGTATTTCACTGGGAAGGCTTGGCTCTATGTATATGAGCGACAAGGCAGTCAATGAAAATTACAGATATATACGCATTGCCGCTGTTATTATTTATTATAAAATGGAGGCCGACAGGCTTAACAGATATTCCCGTATGTTGAGCAATATTACAGTAAATGCGCTTAACGGACTTACGGAAAAGGAATACGAAGGCGTAAAAGCGGTGATTTTGTCCTGCAACGGAGAAACCTTTGTAAATATCAGCAAAATATCTGAGCAAACGGGTATAACCCGTCCCGTAATAGTAAACGGTATGCGCAAGCTGGAATGCGCAGGACTTGTGGAGTTGCGCTCCGGCGGAGCAAAGGGTACTTATGTCAATGTACTTAGCGACGAGCTGAAGGAAGCGCTTAAGAAAAAAATATAAAGGGGAATTTATATGGGGGATATAAAACTTTACAGAAGAAGATACATACCCGATGAGCTTGTTTATTTAAAGGACGATATTATACTTAAAATTGAAGACGGCATAATAGTGACAAAATGGAATGTTTTAAAACCCGGAAAGGATTTTACACATGGCATTTCCTGCTATTTTATAGACGAGGGCTTTAAAATAAGCAGATTTTTTGACGATGAGGATAAACCGCTTTACTGGTACTGTGACATTATAGACACGGAAATAAACGAAAATACTTATATATTCAATGATTTGCTTATAGATATAAAGGTATATGACAACGGTTTTGTAAAGGTAGTGGATTTGGATGAGGTAGGCGCTGCCATAAGAAAAAATATTCTGAGCAGAGAAATGGTTGCCGCTGCAGTTGAAAGAGCAGACAGGCTTCTCAATATAATATATGACAACAGGTTTTGCGAATACACCGAATATATAGACGAGGTTTTATAATGGAGGATAATGTTAAGAATTTAAACAGCGGTCACAGAGGCAGGGTCAGAAAGAGATTTATAAAAGAGGGAAACCTGGACAGCTTTCAGGATTATGAAATTCTTGAGCTTATGCTGTTTTACGCATATCCCATGAAGGATACAAAGGCAATAGCCAAAAGACTTTTGCAGCAGTACAACACACTTCATAATCTTCTCAATTCAAAACCTGAGGAGCTTATGATACACGGAGGGCTTACTGAAAATGTTGCGGTATACCTTTCAATGATGCCCTACGTAGCCAGAAGATATATGGAAAGCTACTATAAAAAGGGTACTGTTATTAACAGCTTTAAAGCGGCTGCCGAGTATATCAAGGTATTGCTGAAGGCTCAGAATTACGAATCAATGTATCTGCTTTCCCTTGACGCCAACAAGAAGCTGATTGCTTCGGACAGAATAAGCAGCGGTTCTTATGACGAGGTAAGTGTTACTGTTGAGCCGGTACTTGAAAAGGCTCTTTTACATAAGGCGAAGTTTGTTATACTCGCCCATAATCATCCCAGCGGTACCTGCGAGCCATCAGAGGCGGATTATATTGCCACAAGGACATTTACCACAAAGTTTGAAACATTGGGCATAAGGCTGCTGGACCATATAATAATATGCGGAGATAAAAATTACAGCTTTGCAAATGAAGGCTATTTTGGTATGAAGCGCAGATATTAAGGAGGAGTTGCCATGAAAAAACTTTACAGAAGCTCAACGAACAAAATAATAGCGGGAGTATGCGGCGGTATAGGCGGATATTTCGATATAGACCCTACTATAATAAGACTTGTTGTTGCATTACTTTCAATAGGCTCATTCGGAACGGGTATTCTTATTTATATTATATTTTGGCTTATTATACCCTCAGATACTTTATAATAAAAAAAAGCAATACATTAACATATCAAGGAGGAAACTCAAATGGAAAAGTCAATGGAAAAAATCGTTGCTCTTGCAAAGGCAAGAGGTTTTGTATATCCCGGTTCAGAGATATACGGTGGTCTTGCCAACTCATGGGATTACGGTCCTTTGGGCGTAGAGCTTAAGAACAATGTCAAAAAGGCATGGTGGAAAAAGTTCATACAGGAAAGCCCCTATAACGTAGGAGTTGACTGCGCTATACTTATGAATCCGGAGGTTTGGGTAGCATCCGGTCATGTAGGCGGCTTTAACGACCCTCTTATGGACTGTAAGGAATGTCACGAGCGTTTCAGAGCAGACAATATAATAGAGGACTATAATAAGGAAAATGGTATAGAGGGCAACGCTGACGGCTGGACAAACGAGGAAATGATGAGCTACATTAACGACAACAACATACCATGTCCAAGCTGCGGCGCTCACAATTTTACGGATATAAGACAGTTCAATCTTATGTTCAAGACCCACGCAGGTGTTACCGAGGAGGCTAAAAATGTAGTATATATGCGTCCCGAAACTGCGCAGGGCATATTTGTCAATTTCAAGAACGTACAGAGAACAACGAGAAAGAAGATACCCTTTGGCATAGGTCAGATAGGCAAATCCTTCAGAAATGAAATAACACCGGGCAACTTTATTTTCAGAACAAGAGAATTCGAGCAAATGGAGCTGGAATTTTTCTGTAAGCCCGGTACAGAGCTGGACTGGTTTGCATACTGGAAGGAGTTCTGCACAAGCTGGCTCTTATCTCTTAATATTTCAAAGGATAATATTGTACTTCGTGACCACGAGCAGGCAGAGCTTGCTCATTACAGCAATGCAACTACGGATATAGAGTATATGTTCCCCTTTGGAAAGGGCGAGCTTTGGGGGATAGCCTCCAGAACGGATTTTGACCTTAAGGCTCATTCAGAGCATTCAGGCGAGGCAATGGACTATTTCGACCCGACTACAAATGAAAAATATGTGCCGTACTGCATAGAGCCGTCTCTCGGCGCTGACAGAGTGACGCTTGCTTTCTTATGCGAGGCTTATGACGAGGAGGAGCTTGAAGGCGGAGATGTAAGGACAGTGCTGCATTTTCATCCTGCTCTTGCGCCTTACAAGGCGGCTGTTCTTCCCCTTTCAAAGAAGCTATCCGAGAATGCGGCTGAAGTCTACGCAATGCTTTCCAAGGAATTCCCCTGCGAATTTGACGATGCTCAGTCCATAGGCAAGAGATACAGAAGACAGGACGAAATAGGCACTCCTTTCTGTATCACCTATGATTTCGATTCTCTTGAGGATGAGAGCGTGACCGTAAGAGACAGGGATACAATGGAGCAGCAGAGAGTAAAAATAGCAGATTTAAGAAATTATTTGCTTGAAAAAATGGAATTTTAATATAAAAGTAACAAACTTTAAAAAATTGTTGCCAATGATTGTAAAGTATGCTATAATATCACTATCGATTTTTACACTTTGGTAATATTGCACAAAAATATTTATGGAGGAAACAAAAATGGATAAGAAATTTGTTTATTTATTCTCAGAGGGCAATGGCACTATGAGAGAGCTCCTTGGCGGTAAGGGCGCTAACCTCGCAGAGATGACCAACCTTGGTATGCCTGTGCCTCAGGGCTTCACTATCACTACGGAAGCCTGTACACAGTATTATGCCGACGGCGAGACCATCAATGAGGAAATTCAGGCTCAGATAATGGAATACATTACCAAAATGGAGTCCATTACAGGCAAGAAGTTCGGTGACCTTAATAATCCTCTTCTTGTGTCAGTTCGTTCAGGCGCAAGAGCTTCAATGCCCGGTATGATGGATACAATACTTAATCTTGGCCTTAACGACGAGGTTGTTGAGGCATTTGCCAAGAAGACAGGCAATCCAAGATTTGCATACGATTCTTACAGAAGATTTATACAGATGTACTCAGACGTTGTTATGGAGGTAGGCAAGAAGTATTTTGAAGAGCTTATCGACAAGATGAAGGAAGAAAAGGGCGTTAAGCTGGATACAGAGCTTACTGCCGAAGACCTTAAGACTCTTGCAGAGCAGTTTAAGGCTGAGTACAAGGCTAAGATAGGCGTTGATTTCCCCTCCGACCCAAAGGAGCAGTTAATGGGAGCTATAAAGGCTGTATTCCGTTCATGGGATAATCCGAGAGCTATTTATTACAGAAGAATGAACGATATTCCGGGCTCTTGGGGTACTGCCGTAAACGTACAGTCTATGGTATTCGGTAACACAGGCGATACATCCGGTACAGGCGTTGCCTTTACAAGAAACCCCGCCACAGGCGAAAAGAAGCTGTTTGGCGAATTCCTTATGAACGCTCAGGGCGAGGACGTTGTTGCCGGCGTAAGAACACCTCAGACAATAGACCAGCTTAAGGACGTTATGCCCGAGGTATACGGACAGTTTGTAAAGATTTGCGATAAACTTGAAAAGCATTATAGAGATATGCAGGATATGGAGTTTACCATTGAGGATAAGAAGCTCTATATGCTCCAGACAAGAAACGGCAAGAGAACTGCTGCCGCTGCATTGAAGATTGCCTGCGACCTTGTTGACGAGGGTATGATAACTCCCAAGGAAGCAGTATGTATGATAGACCCCAAGCAGCTTGACGCTCTTTTACATCCACAGTTTGACGCCGAGGCTATAAAGGCAGCTAAGCCTGTTGCTACTGCTCTTGCGGCATCTCCGGGCGCAGCTTGCGGTAGAATAGTATTTACTGCAGAGGATGCGGTAAGCTGGGCTAAGGCAGGCGAAAAGGTTGTGCTTGTAAGACTTGAAACCTCACCGGAGGATATTGAGGGTATGAATTATTCACAGGGTATCCTTACGGTAAGAGGCGGTATGACTTCTCATGCAGCCGTTGTTGCAAGAGGTATGGGTACCTGCTGTGTATCAGGCTGCGGCGAAATAAAGATGGACGAAGCCAACAAGAAGTTTGAGCTTGCCGGAAGAACATATACGGAAGGCGACTGGATATCACTTGACGGCTCAACAGGTAATATTTACGGCGAGGCTATAAAGACTGTTGACGCTACAATAAGCGGTGAGTTCGGCAGGCTTATGGCATGGGCAGATGAGTTCAGAGCGCTTCAGGTAAGAACAAATGCAGATACTCCAAGAGATGCTGCCAAGGCTGTGGAATTCGGCGCAGAGGGCATAGGTCTTTGCAGAACAGAGCACATGTTCTTTGACCCCGACAGAATATCAGCTATAAGAGAAATGATTTGCTCAGATACAGTTGAGCAGAGAAAGGTTGCTCTTGCTAAGTTAGAGCCAATGCAGCAGGGCGACTTTGAGAAATTATACGAAACTATGGAGGGCAAGCACGTTAATATCAGATTCCTTGACCCACCGTTACATGAGTTCGTTCCCACAGAGGAGGATGACATTAAGCTCCTTGCACAAACACAGGGCAAGAGCGTAGAGGATATTAAGGCTATTATCTCTTCACTTCATGAATTTAACCCTATGATGGGTCACAGAGGTTGTAGACTTGCCGTTACTTATCCCGAAATCGCAGCTATGCAGACAAGAGCCGTTATAAAGGCTGCTATCAACGTATCCAAGGCTCATCCCGAGTGGAATATAGTTCCCGAGATAATGATACCTCTTGTAGGCGAGGTTAAGGAGCTTGCTTTTGTTAAGAGCGTTGTAGTTGAGACTGCCGACGCTATTATCAAAGAAGCAGGCGTTGACCTTAAGTATAAGGTAGGTACTATGATAGAGATACCGAGAGCTGCTCTTACAGCAGATGAAATAGCAAAGGAAGCTGAGTTCTTCTCATTCGGTACAAACGACCTTACTCAGATGACATTTGGTTTCTCAAGAGATGATGCAGGCAAGTTCCTTGATTCATACTATGAGAACAAGATTTATGAGTCAGATCCATTTGCAAGATTAGACCAGAAGGGCGTTGGCAAGCTGGTTGAAATGGCTGCTAAGCTCGGCAAGCAGACAAGACCCGACATTACCTTAGGTATATGCGGCGAGCACGGCGGAGATCCTTCTTCAGTAGAATTCTGTCACAGAGTAGGCTTGACTTATGTAAGCTGCTCACCTTTCAGAGTTCCTATTGCAAGACTTGCAGCTGCTCAGGCAAATATCAAATACCCCAGATAATAATTAATCATCAAAAAGGGCGTCGCACTTATAATGCGCCGCTCTTTTTTATTTGTATTATTCCGAAAATTTGCTTGCAACAGGCATATCTACTCTTGCAACACAGCCCTTAGAGTTATTTCTTATTTCAAATCTACCGCCCATATTTTCAGCAATGGTGCGGCAAATAAGCACACCAAGACCGCTTCCCTTTTCCTTTGTGGTGAAAAAAGGCGAGCCTATATTTTCGGCTTCGGTCTTGCTCATGCCCTTGCCATTGTCTTCTATTTCTATTACGGCATTTCCGTTTGCCCTGTAAAGATTTGTTTTGATAGTGTCGGCTTCGGCTTCTATGGCATTTTTATACATATTGAAAAGCATTATGGATATTTTACTGTAATCGCCGTAAATACTTATGTCCGCTTCTATATCAAATAAAAATTCGACCTCCGATGTTATGGCAAATTCATCGGTAACATCATAAATAATATCCTCCAAATATATTTTTTCATACTCCTCCGAGGGACGAAGTATAGTTGTATAATTGCTTACAAGTTCGTTGAGCTTGCTCAGCTCCTTATCAATCACATTAAAGGCAGGGAGCATTTCATCATCTGAATATGATTTTATGTAATCGATATTTGCTTTTATGACTGAAATAGGGTTTTTTATTTCATGAGCCAGAGCAGCTGCTATTTCCTTCTTTACATCCATTACTGCGGAAGCAGGAGAATATCTCCCGTTATTATTTTGTTTCCTGCTATATTGTTAAGCTCCCTTATATCCGAAACTCTGGCTGCCGTGCCGTAAGTGCTTTTGCTTATGCCTATTAGAGTATCTCCCGATTTGACTCGGTATTGTGTGTATTGCGGCTGCTTTGTTTCGACTTGTGTAGCAGCCTCCGTAACAGCTTCCGAATAGGGTTCTGTCAGAGCCTCTGTCGTTATAATCTCCGCTGTTGTGCTTTCGTTACTGAGGGCAAATACGCTTTGACTGCTCTGAAACTGGCTTTCAAGAGCTGTCAGCTTCATTTCCATATCTCTTATTCTCTCGTCGTTCTGTACAAGCCCTGCGCCCATAATAAAGCATACTAAGAGCATTACAAAGCTGACGCTGCCCAGAAGATTTATAGCTCTGCTCTGATTGATTGCCAGCTTTCTTCTGGCTCTGTAGCTTGTCCTTTTAGAGGCTGCCTCTCTTGCCTTTGCTCCGGCGTCCTTTGGCTTTGTCTTTACGATATTTTCCTCGTTTATGACTTTTATTTTGTTTTCGAGCATATATTCGTGCATACCCTCGTTTTTCTCATAATATATGATATATCCCTTTATGCTGTCAAACACGCCCTCCGTGTTATTCCATTTGTAAAAGCCGGAAATATTTTCGGTAGGGTCTATGGTATACAGCACCTGAAAGCCCTTTGTAATATTGTTTTTCTGAAAATCACATAGCTTTTCGCTTATATAGTCCTCATATCCCGGCTGTATGTATGACCAGCCGACTATTTCAAGCTCTTTGAAATACAGCTTAAGCTGCTTGTTTATGTACTGCCAGCTCTTTTCCGTAAGCTCCGTTATGCCGTTTTTTACAACGGTATATTTCCCCTGTATCACGCCGCTTATAAAGAGTATATTTTCATTGTCAATAGTAAGATTTCTGCCTACAAGCACGGCAATTTTTTCCTTAACGTCGCTGTGTGCGTACTGCTCAAGATATGTACAGGCGTAGTCCTCCATATATATTCTGTTCCCGTCATTTATACTGCCTATCTGTTTTATATTATTTGGCAATGCGTTTACTTCTTCATTGGTCATACCATTACTTCCTTCCAATTAAATTTATGGTACGATTGTACCATTTACATTAAAAATATATTGTCAAAGTGTGTTAAGTATTCAAAAAAAAATATGCCAAATAATACCAAATAATTATCTGTCCGCGAGGCTTACATAATTTAAGCAAATATAAGCAATAATTATTACAGAGGTGGTATTGTGGATAAAAAAAGCAGGAAATATATATCTGTTGATAATAAAAACTGCAGCGAGCTGTTGTGCGAAAGCATAATGGAATATATAGATAAAAGGCTGGATTGTTATAACAGTATCGTTGTGTTCTGCATAGGAACGGACAGAGCGGTAGGCGACTCCCTAGGTCCTCTTGTAGGCACAAGATTGACCGCTATGGGACTGGAAAATGTAATGGGTACTCTTGAAATGCCTGTTCATGCCGTCAATATAAGCAGCAAAAAGAAAATGCTGTACAATATATATGACAAGCCTCTTGTTGTAGCGGTAGACGCCTCTTTAGGCGTATACAGCGATATAGGCACGTTGAGTATATGGGAGGGGGCATTGCTGCCCGGAGCAGGGGTATCAAAGAATTTATGTGAAATAGGCGATATATCCGTAACGGGTATTGTAAATAAATGGTCATTTAACGGTCTTGCTCAGCTCCGCACAACAAAGCCGGATTTTATAAAAAATATGTCCGATATAATAGCAGAGGGTATTTTTAAAGCCATAAACAGGGTCAATTATTAAAAATTTATTAATTTATGTAATATATACTTGTCAAAATATAATGAAAAATCCTATAATTGTTAATAGAAAAACACACAGAAAGGATTTTGTTATGAAAAAGAAATTATTGATTTGTCTTACCGCCGCATTTATGGCAGTTTCATTTGCAGCCTGCGGCAAGACGGCAGAAAGCACAGACCAAACAAAGGACACCGAAACGACTGCCGAGGAGCAGGAAGCCGACGCTGAAAAAAGCGAGAACAAGCCTGTAACAGAGCTTCCGCAGCTTGAGGGAGTGCAGAAGGGCGATACAATAGCTACTATACACACCAACAAAGGCGATATTAAGGTTTGGTTCTTCCCCGAATATGCGCCGAAGGCTGTTGAAAACTTTGTAACTCATGCCAAGGAAGGCTATTATGACAATGTTATATTCCATAGGGTAATAAACGACTTTATGATACAGGGCGGAGACCCTGACGGAACAGGCATGGGCGGAGAAAGTATATGGGGCGCAGAGTTTGAAAACGAGGTGACCTATAACTTAAGGAATTTCAGAGGCGCTCTCTGTATGGCAAATGCCGGTCCGGATACTAACGGAAGTCAGTTCTATATCGTACAGAATAAGGATATAGGAGATACCTTCAAGCAGCAGCTTGCAGAGCTTGACAAGTCAGAAAAAATTGGCGACGGCTCTCTTACCGCAGGAGATGTGTTTACTGACGAAGTAATTGCCGAGTATACAAATAACGGCGGATACCCGTCACTGGATATGGGATATACGGTATTCGGTCAGGTCTATGAGGGCATGGACGTTGTAGACGCTATTGCAGCCGTTGAAACAGACGACAACGATAAGCCTCTTGAAGATGTTGTAATCACAGGCATTGAAGTAGGAACATATTAATATGAA
Organism: uncultured Clostridia bacterium; assembly: GCA_947628755.1. GTDB lineage: Bacteria > Bacillota > Clostridia > Lachnospirales > CAG-274 > CANPXH01. Next base: position 4,595 of record CANRBC010000001.1, on the reverse strand, counting down.
AAACGAAGGCGCATTTTTATGCGTCTTCATTTTTTATGTATAAGATATAAAATTGCGCTATAAAGCGCTTTTTTTGATTCTGTCCCTTAATACAGGACCTAAAAATGCGGAAATTATAATTTTGATACTGTCGCCTGGGATAAAGGGTATCACACATAGCTTAAGTATATCATAAACTGTATTAGCTTGGCTGTCGTTAATAAAAGCAAACCAAGCCGTGCCAAAGGCATACAGCACAACAAGTCCCGCGTACATTCCGGCTATACAGAGCAGCTTGTTTTTATAAAATCTGTCAATAACAATACCGCTGAGAAAGGCAGTAAACACAAATCCTGCCAGATAACCGCCGGTAGGACCCAGTATTTTTCCCAAGCCTCCCGAAAAGCTGGAAAAAACAGGCAGACCTATTATGCCTATAAGTAAATAGACGATATAGGCGACAAGTGTTTTTTTGCAGCCTGCAATATACAGGGACAGATAAAGCGCAAGACCCGTAAGGCTCAAAGGTACAGGACCTATAGGTATCGACAAAGGACCTAGTATGCAAAACAGCGCTGCTACAAGAGCTGTGGACACAAGGTCATATACGGATGCTTTCATTATTGTAAACCTCCTTTCAGTTTTATAGTTTACCAAAATATGCTTTAATTGTCAACCGTAAATTAATATATAGGTTTACGCAAGCAAATAAATATTAACTATCACTTGAAATGTATATAAAAGTTTAGTATAATGTACTAAGTGTGAATAAAATGCTTTTTAAAATTTTTATTTCTGGAGGATATTATGAACAGTGAAATAATTTCTGAGCTGGCGGCAATAGGCGTAGATACCGAAACTGCACTCAACAGATTCATGGGAAATATCAATCTGTATACGAAGTTTTTACATAAATTTCCCGCTGACGATAATTTTGCAAAGCTAAAGGCTTCTATTGACAATAAGGATAAGGACGGGGCGTTTATGGCTGCTCATACTGTAAAGGGTGTGGCTGCAAATCTTGGTCTTGATTCCTTCAGCAAGGAAATAGAGAAGCTCGTTGAAATATTCAGAGGAGTACAGTCATATCCGGAGAATGAAGATATAGATGTCATATATGCTATGGCAGAGGAAAAATATAATGAAATTTGTTCTGTTATAAGAAAATATGCGTAAATATTGAGGTTGACGACCTCGGAGGGGCTTTTTATGACGCGTTATATGGAAAAGGTAAGGTATTCCAAATATACCGTAGACCTTAATGATGATTTTAAAATAATTGAATACGATAGCTTTTTTACTAAGCTCACAGGCTATTCCGACGAGGATATAGCTTTGGGTCTTTCTCAGGAGCAGCTTATTTTTCCGGAGGAATGGCAGGTATATACAAATGCTCTGCGCAAGGCTTTGGAAAAATCCAAGGAAGCCTGCTTCGACCATAAGCTAAGAACTAAAAGCGGCAGAAGTGTTTCCGTAATATGCTTCGGTTCTGTTGACGGTAATTTGATTCATGTGTTTATTGCAGACATCACCGATATTAAGCTGCTGAAAAACGAAGTTAAAAAAATGCGTGAGCAAATAGACATACAGAATTCTCAGATGAGAATGATACTTGAGGGCACAGAGGAAAAAATAATCAATTATCATATCGGAGACGACGTATGTTTCATATATGCCGTAGAAAACGACAAGTATGTTGAAATCGAGAGGATAGAAAAGGCGTCCGAGCCCGATGGCTGGAACGGAAAGATTTATCCCAGCGATATGAACGTACTTCTGAATAATTTTAATTATGTCAGAGAGACCGGCAGGGACACGGCGTTTGAGTGCCGTATCAAAATAGGCAGCAGAGAAGACTTTGTGTGGGGAAATATAAATCTCTACACCATTTCCGACGAGAATACCGGAAAGCTAAAGGAAATAATAGGCAGAATAAGGTCTATACATAAGGAAAAGCTCGTATATATAGAGCTGAGAAACAGAGCCGAAAGAGATTATCTTACGGGTCTTTACAATCAGGTCTATTTCAAGAAATATATCGACCGTTGCCTTGAAGTTGAGGACGACGGAGAAAGTGCATTTCTTATGATGGACCTTGACGATTTTAAAAATATCAATGACAACTACGGTCACTATATGGGTGACAAGGTTATAATATGTGTTGCTGAAATGCTCAACAATATCTGCGGCAGCTTTGCAAAGATATGCCGTATGGGCGGCGATGAATTTGCTGTATTTTTCAACAGAAGCACTGCCGGCGAGATATATGATGCGGCTAATCGCATTTGCTCCGAAATTACATCTATCAGTATAGACCACACCATAGAATTGTCGGTAACAAGCTCCGTCGGTCTTACCTTCAGAAGGTATGAAGACGATGATTTCTTTGCTCTGTATAAGAGAGCCGATAAGGCAATGTATGAGGCAAAGAATACCGGTAAGGACAAATGGGTGGAAATTTAGCTAAATAATATCATTATTTATACAGAAAGGTGGTATTTATGAAGGACACATTGTTGGTTGTCGATGATATGGAAATTAACAGAGATATACTTGAAAATATATTTTCTGACAGCTATAAAATAATAAAAGCGGAAAACGGTATTGAAGCAATAGCCATGCTTAACAAACACAAGGACAATATATGCGCCGTGCTTCTGGACATAGTTATGCCCGAAATGGACGGCTTTGGCGTACTTGATTTCATGCACAAGAATGGCATTGACAAAGTTATACCTACGGTATTGATAACAGGCGATACCTCAAACGAATCGAAACAGAAGGGCTATTCCATGGGCGTAAGCGATGTTATAGAAAAGCCTTTTGATTCTCAGATAGTCAATACCCGTATCAACAACATAGTTGAGCTTTATAAGCACAAAAACGGACTGGAGCAGCTTGTGGACGAGCAGACGGCTAAAATAAAGCATCAAGCCGACAAAATAAGGACTACGAACAAAAAGCTGTGGGATACTCTGGGCGCTATTGTTGAGTTCAGGAATCACGAATCCGGTATGCACATATACAGGGTCAGAGAATTTACAAGAGTGCTTCTTGAGGCAGTCGCTGCCAATTATCCGGAATACGGACTTACAGACGAGCTTATTGACGCTATGGCATTTGCTTCCGTTATGCACGATGTGGGCAAGATAAATATTTCCGATACTATACTTCTTAAGCCCGGCAGACTGACAGACGAGGAGTTTGAAATAATGAAGACCCATACCACCAAAGGCTCTGAAATAATAGATGCGGTATGCGATACCGACGATGAGCTTTACTTTAAATTCGGCAGACAAATAGCCAGAAGTCACCATGAGCGTTACGACGGAAGAGGTTATCCCGACGGACTTTCGGGGGACGATATACCTCTTGCCGCTCAGATAGTGGCAATAGCCGACGTATACGACGCCCTTGTGAGCCGCCGTGTATATAAGCCTCCCTTTACTCCTGCCGAGGCGTTTCGTATGATTACAAACGGCGAGTGTGGACAGTTTAATCCCAAAATTCTGGACAGTCTGAAAATAGCCAGGCCTAAATTTGAGGAACTGGCTAAAAAGCTGAAATAACAGACAAGGATAGTTTTTGACACAAGAGCACCTTTTAAAAAAAGGTGCTCTCTTATCGAGGCCACAAAAGAGGAGTAGAACAAAAGACCTCGAATACGGAAGCAGCAAGAAAATAGGGGCAAACCACTACTTCCGCAATGTTATTATACCATATAATTACAACTAAATCAATACATTTGACAATTTATTAACAAAAATTTATATATAATTCTTTTTCAAAATAAAATGCGTTCAGAATATGGAGGATAAAGGAAATGAGAGTAAATAATGTAGAACTTGCGGCTGTTGCGGTAAAGAGGGAGCAGTATCCCTCCGACGTCAAGCCGGAAATAGCTTTTGCAGGTAAATCCAATGTGGGAAAAAGCTCGCTTATAAATACTATGGTGTATAGAAAAGCCATTGCGAGAACAAGTCAGAATCCGGGAAAGACCAGAACGATAAATTTCTATAATGTTGAAAATATGTTATATTTTGTTGATTTGCCCGGGTACGGTTATGCAAAAGCGCCTAAAGCCGAAATAGCCAAGTGGGGCAAAATGATAGAAAACTATCTTCTTAAGAGAGAACAGCTTAAGGCAATCATAATGCTTGTGGATATAAGACACGAGCCGGGAGAAAACGACCTTATGATGTACGACTGGCTAAGACACTACGGACATAATATTATAATCGTCGCCACTAAATCCGATAAGCTGAAAAGAAGTCAGCTCCCAAAGCACATAGCCATGCTCAAAAGGGCATTTAAGCTGCATGAGAATGATATACTTATTCCTTTCAGCAGCGAAAATAAAGACGGCAGGGACGAGCTTTGGAATGTAATAGAGGATTTTGTTTTATTGTCAATAACTGCACGGGAAACTACGGACAAATAATTTTAGCTTATATTAAAAATATATTACAAATTTTACACAAAAATTTTGTTAAAAATTAACAAAATTTCCCCGTTTTTTTCTATAATCATTGAAAAAAGGATAATTATATATTATACTGTATTCGTATAAAATCTTTTACAAAAAATATAAAAAAACAAAGGGGGATTATTTCAAT